>CAVXVE010000056.1:0-15405 GCA_963764955.1 uncultured Alphaproteobacteria bacterium | reverse complement strand
GAGGCCCTAAGATTTGCTGGTGTTTATTGATCTCGTCTGATTCGCTTGACGATTGGCATAAGCGAATTGCGAGGGATTTCGATGCGGGGCGAGGATCGGACGAGCGGGGCGTTGTTCTCTTACGTCGACGTCGAGGCGCGGATAGGGGCGAACCATCCGCTGCGGGCGATGCGGCGGCTGACCAATGCGGCTTTGGCTGAACTCGACCCGAGGTTTTCGGCGCTTTACGAGGGGATCGGGCGTCCCTCGATTGCGCCGGAGCGCCTTCTACGAGCTTCGCTGCTGCAGCTTCTCTATTCGATCCGCTCGGAGCGGCAGCTGGTCGAACGGCTGGAGTTCGACATGCTGTTTCGCTGGTTCGTCGGGCTTTCGATTGACGAAAAGGTTTTCGACGCCTCGACCTTCTCGAAGAACCGCGACCGCCTGGTCACGCACGCGATCGCGCAAGAGTTTCTGTCTTCGCTCCTTGGCCTGCCGGAGGTGAAGGGGCTTCTGAGCGCCGAACATTTTTCGGTCGACGGGACTTTGCTCAAGGCCTGGGCGTCGATGAAGAGCTTCCGTCCCAAGAGCGCCTCAGGCGAAGGCGCGGGGAACGGCCCGGGCGAGCCGCCGCCTCCCGGGCGCAACCGCGAGGCCGACTTCCGCAAGACCAGGCGATCGAACGCGACGCACGCCTCGACGACGGACAAGGATGCGCGCCTTTACCGTAAAGGCGCAGGCCAGGAGAGCCGTCTTTGCTATCTCGGCCATGCCTTGATGGAGAACCGCAACGGGCTTGTGGCGGCGGCCGAAGCGACGCTGGCGACCGGAACGGCCGAGCGCGAGGCGGCGGCGGCTTTCAGCCAGCGCTTGCCCAAGGGGGCGACCCTCGGCGCCGACAAGGGCTATGACGCCGAGGCCTTCGTCGAGAGCCTCAAGGCGCGCGGGATTGAGCCGCACATCGCGATCAACGGGACGGTGAGCAAGCATGGCAAGGCGCGCAAGACCGCGGTCCCGAGCGAGGTCGCCGCGAGTGTGCGCTATGCCATCAGCCAGCGGCTGCGCAAGCGCATCGAGGAAGGCTTCGGCTGGACGAAGACGGTCGGCGGTCTCACGCAGGTGAAGGTGCGCGGCCTCGCCAAGGTCCGCGCCGCTTTCGTCCTCGCCATGGCCGCCTACAACATCGTGCGCCTGCCCAAGCTCTTGGCCCCGAGGGGCGAAGCCCGGCCAGCGACATGAAGAGCCAGAGAACAACGACCCGACTTCACGCCAAAACTCCGAACGTGAGCCGCATCCAGCCGCAAAAAATCGCGCTTGCACTCCTCGTTGCGCAAACGCAGTGACTTTTTCAGCAGCCTGCTAGAGCCCTTGGCGATTTAGTCGAATTGCCAAGGGCTCGATACTTCTTTGATTTCGCGCGCTTTGATCCGCGAAAAACCGGCTCCACTTTTTCGCAAGCCACGCTCTGGTCAGGCGGGCGGCGTGAGATACCGCGACCAGATCGCATCCACGATAAACGTTTCGATATAGCGCGCGTGAACGACCGCCTCCTCGGGCTCGAGCCATGATTGCCTTGGCCGTCTCGGCTCGGAGCGAACCGGCACGAGGATCGCGCCGGCGCCTGCGAGCGTCTCGGCCTCGTCCAGCATGAGCGAGCGCTGACGGCCGCCCGTCAGTTCGCAATAGACCTCGACCAGGATTTCCGCGTCGAGCAGTGCGCCGTGCCTGATCCGTCGCGAGCGGTCGATGCGGTAGCGGTCGCACAGGGCGTCGAGGCTGTTCGGCTGTCCGGGATGCTTTTTTCGCGCCAGCGCCAGCGTGTCGACGACGCGATCCATGCCGATCGCGGCGAGCCCGAGCTTCGCCAACTCCGCATTGACGAAGCGCATGTCGAAATCGGCGTTGTGGATGACGAGATTCGAATTGCCGATGAAGGCGAGAAACGCGTCGACGATGCTGGCGAAGACCGGCTTGTCCCTGAGAACCTCCGCGGTGTGGCCATGGACCCGCGCGGCGTCCTGAGGGACGTCCCGTTCGGGATTGATGAGGACATGGAAGACCTTGCCGGTCAGGCTTTGATGGACGATCTCGACGGCGCCGATTTCCAGCACCCGATGCCCATCGGCAGGGTCGAGGCCCGTCGTCTCCGTGTCGAGCACGATTTCACGCATGGCGTGTTCGGCCTCCCGCCATAGCCGCAGTCGAGCGGATGAATTGAGCCACGACGGCGCGCGTCAACTCGAGCCGGCCGCGGGTGTCGATGACGAAATGCGCCCGGCGCCTTTTCTCCGCGTCGGGCATTTGCCGGGAAAGAATGGCGTGGAGTTTGGCCTCGGTCATGCCCGCTCGCCCCAGAACACGATCACGCTGGATCGATTCCGGGGCGCTCACCACGATGACGAGATCGACATTCGCTTCCCCGCCGGTCTCGAACAAGAGCGGCACGTCGACGAGGACGATCCGCCTTCCAGCCGCCGACGCGCCCTCGAGAAAGCGGCTGCGCGCCTCGGCGACCGCAGGATGCACCAGCCCTTCGAGGCGCTGCAGCGCCCCCGCGTCCCCCAACACCCGGGCGCCCAGGCGCTCGCGGTCCACCTGGCCTGAGACCACGACGCCCGGAAACGCCGCCTCGATCGTCGCGGCCCCTTCGCCGACGTAGAAATCCCGCACCGCGTCGTCGGCGTCGAATGTCGGGACGCCAAGCTCGGCGAACATGGCGGAGACGGTGGATTTCCCCATCGCAATCGAGCCCGTGAGGCCGACGACGATCAAAGCCGGGCCTCGTAGGTCTTGGCGACTTCGGCCTCGACAAGCGAGCGCAGTTCCGGCGTCACCTTGGGCTCTTTGCCGAACCAGCGGGCGAAAGCAGGCGCGGCCTGGTGGAGCAGCATGCCGAGCCCCTCCGACGGTGCGCAGGCCACGCGCGCCCGCGGCTTCGATAAGCGGGGTGCGCAAAGGCACATAGACGGCGTCGGCGACGACGGCGCTGTCCGGCAAGCCGTCAAGATCGACCAGAAGCGGCGGCTGTCCGACCATGCCAAGCGAACTGGCGTTCACGAGCAGATCGGCGCCGATGAGCTTCGCCGCCAGATCGGCCCAAGGGATCGCCATCGTCGAGCCGCCAAAATGGGCGGCCAGGGCCTCGGCTCTCACTTGCGTCCGGTTGGCGACGGCGATCCGTTCGAAGCCGCGCGAGATCAACGCATGGACGATCGCCCGAGCCGCGCCGCCGGCGCCCATGACGACGGCCAATCTCCGCTGCTCCGCCCAGCCCGCGACGCTTTCGTCCATATTCGCCAGAAAGCCGGCGACGTCGGTGTTGTCGCCCATGAGGCGCCCGTCCTGCCGCCACAAGGTGTTCACCGCCCCGAGAGCCTCGGCGACCGGCGTTCGCTGGTCGCAGGCGTTGAAGGCGGCTTCCTTGTGGGGGACGGTGACATTGGCGCCGACAAGGCTGTCCTGGCCAATCCTGTCGGCGAACGCGCGAAATTCTCCGGGGCGAACGGCGAACTTCTCGTAAGTCCCGGCTATCCCGAGCTCCTCGAGCCAGTAGCGATGGATCATCGGCGAGCGCGAGTGCTCGACCGGCCAGCCGGCGACGCCCGCGCGCGGCGCGCCCGTCTCCATCATAGCGAGATCAGATTTTCGCGTCGCATCCAATCAAGGAGATCCAGCATCGGCAGTCCGAGAACAACGGAATGATCGCCTTCGATGCGCTCGAAGAGATGAATTCCAAGACCCTCGCCCTGATACGCGCCGACAGACGACAGCACCGCCGGCCCGGCGCGTTCGAGATAGCGTGAAATCTCGCCCGTATCGAGGGCTCGCATCGTGAGATCGGCATGATCTCTGTGGACGACGAGCGCCTGGCCGGCGCGGGCGACGCAGAAGGCCGAGGTCAGGCGATGCGTCCTGCCGGAGAGCGCGGCCAATGTTTTCGCCGCTTCGGCGAGATTGTGCGACTTGTGGAGGATCCTGCCTTCGAGCGTCAGCGTCTGATCGGCGCCGATGCAATAGGCGTCCGGACGCTCTGCGCTGACGGCGAGCGCCTTCGCGCGCGCCAGCTCGAGAGCCACGCCTTCGAGCGCGCCGCCGGCCGTCACGTATCGGTCTTCGATCGCACGCTCGTCGACCTCGGGGGCGACGGAGCTTGCGTCCAATCCAGCCGCCGACAGGAGCGCGCGACGGCTTTCGCTTCGCGAGGCCAGCACCAGAGGTCCGTCGCCCCGCCACAGCGGACGCGTCGGCGGACGCGCTTCCCCCATGGCGTCAACCCTCGGCGATGAACTTGAGCCGGTGGGCGCGATAGAGGTCGAGCACCGCCGCCGCCGTCTCTTCGATCGACCGTCGCGTCACGTCGATGGTGGGCCAGCCCCGTTCAGCGAACAGGCGGCGCGATGCGGCGACTTCCTCCGCGACCGCGATCCGATCGACGTAATCGGTCTCCGAATCGGCGTTGAGCGAAAGAAGCCGGTTCTGCCGGATCTGCACGATTCGATCCGCCGAAGCGATCAGGCCGACGATCAGCGGGCGGCGGAGATGGTCGATCAATCCCGGCAATGGCAGACGCGGGACAATCGGGACGTTGGCGGTCTTGTAACCGCGATTGGCGAGATAAATGCTGGTCGGGGTCTTCGAAGTGCGGCTCACCCCCAATAGAACGATATCGGCGTGATCCAGGTTCTCCGGCGTCTGGCCGTCATCGCTCAGCATGGTGAAATTGAGCGCGTCGATCCTTTTGAAATAGTCGGCGTTGAGCATATGTTGCGCGCCGGCCCTCGGCGTATAGTTCTGTCCCAGATAGGATTTGAACAACAGCAATATTGGCTCGAGAACGGACAGACAGGGCGATCCGGAAGCCTCGCAGCCCGCCTGAAGCCGCCTGGAGAGGTCGGAATCGACCAGCGTGAAGAGGACGATCCCGGGCGCGTTCTCGATCTCGTCAACCACCCGATCGAGCTGCGAGGCGGTCCGCACCAGCGGATAGACATGTTCGATCGAGGCCACGCCCTGGTATTGCGCCGCCGCGGCGCGGGAGGCGGCGATCAGCGTCTCGCCGGTCGAGTCCGAAACCAGATGAAGATGGAAGTAGCTGCGCCCCAACGCGGTCCCCGAGCGTCAATCAGGAGGCTGTTATAACCAGCCGCGTGACTTGTGGACAGGCGTGGATAAGCGAACGCGTCACGCGCGAGTCATCAGCCGGAGCGGGGCGAGGCGCGTTCGACGATTCACAGCCGTCCCGATCGGGACAACTTTTGCGCTCTCGCGCAGGCGCCTCTGAATTGCGGGGATAATTACAACAATGCCCGCATGATATTTGGCGAGGCCGGCGTTTCTTAACGAAACGTTAACCATGCCGAGGCTCCGTCGACGGGCCTCGCTGCCGTTGCGTCAAATGTGACTGTTCGAGTCTCTGGATAAAATCGAATTTGCGCTTAGAGGGCCCTAAAGAAGAAGAATCAGTTCAGAATCTTATTTGTTTGGTTTTTGGCGCGAAGCGATCCCGGCTTGCGCAAGCGGAACCCAGCGCCTAAACGCCATCGGCAGTTCGAGCCGCTCATCCGGGTGCTCGCCGGTTCCGAATCTCGCATGATCCTCTGGCTGAAAGCGCTCCACGTTATCGCCGTCATCGCGTGGATGGCGGGAATGCTCTATCTGCCGAGGCTGTTCGTCTACCACGCCGGCGCGCCCAAGGGCTCCGATCTCTCGGAGACCTTCAAGGTGATGGAGCGGCGGCTCCTCAGGATGATCATCAATCCATCGATGATTCTGGTGTTCATCACCGGGATCGCGCTTGCGCTCATGACCGGGTACTGGCAGGCGGGCTGGCTTCAGGCGAAGTTCATCCTGGTTCTCGGCCTTGGCGGGGTGCACGGATATTTTGCGCGGTGCGTGCGGGCTTTCGCCCAGGACGTCAATGTGCGGCCGGCTCGTTTCTACCGGGCTTTGAACGAGGTTCCGACGGCGCTGATGATCGTGATTGTCGTCCTGGCCGTGGTTAAGCCTTTTTAAAGCCCGTTCAAAATGATTGGCCGGGCCACAAATGGCCGTTGAAAAATTCAGCGAACGCGACTATGAAGCGGCGTCCGCGCTCATCAACGCGGGTTTCTAGCGGCGCTGGATCGCCCGATCCAATCTCTGTCGCGCGGTCCTGACATGACCGACCTTAGCCTCGAATCGTCAGGGCCATCATCCACCATTCAGTGACTTTGCGGGTCTTAAAGGACCGGCAGTCCAAGGTAAGGTCCGCCAATGCGGGAAATGAAACTCAAGGAATTAAAACAGAAATCGCCGACCGAGCTCCTGGCCTTCGCCGAGGAGAACGACGTCGAAAACGCGTCGATCATGCGCAAGCAGGAATTGATGTTCGCGATCCTCAAGCAACTCGCCAGCGTCGATGTGGAGATTATCGGCGAAGGCGTCGTCGAAATCCTGCAGGACGGCTTCGCTTTCCTCCGATCCGCGGACGCCAACTATCTTCCGGGTCCGGACGATATCTACGTATCGCCGTCGCAAATCAGGCGGCTGGGCTTGAGAACCGGCGATACGGTCGAGGGCGTCATACGCAGCCCCAAGGAAGGGGAACGGTATTTCGCGCTGCTCAAATGCAACGCCATCAATTTCGAGGACCCGGAAAAGACCCGGCACAAGGTCCATTTCGATAATCTGACGCCGCTCTATCCCAACGAGCGGCTCAAGCTCGAAGTCGAGGATCCGACCCGGAAGGATCTGTCGGCGCGGGTCATCGACATCGTCGCGCCGATCGGCAAGGGGCAGCGCGCGCTCATCGTCGCGCCGCCGCGCACCGGCAAGACGGTGCTCCTGCAGAACATCGCCCAGTCGGTCACCGCCAATCATCCCGAATGCTATCTGATCGTGCTCCTGATCGACGAGCGGCCGGAAGAAGTGACGGACATGCAGCGCTCGGTGAACGGCGAGGTGGTGTCCTCGACCTTCGACGAACCGGCGGTGCGTCACGTCCAGGTCGCCGAGATGGTGATCGAGAAGGCCAAGAGGCTCGTCGAGCACGGCCGCGACGTGGTCATCCTGCTCGATTCGATCACCCGGCTCGGGCGCGCCTACAACACCGTCGTGCCGTCCTCGGGAAAGGTTCTGACCGGCGGCGTCGACGCCAACGCCCTCCAGCGCCCGAAGCGGTTCTTCGGCGCCGCCCGGAATATCGAGGAGGGCGGCTCGCTGACCATCATCGCGACCGCTTTGATCGACACCGGCTCGCGCATGGACGAGGTCATTTTCGAAGAGTTCAAGGGAACGGGAAACTCGGAAATCATCCTCGACCGCAAAGTGGCCGACAAGCGCACCTTCCCGTCGATGGACATCACCCGCTCGGGCACGCGAAAGGAAGAGCTGCTCGTGCCACCGGATATCCTGAAGAAAATGTACGTGCTGCGCCGCATCCTCAATCCGATGGGCACGGTCGACGCGATCGAGTTTCTGCTCGGAAAATTGCGCGAGACGAAGACCAACGCGAATTTCTTCGAGTTGATGAACACCTGAGCCGCTCCGCCACGGCTCTCGGGCTTAACCCGAACCTCCATCCCAGTCCCTCGAAAGGAGAAGGTCGGTTCCGTGTCTCAACCGTCGCAGCCGACCCTCGCCGATCTCCGGGTGGAGATCGACCGAATCGACAGCCAAATGCACGAGCTCCTGATGGAGCGAGGGCGCGTCATCGATCGATTGATCGAGATCAAGACCAGCCAGGGAGGGGGTTCGGCGTTTCGCCCGGCGCGGGAAGCCTCGATGATGCGCGCGATCGTCGAGAGGCATCGGGGCCGCCTGCCGCTCGATACGGTCGAGAGCATCTGGCGGGTGATCATTTCGACTTTCACCTATGTCCAGGCGCCCTACAGCATTCACGTCGACGTGTCGGGCGGCGACGCGGCGATGCGGGATTCGGCGCGCTTTCACTTTGGTTTCACGACGCCCTGCACGCCGCATTTCGGGGCCGCCGAGGTGATCCGCGCAGTCGCCGATTCGGTCGGCGACCTCGGCATGTTCGCCGTCGACGGTGGCCCGGGAGCCGGCGCCTGGTGGACGAAGCTCGCGCCGGCGGAAGCGCCGAAGATCATAGCCCGGTTGCCTTTCGTCGAACGCGCCAACCACCCGGCCGGCATGCCGGTGTTCGTGATCTCGAAGCCATTGGTCGACGGAGCGGCGCGCGAGGTCGTGCTCGAGTCGGTCACGCTGGATCGATGGCGCCCCGACATCCCTGACGTCCTGCGCAAAATCGGAGCCGAAGCGATCGGCTCGGCCGCCGACGGGATGGGGCTTGCGCTTCTCGTGGCGCGGCCGGGGGCGATCGCGCCCGACGCGGTCAGCGCGGCCCTGCGGTCGGCCGGCGGGGCCGACGTGCGCGCCTCGGAGGTTGGCGCGCATGCGGACCGATTTGACGTCTCGACATTGCGCAAGGGCGCAAATTGAGGCTAATCGGACGGTCATGACGTCCCACGCCATCCGCAAGCCTCAGCCGCGCCCCGAAATCATGGCGATCGACCCCTATGTGCCGGGCAAGAGCCATGTCGCGGGCGTGGACAAGGTTCACAAGCTTTCGTCGAACGAGTCGCCGCTTGGGCCGTCGCGAAAGGCGGTCGAGGCGGTGCGCGCGCTGGCCGACCGGCTCGAACTCTATCCCGACGGCGCGTCGACCGCGCTGCGCGAGGCGATCGGGCGCCGCCATGGACTCGATCCGGCCCGGATCATCTGCGGCAACGGTTCCGATGAATTGCTGGCGCTGCTGGCGCATGTCTTTCTGCATCCAGGCGAGGAGGGTCTCTACAGCCAGTACGGTTTTCTGACCTATCCGATCTGCATTCGCGCCGCGGGCGGGATTCCGGTCGTCGCCGAGGAGACGGACAGGACGGCGAGCGTGGACGCGATCCTCGCAAAGGTGAGCGCCCGCACGAAGATCGTCTACCTCGCCAATCCGAACAATCCGACCGGCACCTACATTCCCTATTCCGAAGTGAAGCGCCTGCACGCCGGCCTGCCCCCGCACACGCTTCTGGTGATCGACGCGGCTTACGCCGAATACGTGAGCCGCAACGACTACGCCGCCGGTGTCGAACTGGCTGCGGCGGCGGACAACGTCGTCATGACCCGGACTTTCTCCAAGATCCATGGGCTTGCGAGCTTGCGCATCGGTTGGGCCTATGGTTCGGCGCATGTCATCGACGCGCTCAATCGAGTGCGCGGACCCTTCAACCTCAACGGGGCGGCGCAGGCCGCGGGCGTTGCGAGCCTTGGAGACGCCGCGCATATCGAAGGCGCGATCGCGCATAACGCGCGCTGGCTCACCTGGCTTGCTGAGCAAATCACCAAGCTTGGCGTCGAGGTGACGCCGAGCGTCGGAAATTTTCTGCTGCTGACCTTCCCTAAGGAATCCGGCCGGAGCGCCGCGGATGCGGACGCATTCCTCAGCGCGCGGGGCTATATCCTCCGGGCGGTCGCGGCCTATGGCCTGCCGGATTCGCTGCGTCTGACGGTTGGCGGAGAAGAGGCGAACAAGGGCGTGGTCGCTTCGCTTGCCGAGTTCATGCGAGGCAAAGGTGGCTGATCGGCTCGGGGAGCCGCTCGCCGAGCCGATCTTCGAAGAGCTGGCGATCATCGGCGTCGGGCTCATCGGCTCGTCGATCGCGCGCGCCGCCCGCCGGCGCCACGCGGCGCGGCGCATCGTTCTCGCCGATCATTCGGTCGGGGTGTTGGAGCGCGCGAAGGCGCTTGGCCTTGGCGACGTGGTCACCGACGATGTGGCGCGCGCCGTCCGCAGCGCCGATTGCGTGATTCTTTGCGCGCCGGTCGGCGCCAACGAGGCGATCGGGCGCGCCATCGCGCCGGCGCTCAAGCAAGGCGCGATCGTCTCGGACGTCGGTTCGGTCAAGGGCGCCGTCATCGCGACGCTCGAGCCGATCCTGCCGAAGCATGCGCGTCTCGTGCCTGCCCATCCGGTCGCGGGCACCGAATATTCCGGGCCCGACGCAGGCTTCGCGACCCTGTTCATGAACCGCTGGTGCATCCTCACGCCCCCGGAGCGGACGGACGCCGAGGCGGTGAGCAAGATGCGCGCATTCTGGGAAGCGCTCGGCGCGCATGTCGAGACAATGAGCTCCACGCATCACGACCTCGTGCTGGCGATCACCAGCCATGTGCCCGCATCTCATCGCCTATAACCTCGTCGGCGCCGCCGCCGACCTTGAGGAAGTCACGCAGTCGGAGGTGATGAAATTCTCCGCCGGCGGCTTTCGCGACGCGACCCGCATCGCCGCTTCCGATCCGACGATGTGGCGCGACGTGTTCCTCAACAACCGCGAGGCGGTGCTCGAAATGCTCGGCCGGTTCAACGAGGATCTGACGGCTTTGCAGCGCATGATTCGCCGCGGCGACGGCGACGGCCTGCACGCGCTGTTCACCCGCACCCGGGCCATCCGGATGGGGATTGTGGCGCTCGGCCAGGACACGGCCGCGCCGGACTTTGGCCGCCATGCGGGCGAGGCGGACGAGTTGGCGTCGTGAGAGAGCCTGCGGCGCCCGAAGACGCCGCAGGCGGCGACCTGTGGGTATTCGGGTACGGGTCGCTGATGTGGCGGCCCGGATTCGCTTATGCGCGACGATGCAGGGCTTTGTTGCGCGGCTGGCGAAGGAGCCTTTGCGTCTTTTCCCATGTCTATCGCGGTTCGCCCGAGCGGCCCGGTCTCGTGCTTGGCCTCGATCGGGGCGGCGCCTGTCCGGGCGTGGCTTTCGAGGTCGACGCGGGCTTGCGGGAAGCGACGATCCGCTATCTTCGGGAACGCGAGCAGGTGACCGCCGTCTATGTCGAGCGGATCGCGCCGGTGACGCTCGAATCCGGTCAGCGTGTGCCGGCGGTGACTTACGTCGCCGACCGGCTGCACGGCCAATATGCCGGGCGGCTCGATCGCGAGGCGATGCTCGAATATGTGCTCGCCGGCAAAGGCCAGTCTGGCGACAACGCGGAATATATTCTCGAGACCCACGATCATCTTCAGGCCATCGGGATACGCGACCCCGATCTCGAATGGCTGAGCGCCAGACTGAGGGCGTGAAGCGGCCCCGCCTTGTCAGGTCTCCTCGACCACGAGATCGGCGAGCGCCGCCGCCCGCTCCTCGGGCGAGGCGGCCAAGAGATGGAGATGCAGTTCGGCCGCCCGGCCGAAGGCTTTGAGTTCGTCCCGCGCCCTGGCGACCACAGGCTCCGGAAAGGCGCCCGTCTCGCGTACCGACAGAACCCGCCGCCGACCTTTCGCCTCGCGCACCGCGGCGAGCAGAATGGCGCCGCAAAAGGGCGGACATTCCGACGCGGGATAGACGGAGAAGACGTAGCGGCGCCCCGACCGCCCCTTCCACGAGCAGAATCGGGACGAGATCGGCATGCCGGCCAGCGCGGCGAGCGCGGAGCCTCCCCTCTGGCTGTCGCTCGCCACCGCGATCGAGGGCGACCTCGGCTGCTCGCAGAAGCCTGACGCCTGGTCGATCGGTTCATTCTCGTATGCCAGCATCGCGCCGATCCTGATTATTACGAGAACATTATTAGAACAAAGCAGGACTTTCGTCAAGACGGACGTAGCGTTTCCTCGTCGCTCTTGGCCCCTTCCTCAAGGACCGTGGCGAGCGAAGGGTCTTTCCTGACAGCTTCCGCATTGAGGCGGTCGCAGGCCGATTCATCGTCGATTGCAGGCGTTTGCTGAATTCGGCGCGCTTCAGTCCCGGCGCGATGACCGGCAGATATTCGATCACCGCCAGGCCCGGCCGGCGGATGAAGCCACGACGCCGCCAGAAGAGGCCCGTGTTGACGCCGACCGGCAGGCAGGCCGCTCCCGTCTCCAGGTAGAGCGCGGTGACGCCCTGCTTGTATTTCGGCGGCGCACCCGGAAGGCGGCGCGTTCCTTCCGGGTAGATGAACACCTGCCGCCCCGCGGCGAGCACGGGCCTGGCGGCGCCGGCGATCTGCTGCAGCGCCTGCCTCCCGCGGGCGCGATCGATGGCGATCTGCTTCGAGACGATGAGATAGAGGCCGAACAGCGGAACGTAGGTCAGCTGCCGCTTGAGGATGATGGCGAAATCGGGGGCGTATTTGATCAGCGCGAAGGTCTCGAGAAAGGACTGATGCTTGGCGGCGATCAGGACCGCGCCGGGAGGATGTTCTCGATCCCGCGATATTCGAGCTTGAGGCCGCAGATCTTCTCGAAAGCCAGACGGAAATCGACGCCCAGAGCCGGGCAAGGGCAAAGACGGCTTTCCTGCCGAAAAGCATGGTCGGCAGGCCGACAATCATCAGAACCAGGAGGTTCAGATAGAAGAGCGCGTTGAAGATGAGCGATCGCGTTGTGAGCATTGGCGACGTCGTGGGTTCACGGAGAAGGCACCTAGCCCGCCGTCTCTACTGCAGTCTTTGCAAATTGCGCATGACGATCTCGCGCGAAAGAAAACCGGTTAGCAGGGTGACGATGGCGCACACCGCGACAAGAGCGAGATAGCCGGAAAAGCGCAGCGCAAACGAGCCGAACATGGCGGCCATCTCCGCATCGCCCGGCGAGCCCGCCCACCAGAAAGACAGGAGCGAGGCGGTGGCGAAGAAAGCGATCGCGGCAAATCCTCCGATCGCCGCGCCGCGAAATCCCAGGCGACGGAAATGGGTCTGGAACTCCCGGGCGATGAACGCGTCCGTCGCGCCGACGAGATGGAGGACCTCGACAATCTCGCGATTGCCCGCCATTGCGCCGCGCGTGGCGAACCCGATCGCCGTGCCCATGGCGGCGTTGATCATCAGCACGAAGAGACCGGCCGCAAGCGTGACGATCGCATCCGCCATGGCTCCGAGGCGTGTCGCCCAGGCCCGATGGTCGTCGAGATCGGCCTCCGGGACCGCTGAGGCAAGGGCCGAACGCAATTTTGGCAGGTCCTCCGGGCGCTGGCCGCGCAGCCTCACCAGGATCACCCGCGGGATGGGCAGCTGACTGAGGTCGAGCCCTGCGCCGAGCCAAGGCTCGAGCAGCTTTTCCGATTCGGCCTTGGAAAGCGCCTGGGCGGCCTCGACTCCCGGCGATTTCGCAGCGACAGCGACGGCTTTGGCGACGATGCTGTCGAGGTCGACGCCGTTCCGGGGCTTCACCTGGATCGTCGCCTCGCGCAACACATCCGAACGCCAGGCTTGCGAGGCGTCGGCGACGAGCAGGGCGGCGCCGGCGGTCAGGCAGGCGAGAAAGGTCATGATCGCGATGACGACGACCAGGGCGCGCCCGGCGACGAAGTCGCCGGGTATGAGCCGCGCATGGCTCTCGAACGCAGGTTCCGGTTCGACGGCGCGGACGGGATCGACAATCGGTTCGTTCACGGCGGCGATCCGTCGAGGATCGTCAGCTTGCCGCCGCCGACCACCAGCCTGCGGGCGAAGCCGAACTGATCCATGAGCTGGAGATCATGGGTGGCGATGACGACCGCCGTGCCAAGCCGGTGAAGTTCCATGAACAGCCTGAGCAGACGCCGCGCGAGGCCCGGATCGACATTGCCGGTCGGCTCATCCGCAAGCAGCAATTCCGGGCGAACGATCAACGCGCGAGCGATTGCGGCTCGCTGCTTTTCGCCTCCAGAAAGCACCGGCGGAGACGCATTCATCCGATCGCCGAGCCCGACCCAGCGCAGAAGCTCGACCACTTCAGCCCGATAGCCGGATTCCTCTCTTCCCATCGCCCTGAGCGGCAGCGCCACGTTCTCATAAGTCGTGAGATGGTCCAAGAGACGAAAATCCTGGAAGACGGCGCCGATGCGCCGCCGCAACGTCGTCAGATCGTTCTTGCTCAGCGCAGCGAAGTCCCTGGCCGAAGACTTGAATCTTTCCCCGTGTCGGGCGCAGCGAGAGCAGCATCAGCCGCATGAGGGTCGTCTTGCCCGCGCCCGACGGACCGGTGAGGAACTGAAAGCTTTGCGGGTCGACGGAAAAATTGAGATCGCCAAGCACCTCCGGTCCCGTCCCGTAACGCAAACCGACGTTGTCTCTGAGCAAGCCTACCGGCAAGTGAAGGGACGGCTCGATCTCGCGGTCACCGACCTCGGCCCGACCCAACTCAAGAACATCGCCGAACCGATCCGCGTCTATTCGCTCGGAGTGGGCAAACCGGGGCAAGGAAGGCCCGCGCCTGCCCCGGCGTCCGAAAAATCCGCCCCGCCACACCTCTCGATGGTGGTCCTGCCGTTCGCCAATATCGGAGGCGACCCAGAACAGGAGCATTTCGTCGATGGGGTCACGGAGAGCCTGACGACCGACCTCTCACGGATACGACACGCCGTCGTGATCGGGCGCAATACGGCCTTCACATATAAGGGCAAGCACGTCGATCTGAAGCAGATCGGCCGTGAGTTGAACGTTCGCTATATCCTTGAAGGCAGCGTCCAGCGCGGTGGCAACCGCTTGCGCGTCAATGTCCAACTCATCGACGCCGAAACGGGTAGCCATCTCTGGGCCGAGCGGTTCGACAAGCCGCTCGCCGATCTCTTCGACATGCAGGACGAAATCGTCGCGCGTCTGGCCAACGCGCTGAACGGCCAGCTCGCCGCCGCCGAGGCGCGCCGCGCGGAACAGGCCCCGAATCCCGACTCGATGGACCTCTATTTTCAAGGTTTGGCTTGGTTCAATAAGGGTACGACCACTGGCAATGTCGCGCAAGCGCGCGGGTTTTTCGATCGCGCGCTCACCGCCGATCCCGACAATGTCGAGGCGCTCATAGGATCGGCGGTCGCGGACGTAACTGAGGGCGCAAATTTTCTTGGGGCCTATCCCCGCGCGGCGGCCTTCGCCGCGGCCGAAGCGAAGTTGACCAAGGCCTTGTCGTCGATCCCAGACCATGCGCGCGGCCATGAGTTCTTGGGAATGGTCGACATATTCACGAAGCGCGCTGCGCAGGGCGTCGCCGAATGTGAACATGCGTTGGCGCTCGATCGAAATCTCGCCGACGCCCATGCCACTATTGGATTTGGTAAGGTTTTTCTCGGTCGCGCTGAAGAAGCCGAGGCTCACATTGGCGAGGCCCTGCGCCTCAGTCCGCGCGATACGCTGGCTTGCGTCTGGATGACTTGCGCGGGCATTGCCAAGAACCTGCTCGGCAGTTGGGAGCAAGCGGTCGCGTGGTATCGACGGGCGATCGAGGCCAACCGAAATTATCCGAATTCACACTTTGGGTTGGCGACCGCCTTGGCGCAGCTTGGCCGACTGGACGAGGCGCGTTCTGCAGTCAGGGCTGGCCTCGCGCTCAACCCGAACTTCTCTATCTCCCGCGCCCGCACCCTCTGGACGGCGATTGCCGACGACCCGACGTATCTGGCCCAGCTCGAACCCATTCTCGAAGGCCTGCGCAAGGCGGGGCTGCCGGAGGAATGAACTTCGCCGAGCCGACGGGT
>CAVXVE010000055.1:0-22776 GCA_963764955.1 uncultured Alphaproteobacteria bacterium | reverse complement strand
CGAACTCCTGATCTCGCCGTCTTAATTTTCGCGACGCCCCGTGATCCGAACGAACCGAACCGGCGCGCTGACGCCGCGCAGCATCGCCGTTTCTTCGATCTGCGTCCGATCCGCCAGCGCCGCCGCAATTTCGGCCTCGCGCGCCATGACCTCCGACACGATCACCTCGCCGCCGCACTGGTTTTCGAGGCGCGCCGCGACATTCACGGTGGCGCCGGAATAGTCGAGCACGTCCCCCGTCGTGACCGCGATGCAAGGTCCGGCATGAAGGCCGAGCTTCAACACGATGGGGGTCGCGCCTTCTCCCCGCGCGGAATTAAAGCTCGCGACATCGTCCTGGATTGCGAGCGCCGCGCGAACCGCCTGATCGGGACGGGAGAAGGCGGCCATGACCGCATCGCCCACGGTCTTGACGACGAAGCCGTGATTGCGTTGCACCCGATCTGCGAGAAACAGAAAAATGGTCGCGAACGAGATTGTAAGCGGAGGCGTCGCCGAGCGCGTCGTAGAGTTCGGTCGAGCCTTTGAGGTCCGTGAACATGATGGCGATCCAGCTGATCTCGGCGTTGTCGCCAGGGCGCAGCAATTGCTCGGGAGCAAGCCTGCGAAAGGCCGGCATGGCGATCACGCGCTCGCCGGTCAGCGCGTCGCTGGCCCAATTGCGGTTCTCGACGACGAAGGCGAGCGGCCTTTCGCTCTCATTGCGGATCGCAAGCTCGTTTCTGGCGCTCGCTTCCTCGAGCAGAATGTCGGCGCCACGCGCCACAAGCGTCGGGATCATTCCGTCGGCGCCGAGGTCACGATCAGCTTCGCCGCCAGCCTCGACGGTGCGAAAGCGATAAGGCCCCGGCGCCAGCGCCAGGTCAAAGCTCTTGGCGGAATGCGCTGCAACCTCGCCCTGAAACTTGATGTGCCGTGCGGAGCCCTGTCCGAGCAGGCACATCTCCCCATCGGGAAGCGGACGAATCGAGGGCGCGGGGTGAAAAGTCAGCTCGACGTTGCGGCTGAAATTGCGCTCGTAGTCGATGTTGCAGGAGGAGCAATGCGCGCCTTTGGCCAAGTCCTGCAGGCGGCTCTACGCGGGACTTCGCGCCGCGGCAGCGCGGGCAGAGCAGCTCCCATCCCATCGCCACGACGCCCTTTCGCGCCGCGGCCAGAAACAATTCCACGGCGTGGTCTGACGGGGCGGACCATAGTTTCGCCAACGCGATCGGGCGCATGCTGCGCAGATCGACGATCGGCGCATGGCGCAAGTAATCGATGAGGTTCGGCCCGAGATCGTGCGAAGCAGGGTCGCGCGCGAGTTCAGCGCCAAGCGCATCGAGTCGTTGGCGGGCGGCGGGCTCCGCGAGATCCTCGACGCTCCAGCCCGGGACAAGCGCCGAACCGTCGCTCTCGCGAATGATCCGCTCGATCCCCGCCCAAGCCTTGCCGAACTCAGCGTCGAAGATGCCTGCACGCTTCCCCACAAAGCCCAAGAGGCCGGCGGGCTCGGCCATGCCGGTGAGGATCAGCCGACAGCCTTCGCCTTCGGCGATGAGCTCGCAAGTCCACTCCCACCGCCGCATCGGGCCGTTTTTATAGTCTCGGGTCTGGAAAAGGCGATGGTTTTCCTGCCATTCGCCAAAATCCTCCTCCCATCGCGCCGGGAACGGCCCGACCTTGCCGCGGACGAAGCGGTGGACACGGCCCTCACCGTCGACGCGCTCCTCAAACCGATAGGGGGCGAAGCCGCTCAACTCCCAAAGGCGAGCGCTGTCGGAGACAAACGGCCAAATCGCCGCCGGCGGCTTGGCGAAATATTGCTCGCGGCGGTAGCGGTAGATGGCGTCGCTATTCCCTTTCACGCCGCCCTCCCCACCGCGCGAGCCGGCGCGCTGTCACGCCGTGCGACGCATCGCGCCGCCCGCGGCGTCGGTGATCGACTTCGCGCCGAACAGGATGAAGATCACCCCGACGAGCCGCGTCACCGCGACGCCGTGCATGAGGAAGAACCGCCTGACCGCCGGCAGACCCGCAGCGAAGACGAGGGTGAGGTCGGCGAGCAGCAAGCCTGCGAAGGCGGCTGCGAACATCTGGGGCGCATCGGCCATTTTCAGCGCCCCGACATAGGGCGCGACAATGGCTGCGAACATCGCCAGCGCCACCGGGTAGGACTTGGGGTTGGTGAGGCCGAAAGCCATGCCGGTCGCGAGCGGCCGCCTGGCGCCGATGGTTCGCGGCGGGGCGTCCTTTTTGGTCATCACCGCCCGCGCGCCGAGATAGACGAGGTAGAGCCCGCACACGAAGCCGAGCAGTTCGAACAAGGTCGGGCCGATGCGGTTCGCGCCGACGATCGCAGCCACCGCGAGCGCGCCCCAGGTCACGTCGCCGACCAGGTGGCCGCAGATGAACCAGGCGCCCGATGTACGCCCGCGCGAGGCGGACAGGGTGAACAAGGCGAGAAACGCCGGCCCCAGCGTGACCACATAAAGATAGGCCGCGGCGAGCGAGGCGAGGAGGATTTTGGGATCGGTCATCTTGCTCTGGCATAGACCATGGTATATATCTTTTGTCAAAGGCTGAGCAGAATGAGTCGAAACAGCGAGATTATTCAAGAACGGGCGGAGCCAGGCGGTGCGTCTGCCTGCGGCCTATCGCTTCGATGGCGAGGAAGTCTACATCCGCCGCGATCCTGCGACCGGCGACGTGATTCTTCCACCAAGCCCCGTTCCTTCGACCGCTTCTTCGCCGCGCTGGCAGGAGCCGAAATTCCGGATGATTTCCTTTCGCCCGGCGAGCGATGGCAGGGAGGAACGGAGCGCGATCCATTCGAAGGCTGGGAGGAATGACGCGCTTCATGCTCGACACCAACGCGGCCAGCGGATTGGTGAAGGGTCAGCTGAAACTCACCGCGCGATTCAAAGCCGAGGCCGCCGGATCGCCTTTGCCTTTCGGTGGTGACGGAAGGTGAGATGCTGTTCGGCGTCGCCAGGCGACCTGCAGCGCGAAGGCTGCGCGCCGCAGTGAACGAGTTTCTGGCGGCGATCGATGTCCTGCCCTGGACGAGCGCAACGGCGCGACGCTACGCGACCCTTCGGGCCGGCCTCGAACGCCAAGGACGGCCGCTTAGCGCGCTCGACCTGATGATCGCCGCTCATGCGGCGGAGCATGACATGACGCTGGTGACCCATGATGGCGCGTTCGGCGCCGTTCCGGGGCTCCGCGTCGAAGACTGGACGGCAAACTGAAGCCGTCACTCCTTGTCTCCGGCCAGCCGCTTCAGCTTATACAGGGCCTCGAGCGCATCGCGAGGCGTCAGCGTGTCAGGATCGAGCGCGGCGACCGCGGCGCGCAGCGCATCGGGCGGCGGCGGCTCGCGCGGCTCATAGGAGAAGAGCGGCAGCGCGTCGAGCGAGCTGCTCGAGCGCGTCGCCTCCAGGCTGGCGAGCACCTGTCGTGCGCGCTTCACGACGGACGGCGGCAGGCCTGCGAGCTTCGCGACCTGAATGCCATAGGAGCGGTCGGCGGCGCCGGGAACCACCTCATGCAGGAACGCGAGCGTCCCCTTGAACTCGGTGACGCGCATGGTGAGGTTGACGAGACGAGGCAGCGTCTCGGCTGAGCGCGGTCAGTTCGTGGAAATGGGTGGCGAACAAGGCCCGGGAGCGGTTGACCGCGCTCAAGTGCTCGACGCAGGCGTAGGCGATCGAGAGGCCGTCGAAGGTCGCCGTGCCGCGGCCGATCTCGTCGAGGATCACCAGCGAACGCGCGGTCGCCTGGTTGAGGATCGCCGCCGTCTCGACCATCTCGACCATGAAGGTCGAGCGGCCGCGCGCCAGATCGTCCGCCGCGCCGACGCGCGAGAACAGCCGGTCGACGATCCCGATATGCGCGCGCGCCGCTGGCACATAGGCGCCAATCTGCGCGATCAGCGCGATCAGCGCGTTTTGCCGGAGATAGGTCGATTTTCCCGCCATGTTCGGGCCGGTGACGATGGCGATGCGGCCGCCCTCCCCTGCTTCTCCCGAAAGATCGCACTGGTTGGCGACGAAGGGCTCGCCCGCTTGCTTAAGCGCCGCCTCGACCACCGGATGGCGCCCGCCCTCGATTGCGAAGCTCAGCGAAGCGTCGACCAGGGGCCGCGTCCAGCTGCGCTTGATCGCGAGTTCGGCAAGCGCGGCCGCCACGTCGATCTCCGCCAGCGCCGCGCCGAAGCCGCGCAGGTTCTCGCCCTCGGCGAGGCAGGCCTGCCGCAGGCGCTCGAACGCCTCGAGTTCGAGCGTGAGCGCCCGGTCCGCGGCGGAGGCGATGCGCGCCTCGAGGTCGACGAGCGCCCCCGTGCTGAAGCGCATCGCGCCAGCCATCGTCTGGCGATGGATGAAGGTCGCGCTATGGGGCGCCTTGAGCAGCGCTTCGCCCGCCGCCTGAGGCGTCTCGATGAAGTAGCCGAGAAAATTGTTGTGCTTGATCTTGAGCTGCCTGACCCCCGCCTCGTTGGCGTAGGACGCTTGCAGTTCCGCGATCACGCGGCGGCTTTCGTCGCGCAGACTTAGGGCTTCGTCGAGCGCCGGAAGCGCGCCCGGGCGGACAAATCCGCCGTCACGCTTGAGCAGCGGCAACTCGTCCGCCAGGGTCGTCTCGAGATCGCGCTGCAGCCCGGCGCAATCGGCTCTGAGCCGCGCATAGGCGCTCATGAGTTCGAGCGGGAGCTCCTGCGCGGCCTCGAGAATGCTGGCCAGCGTCGCCCCGGCGGCGAGGCCGTCGCGAATGGCGGCGAGGTCGCGCGGGCCGCCGCGGTCGAGGCTCAAGCGCGCGAGAGCCCGCAGAAAGTCGGGCGCGTGCATGAGCGCCCGGCGCAACGCGTCGCGCATCGGCGCGGCCTCGACCAGGAACTCAAGCGAGTTCGAGCCTCCGATTGATAGCCTCCGCGTCAGTCAGCGGATTGGCGAGCCGCTCGGCGAGCAGGCGAGCCCCTGCGGGGGTCACAGTCAGGTCGATTGTCGCCAGAAGCGAACCATCGCGCGCCCCGCTCAAGGTCCGAGTGAGCTCGAGGTTCGCGCGGGTCGCGGGATCGATTTCGAGGCTCGTCCCCCGCGCGCGCCGCGTTGGAGCAGAGAGCGCAGGCCGCGCCTCCAACTGGGTGCGCTTGACATAGGCGAGCGCGAGCGCGGCGGCGGCGATCTCGGCGCGGGTGAACGCGCCGAAGCCGTCAAGGGTTTCGACGCCGTAAAACTCGCAGACCCGCCGTTCGGCCGCCGCAGCGTCGCCGCCGTCGCGCGCAAGCGGCGTCGCGGGAACGCGCATCTCACGGACAATCTGGGAAAACGCTGGTTCTTCGTACACGGCCTGCGAAGCGACGACCTCGCTCGGTTCAAGCCGCGCGATCTCCGCGGCGAGGCCCGCTTCGTCAGCCTCCGAGAGGGTGAACGCACCGGTCGACAGATCGAGCGCGGCGAGCCCGTAAACGTGCCGCCCCTCGCTCGAACGCAGCTTCTGGACGGCGACCAGAAGACGCGCCCGGCCGGGCTCGAGCAACCGCTCTTCGGTGATTGTGCCCGGCGTGACCAGCCGCACGACGTCGCGCTTGACGACCGATTTCGGTCCCCGCTTTTTCGCCGCCGCGGGGTCTTCCATCTGCTCGCAAACGGCGACCCGATGGCCGAGCGCGATCAACCGGTTGAGGTAATCGTCGGCGCGCTCGACAGGCACGCCGCACATGCGGATGTCCTCGCCCTCGTGCTTGCCGCGCTTGGTGAGGACAATGCCGAGCGCCCGGCTGGCGATCTCCGCGTCGTCGAAGAAGAGTTCGTAGAAGTCGCCCATCCGGTAGAACAAGAGACAGCCAGGATTGGCCGCCTTGATCTCGAAATACTGCGCCATCATCGGCGTGAGGCGCGCCGTGGCGGCGTCAGGATTGGGGGTGTCGCTGGAGGCATCCATCGCCTCAAGCCTAGCAAATCGGCCGGCGCCGTGCAGCGCCGGCGCCTTCGCTATCCACGGGTCGCTAAAGCCTGCTTGCCAGAAGCCCTATTGCCGGGCCTGTTTCTCCAGCAACCTGTTCTTGATGAGCCAGGCCGCGCCGCGGTCCCAGGAATAATTCGCGCCGATGCGAAGATCGGTCTGCTCGACGTCGATCGGAGCGCCGGTCCGCGCGTCGCGAAGCTTGAATGTGACCGCATAATCGGTGCGGGTGATCCTGGTCACGATGCCAACAAGGGATTGGTCCGCCCCGAGCTTGCGGGCGATCGCGGCGTCGCAACCGTCGCATTTGTGAAGGCTGTGCGCCGTCGCATCGGGCGCCTCGGCGTGGCTGACGTCAACAAGGCTGTACCGGCCGGACTGAGTCAGCAGCCTGCGCACTGTCTCCGTCGCCAGTCTCAGCTGCTCCCGATCCTGGTCGCTTTCGGGAATGATCCCAGCGCCGCCGCTGAAATCCTCCAGCTCGAAGTCGAAGACGGCGACTTTGACCGGCGCGGCGGCTCCCGCCTGTTTGCCGAAGCTCGCCTTCGACTGGAGAACATCGCGCGCGAGAAACGACTCCGCCTTTTGCCACGCCTCGTCCGTGTCGCCACGAAAAGTCAGCAACCGGTCAAAAACGATCCGGCCCTGCTCCTCATCGGCGATCTCGATCTTCGCCCATTGAACGAGGGAGCTCATTTTGTGCACGCCGCCGATGAGGACGAGCTTCGCGCCGGCCGCGCGCGCTGCCTTCTGAATGTCGGACGGGCTCATCTCCGATTCGCACGGCGCGGCGCCGCAAGACATGGGAACGATGCGGTACTGGCCGTTCGACGCCAGGTCGCGCTGCAAGGCGCTAACGAAATCGGCGGCGCGGCGTTGATGGGCCGCCGTTTGGTCTCTCGGCTCGCCGGACGTGTCGACATAGTCGAGGTTGAGGATAGCCAGTGCAACGGGCTGCGTTGGAGCAACATCGGCTTGCGCACATTGTCCCCCAACCGCGGTCGCCAAGGCCACCGCCGCGACGGCCGCAACAATATGGAAAGCGTCTTGCATCAGCCGCCTCTTTCCCATGACGCCGGGCGAAGGGTCTCACGCCGCGGACGCCAGCGCCTCCCGCCGCGTCTTCATCGCTTTGGCCGCCATCGTATACCCTCCGCCGGCCCCGTCAACGAAATGGACATGGCCGCTTTGGGTCGCCGAGGGAACAAAGCACGTCACTTGCGCCGCGCCCTGCCGGAAGACTCCCCAATGCACAAACGCGTCCGCGGCGGCAAGCCGAGCCTCAAGCGCCTCGGCGAACTCAAGAGAGCAGTCGAGCGTCATGCGCAGGCCGTCGTCGAACTTGCGAAAATCGGCGTTGGCGACAAGCTCGCTCGCATAAGTCGCCGCGTCGAAGCGACCCACTCTGAGCTTGAAAACATGGAGGACAATCGCGATGCAATAGCCGCGTATCGCCGCGATACGCGCCTTTGCTTGCGACAGCCCCGAGGCTTTCTTGACCCGTGTCTCAAGCGCGATCGCCTTGCCCGGATTCCCCGGCCTCAGGCTCATCAAAGTGACCGGCCGCTCGCTCGACGCCACGGCGAGCGATGATTTGACGATCTCGTTGATGAGCGGCGCAAATCGCGCGTCGTTTCCGCGTGGCGCAACGATCAGCGACAGAACAAGCCCATGCTTCGCGGGCGCCACGCCCCATCGGCAGGAAAGGCCGGACAGATCGGGACGCGCGCTCGGCTCCGCCGGCGGCAGAGCATAAGCGCCGCGCTTGGCTGCGGCGTCGAACCAGGTCAAGCCGCCGCCGGCGAACATCGCATAGACGCAAGGCGGCGCCGCGGCGAAGCGCGCGACCCGGACGTCGTATCCCGCCGCCCGGATCTCACTGACCGGCGCCATCGCGACGCGCAAATCGAAATGAAACTCCTCACGCGCGAACGCGGCCATAGCCTGAAGCGCCTTGCCAGCGGCGGTTGAATCGGACGACGACACGGCGAAGCTCGCGCCGTCGCCGCCAAATACGAAAGGAAACGGCCGCCGGTCCAGCGCGTTGGCGACGGCCGCGATCGCGCCCGCGCCGACCATGTTGACAGCCTTGTATCGACCATCGGCGACGGCTTTGGTCGAACCGACCACGTCGGCGAAACCCACGACCCAGTCGTCCGGCAGCGGACGATAGTTCTCGCCCCTCACCGCGTCGGCAAAATCGTCGAGCACTGGAATGGTTTCATAAAAGTCGCTCGCCATCTCGCCCCGCCCTCCCCGCGGGAATCGTGCATGCAAATGCAAGTACGGCCCGGACGCGGCAGAGTTTCAACCCAGCTTCGTCTGGATCAGCGGGCCTGGTCCGGCGCCGAGCGTGATGCGGCGGCCCCGCTCGATCGCCTCGCACACAAACGCCTTGGCCGACGCCACAGCCTCCGGCAAGGCCATGTCAAGGGCGACGTTGGCGGCGATGGCGCTCGACAGGGTGCAGCCGGTCCCGTGAAGATTGCGCGAGGCGACGCGCGGAGCGCTGTAACGGCGAATGTTTGGCGAAGTCACCAACAGGTCGACCGCCTCCTTCCCTGCCAGATGGCCCCCCTTTATCAGAATAGCGCGCGGGCCAAGCTTCAACAGCGCCGCGCCCTGGCGCGCCATGTCGGCTTCGCTGCGCGCAAGCGGTTCCCCGAGCAGCGCGGCGGCCTCGGCGAGATTTGGCGTGAGGCAATCGACAAGCGGCAGCAGCTTATGAGCAATCGCCTCGACGAAGTCTCCGCCGCTGAGCGAGTCGCCGGAGGAGGCGATCATGACGGGGTCATAGACGAGAAAAGGGCGGGTCGCAGGGGAGCGAGCCGCCGCCTCTTCCGGCAGACGAAAGCGGGAGGGCAGTCGCTCCGCCACCACCTCGACAATCGCCGCGATCCCGAGCATGCCGATCTTGATCGCGGCGACATCGAAATCCTCAAGAACCGCCTCGATCTGGGCGCCAACGATTTCAGGCGGCGGATAGTGGATCGCCCGGACCCCTCGCGTGTTCTGCGCGGTCAGCGCGGTAACCACGCTCGCGCCGTAGACGCCGAGCGCCGCGAAGGTTTTGAGATCGGCTTGAATCCCGGCGCCGCCGCCCGAATCGGAGCCAGCGATGGCAAGCGCGATCGAAAGCCTTGCGTTCACGCCGGCCGCGTCGCCGCGATCCATTCTCGCGCCCGCGCCTCCGGATCAGCATTGAGCGTGATGTCGGTGACGACCGAGACGACGTCCGCGCCTGCGGCGAGGCAAAGTTTCGCCCGTTCGACATTGAGGCCGCCGATCGCGACCAGCGGGAGCGCGCCGATGCGGCGCTTCCATTCGCCGATCCGCTCGAGGCCCTGCGGCGCGAACGCCATGGCCTTGAGGCGTGTGAAATAGATCGGCCCGAGCGCCACATAATCCGGCGCGAGCGCGAGCGCGCGGACAAGCTCCGCGTCATCGTGCGTCGAGACGCCGAGCTTGACGCCGGCCTTGCGGATCGCGCCGACATCGGCGTTATCGAGATCGCCCTGGCCGAGATGAACCCAGGGCGCGCCCTCGTCGATCGCAATGCGCCAATAGTCGTTGACAACCAGCGCTGCGCCCGTTTCCGCGCAGACCGCCAGCGCGTCACGCACTTCCCTCGCAACCCAGGCCTCGCCCTTGTCCTTGACGCGTAATTGAACGAGCCGGGCGCCAACCCCGACGAGCCGCGCGACCCAGGCCGCGCTGTCGACGATCGGGTAGAAGGGGTCGAGGCCATACCCTTCTCCCGCTGGGAGAAGGCGGCGCCGGAAGGGCGTCGAAAGACGCCCGTCTTTCGACGGGCCTTCAGCGCCGGATGAGGGCCTGCTCACGTCAGCACCGCCCTCCCCACGACTGGCGTCGACGGCGCGGCCATGTCTCGCGGCTGCATGGGTCCAGCAAGGAAGGCGGCGCGGCCCGCATCGATCGCTTGCCCGAAGGCGCGCGCCATCGCCACGGGATCGCCCGCCTTCGCGACGGCGGTGTTGAGCAGAACGCCGTCGTAGCCGAGCTCCATCGCCGCCGCCGCGTGCGACGGCAGGCCGACCCCGGCGTCGACGATCAGCGGAATCTCCGGGAAATGCGCGCGCAACGCCCTCAAGCCGAACACGTTGTTGAGCCCCTTGCCGGAGCCGATCGGCGCGCCCCAGGGCATCAGCACTTTGCACCCCGCTTCGATCAGCCGCTCGGCGACGACCAGATCCTCGGTCGTGTACGGGAAGACCTCAAAACCCTCGCCGGATAGGATCCGCGCCGCCTCGACGAGGCCGAACACGTCCGGCTGCAGCGTGTCCGCTTCGCCGATCACTTCGAGCTTGACCCATGGCGCGCCAAACACTTCGCGCGCCATCTGAGCCGTCGTCACCGCCTCCTTCACGCTGTGGCAGCCGGCGGTGTTGGGCAGCACGCGCGCGCCGATGTCGCGGATCAGGCGCCAGAAATCCTGCCCCTCTTTCAGCCGCGCCGACTCGCGCCTGAGCGACACTGTGAGGATTTCGGCGCCCGATGCGCGCGCCGCCTCGGCGAGGATCGCGGGCGAGGGATATTGCGACGTGCCGAGCATGAGCCGCGAGCGGAACGTCGCGCCATAGAGGAGTGAAGTCGGGAGCTGGAGGTCGAAGCGCGGGTCATCTCAACCTCCCTGCCGCGGCGCAAGAATCTCGATCCGGTCGCCGTCCCTGAGCGATGTCGCTTCGCGCGCCCGCGCCGGCACGAACTCGCCGTTGAGCGCGGTCGCGACCTTGGCCTCGGCGAGATCGAGCGATTGCAGGGCTTCCGCAAGCGTCGCTGCAGGGACATCCTGCGGCTCGCCGTTGACGACCAGCCTCATGCGAGCGCCCTCGACCGCTCGAACGCGAGCGTCGCCGCCCGCTTCGCGAAAGCCGGCGCGAGCAGAAAGCCATGCCGGTACATGCCGTTGACGAAGATGCGGCCGTCGCGCGCCTCGATACGCGGCTCGTTGTCAGGATAGGCCGGCCTGACGTCAGCGCTCATCTCCAGGATCTCAGCCTCCCCGAACGCTGGATGAAGCGCGTAGGCGGCGTTCATGAGTTCGATCGCCGAGCGCACGCTGACCGCGCCTCTCTCGGCGCTTTCGATCATGGTCGCCCCGATCATAAACTCGTTATCCGCGCGCGGCACGATATAAAGCGGAATGCGCGGATGCAGAAAGCGCACCGCGCGCGAGAGCTTCACCTCGCGCGAACGAATGCGCATCATTTCGCCGCGCACGCCCCGCAACTGGGAAAGCGCCTCGCGAGCCGCCCAGCCTCGGCAATCAATGACGGCTTCCGAGTCGCTGAGCGTTTCGCGCACGCCAAAGCGGATCTCGCCGCCGTCTGGCGCGCAAGCGCTCAGCCAGTGCGGACAACGCCACGCGCGGATCAAGATGGCCTTCGCCGGCGAAGAACAGTCCCTTGCGAAAGCGCCCGGCCAGATCCGGCTCGAGCTCGGCGATGCGCGCTTCGTCTACGCGCGCATGCGACTGTCGTGCGCGCGGCGAACCGATCGATCTCGCTCACGTCGCGAGGCGGCGCCACGACCAGCGTGCCTTTGCGCACGACTCCGGGAACGCGCGCATCCCACCAGTCGATCGCGCCCTGGCCAAGCTCGACGACGCTCTGAGGCGCGCTTTCGCCCTCGCAGAACGGCGCCAGCATGCCGCCCGCGAGCCATGACGCATTGCCGCCGAGCCCGTGCGACCGCTCGACGAGCGTGACCTCAGCGCCCCGCTCGGCGAGCGTAACCGCGCTCGTCAGGCCGACGACGCCGGCGCCGACGACGGTCGCGCGCATGGAGCCGCTACTCCGCCGCATCGACGTAGAGCGCTCCGCCCTTTTCGATGAACTCCTTCGACTTCTCCGCCATGCCGGCCATGGCTTCGGCTTCTTTCCGCAGGTCCTGGGTGATTTGCATCGAGCAGAATTTCGGCCCGCACATCGAGCAGAAATGCGCGACCTTGTGACCGTCCTTCGGCAGAGTCTCGTCATGGAACTTGCCGCGCCGTGTCCGGATCGAGCGACAGGTTGAACTGGTCCTCCCAGCGGAAGTCGAAGCGCGCCTGGCTCACCGCGTCGTCGCGGATCTGCGCGGCGGGATGGCCCTTGGCGAGATCGGCGGCATGAGCGGCGATGCGGTAGGTGATGACGCCGGTCTTCACATCCTCGCGGTTGGGCAGGCCGAGATGCTCCTTCGGCGTCACGTAGCAGAGCATGGCGGTGCCGAACCAGCCGATCATCGCTGCGCCGATGCCCGATGTGATGTGGTCATAACCCGGCGCGATGTCCGTGGTCAGCGGGCCCAATGTATAGAACGGCGCCTCGCCGCATTCCCTGAGCTGCTTCTCCATGTTGATCTTGATCTTGTGCATCGGCACATGGCCGGGGCCCTCGATCATCACCTGGCAGCCCTTGTCCCAGGCGACCTTGGTCAGTTCGCCCAGCGTCTCGAGCTCGGCGAATTGCGCGCGGTCGTTGGCGTCGGCGATCGAGCCCGGACGCAGGCCGTCGCCGAGCGAGAACGACACGTCATACTTGCGCATGATGTCGCAGATGTCGCCGAAATGCTCGTAGAGGAAGCTCTCGCGATGGCCCGCGAGACACCAGCGCGCCATGATCGAGCCGCCGCGCGAGACGATGCCGGTCACGCGCTTGGCGGTCAGCGGCACATACCCTAAGCGCACGCCGGCGTGGATGGTGAAATAGTCGACGCCCTGCTCGGCCTGCTCGATCAGCGTATCCTTGAACACTTCCCAGTCGAGCTTCAGCGGATCGCCGCCGACCTTCTCGAGCGCCTGATAGATCGGCACCGTGCCGATCGGGACCGGCGCGTTGCGAAGAATCCAGGAGCGGATGTTGTGGATGTTGCGTCCGGTCGAGAGGTCCATCACCGTGTCGGCGCCCCAGCGGATCGCCCACACCATCTTCTCGACTTCCTCGGCGACGCCCGAGCTCACCGCCGAATTGCCGATGTTGGCGTTGACCTTGACCAGAAAGTTGCGGCCGATCGCCATCGGCTCGAGTTCGAGGTGATTGATGTTGGCGGGAATGATCGCCCGCCCCCGCGCCACTTCCTCGCGCACGAATTCCGGCGTGATGAATTCAGGAATGGCCGCGCCGAAGCTCTCGCCGTCGGCGAGCCGCTCCGCGGCGCGCTCGACAGCCGCCTCGCGCGCCAGGTTCTCGCGATGGGCGACATAGATCATCTCTTCGGTGACGATCCCGGCGCGGGCGAATTCGAGCTGTGTGACGAGCTGGCCGGGCTTGCCGGCCCGCAGCTTCCGCTCCGCGGGACAGAGCGGCGCCAGATGATCGGCTGAGACGTTGCCGTTGTCCTCCGGCTTGACAACGCGCGGCTCGGCCGCGGCGAAGCGCCGGGCTTCGATCCAGCCCTCGCGCACCGATGGCAGGCCTTCGGCGAGATCGATCGCCATGTTGCTTTCAGTATAAGGTCCGGATGGATCGTAAACCCGGACAGGCGCCTCGTTCGGATCGGAGAGCGCGATCTCGCGAAACGGAACGCGAATGTCGGTGCGGGCCCCGAGCGCGGCGTACACCTTGCGCGACCCGGCGATCGGCCCCGTCGTGACGGTCCGCGGCGCGGCGAATTTGGGAATCTCGTTCATGGCCGTCTCCTCGCGCATCAGCCCGACGGCGGGAACAAGCGGACCAAAATTGGAAGGCCGGCCGCTACGTCCCTTCGCCGGCATGACCCGGATCAGGTTCAAAGGGTTCGGCCTCAAGCCGTCTCAGCCCCGTTTGGGACACCCCTCGAGCACGAACAATGTGGTCCTCGCGGATTGGGCTGTCAACATGGGCTGCCGCAACCGACTCGCGGCAAGAGCCGCAGATCTCGCGGGGCCCCTCGCCGAAGCGCTCGGCGCCCGCGACCGTCTAGCTCGCGCCGCAGCGCTGGAGGCCGCCGCTCTATCCCTCGAAGCCGCTGGCGGCCGGCCGCCCATTCGCCCGTTTGCGGGCGGCGAAGCGCGCCGCGAGATGCGCGGCGCCGGGAACTCGTCTGTCGTCGCTGCCGCGCGCCTGCGCCACTGGCGCATGAGCGCGGCAGCTGCCTCTTTATAAGGCGCGACAAGCCGATCAGCGTAGTGATGAAACGCCATCACCTTCTCGTAAGCCCGGACGAACCACGGCATGGTCATGAGCCTGTGCTTCGTCAGGTCGAAGATCGCAGGGATGAGCGCGACCGCCAGAAACTTGAGCACGATCCATGCGATCGCCCCGCTGACGACATAGCCCATGGCGATGGCGACCGTGGCGACCACCAGAAGCGGTTCGACGATCAGAAACGGCACCAGGAAAATCAAGAGCACAAGCGGCCCCGGCAGCCGGTCGACCAGCGCGGCGAAGGTCTGCTTGAACCGCGCCCAGGGGATGAATCCGGCGAGCGTCCGCCCAACCGCCACCAAGGCGTCCCACACCCAGGCGACAGCCAAAAACACCATCGCCAGCGCGAGCAAAGCCGGCCGTCTCACCCTAAAGCGCTTCATCCCAACAAGAATCCCGCTATTCCTCGCAACAAATCCCCTTCACGACCCCGTGATGATGCCAATCAAACGGGGCGAGCACAAGGCGTTTTGCGCCGCAATATGGCCATTAATCCGCTGTTAACGCTGCCACCTGGTTGAGCGGCATTCGTAATCCGCTGGCAATGAACCGGTAAGCTTATCGGAACCTTGCGTTAACTCTTGGGGCGGCTAGCTCGCGGGCGGGCGAGGGGGTCGTCAGGAGCGTGAGCCATGTTCGCTAACACGAGCCGGAGTTCGATCGCATTGGCTGTGGCGCTCGCCCTTGGCCTGGCCCTGAGCGCCTGCGCGCACAACAACCCCGACAACCTCGCCGCTGGCTCTGGCTATGGCGCCGCCACGGGCCCGGGCAGCGTACAGGAATTCAACCAGACCGTCGGCGACCGTGTTTTCTTCGACACTGATCAGACCGATCTCTCTGCGAGAGCCCAGGCGACGCTCGACAAGCAGGCGGCGTGGCTCAATCAGTACAACAAATATAGCTTCACCATCGAAGGTCACGCCGACGAGCGGGGCACGCGCGAATACAATTTCGCGCTTGGCGAGCGCCGCGCCCAGACGGTGCACGACTATCTCGCCGCCAAGGGAATCTCGCCTTCGCGCATGAGGACAATCAGCTACGGCAAGGAGCGGCCCGTCGCGGTCTGCGACGACATTTCCTGCTGGTCGCAGAACCGCCGCGCCGTCACGGTGCTCAACGGCGCTCCGACCAGTTGAGCGCTCTCTACGAGCCGGAGCGCTGGGCTGGAGACGACTTGAAATCGACAGACGCGGGGCGTATGCGCCGCGCGCAACGAATCCATCAGGAAGCCGCCAGTGACGTCATTGTCTCGTCCACGCCTCATCGCGGCGTTCGTCGCCTGTCTCGCGCTGGCGGCGCCGGCCCACGCGCAGTTCGATTTCTTCCACCACCAATCCACTCCGCCGGCCAACGTTCCGGGCGGCGCGGAAAATCCAGACGAAGCCGCCCAGCTCGTGGTGCGCGTCAACCAGCTCGAGGAAGCGCTTCGCCAGGCCAATGGCCGGATCGAGGAGCTCGAGAACGCCCAGCATCGGCTCGAGGAGCAGCTGCAAAAATTCCGCCAGGACGTCGAATTCCGCTTCGGCGATCGGTCCGGAGGCGCCCCGCCCGAGCCGGACGTCGCCGAAGCGCCCTTGGCCCCGGGCCAGCCGGGCGTCCCTGCAAGGCCAAGGCGGTCGGACGCATTCGACCCCAACGCCGATCCGAACGCGCCCGGAGCGCCGCGGCCGCTGGGAACCACATCACCGAGCGCGCCGCTTGTGCACGAATCGCCCGCGCCTTCGGTGCGCGAGGCGCCTGCGGCGGGCCCGCCGCTCGAACTCGGAAGAGGACCGGCGCCCATCCCGGCGACGACCGGACCGACGATCGTCGGCTCCGGGGTGGCGATGCTCGACCAGCCGCGCGAGCAGTTCAACGCCGCGCTCGCCGCCTTTCAGGCGAGGCAATATCCGGAAGCCGAGGCCGGGTTCAAGGCGTTCCTCGCCGCCAATCCAGACCACCGCTTAACGCCGGACGCGCTGTTCTATATCGGCGAGACCTATCTTCAGCGCTCGCGTCCACGCGAGGCCGCCGAACAATATCTCAAGGTCACGACCAACTATTCCAAGTCATCGCGGGCCCCGGAAAGCATGGTCCGGCTCGGACAGACGCTCGCGGCGCTTGGCAATTCCGACCAGGCCTGCGCGACGCTCACCGAATTCGGCAAGCGCTACCCGTCCGCGTCGGCCTCGGTGAAGAAGCTCGCCGAGCATGAGAGCGCCAAGGATCATTGTTGAGCGCCCGGCGCTCGCAATCTCTTTCGTCGGCCGACATCGACGCGTTGTTCGCCCCATTCGGGAGGGCGAAGGCGCTTCTGATCGCCGTCTCCGGCGGCCCCGATTCGACCGCGCTGCTTCTAATGGCGGCCGAATGGGCGAAGCGCCGCGGCAAGACGCGGATCGAGGCGGCGACAGTCGATCACGGGCTTCGACCCGAAAGCGCCGACGAGGCGAAGGCCGTCGCCGCGCTTTGCGCCCGCCTCGGAGTCGCCCATCGCATTCTTCAATGGAAAGGCGCGAAACCCGCGACCCGCCTCCAGGAGCGGGCGCGGGAGGCGCGCTATCGCCTGCTCGTTGATCTGGCGAAGGCGATCGGCGCCGACGCGCTGATGACCGCTCATCACGCCGACGATCAGGCGGAGACGGTCCTTTTCCGTCTGTTGCGCGGCTCCGGCGTTGCGGGACTGCGCGGCATGGACCTTATGACCGTCCGCGACGGCATGACGATCGCCCGCCCGCTCATCGCGCTCGAAGAAGCGCGATCTCATCGCCTTCGCCAATGCGCGCGGCGCGCCTTTCATCGACGATCCGTCCAACGCCGACCCCCGCTTCGCGCGCACCCGCCTGCGCGCGCTGCTTGCCCGCCTCGGCGAGGAAGGCCTCGACGCCGAGGCCCTTGACCGGCTGGCGCGCCGGGCGCGCGAGACCGAGGAGGCGCTCGCCTATCTGACGGCTGAAGTCGAGGCGCGGCTCGGGTCGGAAGGCGCACTCGAGGCGCGTGCGCTATTCGCCGCGCCAATTGCGATCGGGCGCCGGATTCTGGCGCGGCGGATCGCTGAGACAGGCGGGCGCGACGTAAGCCGCATCGGGCTTGAGAAGATCGAAACGCTGGCGCAGAGTCTCAGCGACGCCCTCAAGGAGCGGCGGGCGTACGGCGCCAATATCGGCGGCGCGTTCGTCCGGCTCACGGCGAAAGGGCGGCTCACTTTCGCGCCTGAACCCCCAAGGACCGGCGGCAAGCGATAGAATAGCAGCACTAAAATAAGTCGGACGCGCCACATCAGGATATTGCGTGCGACTGGGGCGGGCGGGTAATATCGTCAAAACCAAGGAATTCTTTTTCTGGAGTTTGGCGCGGGCGCATCTGCTTCATTTTCGCGGCTGGGACGTCGACAGCAGCGTCAGCGCTGGTCCGGGCGGGAGGCACGCCATGAGAGGCTGCAAGGGACCGAGGAAGCGTCTCGGCGCATTGGTTTACTCGAACCTGCTCGCGTTTTCTGCCGCAGACAATGTGCGAGGGGCCGACCTGCCGCCTCCGGCGCCGCCCGCAACTGAGGCTCCGTTTCCGTTCTCCTTTCATGGCTTCTACGTCCGGTTCGGCGTCGAGGGCATTCTCAATGAAAGCTCGTCGAACCTCTATTCGCAGGCCGTTGGCGGCGTCACCACGCCCGGGGGCGCGTTCATTCCGGTCGGCGGGGTCGGGCCGCAGCTCTTTCTGGCGGGCCGTGGCGCGACCTATTCGAACGTCCTCACCGCGAGCTTCCAGTCCGGCTACTTTTTCACGCCAAACTGGTCGGTCGAAATCTCAGGCGGCGTTCCGATCTGGGTGTCGCTCAAGATCAACGGGTTCTCCGCCCAGCCGCCGGTTGCGGGAACCGTTCTCGCCAAGATCCTGCCCGGCGGCATACCGATAACCGGGGTCTACCACTTCACGCAGTTTGGCCCATTCCAGCCCTATCTGGGGGCGGGCGTCTCGCCGAGCTTCCTGTTCGCGAGCCGCGACGGCTTCAGTACGGGAGGCTGGTTCAAGCCTGTCGGAGCGCTCGTCTTGCAAGGCGGCTTCGACTACATGTTCACCCGGAATTGGGGCGTCAACTTCGACGTCAAGAAAACCTTCGCGGAAGCGACGGGGACCGCCAACGGAACCGATCTCGGGCCGCCGATCGGAACCATTCCGGTGACCTCGACCATCAAGACGAGCTTTCGGCCATGGCTGTTCGCGACGCAGGTCACTTACCGATTTTGACCACGCCGTAGTGCAGCCCGGCTGCGCTTCGTCTGGAGCATGCTGAAAGTCGTCGGCGCGGACTCGTTGCACCGACGCAGATGGAATCTGCGCCTCTTTGAACGCACGCTAGATTGAGCTGCTCACCCGTCAGCACTCCCGCAATAAATCTTCGCAACGAGCCCGAAATGCGACGATATTTGGCTTCATGTTCCTAGCTTCAGCCGAGCCGGATCGGAGTTTGTGAGCAATGGCGGGTGCTAAGGAGAATAATTTTGGCACGTTGCGGCTGGATCGTCGGGCGAATAATGGATACCCCGCTGACCGAGCCTGCCGTCTCGATCTCGACGGAAAGCCTGTGCCGATCTCTTCAAGCGAGCTATAACGGCTCTGGGTGTCGTCAAGATCCCCCCGGGGCACGCAGCGCCACGCTTTCACCGGGATTGGATTTGTGTGCCTGGATGGCCGGATCGCGCCATGCCCCGGCTGGCGAATCCGGCCTTCCGGGGACTTGTCCTGCGGGGTGGGTGCGCGACGTCGGGTGCGGCCTCGTTGAGCCAGTCCGCTGTTGACGCTGAGGAATTTCAAAGCGGCGCCAATATGGGACAGAATATCGGACCCAAGACGGAGCAATCACGTCGGCCAATCGCCACGTAGTGACGCGCATTGTTGACCATCGCCGCAGGGCCCCCGCTTTTGTTGCAAATCCTGCGCGAGATTCAGGAGGAGCTCGACTGGATTTCGAGTGATACCGCCAACGCGGTCGCAGAGTGTTTGAGCATCCCGACGACCCAGGTCGACAGCGTGGTCCAATCCTACGCGTTCCTCCACGACCAGCCCCGCGGCCGCTACCGAATCCTGTTTTCCGATAACATCACCGACCGCATGCTCCGCAGTCTAACGTTGTTCGAGCACATGCTGAAGCGCCTGAGGCTGCAGCGCGGCGAAGTTTCGACCGACGGCGCGGTCACCTGACCTCCTGCACGGGGATGTGCGACCAGGGACCGGCGCTCCTCGTCAACAACCGGCCCATCACCCGCCTGACTGTCCGCCGCGTCGACGAGATTTGCACTCTGGTCCGCAGCGACGTTCCACTTGCCGAGTGGCCAGCCGACTTTTTCCGCGTCGAGGACAACATCCGGCGCGCCGACGCCCTGCTCGGTTCGCGACACGGGCCGGGATCGGGTTTGCGGGTGGCGATCGCGCTCGGCCGCCAGGGCATGCTCGACGAGATGAAGCGATCCAACCTGCGCGGACGCGGCGGAGCAGGGTTCGCGACAGCCGTCAAATGGGAGAGCTGCCGCAACGCCCCCGGCGCTGAGCGCTATATCGTCTGCAACGCCGACGAAGGCGAGCCGGGCACATTCAAGGATCGCGTGCTGCTCACGTCATTTGCGGAGCGCGTCTTTGAAGGCATGGCGATTGCTGGCTTCCCCGTCGGCGCCGCGCATGGTCTCCTCTATCTGCCCGGCGAATATCGCTACCTGCTCGAACCACTAAAAGCCAAGCTCGAATCTATGCGCAGGGATCAGCATCTCGGCGTAAGCATCTGCGGGCGCAGGGCTTTGACTTCGACATCGAGATCCAGGTCGGAGCGGGCGCCTATATCTGCGGCGAAGAATCGGCGCTGATCGAGCCGCTCGAGGGTAAGCCAGGCAAGCCGCGCATCCGCCCGCCATTCCCGGTGACCATCGGCTATCTCGGCAAGCCGACGGTCGTGAACAACGTGGAGACGCTCGCAGAGGCGACCGTCGTAGCGCTGCAAGGAGGGTGCATTTTCGCCGGCCATGGCACGCGCCACTCAACAGGCACCAAGATTTTGTCGGTGTCGGGCGACTGCGCGCGTCCGGGGATTTATGATATCAGTTCGGTGTGCGGGTGGAGCAGGTGCTGAGGGACTGCGGCGCGTCGGACGTCGCGGCCGTGCAGATCAGCGGTCCCGGGTGTCTGCCTGACGCCGGACGAGTTCCGGCGCCCCATCGCCTTCGAGGACGTGCCTACGGCTGGCGCGTTCACGATTTTCGGCAAGGAGCGGGACCTCTTCGAAGTCGCGCGCAATTTCGCCCATTTCTTCGCCAATGAAAGCTGCAGCTTCTGTACCCCATGCTGCGTCGGCACGACGCTGATGCGCGACGCGCTCGACAAGATCGCCGATGGGCGCGGTTCGCTCTACGAGATCAACGAGCTGATGCGGCTCGCCGATTGTTGCGCCGGACCAGCCATTGCGGCCTCGGCCAGATGGCCGGCAACCCGGTGCGCGACACCTGGCTCAAATTCCGCCCGGCCTACGAGCGGCGTCTCATCTGCGGCGATTTCGATCCCGCGGTCGATCTCGACGCGGCGCTCGATACGGCGCGCGAGATCGCCGGCCGTGACGACGCGGTCGCGGATATCGGAGCCCAAGCGTGAGGGCGTCTGACAGCACGATCCTCATCGACCAGATATCGGTTCCCTTCGAGCCGGGGGAGACCATTCTGCAGGCTGCGCTCAAAGCGGGGGTTTATATCCCGCACCTCTCCGCGCACCCGGAATTTGCGCCGCACGGCAGCTGCAAACTGTGCAACGTCGTCGTCAACGGCCACAATGCCTCCGCTTGCACCATGAAAGCCGCGACGGGTCACGAGGTCGAGGTCGACACGCCCGAACTACACGCGTACTGCCGGGCGCTGATTCAAATGCTGTTCGTCGAGGGCAACCACTTCTGCCCGGGCTGCGAGAAGAGCGGCAATTGTCAATTGCAGGCGCTTGCCTACGACAGCGAGATGATGACGCCCCATTTTGTCGAGTTCTACCCCCATCGACCGGTGGACGCCTCGCACCCGGATGTGCTGATCGACTTCAATCGTTGCATCCAGTGTGAACTCTGCGTGCGGGCGAGCAGTGATGTGGACGGCAAGTTCATTTTCGCGCTCGCTGGACGCGGCATGGCTTCGCACATCGTCATCAATTCACCGAGCGGCCGGCTCGGCGATACGAACTTTTCGGTCGCGGACGAAGCCGCCCACGTCTGTCCGGTCGGCGCGATCCTGATCAAGCGCGCTGGCTACGCCGTGCCGATCGGCGAGCGCCGCTATGATCTCGAGCCGATCAGCGCCGAGGCGACGCGTTGTGTGGTGGGGGAGGCGAAATGAGCGCATCCGCTGAAGCCGCCTTCCTGCCGAAGGTCCGCATCGCGACGACCTCGCTCGCCGGGTGTTTCGGCTGCCACATGTCCCTTCTCGACATCGATGAGCGTATTCTCGATCTTATGAAGATCGCCGAATTCGACCGTTCGCCATTTACGGACATCAAGCATTGCGGCCCTTGCGACATCGCGCTGATCGAAGGAGGCGTGTGCAACGCTGAGAACGTGGATGTGCTGCGCGAACTGCGCGATCAACGGCGGGCTGCCAGCGATGCGCAACCGTCTCGACGTCGGCGACATTTTGGCTGAGGTCTATCGCGACGTGGACGGCGTTCAGTCCCACGTTCCGAGTGACGCGGAGCTGCCGCTCCTGTTCGACAAGGTCTATCCGGTCAACGAGGTTGTCCGCGTCGACTATTTGATCCCCGGCGCCCTGTCCGCCGACGCGATCTAGAAATATCTCAACGATCTGATTCTGGGACGCATGCCGCGTCTCGATCACAGTCTCATGCATTACGATTAAGGCCTCTAGCACGCTCAATCTGGAAACCGCCCAATCGCCGCATAAGCTGCGCCGTGTGGCCATCGAGCCGGTCACGCGCGTCGAGGGACACGGCAAGGTGACGATTCTCCTCAATGAGGAGAACCGGATTCATCAGGTCCGGCTCCATATCGTCGAGTTCCGAGGTTTCGAGGTCTTCATCCAAGGCCGGCCCTACTGGGAGGTCCCTGTCGCCGTGCAGCGCCTGTGCGGTATCTGCCCGGTCAGCCACCTCATCGCGGCGACCAAGGCAATGGACGTCATCGCCGGCTTCGGCCCACTGACGCCGACCGCAGAGAAGCTGACGCGCCTCCTGCACTACGGCCAGATCGTGCAGTCGCACGCGCTGCATTTCTTCCATCTCTCCTCTCCGGATCTCTTGCTTGGATTCGAGAGCGAGATCGCCAAACGCTGTCCGCCGTCAGCGCCTTTGAGACAGCGCGGGGTTTTCACCTAGGGAGGATTTCTGGATCATCGTAGCCGCAAGGAGCGAAGATGAGACAGAAATCCGGGCCGGAAAAGCAGCCGGCGGAAGACGCGATCAGGGACATTCGGCGCGCGACGCGTCGACATGTTTCAGCTGAAGAGAAGATCCGCGTCGTGTTGGAAGGGCTGCGCGGCGAGGAGAGCATCGCCGAACTCTGTCGCCGCGAGGGCATCGCCTCGTCGATGTCCTATGGCTGGTCGAAAGAGTTCCTGGAAGCCGGCAAGAAGCGGCTCGCCGGCGACACGGCGCGCGCCGCAACCTCCGACGAGGTGAAGGACCTTCGCCGGGAGGCGCAGGCGCTGAAAGAGGTCGTGGCCGATCTCACCCTCGAAAACCGGCTGCTCAAAAA
>CAVXVE010000054.1:0-18787 GCA_963764955.1 uncultured Alphaproteobacteria bacterium | reverse complement strand
CGGCGCGGAAAATCCAGACGAAGCCGCCCAGCTCGTGGTGCGCGTCAACCAGCTCGAGGAAGCGCTTCGCCAGGCTAATGGCCGGATCGAGGAGCTCGAGAACGCCCAGCATCGGCTCGAGGAGCAGCTGCAAAAATTCCGCCAGGACGTCGAATTCCGCTTCGGCGATCGGTCCGGAGGCGCCCCCCCCAGCCGGACGTCGCCGAAGCGCCCTTGGCCCCGGGCAGGCGGGCGTCCCTGCAAGGCCCGGCGGTCGGACGCATTCGACCCCAACGCCGATCCGAACGCGCCCGGAGCGCCGCGGCCGCTGGGAACCACGTCACCGAGCGCGCCGCTCGTGCACAAATCGACCGCGCCTTCGGTGCGCGAGGCGCCTGCGGCGGGCCCGCCGCTCGAACTCGGAAGAGGACCGGCGCCCATCCCGGCCACGACCGGACCGACGATCGTCGGCTCCGGGGTGGCGATGCTCGACCAGCCGCGCGAGCAGTTCAACGCCGCGCTCGCCGCCTTTCAGGCGAGGCAATATCCGGAAGCCGAGGCCGGGTTCAAGGCGTTCCTCGCCGCCAATCCAGACCACCGCCTGACGCCGGACGCGCTGTTCTATATCGGCGAGACCTATCTTCAGCGCTCGCGTCCACGCGAGGCCGCCGAACAATATCTCAAGGTCACGACCAACTATTCCAAGTCATCGCGGGCCCCGGAAAGCTGGTCCGGCTCGGACAGACGCTGGCCGCGCTTGGCAATGCCGACCAGGCCTGCCCGACGCTCACCGAATTCGGCAAGCGCTACCCGTCCGCGTCGGCCTCGGTGAAGAAGCTCGCCGAGCATGAGAGCGCCGGGTCGTTGTTGAGCGCCCGGCGCTCGCAATCTCTTTCGTCGGCCGACATCGACGCGTTGTTCGCCCCATTCGGGAGGGCGAAGGCGCTTCTGATCGCCGTCTCCGGCGGCCCTGATTCGACCGCGCTGCTTCTAATGGCGGCCGAATGGGCGAAGCGCCGCGGCAAGACGCGGATCGAGGCGGCGACAGTCGATCACGGGCTTCGACCCGAAAGCGCCGACGAGGCGAAGGCCGTCGCCGCGCTTTGCGCCCGCCTCGGAGTCGCCCATCGCATTCTTCAATGGAAAGGCGCGAAACCCGCGACCCGCCTCCAGGAGCGGGCGCGGGAGGCGCGCTATCGCCTGCTCGTTGATCTGGCGAAGGCGATCGGCGCCGACGCGCTGATGACCGCTCATCACGCCGACGATCAGGCGGAGACGGTCCTTTTCCGTCTGTTGCGCGGCTCAGGCGTTGCGGGACTGCGTGGCATGGACCTTATGACCGTCCGCGACGGCATGACGATCGCCCGCCCGCTCATCGCGCTCAAGAAGCGCGATCTCATCGCCTTCGCCAATGCGCGCGGCGCGCCTTTCATCGACGATCCGTCCAACGCCGACCCCCGCTTCGCGCGCACCCGCCTGCGCGCGCTGCTTGCCCGCCTCGGCGAGGAAGGCCTCGACGCCGAGGCCCTTGACCGGCTGGCGCGCCGGGCGCGCGAGACCGAGGAGGCGCTCGCCTATCTGACGGCTGAAGTCGAGGCGCGGCTCGGGTCGGAAGGCGCACTCGAGGCGCGTGCGCTATTCGCCGCGCCAATTGCGATCGGGCGCCGGATCCTGGCGCGGCGGATCGCTGAGACAGGCGGGCGCGACGTAAGCCGCATCGGGCTCGAGAAGATCGAAACGCTGGCGCAGAGTCTCAGCGACGCCCTCAAGGAGCGGCGGGCGTACGGCGCCAATATCGGCGGCGCGTTCGTCCGGCTCACGGCGAAAGGGCGCCTCACTTTCGCGCCTGAACCCCCAAGGACCGGCGGCAAGCGATAGAATAGCAGCACTAAAATAAGTCGGACGCGCCACATCAGGATATTGCGTGCGACTGGGGCGGGCGGGTAATATCGTCAAAACCAAGGAATTCTTTTTCTGGAGTTTGGCGCGGGCGCATCTGCTTCATTTTCGCGGCTGGGACGTCGACAGCAGCGTCAGCGCTGGTCCGGGCGGGAGGCACGCCATGAGAGGCTGCAAGGGACCGAGGAAGCGTCTCGGCGCATTGGTTTACTCGAACCTGCTCGCGTTTTCTGCCGCAGACAATGTGCGAGGGGCCGACCTGCCGCCTCCGGCGCCGCCCGCAACTGAGGCTCCGTTTCCGTTCTCCTTTCATGGCTTCTACGTCCGGTTCGGCGTCGAGGGCATTCTCAATGAAAGCTCGTCGAACCTCTATTCGCAGGCCGTTGGCGGCGTCACCACGCCCGGGGGCGCGTTCATTCCGGTCGGCGGGGTCGGGCCGCAGCTCTTTCTGGCGGGCCGTGGCGCGACCTATTCGAACGTCCTCACCGCGAGCTTCCAGTCCGGCTACTTTTTCACGCCAAACTGGTCGGTCGAAATCTCAGGCGGCGTTCCGATCTGGGTGTCGCTCAAGATCAACGGGTTCTCCGCCCAGCCGCCGGTTGCGGGAACCGTTCTCGCCAAGATCCTGCCCGGCGGCATACCGATAACCGGGGTCTACCACTTCACGCAGTTTGGCCCATTCCAGCCCTATCTGGGGGCGGGCGTCTCGCCGAGCTTCCTGTTCGCGAGCCGCGACGGCTTCAGTACGGGAGGCTGGTTCAAGCCTGTCGGAGCGCTCGTCTTGCAAGGCGGCTTCGACTACATGTTCACCCGGAATTGGGGCGTCAACTTCGACGTCAAGAAAACCTTCGCGGAAGCGACAGGGACCGCCAACGGAACCGATCTCGGGCCGCCGATCGGAACCATTCCGGTGACCTCGACCATCAAGACGAGCTTTCGGCCATGGCTGTTCGCGACGCAGGTCACTTACCGATTTTGACCACGCCGTAGTGCAGCCCGGCTGCGCTTCGTCTGGAGCATGCTGAAAGTCGTCGGCGCGGACTCGTTGCACCGACGCAGATGGAATCTGCGCCTCTTTGAACGCACGCTAGATTGAGCTGCTCACCCGTCAGCACTCCCGCAATAAATCTTCGCAACGAGCCCGAAATGCGACGATATTTGGCTTCATGTTCCTAGCTTCAGCCGAGCCGGATCGGAGTCTGTGAGCAATGGCGGGTGCTAAGGAGAATAATTTTGGCACGTTGCGGCTGGATCGTCGGGCGAATAATGGATACCCCGCTGACCGAGCCTGCCGTCTCGATCTCGACGGAAAGCCTGTGCCGATCTCTTCAAGAGAGCTATAACGGCTCTGGGTGTCGTCAAGATCCCCCCGGGGCACGCAGCGCCACGCTTTCACCGGGATTGGATTTGTGTGCCTGGATGGCCGGATCGCGCCATGCCCCGGCTGGCGAATCCGGCCTTCCGGGGACTTGTCCTGCGGGGTGGGTGCGCGACGTCGGGTGCGGCCTCGTTGAGCCAGTCCGCTGTTGACGCTGAGGAATTTCAAAGCGGCGCCAATATGGGACAGAATATCGGACCCAAGACGGAGCAATCACGTCGGCCAATCGCCACGTAGTGACGCGCATTGTTGACCATCGCCGCAGGGCCCCCGCTTTTGTTGCAAATCCTGCGCGAGAATTCAGGAGGAGCTCGACTGGATTTCGAGTGATACCGCCAACGCGGTCGCAGAGTGTTTGAGCATCCCGACGACCCAGGTCGACAGCGTGGTCCAATCCTACGCGTTCCTCCACGACCAGCCCCGCGGCCGCTACCGAATCCTGTTTTCCGATAACATCACCGACCGCATGCTCCGCAGTCTAACGTTGTTCGAGCACATGCTGAAGCGCCTGAGGCTGCAGCGCGGCGAAGTTTCGACCGACGGCGCGGTCACCTGACCTCCTGCACGGGGATGTGCGACCAGGGACCGGCGCTCCTCGTCAACAACCGGCCCATCACCCGCCTGACTGTCCGCCGCGTCGACGAGATTTGCACTCTGGTCCGCAGCGACGTTCCACTTGCCGAGTGGCCAGCCGACTTTTTCCGCGTCGAGGACAACATCCGCCGCGCCGACGCCCTGCTCGGTTCGCGACACGGGCCGGGATCGGGTTTGCGGGTGGCGATCGCGCTCGGCCGCCAGGGCATGCTCGACGAGATGAAGCGATCCAACCTGCGCGGACGCGGCGGAGCAGGGTTCGCGACAGCCGTCAAATGGGAGAGCTGCCGCAACGCCCCCGGCGCTGAGCGCTATATCGTCTGCAACGCCGACGAAGGCGAGCCGGGCACATTCAAGGATCGCGTGCTGCTCACGTCATTTGCGGAGCGCGTCTTTGAAGGCATGGCGATTGCTGGCTTCCCCGTCGGCGCCGCGCATGGTCTCCTCTATCTGCCCGGCGAATATCGCTACCTGCTCGAACCACTAAAAGCCAAGCTCGAATCTATGCGCAGGGATCAGCATCTCGGCGTAAGCATCTGCGGGCGCAGGGCTTTGACTTCGACATCGAGATCCAGGTCGGAGCGGGCGCCTATATCTGCGGCGAAGAATCGGCGCTGATCGAGCCGCTCGAGGGTAAGCCAGGCAAGCCGCGCATCCGCCCGCCATTCCCGGTGACCATCGGCTATCTCGGCAAGCCGACGGTCGTGAACAACGTGGAGACGCTCGCAGAGGCGACCGTCGTAGCGCTGCAAGGAGGGTGCATTTTCGCCGGCCATGGCACGCGCCACTCAACAGGCACCAAGATTTTGTCGGTGTCGGGCGACTGCGCGCGTCCGGGGATTTATGATATCCGTTCGGTGTGCGGGTGGAGCAGGTGCTGAGGGACTGCGGCGCGTCGGACGTCGCGGCCGTGCAGATCAGCGGTCCCTCGGGTGTCTGCCTGACGCCGGACGAGTTCCGGCGCCCCATCGCCTTCGAGGACGTGCCTACGGCTGGCGCGTTCACGATTTTCGGCAAGGAGCGGGACCTCTTCGAAGTCGCGCGCAATTTCGCCCATTTCTTCGCCAATGAAAGCTGCAGCTTCTGTACCCCATGCTGCGTCGGCACGACGCTGATGCGCGACGCGCTCGACAAGATCGCCGATGGGCGCGGTTCGCGCTACGAGATCAACGAGCTGATGCGGCTCGCCGATTGTTGCGCCGGACCAGCCATTGCGGCCTCGGCCAGATGGCCGGCAACCCGGTGCGCGACACCTGGCTCAAATTCCGCCCGGCCTACGAGCGGCGTCTCATCCGCGGCGATTTCGATCCCGCGGTCGATCTCGACGCGGCGCTCGATACGGCGCGCGAGATCGCCGGCCGTGACGACGCGGTCGCGGATATCGGAGCCCAAGCGTGAGGGCGTCTGACAGCACGATCCTCATCGACCAGATATCGGTTCCCTTCGAGCCGGGGGAGACCATTCTGCAGGCTGCGCTCAAAGCGGGGGTTTATATCCCGCACCTCTCCGCGCACCCGGAATTTGCGCCGCACGGCAGCTGCAAACTGTGCAACGTCGTCGTCAACGGCCACAATGCCTCCGCTTGCACCATGAAAGCCGCGACGGGTCACGAGGTCGAGGTCGACACGCCCGAACTACACGCGTACTGCCGGGCGCTGATTCAAATGCTGTTCGTCGAGGGCAACCACTTCTGCCCGGGCTGCGAGAAGAGCGGCAATTGTCAATTGCAGGCGCTTGCCTACGACAGCGAGATGATGACGCCCCATTTTGTCGAGTTCTACCCCCATCGACCGGTGGACGCCTCGCACCCGGATGTGCTGATCGACTTCAATCGTTGCATCCAGTGTGAACTCTGCGTGCGGGCGAGCAGTGATGTGGACGGCAAGTTCATTTTCGCGCTCGCTGGACGCGGCATGGCTTCGCACATCGTCATCAATTCACCGAGCGGCCGGCTCGGCGATACGAACTTTTCGGTCGCGGACGAAGCCGCCCACGTCTGTCCGGTCGGCGCGATCCTGATCAAGCGCGTTGGCTACGCCGTGCCGATCGGCGAGCGCCGCTATGATCTCGAGCCGATCAGCGCCGAGGCGACGCGTTGTGTGGTGGGGGAGGCGAAATGAGCGCATCCGCTGAAGCCGCCTTCCTGCCGAAGGTCCGCATCGCGACGACCTCGCTCGCCGGGTGTTTCGGCTGCCACATGTCCCTTCTCGACATCGATGAGCGTATTCTCGATCTTATGAAGATCGCCGAATTCGACCGTTCGCCATTTACGGACATCAAGCATTGCGGCCCTTGCGACATCGCGCTGATCGAAGGAGGCGTGTGCAACGCTGAGAACGTGGATGTGCTGCGCGAACTGCGCGATCAACGGCGGGCTGCCAGCGATGCGCAACCGTCTCGACGTCGGCGACATTTTGGCTGAGGTCTATCGCGACGTGGACGGCGTTCAGTCCCACGTTCCGAGTGACGCGGAGCTGCCGCTCCTGTTCGACAAGGTCTATCCGGTCAACGAGGTTGTCCGCGTCGACTATTTGATCCCCGGCGCCCCCCGTCCGCCGACGCGATCTAGAAATATCTCAACGATCTGATTCTGGGACGCATGCCGCGTCTCGATCACAGTCTCATGCATTACGATTAAGGCCTCTAGCACGCTCAATCTGGAAACCGCCCAATCGCCGCATAAGCTGCGCCGTGTGGCCATCGAGCCGGTCACGCGCGTCGAGGGACACGGCAAGGTGACGATTCTCCTCAATGAGGAGAACCGGATTCATCAGGTCCGGCTCCATATCGTCGAGTTCCGAGGTTTCGAGGTCTTCATCCAAGGCCGGCCCTACTGGGAGGTCCCTGTCGCCGTGCAGCGCCTGTGCGGTATCTGCCCGGTCAGCCACCTCATCGCGGCGACCAAGGCAATGGACGTCATCGCCGGCTTCGGCCCACTGACGCCGACCGCAGAGAAGCTGACGCGCCTCCTGCACTACGGCCAGATCGTGCAGTCGCACGCGCTGCATTTCTTCCATCTCTCCTCTCCGGATCTCTTGCTTGGATTCGAGAGCGAGATCGCCAAACGCTGTCCGCCATCAGCGCCTTTGAGACAGCGCGGGGTTTTCACCTAGGGAGGATTTCTGGATCATCGTAGCCGCAAGGAGCGAAGATGAGACAGAAATCCGGGCCGGAAAAGCAGCCGGCGGAAGACGCGATCAGGGACATTCGGCGCGCGACGCGTCGACATGTTTCAGCTGAAGAGAAGATCCGCGTCGTGTTGGAAGGGCTGCGCGGCGAGGAGAGCATCGCCGAACTCTGTCGCCGCGAGGGCATCGCCTCGTCGATGTCCTATGGCTGGTCGAAAGAGTTCCTGGAAGCCGGCAAGAAGCGGCTCGCCGGCGACACGGCGCGCGCCGCAACCTCCGACGAGGTGAAGGACCTTCGCCGGGAGGCGCAGGCGCTGAAAGAGGTCGTGGCCGATCTCACCCTCGAAAACCGGCTGCTCAAAAAACGTATGGCCCGCCCCGTTTGCAAGGGGTTTGATCGAGAGCGCCGAAAGATCAGTCTGCTTCAACGTATCCGGCCTCGGAGGGTGTCTCCCGGCCAAGATGGAGATACGCGCGCTCCGGTCCTCATAAAGCGTTCGGCGTCTAGCGCCGCTTTTTTGACTAGGCTTCCGAAACGTCGTTCGACTGTCAGGCCATCTCGATATCGCCACTCGCAAACCTCATCGATCGAACAGCGCCCTCAAGCTCTGATCGACCAACCGCTACGCCGCCAAGGGCGCGCCCTTCGCGGCAAAAGGCTCCCCTCGCCGTAGCACCGCCCAGGCAATCCGGGCCAGCTTGTTGGCGAACGCCACCACGACGACATTTGGGTGGGCCCGGCTCAGTAGCGCTTTGGCCCACCGGCCGAGCGGCGTGTCCCGCTCGGCCACATAGGGCAGCGCCGCTCGCGCGCCGTGGATCAGGAGCTTGCGTAGATACTTGTTGCCGCGCTTGCTGATGCCCAGCAGCTTCGTCTTTCCTCCGGTCGTGAACTGGCGTGGAACCAGCCCCAGCCACGCCGCCAGATCGCGGCCGCGCTCGAAGGTCTCGGCCTTTCCCACCGCCGCGATCAAAGCCGAGGCGATTGTCGCGCCGACCCCTGGGATCGTCGCCAGGCGACGGGCGTCCTCATTCTCTTTCGTCCAGCGAACGAACTCCGCATCAAAAGCGGCGATCCTTCGATCGAGCTCGGCCCATTGGATGCGCGCGTCGGTGACCAACATGATCATCCGAGGGCTCAATCCCACTCCGCCTTGTTCGTCCATCAGGTTGACAAGGAATTGCTCCAGCTTCCGCTTGCCCTGAGGGGCGACGATTCCGCGCTCCAGGAGAATGGCGCGCAACTGGTTGATCAGAGCGGTCCGTTCACCGACCAATCGGTCTCTTGATCTGTGGAGCGTCTGCATGTCGAGCTGCTCCTGGCTCTTCAGCTCGACAAACCGCATCGTCGGACGCGTCGCCGCTTCGGCGATCCCTTCGGCGTCACGATCGTCGTTCTTCTGCGCCTTGACGTATGGCCGGACATACTCGGGCGACATCAACCGCACGTCGTGACCGTGAGCGGCGAACACGCGGCCGAGATGATGGGCGCCGCAGCAGGCCTCCATCGCCACCACGCAAGGCGGAAGCTTCGCCGCCAGCGCGATCACCGTCTCGCGCTTCGCGCGCCGGCGCAAAACGACCGCGCCTGACGCATCGAAACCGACGAGGCTGCAAACATTCTTGCCAAGATCGACGCCAAGGACAGAGATTCTCATTCTCATTCCCATTCCTCCTCCTGAAAATGCCGGCGAGCGTACATCGCCGGAAGGAGGGGCGGGCCATTCCATAAAGCATGATCGGGGATGGGGGAGACGAGGCATGAGATATTCCGCATCCGACAAGACAGAGATCATCCGACTTGTCGAGCAATCGCACTTGCCGGCTCGGCGGACATTGGAAAAGCTCGGCATTCCCAGATCGTCTTTCTACCGCTGGTATGATCGCCATCAGCGCGGCGGACCGGAGGCCCTCGCGGATCGCCCCTCACGGCCGGATCGGGTCTGGAACCGCATCCCAGAGGCTATCCGCAGCCAGATTGTCGACCTGGCGCTGGATCAACCCGAGCTCAGCCCGCGGGAACTGGCGGTGCGCTTCACGGACGAGGCAGAATATTTTGTCTCGGAGGCGTCGGTCTATCGGCTCTTGAAAGCGCACGATCTTATCGCCGGCCCGGCCTACATCGTCATCAAAGCGGCCGAGGAATTCAGGGACAAGACCACGGCGCCCAACCAGCTCTGGCAGACCGACTTCACCTATCTCAAGATCACGGGGTGGGGCTGGTGCTATCTCTCCACCGTGCTGGACGACTTCTCGCGCTTCATTGTCGCCTGGAAGCTCTGCGCGACGATGAAAGCGCTGAAGCACGCGGCCATCTTTGCGAGCCACAAATGGTTCGACTTGTCCCGACGGAAACGCCTGGCCTTCAACAGTATGGATGCGGCCCGCCCGACGACGGTTGCTGACGTGCCGCCCTTGGTATTGAAGTGGCGACCCTCGCAGTCCGACCGGCGAGACGGCCCAATGGCCAGTACGGCCCACCCCGGTTGACACTTCGCCGCGGTCTCGGGCGTAGGATCGATTTCGTTTCCTACCTCAACGGCGGCCAATGAGAGTGCTGCTCGTCGGGCGCTCAGTCGAGTTGCCTGCTGATGAGCCAGGAAGAACGCGACAAGGTAACGCTCCGGATCGCTCATGAAGCCGCCAGGGCGGCCGCGCGGCCGCTTGACCATCTGCTTGGGCGGCCTGCCCCTTGGGCGGCCTGTCGGCTTCGTCACCATGTTGCAAATCATGTTGCACGGGCTCGCCGCTAGTCAATGGAAGCTGTTGAAAATGCTGGGGACAGCCTGCAACATGTCGCAACATGAAAAAGGGCCCCTTTCGGGGCCGATTTCTCAGCTAAACCATTGTTTTTGCTTGGTAGCGGGACCCGGACTCGAACCGGGGACCTACGGATTATGATTCCGCCGCTCTAACCAGCTGAGCTATCCCGCCGATATCGACGCCTGAAAAGCGAGGCCGCGCAAGGCGAGCCGCCCCTATAAGGAGGGCCGAACGAGCCTGTCAAGGCGAAGCGCGAGTCACCCCTCTTCCGGCGTCTCGGGAAAGACCCGCGTCACGTGGCCCATCTTGCGGCCGGGCCGGATTTCGAGCTTGCCGTAGAGATGCAGGCCAAGATCGGGCTGGGCGAGGATGTCGCGCCAGTCCTCGGCGTCCTCGCCGATCAGATTGTGCATTTCGGCCCGGCCGCGACGCGTGGTCGCTCCGAGCGGCCAGCCGGCGATGGCGCGGATATGCTGCTCGAATTGCGACGTCTGCGCGCCCTCGAGCGTCCAGTGGCCGGAATTGTGGACGCGCGGCGCGATCTCGTTGACGATCAGCGCTTCGTGGCCTTGACGGTCGCGGGCGACGAACATCTCGACCGCCAGCACGCCGACATAGCCGAGCGCTTCGAGCACCGAGGCGCCAATGCGCTTGGCCTCGGCCGCCGTCTCCACGCCGACGCGCGCCGGCGCGCGCGTGCGCGCGAGAATATGGCGCTCGTGCTCGTTCTCGCACAGGTCGTAAGCCGCGATCTCGCCTTCCAGGCTGCGGGCCGCGACCACCGACACCTCGCGTTCGAAAGCGACGAAGCCCTCGAGAATCATCGGCGCCGAACCCAAAGTGCGGTGAACTGCGGCGACGTTCGAGCCTTCGCGGATCAGCGACTGGCCCTTGCCGTCGTAACCGAACCGCCGGGTCTTCAGAATTGCCGGGCGGCCGAGCTCGGCGACGGCGCGCACCAGCGCCCCCGCATCCTCGACGCCGACAAAGGGCGCGACCTTATGCCCAAGGTCGCGCAGAAAGGTCTTTTCGGTGAGCCGATCCTGGGTGAGCGCCAGCGCGCGGACGCCCGGACGGACCGGCAGGCGTTCCGCGAGAAATTCGACCGTCGCGGTGGGCACGTTCTCGAACTCATAGGTGACGATGTCGACGCATTCCGCGAAAGAAGCGAGCGCCGCCTCGTCCTCGAACGCGGCGACGGTCCGCCCCGCGGCGGCGTCATAGGCGGGCGCCGCCTCCTCGGGGGCGAAGATATGGGTGCGCAAGCCAACTTTGAGCGCCGCGATTGCAAGCATGCGCCCGAGCTGGCCGGCGCCGAGAATGCCGATCGTCGCGCCGGGGCTTAAGATCATCGCCCGGCGGTCCCGGACTTTGGCCGATCAGCCTTGGCGCCGTCATCCGCGGGGCGCTCGCCGACTTCGGCCGTGCGCTGAGCCCGCCACGCCTCGAGCCGCGCCGCAAGCTTGTCGTCGCTCAGCGCCAGCACGGCTGCGGCGAGCAACGCTGCATTGACTGCGCCTGGCTCGCCGATCGCGAGCGTTCCCACCGGAACGCCGGCCGGCATCTGGACGATGGAAAGCAGGCTGTCCATGCCTGAGAGCGCCTTCGAGGGGACCGGCACGCCGAACACCGGAAGCGCAGTCATCGCCGCGGTCATGCCCGGCAGATGCGCGGCGCCGCCCGCTCCGGCGATGACCACCTTGAAGCCTGCCGTTTTCGCGCCCTTGGCGAAGGCGACGAGCCGGTCGGGGGTGCGATGGGCCGAGACGATCAGCGCCTCATGAGCGACGCCGAGCGCTTCGAGCGTCTCGGCGGCCCGGCGCATGACCGCCCAGTCGGACTGGCTGCCCATGATGATGGCGACAGGCTTCGATGCTTCGCTCACGAGGCCCCGCCGGTCCCTGAGTCGACGCGATTCATGGGGCTCGCGCTTAAAGGAAGGCGGCAGGCGGCGCAAGGCGCGGGCTCGCCCTTCCGGCTTACGCCGATCGACCGCCTCGCCCCGGACGAGGCGTGAACGCAAAGACGCCGCTCGGTCTCGTCGCGTGGCTGCCGCCCTCCGTGACCAGATAGCGCGCCAATTCCGTCAGGCGCGAAACTGGCAGATGAGCCCGCCAGGGATCGCCGACAAGCGCCCGAATCCCGCAGCTCGAACAGCGATCGAGAAAGGCTGTGACGCGCTTCGAGAGATCAGGCGCGTAGAACAGGTCGCCGACCAGAATGAGATCGGTCTCGGGCGGCGCGCTCTCCTGTCACATCGCTGTGGAGAACGGAAATCGACGCCGAGTTGAGCTGCATGTTGAGCTGAAGCGCGGCCACAGCGTAGCGGTCCACCTCCGCCGCGACCACTTCGCGCGCGCCAGCCTTCGCCGCTGCAATCCCGACCAGACCCGACCCCGCGCCAAGATCGAGGACGCGCTTGCCGGCGACGGCGGCAGGGTTGTCGAGCACATAGCGCGCAAGCGCCAGGCCCCCGGCCCAGTAATGCGCCCAGTAGGGCGCGCCGAATCCGTCTTCGTCCTCGCGCGCGAGGCGCATGAGGCCGCTCGTCGGGCGCGCTTTATGCAGCCGGATCTCGGGAATGCCGGGCACGGTGGCGACCGGCAGGTTCATGCGAATGAAGGCGGCCGGATCAAGTCGGCTCATTTTTTGCAAACCATGGGCGAATTTCAGATTTGAGCGACGCTCTCTACCGGGCCGCCGTCGTCTTGGCGATCGCCCCCATGCGCGCTAGGCGTTTGCAGGGGCGCCGCCCGCGAACCTGCGCGCCCCTGAGGCGGAGGCGAGCATTGGAAACGGGATCACGGTCCGCCGCCTCGGGCGCCGGCGCGACGACGGGCGCGAACGTTCCCGCGACGCTGCGCGACCCAGGCGCGATCCGTTTCTGGATCGCCATCGCTCTGACGGGCCTCTGCGCCGGCCTTGGCGCGGCGGCGCTCACGTGGCTGTTCAAGGTCGTGCAGGAGCTCGCCTGGGGGGTCGCCGACCCGTCGGCGCTGCTCGAGGCTGCGCGAAAAGCCAGTCCCTTGCTCCACATCGCCATGCTGCTGGGCGCCGGGCTCGTCACCGGCCTCGGCCAGTGGCTCATGACCCGACTGACCAGCGGCAACAGCATCGACGTCACGACGGCGATCTGGTTTCGGGCCGGCCGCATGCCGGCGCTCAGAACGCTGGGCAGCGCCGTGCTGTCGATCGTCATCGTCGGCATGGGCGCTCCGCTCGGTCGTGAAGGCGCGCCCAAGCAGTTCGGCGCGGTGTTCGGCAATCTGTTCTCGAGCCTGCAGAATCTGTCGGACGAAGAGCGCCGCCTGATCGTCGCGATCGGCGCCGGCGCCGGCATGGCGGCGGTCTATAGCGTGCCGCTCGGGGGCGCCATTTTCGCCCTCGAAGTGCTGCGCGGGGCGCTTGCGCTGCGGCTCGTCCTGCCCGCCCTCGCCGCCGCGCTGATCGCGACCAAGACGGCGGCTTTCGTCGTGCCCAACGAGCCCCTCTACGCTGTTCCGATCTTCGCCATCCCGCCCGATGTCTACCTCTGGGCGATCGTCGCCTCGCCGCTGATCGGCCTCGCGTCGATCGCCTTCGTGCGCGCGATCGCATGGGCCGATCGCGTCCGCCCGTCCGATTGGCGCCGCCTGGTCGCGCCGCCGCTGGTGTTCGCTGTCATCGGGCTCATGTCGATCGTCTTTCCGGAGCTGCTCGGCAACGGCCAGGATGTCGCCCAGCTCCTGTTCCGCCATCCCCTCGCGCCGCTGGCGCTTTTCCCCCTCGTCGTGCTGCGGCCGCTCGCCACTGTCGTTTCGGCCGCGAGCGGCGCGCCGGGCGGCCTGTTCACCCCCTCGCTCACTTTCGGCGCGCTCATGGGCGCAGCGCTCGGCGGGCTCTGGCTCGCGGTCCATCCCGGAGGCGAAATCGGCCTTTACGCGCTTCTGGGTGCAGGCGCGATGCTGGCGGCGACGACCCAGGGACCGATCTCGTCACTGGTCTTGATGATGGAATTGACCGGCGAGGCGCGCGCCTTCGCGCTGCCGATGCTGGCCGTGATCGTCCTCGCCACCGCGACTGCGCGCCTGATCGAGTGGCGGTCGATCTATGAAGCCCGACTGACCGACGAGGAGGTGGCCGAACGCTTGCGAGCGCGCGAGCGGGGGGGCTCATAAGCGCCAAGCGCGTCATCGCGCGGCCGGTTCGTCCGGCGCGTCGCGCTGCTTCAGATATTGCCGGACGTCATCGATCGAGTCGCTGAGCAGTTCGCTCATGCGGGTCTTGGCGACTTCCGGCGAGCCGCCGCGAATGGCCTCGAGAATGCCGCGATGCTGATGCAGGCGATCGTCCTGGATCTTCGACGCGCCCTCCCAGCTGAGTTCGAACGTGCACTCAAGCGAAGTGCGGATGAGGCCGCCGAGGGCGGTGAGAAAGTGATTTCCGGTCCCCTCGAGAATGCTCATGTGGAAGTCGAGATCGGCCCCGATCAGATCGCCCGCGCCATCCTTGAACTGGTCCATCCGGCGGTAGGCGTCCTCGATCCGATCGATCGTAGCGCGAGAATGCGCCTTCGCCGCCAACGCGGCGGCCTCGGGCTCGACCATCTGGCGCAGGACAAAGAGCTCGGCGACGAAGCTCTCCGTCGGCGTCGACTGCAAATGCCAGGACAGCACCTCGGGATCGAGCACGTTCCAGTCGGCCTTGGGCCGCACCCGGGTGCCGATCTTCGGCCGCGCGACGATCATCGCCTTGGCGGTCAGCACGCTATAGGCCTCTCTGAGCGCCGTGCGGGACACCTTGAACCGGGCGCACATATCGGCCGCGTTGGGCAGAAGCGAACCCGGCGGATAGACCCCGCCAACGATCTCCCGCCCGAGCCTGCCGGCTAACGAAGCGCGGATATTGCGCTCAAACGCCTGGCCCGCGCGGTCGCGGCGAAGCGCGCGCTCGGCCGCTGAAGTCAATTGTTTGGAAGCCCGCGCCATTTCCCCCCGAGCAAATCCAAGAGCAGCGCCTATCAGCCGGAAAGCGTGCGCGACGCCGCCCGAGCCCGCGGACCTGAGCCGAAGCCTCCGGCTGCCGTACGGGACCCTCCGAACCTCCTATTCGTAATACAATAAGGACAATCGTCAAACGGCTCGGGGGCCGCGGGCGCCCGAAAGCCGACGGCGGGTCGGATGGAGCCTCGCCGCCTACCCTTTCTCCACCCACTCGTCGCCGATCTTCTCGTACTCGCGCTTCACCGCCGCCCAGGCGATGCGGAACGCGGCTTCCTCCTGGCGAGGATCGTGCGCGTGAGCTGCGTAGGCGTGGTTGAACGCCTCGCGAAAGATGTCCTGCGCATGCTCCGGGAGATGGGAGCGGACGGACGGCGGCAGATCGGCGTTGACGTCATAGGGCATGGGCAGGCTCCGTTACGTTCTGGCGCTAAGGCAGAAGTCGGCGCCGCTTCGGCGAGGGCGCGTCCGGCGCCGCGCGCTCATGCGATGATGTCGGGCGTCAGCTGGTCTTCGAGCCTCGCCAGCTTGTCGCGCAACAGGAGCTTTCGCTTCTTGAGCCGCTGGACTTGCAATTGGTCAGCCTGACCGGCCTCTCTCAGGGCCTCGATCGCCGCATCGAGATCGCGGTGCTCCTCTCGCAGCCGCTCGACTTGGGCGGTGAGCGCGGCGCATTCCTCCGGCGTGAGCCCCTTCTCATCCATTCTGGAGGCACTTTACGCCAGGCTTTGCACGCTCTCAACGCCCTCCGTGCATCGAAGCGCCCGAGACTTATGTCGGCGCGGCGGGGCGCAAGCGCGCGCCCCGATTTAACGGACCGTCAAGGTTACTGTCGCCACGCATGCGGAGACGCCGAATTTCCCCCAAAAATGTCGGGTCCCGGTGCTCAGATTTCACAGCCCCAAGCCATTTTGCCGCTTGCGCGCTTCACAGGATATGTCACAATTTCGTCGTTAAAAACATGAGGGAGCTGTCCCATGTCGATTGATTCGCATCTCAGCGAATTGGAGCGCCGCCACCAGGCCATCGAGGAAGCGATCCTGGCCGAAATCAACCACCCGGCGTCAGACGACATCAAGGTTCACGAACTCAAGCGTAAGAAACTTCATCTCAAGGACGAAATCGAAAGGCTCAAGCACCAGGCCGAGCTCACGCCGTCGCACTGAGAGGCGCGGAAAGAGCGATCACGGTCCGAGCGGCGCGGCGAGAGCGTCGCTCCACTCCCCGACAACCGCGGCGTCCGGCTCCCTTTGCAGGGCTTCCGACGCGAAGGACGAAAGTTTCTCACGCGAGACCAATCGCGCGAGCGCCCAGATCGCTGCTCCGCGCACCAGCGCAAACTCATCGCCGAGCCGTTCGATCGCGAGAGCGGCAAGCGCGGGATCGTTCGAGTTTCCGATTGCAATCATCACATTGCGCACGAAGCGCTCCCTGCCGACGCGCTTGATCGGGCTCCCGGCGAACCGGGACCTGAACGACGCCTCGTCGAGGCGGGCGAGTTCGGCAAGGGGCGGCGCGTCGAGGTCGGCGCGCGCCGCAAGTCTCGCTTCCCGCCCTTGGCTCGCGAACTTGTTCCACGGGCAGACGGCGAGGCAGTCGTCGCAGCCATAGATGCGGTTGCCGATCGCAGAGCGAAACTCGTGCGGAATCTGACCTTTATGCTCGATTGTTAGATAGGAGATGCAGCGCCGGGCGTCGAGCCGATAGGGCGCCGGGAAGGCCTGGGTCGGACAAGCGTCGAGGCAGGCCCGGCACTGGCCGCAATGGTCGGATTCACGAGAGTCGGGCTTGAGGTCGAGGTTGGTGAGGATCGCGCCCAGAAACAGCCAGGAGCCGAATTCGCGCGACACCAGATTGGTGTGCTTGCCCTGCCAGCCGAGTCCTGCGCGGGCGGCGAGCGGCTTTTCCATGAGCGGCGCAGTGTCGACGAAGACCTTCACGTCCGCTTTTTCCGGCCGCGCCTGACCGGCCAGGAACGAGGCGAGCTCCTTCAGCTTGCCCTTGAGCACATCGTGATAGTCGCGGTGGCGAGCGTAGACGGAGATCGCGCCCACGTCCGGGCGCCTGAGCGCCGCGAGCGGATCCGCCGCGGGGCCGTAGTTGAAGCCGAGCATGACGAGGCTCCTGGCGTCGGCCATGAGCTTGCGCGGATCAGTCCGGCGCTCGAAGGTCTCGGCCATCCAGGCCATGTCGCCCTGCGCGCCTTCGGCGAGCCAGGCGGCGAAGTCGTTCGCCCGCATGCGCAGGCGGCTCGGCGGACGTGATCCGGCACACGTCGAAGCCGAGCGCGAGGGCCTTTTTGCGCAAGCGCGCTAGAAGTCGAGATTGGCGTAGGCGACGCTTGGCGTCATTCCCGGCAGCCGCTCGGTCAGAAGCGCGCGGAACGACGGGCGCGATTTCATCCGCGCGTACCAGGTCTTGGCGGTTTCGCTCTCGTCCCATTGGACGTCGCCCAGATAGTCGACGCAGGACAGGTGCGCCGCAGCCGCGAGGTCGGCATAGGTCAGCCGATCGCCAGCCAGCCAGTTGCGGCCCCCGATCAGGTGGCCGATGTAGCGCAGATGATAGCGCAAATTGGCGCGCGCCGCGCGCACGGCCTCCATGTCCGGCGCGCCGCCGCCCTGCCCCACGCTCATAAAGCGCTTGTTGATCTTCTCCCGCACAATCCATTGACTGGATTCATTAAATAGCTTGGCGTTGAACCAGTGCGTGAGGCGGCGGGTCTCGGCGCGCGCCAACGGGTCCTGCGGCATCAGCCGGCGATCGCCGAGCCCCAAGCCCCGCGTCTCGTCGAGATATTCGGCGATCACTTCCGCCCCCGACAGCCCCGGCGTCTCGTCGTCGATCATGACCGGCGTCGCGCCTTCGGGCGCCATCATGAGGAAGTCCCGGCGCCGGTCCCACGCCTTTTCTTCGACGAGACGGGGCTCGATCCCCATTTCCCCGAGAACGAGGCGGATGAAGCGGGAATGGGGACAGAATGGATGATGGTAGAGCGTTATCATTCAGACCCGGGGCTTTGGTAGGCGGAGCGGGAGCGGCGGACGGCCTATCAGACGTCGCCGTTGGACCCCTTCAAATGCTGCGAGCCTGGTTAACTCGTGGTTAACCCCGGCCGATGGACAGCCTTCTAAACTCCGGCCGCGGACGGCTGCGAGAATACCGCAGCGTTACCCGCTATTAGCGGGTCGCCCGCAAATCGCGGGGTGTAGCCGTGCGCTCGAGCGGCTCGCCCGCCCCCCGAGCGGGCGAGCAGCCCGTCAGCGGCGTCCGGCGTAGCCGGGACGGCTTTCTGGCAATCCCTCTTATCTGGGGAACGGAACTTTTGCCGCTTCGGAGGAGTCTATTGTTCACGCGCGCCATCTCCCGGCCGGACAGTGCGCGTCGTCTTTCGCCTCGCGCGGGGGTTCGCGCGGGGCGATTGGGCCAACAATTCTGTCAATTGACCTTCCGGTAGCGCCTGTCGCAATCTCCCCCGTCTTAGCGCGCCTCTCTCACCGCAGGCGCGCACGCGAGGCCCCGCGCGGATCCCCCTGCGCGGGGCCTTTTGCTTCAGACCGCGCACTTTTTGCTGCGCGCCGGCGGAAGAACGCGCGGCCGGCGAAACCGACGATCGGAATGACCCGGTCGAGAACTCTGGAACCATGGTCGCGCCACGCTGGGCCCGCCCCGGCGGCAAGGGCGGGGCGGTCGAGAGGTTTATCGCGTTATCCGGTGTTTTCGGAAAATCAAACCCTCCCGGTCGTCGTGGCCGGCCCCTTGTGCCGACCATCCTCCTCGGCGCGCCTCGCCAGATGGGCGACACCACCCAACGCTGAAGAGCCGGATTTAGTCTTGACAAAATCAAAATCCATTGGTATAAATTCTAACTCACGGAATCCATTCTCGCACCTCGGTCAACCGGGCGCGGCGGGCTAATGGCTGTTTGACAAGCTGGCTCAACCACAACCGCGGCGTGCATAGGAAGACCCGAGCGGAATTTTTTTATTCCAATCGCGCGCAACCCATTGAAAAGGCCCGATTGGAAAAATAGACGCTAGTAAATTGGAGTCAAATTTACTAGCGTT
>CAVXVE010000053.1:0-14293 GCA_963764955.1 uncultured Alphaproteobacteria bacterium | reverse complement strand
GCCGGACCTCATCGGCCTCGGTGTCCTCTACGGCCTTTTGACCGCGTTCGCCTTCTCGATTCCGTCGCTCGGACGCGCGCACGACCTGCCGGTGACGACGTTGATCCGCGACATGATCGAGGAACGGCGAGGCTGGCCGCGCAAGCGCTATCTTGCCCTCGCGGGGCTCGCTGGCGCCGCTCTGGTCGCGCTCGCCGTGCTCACGAGCCCCCAGCGGTCGATTGCGGCGATGGTCGCCGGCGCCACGGTCGCCGCGTTTGTCGCGCTGAGGCTCGTCGCCTTCGCCATCGCCTGGCTCGCGCGCCGAGCGCCCCGCTCGCGCCTCGTCGAGATGCGCATGGCGCTTGCCGCCATCCACCGCCCTGGCGCTCTGACGCCCTCGGTCGTGCTGTCGCTTGGCTTGGGCCTCACCGCTCTCGTCGCGCTCACGCTCATCGACGCCAACATGCGCGCCGAACTCAGCGAGTCCGAGCCCGGCGTGACGCCAAGCTTTTTTTTCCTTGATGTGCGCGGCGCCGACGCGGGCGCCTTTGTCGACTTCCTCAAGCGCGAGGCGCCGGGGGTCAAGATCAGCGAGACGCCGATGATGCGCGGGCGGTTCGTCACCATCGGCGGCCGGCCGGTCGAAAAGGTGAAACCCAGCGATAAGGCCGCGTGGGCGCTGGAGGGCGACCGCGGGGTGACGTTCGCCGAGAAGCCGCCCGAGGGCTCCGAGGTCGTCGCAGGGCAATGGTGGCCGAGCGACTATTCCGGTCCGCCACTCGTATCGATGGAGAAGGAGGTGGCGGAGGGCCTTGGCCTCCATGTCGGCGATACGGTCGTCGTCAACGTGCTCGGGCGCGACATCGCCGCAAAACTCGCGAACCTCCGCAAAGTGAACTGGAAGAGCTTCGCCATCAATTTCGTGCTGGTCTATTCGCCCAACGCGCTCAAAGGCGCGCCTTATACTGAACTGGTCTCCGCCGCGCTCCCCTCCGCCGCGCCAGACGCAGAGCTTAAGCTCATGCGCGCCGTGGCGCAGCGATTCCCTAATGTCGCCAGCGTCCGCGTGCGCGAGGCCATGGACAGTGTCGAAGCTTTGGTCGGTAAGCTCGCACTCGCCATCCGCGCCGCGACTGGAGTGGCGCTGACGACCTCCATGCTGGTGCTCGCGGGCGCGCTCGCCGCCAGCCGGCGCGCGCGGCTCGCCGACGCCACAATCCTGAAAATCCTCGGCGCGACCCGGGGCCGGCTGACCACGATGTTCCTGATCGAATACGCGCTTTTGGGAGCGGCGACTGCAGCATTCGGCGTCGCGGTGGGGACGCTCGCAGCTTACTGGGTGGTCGAGCGCATCATGCAGTTCGATTTCGTTTTCGACTGGCCGGCCGCGCTCGCCACCGCGGCCGGGGGCCTTGCGGTCACCATTGGGCTTGGCATGATCGGCGCCTGGCGGACTTTGAGCCAGAAGCCGGCGGCGTACTTGCGCGAATTGTGATAGAGGAGACGGCCAAGGGCCGCCGCGTCGTTGCGGGCCATGGTGCGTCTCTCGACGCTATGGCTCCTCACGATGACGGCGAACAAAAGGGAGCGAAATTCAAATGGCGCAGCTCACCCAAGCCTACGTCCACGGCGTGTCTTCGACGCCGCTGATCGGCGAGACGATCGGTCAGCTTTTGCGCCGGGTCACCGCCGAAGGGCCAGAGCGCCTCGCGCAGATCACCCGCCACCAGAATGTGCGCTGGAGTTACTCCGACCTCCTCCGCCGGTCCGAAGACCTGGCCGTGGGCTTGCGCAAGCTTGGCCTCGAAAAGGGCGATCGGGTCGGCATCTGGTCGGCCAACCTCAGCGAATGGGTCCTCGCGCAGTTCGGCACAGCCCTCGCCGGGCTCATTCTGGTCAACATCAATCCCGCCTACCGGGCCCATGAATTCGACTATGCGATGAAGAAATCAGGCTGCCGGGCGCTGATCCTGAGCGCCGGCCACAAGAACAACGACTATTTCGCCTCGCTGAGAACCTGCGCTCCCGAGATCGACGCGTCTGAACCGGGCAAGCTCAAGTCCAAAGGTCTGCCCAGGCTCGAATTCGTGATCCGATTGGGGGCCGACGCCTCGCCGGGCATGCTCAATTTCAACGAGGTCGCCAAACCAGCGACCGCAGCCGAGCGCGCCGAACTCATGGCCTTCGAGGCTCAGCTTCAGTTCGACGACCCGATCAACATCCAGTTCACCTCCGGGACCACCGGCGCGCCCAAGGGGGCGACGCTGACCCATCACAATATCGTCAACAACGGCTTTTTCATCGGCGAGGCCATGCGCCTTGGGCCGGACGACCGCTTATGCATTCCGGTGCCTTACTATCATTGCTTCGGCATGGTTCTGGGAAATCTGGCCTGCCTCACCCACGGCTCCTGCATGGTGAGCCCGGCGGAAGGGTTTGACCCGATCGCGACGCTGGAGGCGGTGCAAGCGGAGCGCTGCACCGGCCTGCACGGGGTACCGACCATGTTCATCGCCATGCTCGAACATCCCGAATTTGCGCGTTTTGACCTTGCAAATTTGCGCACCGGGATCATGGCGGGCTCGCCCTGCCCGGTCGAAGTGATGCGAAAAGTGGTGGACCTCATGCACATGAGCGAGGTCACCATCGCCTACGGCATGACGGAAACGAGCCCAGTCAGCTTCCAGAGCGCCTATAACGACCCGCTCGAGCGGCGCGTCTCGACGGTTGGGCGCATCCAGCCGCATCTCGAAGTCAAGATTGTTGACGGGGAAGGTCGAATTGTCGCGCCTGGCGTTCCCGGGGAATTGCTCACCCGCGGCTATAGCGTCATGCGCGGCTATTGGGACGATCCCGCCGCGACATCGGCGGCGATCGACGAGGCCCGGTTCATGCATACAGGCGATCTGGCGACGATCGACGCAGAAGGTTACTGCAATATTGTTGGTCGATTGAAGGATATGGTTATTCGCGGCGGGGAGAATGTCTATCCGCGCGAAGTCGAGGAGTTTCTTTTCACCCACCCGGCGATCGCCGAGGTCCAGGCCTTCGGGGTTCCCGATCATCGTTACGGAGAAGAGCTTTGCGTCTGGATCCGTCGCCGCGAGGGCGTAGGCTTGAACGAGGCCGAGGTGATCGCCTTTTGCCGGGAGCGAATTGCCCATTATAAGGTCCCCCGCTACGTGCGGTTCGTCAGTTCGTTCCCGATGACGGTCACTGGAAAGGCTCAAAAATATTTGATGCGGAAGGCTATGATGGAGGAATTGGCCCTGGCCCAGAAAAGACGGCCTGAGGCATGGAATGGGCGCCAACGTACGAGGAGTAAGAGACTTTAACCTTTATGCAAACTGGGAGGAGCCGATTTGGTTAGGCAACCCCAGGCTGCCGTCCAAACGCCGCTAAAAAGCAACAATTTCGGCCTTCACTGGATTTTGATATAAAATGAGTTCTCTTGGCAATTCGACTGGGCGCGCTTAAATGGCGAGTACAGGGTCGGGAGGCCCCTAGAAAATCTCGGCCGACCGCTCCCACGACGGGAAGATTATGAACGCAAACTACCGAAATTTCGCCCTCTGGGTGATCATCTTCCTGCTCGTTCTGGCGCTCGTGACCTTGTTTCAGAGCCCGGGGCAGAAGGCGCCGTCGAGCGAAATCACCTTCAGCCAGCTCCTGACCGACGCTGACGCGGGCAACGTTCGCGACGTCACCATCGCCGGACAGGAGATCTCCGGCCACATGAAGGACGGCCGGACGTTCCAGACCTATTCGCCGAACGATCCGGCCTCGTCCAGACGCTTTACAAGAAGGACGTGACGATCACCGCCAAGCCGCCGTCCGACGGTAACAATTGGCTCCTGACGATCGTCTCCAGCGTGCTGCCTGTGCTGCTGTTCCTGGGCCTCTGGATTTACATGACGCGCCAGATGCAGGGCGGCGCCGGCAAGGCGATGGGCTTCGGCAAGTCGAAGGCCAAGCTCCTGACCGAGGCGCAGGGCCGAGTGACGTTCGAGGACGTCGCCGGCGTCGACGAGGCCAAGGAGGACCTGCAGGAGATCGTCGAATTCCTGCGTGACCCCCAGAAGTTCCAGAAGCTAGGCGGGCGGATCCCGCGCGGCGTGCTGCTGGTCGGCCCTCCGGGCACCGGCAAGACCTTGACCGCCCGGGCGGTCGCGGGCGAAGCCAACGTGCCGTTCTTCACCATCTCGGGCTCGGACTTCGTCGAGATGTTCGTCGGCGTCGGCGCGAGCCGGGTGCGCGACATGTTCGAGCAGGCCAAGAAGAACGCGCCCTGCATCATCTTCATCGACGAAATCGACGCGGTCGGGCGCCATCGCGGCGCGGGCCTTGGCGGCGGCAACGACGAGCGCGAACAGACGCTCAATCAGCTGCTGGTCGAGATGGACGGCTTCGAGCAGAACGAAGGCATCATCATCATCGCCGCGACCAACCGGCCCGACGTCCTCGATCCGGCGCTCCTGCGGCCAGGCCGCTTCGACCGTCAGATCGTGATCTCGAACCCCGATTTCATCGGCCGCGAAAAGATCCTGAGGGTTCATGTGCGCAAGGTGCCGCTCGGGCCCGACGTCGACCTCAAGGTGGTCGCGCGCGGCACACCCGGGCTTCTCCGGCGCCGATCTCATGAACCTCGTCAACGAGGCGGCGCTGCTCGCGGCGCGCCGCGGGAAGCGCGTCGTCACGCGCCAGGAATTCGAGGATTCGCGCGACAAGATCATGATGGGCGCCGAGCGGCGCACGCTGATCATGACCGAAGAGGAAAAGCGGCTGACCGCCTACCACGAGGCCGGCCACGCCCTCGTCTCCGTGTCGCTGCCGGCCTCGACGCCGATCCACAAGGCGACGATCATTCCGCGCGGCCGCGCGCTCGGCATGGTGCAGTCGCTGCCCGAGCGCGATCAGATCTCGCAGAGCTTCGAGCAGTTGATCGCCATGCTGGCGATGTCGATGGGCGGACGCGTCGCCGAGGAGCTGGTGTTTGGCAAGGACAAGGTGACGTCCGGCGCCGCCGGCGACATCCAGCAGGTGACCAAGATCGCCCGCGCCATGGTGACCCGGCTCGGCTTCTCCGACAAGCTCGGCGCCGTCATGTACGGCGAGAACCAGGACGAGGTGTTTCTCGGCTATTCGCTCGGCCGGCAGCAGAATATTTCGGAGGCGACGGCCGAGACGATCGACCAGGAAGTGCGGCGCCTCGTGCAGGAAGCCCACGATACCGCCACCCGCATCCTGACCGAGCGGCGGGCTGACCTCGAGACGCTGGCGTCCGGCCTCATGGAGTTCGAGACGCTGACCGGCGACGAGATCGTCGGCCTCCTGCAGGGGGTGCGGCCGGTGCGCGAATCGGCGACCGACCGGGAGCCCCCTGCCGCGCCGCGCGCCGCCGTGCCCTCGACCGGCAAGCCCCGGCCGATCGGTCCGGAGGCTGGCGGCCTCGAGCCGCAACCGCAGACCTGATCGCTGCGGACGCGGTTCCGATTCGATCGGAACCGATAAAGCTCTAAGCCTCCCCGGAGCCCGGCTCGCCCCCCCGCGGTGAGCTTGCCCTCAAGTCCTTTGACGGCGCGCGCCCGCGCGCGCTTCCGACGGCGCTCAGGCGCACGGGCCGCGGAGTCGAAGCCGGCTTCGACTCCGAAGGCGCGCCGGCGCCCCGGGGCGGGCTGCAGCGGTCGCGCGGTTTGGGTTTTCTTGGATGGGGGCTCTTTAGCCTTGGAATCCCTCGAATTCGGGGGTTGGAAAAGCTTGGATTTCCTTGGATTCTCTCGTCCGAAATTAGCCTTTTCAATGGGTTGCGCTGGATTTTCGTCGGAAATAATTTCACGCGCCCTTTTCCGCCGCGGCGGGGTTGAAAAAAGCGCCGGCGGTCTTCTTCTCTGTGCCTCGCGGTCCAGTGGTTGCGGAAAATAGGAATTGTCCATGGGCGCTAGCCTAACGTTATTTCTATTTTTCTGCACGAAAATGTCGACCTTATCGCCTTGAGCATAGTGATTGCGGGCGAGCGAGGCTTCGGCTGTCGCCCAAATGACTCAGCAGCGTCATGGCCAGGCTCCGTCCCCGCCATCCATGGGACGCTGCCGCGAGAAGGCGGCGTTGCGCGGACGGTGTGCGTAACAGTCTGAATTTATTTTATTTTTTCAAGTCTCTGGAGACGCCTTTCGACGCCCCGCGTGGATTGCCGGGTTAAGCGCGGCCATGACGATGCTGGCTTCGAAGCCCCTGGCTAACCAGCTAGCTAGCGGGTCGCCATCCTGACGACGTGGCCGCCTGGCCCCGGCCGGGGAGCGACAGGCAAATCAGGAAGATAGCGCTGAAGCAGCTCCGCTCGATCGAGGTCTTCGATCTGCGTATATCCGAGGCGGCGCGCAGCCGTGTGCAACGCCGCGGTGTCGAAATAACAGCGGAACGGCTCGCCGCTCGCCGCGACGCGCTCGGCCATCTGGTCATGATGGGTCCGCGCGGCCGGGTCCCTCATGCCGTCGGGCGGGTTGGCGTAGTCGAACACGACTTCCGCCCCGCCCGGCCAGCGGGCGAGTTCGCCGAGCGTCGCAGAAGCCGCCTCCGCCGTCAGATAGGGCGTGACGCCCAGCCAAATGACGAAGGTCCGTATCTTCGGGTCGAGCCCGGCCGCCGTGAGCGCGGCGGTCATGCTCCCACGCTCGAAATCGTGAGCGACATAAGCGACATGTCCCGGCTCGGCGATTTGCGCCTCGGCGAGCCGGCGTCTCTTTTCTCCCTGGGTCGCCGGATGGTCGAGCTCGAAGACGCGCATCTCCCGGGTCGGTTCGAGTCGGTAAGCGAAGGTGTCGAGACCGGCGCCCAGCACCAGGATTTGCCGCACGCCGTTCTCGATCGCCCGGGCCGCGGAATCCTCGGCGAAGCGGCTGCGCATGGCGATGAACAGGCGCAAAGGCCGCCGCTCCGGCCGCTCCCTGGCCAGCGCGACAGCGCCTTCGGCGTCCGGCCCCAGGATCGCAAGCGCGAGCGGATCGGCGAAGACGAAGCCCCGCTCGACGACCTGATGCGCCGCCCGGTGTCCCGCCGCGCCAAGCGCGGTCACGCTCGCCTGTCCCTCTCGCATGGGCGGGAAGGTAGAGACCGCGGGACGGGATGTCGAGCGAGCGTCGAGCGCAAGCTTGACGCCGAAAATCCCCTCCCTTATAGACCGCGCTTCTCTTAGCCAGGCCATGCGGCGGGCGGGACGCTTCCTGGAATGGGCGGCCCGCTTTCATATTTGCCGAATGAAAGCTGAAGCTTTTCGTCTGAAGGATCATTTCCGCGATGTCACGCCGCTGCGAGCTGACGGGCAAGGCCGTTCAATCCGGCAACAAGGTCAGCCATTCGAACCGCAAGACGCGCACGCGCTTCTTGCCCAATCTCGTCCAGGTCACGCTCGTCTCGGACGCGCTCGAGCGCTCGGTCAGGCTGCGCGTCAGCGCGGCTGCGCTGCGTTCCGTCGAGCATCGCGGCGGCCTCGATGATTTCCTCGTCAAGGCTCACGAATCCGACCTCTCCGAGGACGCCGTCAAGCTCAAGCGCGAGATCGCCAAGAAGCGCGCCGAGTTCGACGAAGGCCGAAGCCGCCTGAGGCTTGGCGGGGCTCGCTACGGCCCGCTGCCGATCGGTTTCCCCTCGTCGCGAATTTCCCCTGGCGCGGCTTTGTGCGCTAGCGGCTGATGCTGCAGTTCCTGAGGGTGCTCGCGCCCGTGGGCGGTTTTTGCAGCGCTTGCTTCGATTGAAATCGCCGCCTGTGGCGACGAGCCCTGGACGGGAATGTTTCTGGCGCTCCCAAGGGGACTGTGCAGATAGCCCGGAATCACCGGCTTGCAGGCGGGTTGTAGGTTTAGCTGCGGCCTACGCCGGAAAAGCGCTTTCGCCAGACTTACAACCCCAAGCGCTGCCGCGTCCTGCTGATGACGATGCGCTGAGCGCGCCCGCCTCGGTCGGCTTCTGAATTACGACCCCGGCGAGCTTGTCGCGGCCATGACACCGGAAGCTCGGGCCGAGGCCGAAAGGCTTGCGCCGCGCGTCGCCGCATGGGTCGCCGCTATCGGAGGGTCGTCATGAGCCGCGATCAGCGCTATCCGCGCCGCCCTCCAGCCGAGCGTGCGTCCTGAACTCGTTCGTCCAGCTCTATGCGCAGATCTCGGCGATCATCCCTATGTCGTGGTCGCGCCATTCTATTTCGTGGTGAAGAAGGTCGACTTCGGGACCTTCAACCAGAACCAGGCGGCCGACGCCTTCACGCGCCGAGGTGGTAGCCGAGGTGGTAGCGAGGCGCTACCACCTTGCGCTCAGCGACAAGCGCGGAGAGGCGCAAAATTTCCGTCACGGGACGGGCGTCAGAGCGCTCTGGAATGTCGTTAGGGGACTCTCCATCAAGCGCCGATGCGAGCAGAACGTCCCACTGAGGCACATTCTTGAACCCTTCAAACCCCCATGGTAAGCTTGACCCCGATTCGTGTGACGCCGCAGGATGACGAGGCTGAGTCGATGCGATGGCCTCCCTGCGCTCCGGAACAAGCCCGGAAGGGGCGAAGCGTTGGCTAAGGGGCATGCGGCGAATTGCACAGCCGCTTAACGCCTTTATCAGCACGAAGCGCCGGACTGCCGCCACCCAAAGGAAGGCGGCGAACATCAGTGCCTAACCTCACAACCGACAACAAGAACCTACGCGTGCCTCACCGCGCGGGAGGAGTTTTCATGTTCTCTTCACAAAACCCCGAGCCATCGAAGCCGCGCCGCAGGCCCCGGCCGCCGTGGCCCGAACACAACGCTAAGCCGCCGGTCAAGCCGTGGCCGCTCGCGCCGCGGGTACTGGTCAGGGACCGAGACTGGCTCCCCGAGGTCGGCAACCCGAGCAAGATGACGGTCAACCGGTGGGAGAAAGACGAAAGTCTGCGCTTCCCGAAAGTCGTCGTCATCCGGCGCCGCAAGCATCGCTTCAGAGACGAGATCGAACTTTTTAAGGCCCGCCTGGTCGCGATGACCGAGAGCGGCGAGAGCGTAACGATCAATCCTCGCGAAGAAGTCGCCAAGCGCCAGGTCTGAGCAGCCGTTCCTTCGTGGATGACGAGGCCGAGAGCAGGTCCCGAGGCCGCCCCTACGGGCGCAGCAGGCGACTTCCGAAACCGTGAGCTTTGGGACGGCTCAGCCGCAGAACTAGAGCAGAACCGGCCGCGCGCCAAGCGGGAGGCGGAGCCATGACCGACCTCCAGCGCTGCCCAGAATACGCCGCCATCAAGGCGATGGCGGCCGAGATGAACCGGCCCGCTTCGACGCTGATCGCGCTCTCCGACCAGCGCGATCCCTTCTACGTTGTGCCGCTCGGCATGGCTTGGCGCGCTGGTTCGCCCAAGTGTGGGCCGTCCTCGACCCTTCCGATGGCGTCCATCTTCGCCGTCTCCACTATCGATACGTCAGCCTGCCGCTGGGCGACCGCCCCCCGAAATTGAATGGCGAGACGTACGAGAATACGGAGGTTGACTGGAAGATTTTCAGCGCCGGCTCGACCGACGCTCGGGCTCTCGGTCTGGTCGACGCCGCCCTGTTCACCGATCGCCGCGCCGGGGAGCCGATCTTCGTCGCCGACGACAGCGACAGTGAGGACAAGGACGCCTCGATCGCGTGCTACGGCGGTGTGCCGGACAGCCCGCCGGTCGAGACATCGTTCGCCTTCGAATACACGCCGGAGGAATATTCCTTCCCCGACCTGCCCGGCGACTACGTGAGTCCCCTCAGCTTCGCCGAGCCCTACGCGCTCGAAGTATGGGCGGAAAAATCCACCCAGAACGACATCTTGCTGCCGATGGCGCGGCGGCGGAACGTCACCCTCGTCACCGGGCTCGGAGAACTCTCGTTCACCCATTGCCTGTGGCACGTCGAGCGCGTGCTGGCGCACCGCAAGCCGACCCGCATTCTCTACATCTCCGACCACGACCCGGCTGGCGACCACATGCCGGTCAGCGTCGCTCGCAAGATCGAATATCTCCTGCGCCGCGATGGTCATGACCTCCACGTCCGGCTTGATCCGCTCGTGCTCACCCGCGAGCAAGGTGGACCGTCTGCCGCATCCCGATCAAGGATTCCGACAAGCGCAAGCGCAATTTCGAGGCGCGCCACGGCGACGAGGGCGCTGTCGAATTGGACGCGCTTGAGGCGCTTCATCCGGGCGAGCTAGCGCGCATCGTCGAGGCGGCGATCGACCGCTATCGCGAGCCGACCCAGCAAGCGGCGCGGGAGAACAACGCCGTCGACCAGAGGACGCGGCGCGTTTTCGGCGCAGCGTGGCCCGCATGGCCCGCCAGGCGCGCAGCCTCCGCGAGGCGCGGGCGGCGGATGGGGCGCCTCAAAATCCGTCCGTTACAGCGTGGTGTCGTCTTATCGCGCCATCATACGACGCTGTGATTTCAGGGAGTTCGTGAAGGTAAAAATCCCGGCGGGCGTCTTGCGGGCGCCCACCGGGGCTGAAGTCGCCATGTGCCCCGAGGAGTTAGCCAATGGGCGAACCGGTTTTAGCTCTCTTTACGAAAAATCGCTCCTGCAGGTCCGACTAGCCGTCGACCGACCACGGGAGCTTTCGTCTCTACAACCGCAGAGGAGCTTGATTTATGCGTCACCGGAGCACAGAGCAACCCACAGGGGTGAATCCCAGCGGTTTGCCGATCAATCTTGAGAAACTCAATCTTGAAAAGGGGGCCCGCCGCCGGCGGCAGAAGACACAATCAGAGGAGGTTTCGAGCTCGACCCCGCTCGAGAATCCGTCTGAGCGCCCCGTCTTCGCCCCGCCTCCGCCCACGGCGACGACGCCGCCGCTCACCAAGCCAAGCCGCTTCAGCCAAGAGGCGATGACGGCGAAGGGGATCACTTTCAGCGAGCCTGTCGCCGAGGAAAATATCGAGCTCCGTAAGCCTGAGCCGCAAGAGTGGTGGACGGCGAGGCCTGGAGCTGAGTGGCGCCGCGAGCATGTCGGGATCATCGAGTTGCAGGCGAATCGGCGTTTCTACTACGTCCCACAGCATATGCTCGAATCGCTTCAGGAGGAGTTGAAATACGCTCATCTATACCTGTGCCAGAACAGAGACGGCGACCTGTTCGTCTACCCAATGCGGATCGCCACTGTCGCAGACAAGCGGGATAGCTGGGCCGAAGTGTCGAAGCGCTGCGTCGACGAAGCTTTGAAGGGCGAGCGCTACGTCCGCCTCTACACGCCTAAGAACGTTGGCGACACCAGTCGACGCGCTCGCGGCTATTCGTGGAAGCGAGGCGAACAGGTTGGCGAGTTGAAGACGCCGTGGCCGAACAACAAAGTGATGGACGAGATTCTTGAGGGTGTGTTCGGCACGGACGGCGTGATCGACAATGAAGACCACTACGTGGTGCAGCACTTGCGTTACGGTACGCCGCTCGAGGATCTTTCTCAACGCGAGACGACGGAGTTCCCTGAGAAGCCGCAACATAAGACAAAGGGCAACGGCGCCGGAGAATGAGCGAGGACCTGCGGGAGCGGGTTCTTGGCGGTCTGCGGGATTGGGGGTTCAAGAAAGTCTGGACGCTCGACACCGAATTTGAATCACGCCCTGGCGCCCGCCCGATACCAATCTGCCTCGTCGCTCACGAATTGCTGAGCGGCGAGGCTCTTCATCTCTGGCTGTGGGGCGTTCCTACGCCCCCATGCCCGTTCTCTTGCGACCATGACGAGCTCCTGGTTTGCCATGCCGGCGACGCTGAGGCAGGGACATTTTTGGCTTTGGGGTGGCCGCGGCCGATCTGGATTCTCGACACGCACGCTGAGTTCCGCAATCTCACCAATTCGACCCGCAAGCCGCTGTTGGGCTACGGGCTTCTCGGCGCGTTGAAGTATTTCGGCCTGCCCGCGCGCGACAAGGAGGAGAAAGCCGCCTTCTATGCGTGGGCTGAACGTGGAGGCCCCTACACGGAACAGGAGCAATCCGCTTGGCTCGACTACTGCGACGACGACGTGCGGGATCTCGATCGGCTGTTGCCGCCGCTGTTCGAAGCCGCAGAGCTCTTTCAGTTCAGCCGCATGGGTCAGGCCTTGCGGAACGGCGGCGTGGCTTCAGCCAACGCGGAGGTCTACAGCAACGGAATCCCGATCGACGTCGCCTTGCGAAATCGCTGGGACCGGCATCTGGAGACCATCAAACGCAAGATCGTAGAGCGGCTCCAGACAACCCACGACGTGTTCACCAATCGCGACGTTTCGCCGACGAAGTTCGACAAGTGGCTTCGCATCAACGGGATCCTGAATTGGCCACGGACTCGGACTGGCCGGCCCTCGCTGGACCGGGAGGTGTTCAGCGACTTCGCCAAGATTTATCCACAGGTGCAGCCGATCAAACAGGCTCGGCACCTTCTCGCACAACTACGGTTGGACGCCATTCCGATCGGGCCCGATGGCCGCAACCGCACCTCCCCGCTGCCCTTCACCTCGCTCACCGGGCGGTACCAGCCGGCCGCAAAAGAGGCGATTTTTTCGCATCCGGCCTATACCCGGTGCTTGATTAAACCGACTGAGGGGATGGCGATCGGCTACGTCGATCTGTCGAGCGAAGAGCCCGGAATCGTAGCCGCGCTGTCCGGTGACAAGGTCTTTTGGAATGATTACGCCAGCGGGGACCTGTACCTGACTTTCGCCATTCACGCGGGGAAGGCGCCGCGGGGGCCACGAAAGCCACCCACCGCGAGCTGCGTGAAGTCTTCAAGATCCTTCAGCTCGCGAACACGTACGGGCAAAGTCCCTCGGGGTTCGCCCGCCGGGCGAGAATTTCCATCACGGAAGCCGCAAGCATCATGCGCGCCCATCGGTGCCGTTATTGGGTGTCCTACGCTTGGACCGACAGACTCGTGGAACGCGCCCTCATGGGATTCCCGCTCATCACTGTGTTCGGCTGGCAGGCGCGCTGGGAAGGCCGGCGCAAGCGGGGGGAGAGGGGACATCTCGCGAAGTGGGAGCGATCGGCAAAGAACTTCATGGCGCAGGCGCACGGCGCCGAGATCCTGCGCGAGGCGGTCTTCCATCTTAGCCTGGCGAACATTCGCGTGGCCGCCCTGGTGCACGACGCGGTGCTGATCGAGGCGCCAATCGGACAGATAGACGCCGACGTCGAGACGACCCGGCGCATTTTGAGCGACGCCTCAGAGACTGTTCTCGGACCCGGATACTGTCTGCGGACCGACGCCGAGGTGATCCGCTACCCCAACCGTTTCGTCGATAAACGCGGCGTCGAGATGTGGGATTGGGTGATGGAGGCGCTTAAGGAGGCGGAGGCGGAAGACAGGTCCTTTGAAACCTCAGGGTGAATTTGTCGATGTCGTTTCTAGCAGGGTAAATCTAGCGGAAAACGACAAACAATGTCGCTCCGCGCCTGATCGGCCCTGAGATTCCTTTATTCCTGAATCTCCCTTTGATTCATCTACAGCAGAAAGGACCCCAAAAATGAGCTCACGCTTCAGCCAAGAGGCGATGGAAGTCCCACTTCATCTCCGCTCTGCTCTAGTGGGAAAGACCCTCGGACGGAAACTAACACCGTCGAATGGGAAATTCTGCCCGCACATCCCATTCCGGGTGATCCTCGAGATGGAGGCCAAAAGGGCGACGCACGCCTACACACTGGTGATGTTGCTGCATCAACAGATGACCCTCCGAGAGGTGTCTTCCTTGATGCTGACCGGCGAAGTTTGGGAACAACTGGGCGATGTGGACCCAAGCCGGCGCCAGGTGATGCTGCGGAACCTGAGGAAGGTCCCAAAGGTGTTCGCGCTGAAGGCCTCTCGCTCCTACCACCACTACTACCGCGTCAGCCGTGGTTCCCTCTGGTCCCAAAGAGGGAAATCCGATGCCTAGATTCCCCGTTCGACGCGAACTGAGATACGGGCTTCGACTCCCGAGCGTGCGACGACAACCGCCCGCGATATGGGCGCCCAGCCCGCTTGCACGAAACTCACGAGTTTCGCCCAAAATTATTGACATGGCGGATCAGTCGCTTACGTTGTGCGAAAGGTATGCACGAAAAGGCAGGCGGAAAATGACGATCTACGGCTATGCGCGGGTCAGCACCGACGGGCAGACGCTGGCGGCGCAGGAGGCGGCGCTCGCTCAGGCGGGCGCGGCCAAGACGTTCGCCGAGAAGGTCAGCGGCGCGTCCGTGGCGAATCGCTCGGCGCTCGCCCGCGCGCTCAAGACGCTGGGCGAGGGCGACGTGCTGCTCGTCACCCGGCTCGACCGGCTCGCCCGCTCGACGCGCGACCTACTGAACGTGCTCGACGCGGTCGCCGA
>CAVXVE010000052.1:0-173414 GCA_963764955.1 uncultured Alphaproteobacteria bacterium | reverse complement strand
GCTGTCGCGCATGGCTGGTTCGGAGTGTCCTGTAACGCCAGCAGGGTGCGGATCGCGTCGACCTCGAAACCGAGTTCGCGGGCGTGACGAATGAAAACAAGCCGTGAGACTTCGCGCTCGCTGTAACGGCGCTGTTTTCCTTCGCTCCGGGGTGGCGCTGGCATCAGAGCGACCAACTCGTAATACCGGACGGTCGGTGCCTTCACGCCCGTCACCGGCGCTCGCAGTGGGATTTTCCCTGCTTACCCCCTGAACCTCTAGCCGCTAGAGGTTGTACGCTCCGCTTTTAATTTTTGGAAAGGGAGCGGCGATGGCCGACGATTGCTGTCACTCAGGCGACGGATGCGGCGCCCCGCCGCCCCTGCAATTTCCTGAGCCGGAGTCGGCAGAACTCGTCACGCCGGCAAGCTGCAAAACGGACCCTACATGCGGCTGTCACGGCGGCGTGCCCCGCTTCGATGGGCTCGATCCGCGCTACAAGCGCGTGCTCTGGACGGTAATCGGCATCAACGGCGCGATGTTTCTCACGGAAATGATTGCGCGGCCAGCTTGCCAGGTCGCAAGCCCTTAAAGCTGACGCTCTCGATTTTCTTGGTGATACCGTCACCTATGGTCTGAGCCTGTCGGTGATTGGGACCTCTCTACAAACCCGCGCTACGGCGGCTCTGTTCAAGGGCCTGTCGCTCAGCCTGATGGCGTTCTGGGTGTTGGGATCGACGATATACCACACGATCATTCTCGGCCTGCCGAGCGCCGAACTGATGGGCGGAATCGCCGTGCTCGCGCTCGCGGCGAACCTGGCCTCGGTGCTGATGCTGATGCGCTACAAGGACGGCGACGCCAACGTCCGCTCGGTCTGGCTGTGTTCGCGCAACGACGCGATCGGCAACGTGGTTGTGATGATCGCGGCGGCGGGCGTGTGGGGAACCGGAACCGCGTGGCCCGATCTTGGCGTCGCTGCGCTGATGGCCGAATCTTTCTCACCTCTTCGGTTCAAATTTCTGAGACAGGCCTGGGCCGAATATGGTGACGGGCGCTACAGGCATCCGCTGGCGGCGAAGTGAGTCGCAGAACGACCGAAACCACGGTCCTTCGAGGGAGGTGGTTATGCGAGAGATAGTCCTTGTCGCCTCTGTTGTCGCTGTTGCGCTCAGCGTTGGTTCTTCGATCATGGCGCAGCAACCGGGTGGGGGTTCTTGGGGCCGCTGCTGCGGCATGAGTCCTGGCGGATGGGTCCAGGGATGATGGGGCAAGGGATGATGGGGCAAGGCGGGATGATGAGCCATGGAATGTGGGGCAGCATGCCGCGACACCACACGGCTATGATGTCGGGGATTCCCGCCCCCTACAATGCACTCAGAAATCCGCTGCCGCGCACGCGCGCGACAGTCGAACGCGGCCAGGTCGTGTACGACAGCAATTGCGCCTCTCCTGCCATGGCCCAAACGGCGCGGGCGATGGGGAGGCGGGCAAAGGCCTTAACCCGCCTCCAGGCAACCTCGCTTGGCTCGCGCAAATGCCGATGGTTGGTCGGGGATTCGTTGATGTACTGGACCGTCGCCGAGGGCGGGGCGCAGTTCGGCACCGCGATGCCCGCGTTCAAGGATACGCTGTCGAAGGACGACATCTGGGCGGTCGTCGCCTACGTCCAGGCGCGGATGCCGCGAAGGGCCAAGTGACCGTTAGCCGGGTGAGACGATCTTCCCGCGCCGCGCCCATGGGGTCTCTTGCGCGACAGCGTCACCATGTCGCTGAATGCGGTTCCGTCGGGCCTTGAAGTCGGGAAAAGTTGGCGCGTTTCTTTCGGCGGCGACCGGGGTGCAGGCAATTCACGACCTGCACATTTGGTCGATGAGCACGACGGAAATCGCGCTTCACCGCGCATTTGGTGATGCCTGGCGGCCATCCGGCGCGGCGACGATTCATTCCTGGAGTGCGAAAAGCTGAACGAGCGTTTCGGGATCGGCCACGCTACGCTCCAAGTCGAAACCGATCCCAACACGGCCTGCTCGCTCGAATCCGATCGGGTGGTCTGAGTACCTCCGCGAACGTCGGCTTCGGGTCGATTTGACCGGTTCGGCAAGTCCTCCGCGAATGACTGGATTTGCGCAAACGGACAAATCCACTGATTAGGCGGTGGGAACACCAGGGACGGCGGCGCTTGAGAACTCGGAACAAAAAGTGAACTGGGATGCATGGACGATCGCGACCGCCTCGCCCTCTATCCTTTTGTTGTGGTCCGCATCGGTTGCCGCCAGTGCTCGCGGAACGGCGCGCACCGCTTGGCGCGGCTTGCCGCGAAATCGGGCCGGAGATCACATTGCGCGATCTGACTAATAGGTTTTCCTACGACTGCATGTGGCGCGCTGAGGCGCGATCGAAGAAAGGCAAATCGGCTTGCGGAGTGTACCTGCCGGACCTTGAGCATAAGCGGCCGCCGGACTTGCCCCCGGGAATGGTGAAGCTGCGGCTCGTCAAGGGCGACTGACCGCTAAGGGTATCGAAAAAATGTGCAACCTCTATAGCCTCACCAAAGGCCAAGCCGCGATCCGCGACTGGTTCCGCGCGGGTCACGATCGGACGGGCAACCTGCCTCTGTTTCTTGGGATCTTCCCGACCAAATGGCTCCAATCGTTCGCAATGGAGCCGGCGGCGAGCGTGAGCTTGTCATGGCGCGTTGGGGCATGCCGGGTCCGCCGCAGTTTGGCGGCGCGCCGATCACCAATATTCGCAATGTCGGCAGCCCGCACTGGCGCGGCTGGCTCGGCAAACATAATCGCTGTATCGTGCCCGGAACCTCGTTTTGCGAATATGCGGAGACGAAGCCTCCGCAAGACGCCGAAATGGTTCGCGCTCAGCCAGGACCGACCGTTGTTCGGGTTCGCTGGTCTATGGATCCCGTGGCGCGGCGTTCGAGGGCCGAAAGAGCGCGCCCGTTCGACGGCCAGCACGAGTTGTTCGGCTTCCTCACGACAGAAGCCGAACGCCGTCGTGGCCCCAATTCATCCCAAGGCGATGCCTGTCATTCTGACAACGCCGGCGGAGATCGATTTGTGGCTGTTGGCTGATGCGCCCGAGGCTCTCGAATTGCAGCGACCGCTTCCTGATGATGCGCTGAGAATTGTCGCGAGCGGTGAAAAGGAAGATGGCGCGAGCCGGGACGGCGCGCTTAGCCAGGATCAAGAGCCAATGCTCCCGCTTTGACGCGCTGGGACGGTTTCGGCCTTAACGAAGAGCTAGCGAGCGCCGCTGAGCGCCCGCAGCTTCCCGATCGCGGCGAGCCGCCCGTCGCCGGTTTCGCCCCAGTTGATTTCGGTCAGGTTGGGCGACGGAATATCCGGCGCGACCGGCGTAGGCGCGGCTTGAGCCTCCGGGCGAGCGATCGGGCAGGGTTGGGGAAAGTTATAATGCCAGATCGAAAAGCGCCTGCATGCAACAGCGGGCTCCGCCAGCGCGAAAAAGATGAGGATGACGAGGAGCGATCTCATCCGGCCCCATTCAATCCACTGTCGCCCCGCCGCCGGATTGCATCCAGTCAAGGGCGCGGCGCTCGAAACGGTTCACGCCGCTGCGTCAGGGAAAAGGTGAAGGGCCGCCGCCGCGTGAGCGAATGTCTCTGGTCATTTGAAGAAACTCTGAAGCAGCGCCTCCCGCCAGACCGGAGGAACAGGCCGGCGCAAGACGAGGTGGCCGGTATTCAGGGTTAGTCGCCGCCGGTTAAGGTCAGTGCAGCCGGCACGCATCGGGAGCGATCGCGCTCAACTTGGCGACGTTCAATGGCGGCGGCCGCTCGCCACGCTGGTTGGCGTCGCGCAGGAGGACCTCGCGGGTCGGAGCGGCTTCTGCGATTGCCACCAGGATGACCGGCGGTGGCGCGCGGTCATAGGCCGCGAGACTCGCGATCAGCTCGAGGGCCAGGAGGAAGGCGACGTCGCCGGTGTCGACGCCCCATCCCTTGCAGCGCTCGATCATCGAGAGGACGAGGTCCTCGGTCAGCGACGACGCATCGGGCGCGTCGCGGCATTCATGGCTCGTTAGACCGAACAGGGCGACAAACATTGCGAGGAGGCTCCCTTGGTGCAACGCTTACGCCCCGTCGTCACCGTTCGCCCACGCGCCGCCGAAGCCCCGCACGGGCGGGGTGTGTTCGGTCTTGGCTAAATGGCCACATCGCAGACGCAATGCGTCTTATTGGGCGGCAGGTCACCCCAAGGTCAGCTGGTGGCTGGCTGTATCGATGCTAAATTTGCCGAACGCGCAGCACCCCCAGGCCGAGCAGCATCGAGCCATCGCCCTGGTCTGCCGCGCCATCCGACGCCAGCACACCATTCAAGGTATGTCCGTCGAGGCTGATCTGGTTGATGCTGATCAAGCGATTCGTTTGCTTCGAACCATCGGCAAGGGTGCTTTCAACGTTACGGATCATGGTCGCCTGACCATTGTTGAGTAGCCAGTCAGCGAGAGCTTTTGAGATGCTCATGCTGGAGCAGCCAGTGTCGAGCGTCAGATGGTAGGTTATGCTGCCGATGGTGACATTGACATACTGCACGTTCGCTGCGCCGGGGATGTCGTTAAGCGCAACAACGAACCCGCCAGATGGTTGCGTGGATGTGGCGGGAGGCTGAGGAGTAGGCGGGTTATAGGTTGGCGCTGCGACCGGATCGGGTCCGCAGTCGATCGCGTTGCTGGCGAGCAAGGTGTTGCTGCGGTCATAGCTCCTCGAAATAGAGCAGATGACCGTCAGCCTTGCGCTTTACGATGCTGCCGCGCATCCATTTGTTGGCGTCTTTATTAAGCCAACCCTGCCATTCGGTTTTGGTGCTGTCGCTAGTGTCGCTCATGCCAAACTGCGTTGACCGTCTACGGTCATGCCGCTCTGGAGAATATAGCGAACGAACCACGCACCGGAATAATGCGTTACGACAGCGGTGGCGGGCGGGTTGTGGCCGGCATAGCCGGATATTTGGTTGAAGCCACTGCATTGAAGCGACGTGGCGTGGACCGGCGCGCTTATGGTGGCCAGAGTGGCTACGGCAAGCACAGGCGAAAGCATACGGTTCATTGGTCGGCTCCTTTCGCCCGCCAATTTCGACCTTTCGGCGCGGGCCTGCTTGCCGTCGCCTGCCATTCAGCTGCTAATTCCTGCCATTCGCTCCGAAGCGCGCCACCCCATCCTAGCGGATGCCCTTGCCCTCCGGCTCCGTCACCGCCCTCGCGGCCAGCTGGCCATAAGCCTCAGGGCGTCAGCAGGCTCCCGAAGCGCTTCAGTGAGGATGCGGCGCAGATACGCTTTTTATCCGCCCCAGATCCGCCCTAAGGCAATCTCGGGGCGGATAAACGTCGAAGAAAGAGGCTTCGACTACTGGTTTAAGCCTATGACTTCTTTATGGATTTTAGGTGGTGCCCAGGGGCGGAATCGAACCACCGACACCGTGATTTTCAGTCACGTGCTCTACCAACTGAGCTACCTGGGCGTCTCACGCCGTCGAGACGCAGCGGCTTATAGGCGCCCGTGGCGCGCCTTGTCCAGTGCCCGAGCGTCTGGATCGAATCGCCGGAGCCGCCTCCGGACGGCGAGGCGGATCAGAGCGCCGCCATCAATATGCCGCAGTCGAAACCGCAATGCTTCGCACGCCGACCTGTGATACAAGATAGGCTCATGCGCATCGTTATCGCTTGTCTTTCCTTCGCGTGCGTCTGCGCGGCTGCGGTTTGCCTCGCGTTCGCGCCCGCCGCCGCCGCTGATCTGCCGACCGCTCCGTCGAATTACCCGGCGCTCGGCCCTGGCGCAGCCGAGCCGGCGCCTGACTACTGGGCAGGACTCTCGGTTGGCGCGGGGATCTCGGTCTGGGGAGGCAAGGGGATCAAGGGCGGCGTCGGCGGCGAGACCGACCTGACCTATCAGCACGTATTCGACAACGGGATCATGATGGGGGTGCAGGCCTCGACCGGCTATATGCCGTTCCTGCAGGCGGGCCCGGGGTACTCGCAGTTCACCGGCAGCGCTTTCGCCGGCGGTTCGGCGATCGTCGGGTACAATTTCGGCCAGGTGACGCCCTACGTGATAACCGGGGTCGATTTCGTCCGGGCGACGCGTTTCAACAGCGGCGCTTTCAACGCGACCGACGCCGTCAACAGCGTGTTCTCGGGGCCTGGCGCGGTGCAGGCGGTCGGCACGGTAGGCCTCGGCGTCAACTATCGCGTCACCTCGAATTTCAGCATGGGGCTCGAAGCCATCGTGCACACCAATACCGGCGGCGGTCCGTTCACGCCGTGGTGACTGGCCTCGCGCCCCCTCTCTTCTTAGGGTGCGCATCGCCCCAACAGCCCAATCTGATCGCCCAACCTCAATGACGCACATCCAAGACCTGTCCCGCCGGGCGCTGCTCGTCAGCATCGTGGCCGCTTCCGGCGCGAGTCTGGCGGGCGCCGCCGCGCAGCAGACCGACGCGCCGCCAGCGGCGGCCGCGGCGCCGGCGCCCTTCGGCTACCCGGACGTCGTCAAGCGGGCGCGCGACCTCGCCGCCGCGCCGTTCGACAGCTCGATCCCGCCGCTGCCCGACGGCCTGGCGAACCTCGATTTCGACGGCTGGCGCGACATCCGCTTCAAATCCGACAAGCCGCTGCTCGGCCAGGAGGGCGCCAATTTCCGGCTGGAATTGTTCCATCTCGGGCATCTCTACAAGCGTCCGGTGGTCGTCAACGTGCTGCGCGACGGCATCCCGGCTCCGATCCCCTACGCCGCCAACCTGTTCGACTATGGCCACACCAAGCTTGGCGTGCTGCCGATCAACCTCGGGTTCGCCGGCTTTCGTCTCAAATTCCCGATCAACGCGCCGCATGTCTGGGACGAGGTGATCACCTTTCTCGGCACGAGCTACTTCCGCTTCCTCGGCCGGGGCCAGCGCTATGGCCTCTCGGCGCGGGGCCTTGCGATCGGCGCCGCTCCGCGCCTCAACGAGGAGTTCCCGTTCTTTCGCGAATTCTGGATCGAGACGCCGGACTCGATGGCCGAGCATATCGTCATCTATGCGCTGCTCGACGGCGAATTGGCGACCGGGGCCTTCCGCTTCGATCTGAACCCCGGCCAGGAAACCTTTATCGATGCGACCGTCACTCTGTTCGCGCGAAAGGCTACACCCGCGTTTGGCCTTGCGCCGCTGTCGTCGATGTATTTCGTCGGCAAGACCGATCGGCGCCTCGCAGACGACTTCCGCGGCGAATTGCATGATTCCGACGGCCTTCTGATGCATACAGGCGCCGGGGAATGGATCTGGCGGCCGCTGAGCAACCCGCCTGACGCCGAGGGTCTCTGACTTCCTCGACGCCAATCCTCACGGATTCGGACTTCTGCAGCGCGATCGCAATTTCAGCGACTACGAGGACCTCGAACTCGCCTACGAGTTGAGGCCGAGCTACTGGATCGAGCCGCACGAAGGCTGGGGCGAGGGCAAGGTGGAACTCACCGAACTGCCGACCAGCGACGAGACGAACGACAATATCGTCGTCGCCTGGGCGCCGAAGCAGGGGCTCGAGGTCGGCAAGCCGCTCGTCTTCGGCTATCGCATCACCGCGACCGAGATGGATCAGGGCCTGACTCCGTCCGGCCGCACGGTCGCGACGTTCCGCGCTTCCGCGCATGCGTTGGGGTCGCCGGATCCGCCGCCGCCACCGGGGGCGACGCGATTCCTGATCGATTTCGCCGGCGGCGACTTGTCCTACTACATGAGCGACCCTTCGCTGGTGGAGACGGTCGCGACGGCGTCGACGGGACGAATCCTGCGCACGTTCCTCATCCCCAACACCCACATCCGTGGTTTCCGCGCCGGCGTCGACGTCGCGGTCGACCCGGGCCAGAGCACGGACCTGCGCGTCTTCCTGCGCGCCGGCCCCAAGGCGCTGACCGAGACCTGGACCTTTCCCTGGCATGCGTAAGGCGGGGAAAAGAGGCCCGGAGCAGCCGCACGAGACGGCGGCCTCGGCGAACGCTAGGGGTCTCGCCTACGGTGGAACGCGCTTGCGCTGACGCTCGCAGTACCGCCTCGGCAGAGCGGGCGAGGGCGGCGCGCCGGCATATCGGCGTTTTTACCGGCGCGCCCTCATCTTTTCAGGAGGTTAGGACCCCGTTTAGTTCCGCCCTTCCGCCTTTGCAAATAATCGGCTCAAAACTTCGCCTCGCCGCATCGATCCAAAAGCACAACGCTTGCGTCCTGCCGGGCCTGCGGCGGGCTGGCCCGGGGGCCGACCCGCCACGGAGCGAAAGCGCCGGTGTAAAAACCCAAGCGAACTACTTGACGCCCCAGATCTTCTTGTAAACGTCGCGGTAGCCGTTGTCGGGATCGAACACGTTCTTCGGGCCCCCGTCGAAAGCGATGTTGTCGACAGTCACGAGATGAATGCCGGAGATGTAGCCGGACCACGGCTTCTTGTTGAGGGCCCGATTGAGCTCGTCGATAAGCTGCCATCCCTGCTCATGCAGCGGCTCCGGCACCGTCGCCATCTGGAACTGCTTGGCCCGAATGCGCGCGAACGCCGATTCCGATCCGTCTCCCGCCGAGATATTGTGCGGCGCGTCGGTTCCGCTCTTGCCCGCGCTCGCCAGCGACGGCCCCATGAAGTCGTAGTAAAGGTCGTTCACCGCCAGCGAATAGGTCCACTTGTCGCCGAAGCGCTGCAGGAGGGACGTGGTGAGCTGGGGCATGCGCAGGGAAGCTTCGGTCATCGGCGAATCTTCCAGACTGAGCACTTTGCAGCCGCTGCACTTCTCGATTTCGGCCGCCATCATCTTCGCCTTGCCGATGGCCATCGCGTAATTCGAATCGCCGAAGATCACGACGCCGGCCTTGCCTCCGGAATCGACGATGGCGAGATCGGCCGCGGTGTTGGCCACATCGAGGATGCGGGTGTTGACGTTGGCGAACATGCCGGTCACGGGATCCGGGCCCGGCTCGATCGTCGCATGCCAGCCGACGAACGGGATCCCCGCCGCCTTGACGTTGGCGAGGGCGGCGTTCTGCTCGATCGCGTCGAAGCCTGAGACGATGATGCCGTCCGGCTTGAGCGCGATCGCCTGATTGAGCGCCCCCGTGCGGGTCGAGACCTGGCCCTGGCCGTCGATCACCAGAAGCTTCCAGCCAATCGCCGCCGCCGCCTCCTTGACGCCATCGGCGACGCCGGACGTGCCGCCGTTCCTCAGGTCGCCCGCGACATAGACAATCGTCTTGTTTGGCGCGGCCGCCGGACCCGTGGTCGGTCCGTCCCAGGCGCCTGCGCGCTGGGTCGCCGCCGCCACCCTGGCCTTGGCCGCGGCCATGATGTCGTCGGCCCGCGCCGAGCCGGCGATGGCTAGCGCCGCGACGGCGGCCGCGGCGAACAGGGATGCTTTCTTCATGTCAGGTTTCCTCCTATGGATTCTGCAGGTTGATCGTGCTGCTTTATGTTGCGGCGCCCGCTCACGCGCCTTCGTTGGGTATAGCCCGCGATGGCGATCGCAATGACGAGGGTCGCGCCGTTGAAGAAGGGCTCGACCCAGAACTCGCCGCCGAGTTGTTCGATGCCGGAAATGCCGATCGCGAGGATCGCGACGCCGACCATGGTTCCCCAGACATTGAAGCGCCCGGGCTTGATCGTCGTCGATCCGAGGAAGACGCCAACCAGCGCCGGCAGCAGGAACTCGAGGCCGACGCTCGCCTGTCCGACGCGCAGCCGGGAAGCGAGAACGACGCCGGCCGCAGCCGTCAGCACGCCTGACGCGACGAAGGCGACAATAGTGTAGCGGCGGATCGGGATGCCATTCAGCTCCGCCGCCCTCGGGTTCGCGCCGATAGCGTAAAGATAGCGGCCGATTGGCGTGTATTCGAGGATGAGCCAGAGCGCGAAGGCCAGGAGGAGCACGTAGAAGCCGGTTATCGGCAGTCCGAGAAACCGCGCGCCGGCGATCGACAGGAACCCGTCAGGCAGCGCACCCATGATCTGGTGCCCCTGCGAGTGCCGCATGGCGATCGCATAGAGCAGGGTGCCGGTGCCGAGCGTGGCGATGAAGCTGTCGATCTGGGCGATTTCGACAAGCAGGCCGTTGAACAATCCAACGACCGCGCCGAGGCAGAGGACCACGAGAACCGCCAGCGGCCAGGGGACGAAGTACCATTCCTGCAGGCTGATCGCCAGCATGTGCCAAAGCACGATGCCGTAGCCGATTGTCAGATCGATCTTGCCGGTGACCATCGGGATCATCGCGGCAAGGGAAAGTATGGCGATGACCGACTTGTCGGAGATGATCGAGCGGGCGTTAAGCAGGGTCGGGAACGTGTTGGGAAGAATGAGCGAGAAAAACACCGCAAGCAGCACGGTGAGGATCAGCAGGCCGTAGACCGGCAGGAGGCGAAGGAGGCGGCCGGCGAGCGAAAGACGCCGAAGTTCCGACCGGGTCGGCTCGAGGGCGTTCGACTTGATCGAGTTCACCGCCACGCCACGATCCTCCCTGTCGGTGTCGGCGAAACCGCGTGCGCCTTGGCGAGGGCGCCGATGCGCAACGCAGCGCAGGGGCGCAGGGCACCCTCGGCCCGATAGCTCAGGACCTTCGATTGCGCCGGAAACGGAATGTCCGCCGGAGGCTCGCCTTCCGGCTGCGCCTCGTCGGAAATGCGCCCGGAAACCGCAAGGCCGCTCATCGGGCGTGCCGCGGGAGTGGCGCTCCGAGCGCCGCCGCGACCACTTCGCGCGCGCCGGGCCGAGGCCCCGCAAACGCCGGGACTGCGGCGGAGCGTCCCATGGCGATGCTCCACCGGCGTCAACCTCCCGCAAGAAAAGTATTGAGTAGATTGTATATCTGTCAACCGCGAGCGCTGATGGAGCGGCGCGTTTGACACTGGCGGCGACTGACGCGCCGCCAGCGTCCTCTTCGCTTAGGGGTTCGCTGGCGCTCTCAGCCCCAGCACTTTGCGAGGCCTTCCTTCGACGAGATCGACGGCACGCCCTCGACCGGCTTGTCGGTGACGAGCGAGACGCCGGTATTGAAGAAATCGAGGCCAGGGCTCGCCTGCGGCTTCTTGCCGGTCTTGGCGTATTCGACCGCGGCCTCCACGCCCTTGGAGGCCATCAGCAGCGGATATTGTTGCGAAGTCGCGCCGATGATCCCCGCGGCGACGTTCTTGACGCCGGGGCACCCGCCGTCGACCGAGACGATGAGCGCCCCCTTGTCCTTGCCGGCGGCTTTGAGCGCGGCATAGGCGCCGGCCGCGGTCGGCTCGTTGATCGTATAGACGACGTTGATGTTCGGATCCTTCTGCAGAAGCGTCTCCATCGCGGCGCGGCTTTTCGCTTCCTCGCCTCCGCCCCATTGATGGCCGGCGACGCGCTTGTCGGTCTCGTGGCCATATTGCTTCCAGTTCGAGTTCTTGATCCCGAAGCCCTTCGAGAAGCCGAAGTCGCGCATCCGGTCCACGGAAGGCTGATCGGCGAGCGCGTCGATATAGGCGATGTGGGCGTCCTTGGCCTTGGGCCCCAGCGTCTTCGCCGCCCAGGCGCCGATCAGTTCACCGGCCTTGGTGTTATCGGTCGCGAAGGTCGCGTCGGCGGCGCTCGGGGGGTCGAGCGGCGTGTCGAGCGCGATGACCAGGATTCCGGCCTTGCGCGCCCGCTCGACGGAAGGAACGATTCCCTTGGTGTCGCTCGGCGTGATCATGATTGCCTTGGCGCCGGCGCTCATCAGGCGCTCGATAGCGTCCACCTGGCCGGTGTTGTCGCCGTCGTACTTGCCGGCGAAACTGCGGAAATCGACCCCGAGCTCTTTCGCCTTCGCCTCCGCGCCTTCCTTCATTTTCGCGAAGAATGGATTGGTGTTGGTCTTCGTGATCAGCCCGACGATGATCTGGTCGGCGGCGTAGGCCGGGCCGAGCGCCAGAGCCCAGGCCGCCAGAGCGAAAGCGGTCGCCATCTTCCAGCGCGCTCCGCGCCGCCTGCCAATGTTCGTGGTCATGCCGTCCTCCTTGTCGCGCTTCGCCATTGTTGCTCGCTTTGCCAGCGATGACGATCAGCGGAGCGAGGCTATGTCCGGATTCAGCGGGTTGGCAACTCTGCCGGTTGGCCAGCGGACGCCTTCTGGCCGCCGATGCGTCTTCCGTTCGGGTTTGGAGGCCGCAGCGTCGATCCCGTAAGAAGGCCTCCAGAACGCTTCCTCGCCACCGTCCCGCACCACGCAACCGCGGCGCTCTCGCGGAAGTCGGGTCCGCCGATCCGACGCAAGCCTTTGGGCATGCTGCGATTTCGTGGGCTTTGACGCACGAAAAACCGGCGTCTGCTTTTTCGCGAGCCGCGCCAGGAGCGAGGCTTGCCGATATCCCCGCCTTTCCTTTCCAGCCGGCTTGCCGCCCCCGATCGCGCCATATCTCCATAGCCTGAGCGGGGGAACGGCGAATTCGCGTAAAAAAAGCGAGAAATTACAAGCTTACACAAACTTAACGAGATTGAAATCATTTGTTAATTTGCAACTTGACCTTGACCCCCTACATTAGTCCTCGCCGTTTCTATTTGAACTCGGCGACGAAAGAACTCGCTTTTAAAGTATAAACGCTTCGGTGGTGGGGAATGAAATGCGCGATTGGTACGTGGGTCAAAAGATCGTTTGCGTCAATGCGCAGCCTATAGACGGCGTCAGAAACCGTTTTGTTGACGAATATCTTGAGGAAGGGAAAGCTTACAAGATTCGAAAGATTCTCCCGTTCAGTTTTAGATTTGCGGAGAAGAGCCAAGAGCGGCTCGCGTTCAGGCTGGAGGGCATTGTCCCATATTTGATAGACGGTATAGAGTACGCGTTTTTTCATGGCCGGTTCAAGCCATGCGAAGACAAGGATGAAGATCTGGACGTCGACATTTCGATTTTCCTGGACGCCCTACGCCAGGTGAACGATGGCTTGTTTACTCTCAGAAACGAAGATATTCGCGAACTGGAGTCCGTCACTTAACGCGATAAGCGGCGAAGCATCGCGCATTTCGCCGCGACGCCGCTCTGGCCGCGCCACCGCGCGATCAGTTGACCGATGGCGGTTGCGCGGCAGGCTCGCAAGCTGGAGAAAGGCGCCTGCGCTTTCCTCCTTGCTCCTGGCGGACTTTCCTGCTAGCGGCTGGCGCTCGCCGGATGGGCTCCCCATATAGCGACCAAACCTGGGTTTCCGCCGCCGGCTGACATGCGCCGGCTAAGCCGCGAACAGCGGCGATGAGGATTGTGCGCGGCTCGCGCGCGATTCTCCGAGCGGCGGGCGCCTGAACGTCAACACGAACCCGAAGCTGGCGCGGCCCGAATTTAAGGGCGTCATTAGGAGAACCAATGGCTTCCATTCAATCGCTCGCGCCAACGCGCGAGGATTTCACTGCGCTGTTGAACGAGACCTACGGCGCGGACGAGGCTTTCGAGGGGAGCGTCGTCAAGGGCAAGGTCGTCGCGATCGAAAAGGACATGGCCGTCATCGACGTCGGCCTCAAGACCGAAGGGCGCGTGGCGCTCAAGGAATTCACCAATCACGGACGCGACCCGGCGCCCGGTCTCGGCGACGAGGTCGAAGTCTATCTCGAGCGGATCGAGAACGCGCTCGGCGAAGCGGTCATCTCGCGCGACAAGGCGCGGCGCGAGGAGAGCTGGGTCAAGCTGGAGCAGGCGTTCGAGAAGAACGAGAAGGTCGAAGGGGTCATCTTCAACCAGGTCAAGGGCGGGTTCACCGTCGACCTCGACGGGGCCGTCGCCTTCCTGCCGCGCAGCCAGGTCGACATTCGCCCGGTTCGCGACGTCGGGCCGCTCATGAACGTGCCTCAGCCGTTCCAGATCCTGAAAATGGACCGGCGCCGCGGCAACATCGTCGTCTCGCGCCGCACCGTGCTCGAGGAGAGCCGGGCCGAGCAGCGCCACGAGATCGTCGCCAACCTCGCCGAGGGCCAGGTCATCGACGGCACCGTCAAGAACCTCACCGACTATGGCGCGTTCGTCGATCTCGGCGGCATCGACGGCCTCCTGCACGTCACCGACATCGCCTGGCGCCGCGTCAACCATCCGAGCGAAGTCTTGACCATCGGCCAGCAGGTCAAGGTGCGGATCATCAAGATCAACCACGAGACGCACCGCATCTCGCTCGGCATGAAGCAGCTGCAGGAAGACCCGTGGTCGAACATCGAGACGCGCTACAGCATCGGCCAGAAGCTGAAGGGCCGTGTCACCAACATTGCCGACTATGGCGCGTTCGTCGAGCTTGAGCCGGGCATCGAGGGCCTCATCCACGTCTCCGAAATGTCCTGGACCAAGAAGAACGTCCACCCCGGCAAGATCGTCTCGACCAGCCAGGAAGTCGAGGTTCAGGTGCTCGAGGTCGACGCCTCCAAGCGCCGCATTTCGCTTGGCCTCAAGCAGACGCTGCAGAACCCGTGGGAAGCCTTCGCCGAGAAGCATCCGGTCGGCTCGACTGTCGAGGGCGAGGTCAAGAACAAGACCGAGTTCGGCCTCTTCATCGGCCTCGACGGCGATGTCGACGGGATGGTCCACCTTTCCGATCTCGACTGGAACCGGCCCGGCGAGCAGGCGATCGAGGACTACAAGAAGGGTGACAAGGTCGAGGCCAAGGTGCTCGACATCGATGTCGAGAAGGAGCGCATCGCGATCGGCGTCAAGCAGCTCGCCAGCGATCCCTTCGCGACCAAGAAGGCCGGCGAGGACGGCGAGGCGGGCGACCTGCGCAAGGGCTCGGTCGTGACCTGCGAGGTGCTCGAGGTCAAGGACGGCGGCCTCGAGGTGAAGATCGCGGGCACCGAGCTCACGACCTTCATCAAGCGCAACGAGCTCGCGCGCGACCGCGGCGACCAGCGGCCCGAGCGCTTCTCGGTCGGCGAGAAGGTCGACGCCCGCGTCACCCAGTTCGACCGCAAGGCGCGCAAGATCGCCGTCTCCATCAAGGCGCTCGAAGTCGCCGAGGAGAAGGAGGCGATCGCCCAATATGGCTCGGCCGATTCCGGCGCCTCGCTTGGCGACATTCTGGGCGCGGCGTTGAAAGCGCGCGACAAAGCCGACAAGGCGAAGTAAACGCCGTCAAGTCAGGAATAAAAAAAGCCCGCTTGGGAGCCATCCCGGGCGGGCTTTTGCTTGCGGCGTCTCCGGCGCGCGTCCGCTTATGTCGGGGTCTCGACGAGGAAGGCCGCGTCGACCGGCAGTTGCAAGCCCGTCACCAGGGCGTTGGTCTGCGAAGCCATCGCCACCACCGCCAGAAAATCGGCATATTGCGCCTCGGTCATCCCCTTCGCCCGCGCCGCCGCCGTATGCGAATGGATGCAATAGGCGCAGCCGTTCGTGATCGACACGGCGATATAGACGAGCTCGCGGGTGAGCGGATCGAGCGGGCCGGGCGCGCCCATCACCGCCTTCAGCGTGTTCCAGGTGCGTTCGAGAATCTCGGGCTGGTTGGCGAGGCCCCGCCAGAAATTGTTGACGAAGTCCGACTTCCGGGTCGCTCGGATGTCATCGAAGACCGCTTTGACCTTTGGCTGCGCTTCCACCTCCGCGTCGGTCCAGAGCTTGACTGTGGCCATTCCTGCCTCCCGGTGAACATGCGAGCGGCGGCGCCGCTTGAGATCGCGGCGCAGCGTGTAGCATGGCGACGGCGCTCCAGAAGCGGCGCTCACGGGCTTGTGCGCCGGAGGCGGTCCGTTATACTGGCATGTCAGCGCAAGCAGAGCGCCGTTACGGCGTAGCGCGACGCGGCGCCGCCGCCGGCGTGCGACAAAGAGATCTGCGCTGACGGCGACCGGCTTGGAAAAGGCCGGCCGAAACATAAACGGGAGGATAGACATGAACCATTTCCGCCATCTCGCCATCGCCGCCGCCGGCGGCGTAATGTTTACTGCGGCGTGCGCCTTCTCCGCCCCCGCCTTCGCCGCCGGACCCGAGGTCGTGGCTGGCCCGGCCTCTGAGCCCGGCTGCTTTGTTCCGTGGACCGACAAGACGAAGTTCTTCAAATGGCCGGCCAAGAAGGGCCCGTTCCGCGTCGCGCTCGCCAACGGATATATCGCCAACACCTGGCGCATCCAGATGATTCAGACGGCCAAGGCGTTCGCGGCGCAACCAGAGATCGCCAAACAGCTCAAGGAATTCAAGGTCGTCTCGACCGGCGAGGATGTCGCCGCGCAGATCGCCGCGATCAACAACTTCATCGATTCCGGCTTCGACGCGATTGTTGTGAACGCGCAGAATCCGGCGGCGTTCAAGCCGGTGATCAAACGCGCGAACGACGCTGGCGTAATCCTGGTCGCGTTCGACAACATCCTCGACACCGAGGACGCGATCAACGTCGACGTCGATCAGAAGGGGCTCGGCGTCTATTGGGGCAAGTGGCTGGCGAGCCATATTCCCGACGGCGGCAAGGTTCTGGAAGTCCGGGGCGTCTCCGGCACCTCCGTCGATCGCGACCGTCACGACGGCATTCACGAGGCCCTCGACGCCACCGGAAAGAAGTGGGACGTCGTCGAAGTCTATGGCAAGTGGGACGATCCCACCGCGCAGAAGGTGAGCGCGGACGCGATCGCGGTGCAGAAGCACTTTGACGGCATCACCGCCCAGGGCGGCGACACAGGCGTCGTGCAGGCGATGCTCGACGCGAAGCACCCGATGGTGCCCTTCGGCGGCGAGACGGAGAACGGCTTTCGCAAGTTCTGCGCCAAGCTCGCCGATCAGGGCCTGAAGTGCTCGTCGGGCGGCACCGGACCCGCGCAGGTCGCGGTCGCGATCAAGGTCGCGCTTGCGGCTCTCCAGGGGCAGGTCGTGCCGCAGTCGGTCAAGCTGCCGCTCGCGACGGCCGAGGATCCGAACTTCAAGGACGGCGAGAATTACTACGCTGCCCAGTCCGACAATTTTTTCGTCGGCAACTCGTTCCCCACCTGCAACATCAATTTCACCGCGCAGGAGATCATGGGACAGACGAAGGAAAACAAGTAGCCGCCGACGGACGCGGCCGCAGGGGAGCGACGGCGTTCCCCGGCGGCCGCGGCGCGGCAGGCGCGTCGCGGGCCCGTGACGCGATCTTGAGGGGCGAGGGCTAGGGCGTGAACCCAGCAGAATCGACGGCTTCGCCGATCCTGCGCATGGAGGGCGTGTCCAAGCGCTACGGCGGCGTGCGAGCGCTCGCCAATGCTGATCTCGTCGTGTTCTCCGGACGCATTCATGCTGTCCTCGGCGAGAACGGCGCGGGCAAGTCGACGCTCATCAAGATTCTGTCAGGCGTCGTGGCGCCGGACACCGGGCGCATCGTGCTCGACGGAGCGGAAGTCGCCTTCGATTCGCCGGCCGCCGCCAATCGCGCCGGCATCGTCTGCATCTTCCAGGAGCTTTCGCTCGTTCCCGACCTTTCGGTCGCCGACAACATCGCCATCTCCAATCCGCCGCGCCGTCTCGGGCTCATCGACCGGCGCGCGCAGCGGCGCCTGGCCGAAGAGGCGCTCGAGCGCGCCGGCGCGCCCGACATCCATCCGATGGCGCTGGTCAAGGACTTGGCCCTGTCGCGCCGGCAGATGGTGGAGATCGCCAAGGCGCTGGCGCGCAAGCCCCGCGTCCTCATCCTCGACGAGGCGACATCGGCCTTGACCGCCGCCGACGTCGCCAAGGTGTTTGTCGTCCTCAAGCGCCTGCGCCGGGAGGGGCTTGCGCTGTTGTTCATTTCGCACCGCATGCACGAGATCGCGGAGCTCGCCGACGAGAGCACGGTGTTCAGGAACGGCGCCAATGTGGCGACCTACGCGGCCGGAACGAAGTCCGACAACGAGGTCGTCGAAATGATGATCGGGCGTGAGTACAGCCACATTTTTCCGCCGAAACCGGCGCCGCGGGCGAAGGGCGCCACGCCGCTGCTCGAAGTGAGGAACCTGACCTGGTCGGACCGGCTGCGCGACATTTCGTTCACGGCGCATGCGGGCGAGGTGGTTGGCCTCGGCGGTCTCGACGGGCAGGGCCAGCGCGAGCTGCTGCTGGCTTTGTTCGGCGTCCTGCGCGGCGTATCGGGGGAGATCCGCATCGAGGGCGCGCCAGTTTCCCCTTCGAGCCCGCACGCGGCCAAGGCTAAGCGCATCGGCATGGCGCTGATCCCCGAGGATCGCAAAACGGAAGGGTTGATGCTGCCGATGTCGGTGCGCGAGAATCTCTCGTTCGCCGCGCTTCAGCGCGTATCGCGCAGCGGGGTGATCGATCGCGCGCGCGAGACGAAGCTCGTTGGCGAACTCATGGGCCTCCTCGACATTCATGCGGCGGGGACCGACATCGCGGCCGGCGCGCTCTCGGGGGGCAATCAGCAGAAGGTGGTCATCGCCAAGTGGCTGATGGCCGAGCCGCGCATCATTCTCCTCAACGATCCGACGCGCGGCATCGATGTCGGCACCAAGCAGGAAATCTATGTGCTCTTGCGCCGGCTCGCGGATGAGGGCGCAGCGATCGTCTTCTACACCACCGATTATGACGAACTGATCGGCTGCTGTGATCGCGCGCTGGTGCTCTACAACGGCGCGATCAGGCGCGAGCTCGCCGGCGGCGAGATCACCGAGCGGGCGCTGATCGCGAGCGCGCTCAACATTTCTTCGGAAGAAGCCGCGACCGGGGCGTCGGCGCGATGAGCGACTGGCGCTATCTCATCGCCCCGAACCGGGGGACGCTGCTGGCGATCGTCTTCTTCGTCGTGATGTTCGCGATCTACACGAGCAACCATCCAGCCGGTTTCACCGCCAATGTGGTGCAGACCGCCGCCAACAAGGGCGTTCTGCTCGCGCTCGTGGCGATGGCGCAGACCTTCGTCGTCATCACCGCCGGCATCGATCTTTCGGTCGGCGCGGTGTTTGTTCTCACCAATTGCCTCGCCTCGTGGATCGTGGTTGGAACAGCGACGAACGCTGCGCTCGGCGTCGTGGGGGTTCTTCTGACCGGGCTCGCCTGCGGCGCAATCAACGGGCTTATCGTTATCTATGGGCGACTTCAGCCGATCGTCGTCACCATTGCGACGGGGGCGGTGTTCTTTGGCCTCGCCCTTCTTTTGCGCCCCGTTCCCGGCGGCGATGTCTATGGCCCGCTCGCCGACGCGCTGACCGGGCGCGTGTTCGGCGTCGTGCCGGCAAGCCTCGTGGCGCTCGCCGCGGTCGTGCTCATCGTCTGGGTTCCCTACAGCCGCTCGACCATCGGCCGGGCGGCTTACGCCGTCGGCTCCTCCGAAAGCGCCGCCTATATGTCGGGCGTTCCGGTCGACGCGGCCAAATTCTGGGCCTATGCGTTGTCGGGATTGGCGGCGTCGCTCGCCGGGCTCTTTCTCACGTTTGTGACCTATTCGGGCGAAGGGTCCGCCGCCAACGGGAACACCTATACGCTGTTTTCGATCGCTGCGGTCGTGCTTGGCGGGGTTTCGCTGTTCGGCGGCTCGGGCAGCGCGATCGGCGCGATCTTCGGCGCCTTGATGTTCCGCACCATCGGCGACCTTCTGTTCGTCTTCAATCTCGACCCGCTCTGGCAGCCGCTCTTCCAGGGTCTGGTGCTGCTCGCTGCGGTCTGCGTCGGTTCGGCGAGGGTGTTCCAGGTGCGCAACCGGCTGGAGCTTTTCCCGTGAGCGAGAACGCCGAAACCGGGTTTGCGAACGCGATCAAGCGACGCGTCGATCCGCCGGTCGCGATCGCCTTCGGTTGCGTTCTCCTCATGCTGTTCCTGGGCTCGCTCTACTCGCGCAGCTTTCTGTCGCCGGAATATCTCTTGCAGCAACTGAAGGTCGCCTCGTTCCTTGGCGTCATCGCCACCGGCACGATGATCGTCATTCTGCTCGGGCAGATCGACCTCTCCATTCCCTGGGTGGTCGCGGTCGGCGGCATGATGTCGACGGCGGCGACGGGCTGGGGTCCGGTCGGGGAGGTGATGGCGATTCCGTTCGGCGTCGCTTGCGGCGTGGCGCTCGGCCTCGTGAACGGCTTCGGCGTCGCTTATCTGCGCATTCCCTCGATGATCATCACGCTTGCGGTCAACGCGGTGGCGCAGGGGCTGATGGTGGTCCATACCGGCGGCTTCTCGCCGCAGGATTCCTCGTCGCCCGCGATGCGCGAGCTCGCCACCGGGCGCCTTCTGTTCGGCCTGCCGAATGCGCTCATCGTCTGGGCTTTGGTCGGCGCAGGCGCGATCTTTCTATTGAACCGCACCACCTTCGGCCGCGCCGTCTACGGCATCGGCAATCGCGAACGCGCCGCCTATCTCTCCGGCATCGACACGCAGCGCGTGGTGCTGATCGCGTTTGCGCTCGCGGGCGGCCTCTCCGCGTTCGGCGGGGTCCTGCTCGCGGGCTACGCCAGCAAAGCCGCGCAGGCCATGGGCGACGCCTATCTCCTGCCGGCGATCGCCGCGGTCGTGCTCGGCGGCGCGTCCATTCTCGGCGGGCGCGGCAATTATCTCGGCACCGTCGCCGGCGTCATCCTCATCACGCTGCTGCAATCCATTCTCTCGGTGGTGCAGATGCCGGACGCCGGACGCCAGATCACCTACGGCGTCGTCATCATCGCGATGCTCTTGCTTTACGGGCGCGAGAGCAGGACGCGGTAGGCGCTCTTTCCGCTTTGCACGCTTGCGTCGCGCGCTTCGCGCAACGAAGATCGCGCCTCGCGGAAATGCGCCAATCCGGCGCCGGGTGTGGGTGCATGAGCTTTCTGGATCAGCTGGCGTTCGGACCTGGCGGCGACAAAAAGGCGTGGACCCGGGGCGTCCTGATCGCGCTCGCCGCGCTCGCGCTGGTGGGCGCGCTCCTCTATTACACGGTCTCCGGCGACTACGCTTTCTTAAGGGCGTCCATCCTGACCGGATCGCCGACGGGGGCCTACCACGCGCTGGGCGAGCGGCTGGCGGCGCGGGCGCTCAAGAAGAACGGTCATCTGAAGGTCGTCGCCACGGATGGATCGGTCGAGAACATCGCCCGCCTCGTCGGCCAAAACGGGCGCTGCGTTCCCGCTTTCGCTTTTGTGCAGGATGGCGTGCCGGCGCCCGCCGACGCCGGCCTTGTGACCCTGGGGCGGCTGCCGCAGCCCGAATCGCTCTTCCTTCTCGCCAGGCGCACACGCGCGATCAACACCTTCAACGACCTCAAGGGCGCTTCGGTCGGGATCGGTCCGGACGGATCCGGCACGGCCTATCTGATGCAGCAACTCATGGAGAACTCCGACTTGCGCGGCCTCGGGTTGAAGCCGTCCAATCACGATCTCGAAGCGCAAGCGGGACTTGTGCGGGACGGTGAGCTCGATCTCGCCGCTTTCGTCATGAACGAGAACGCGCAACTCATCCGCACTCTGGTGAACAAGTACGACCTCGAGATCGTCTCTCCTGCGGACATCGAAGGCCTGGTTGCGCGGGATAGGTGGCTGCGATTGGGTCGCATCCCCGCAGGCTACTATGACATCGCGAAACCGATTTCCGCGACCGACAAGCTCGTGGCCCAAGTCGACGCGCTGGTGATGACCAACGCCTGCGTACATCGCGCCGAGCGCGTCGCCTTTCTCATGCTGCTCAGCGAGGAGTTTCCCAATTTCGTTCGCGTGAACCCGCCGCCCGCTTCAAAGTCGCAGGACAGCGCGCCATTGGCGGACGAAGCGCGCGAATTCTTCGCCAGCGGCGAGCCTGAGCTGGCGGACAAATATTTCCCCTGGCTCGTGAACCTGATGTCGCCGGCCTACTGGATCTATCTCGTGATGGCGGCCACGGTCCTGTTGAACGCCTCAGGCGTCTACAGCCGCTTCAGGCTCTGGCGCATCGACGCCAACCGCGGGCTGCTCGAGGCGCGCTTGAGAGCGCTCGCCTATCCGGGCCTCACCGATGAGCAGATCGAGGCGCGAGCGCATTCCGGTCTCACGCGCGAGCAGATCAAGGCGCTCCCGCCCGAAGCGGTCATCCAGACGGCTGAGGATCGAAAGGCGGCGGAAGATCTGATGAAGGACTTTGACGCGCTTCGCCGCCGCTGCGAGGAGCAGCTGACGTCTTACGTCACGCCCATGGGCGCGGAGATGTACTACCGCTACCAGGAAGGGCTGATCGACGAAGCGAGGGCCGCGCTCGCCGCCCTGCTTCGCACGCCCAAGTTATAGTTTGCACGCGATGTCAGGGGGCGCTTCTCAAGCGGCGGCCGCGGCCGCCGGCGTTTTCTCTTCCGGATTGTGCGCGCCGGGGCAGGTCTTCAACCGTTCGCGCAAGTCCGCGATCAGCCATCGTCCGGCTCGACCAGGCAAGCGGCCGCGCTCATGCACGACGGAGAGCGGCAGGGCGATTTCCTCCTGGTTGGCGATGCGAAGCCTCTTCAGCCGGCCCGCGGCGACATGCTCGGCGACCATGTGGCTTGGCATGTTGCACCAGCCGAAGCCCGCAAGCAGGAAATCAAGCCGGGTGGCGAGGTCGGCGAATCTCCAGATGTGACGGCTGACGATCCCGCCGGAAAGATTCTGGGTCAGCGGCGTGCGGTCGGTCAGCACCAGCTGCACGTGCGGCTCGAGCGCTTCGCGCGCCAGCGGCAAGCGGCAGGGCGGCGAGCGGATGGCCGGCTGCCACCACCGGCCACATGGCCACGCGTGTCATGAACTCGCTCACGAGATCGCAGGGGCTCGAGGGCGCGATCGTATAGATCGCAAGCCGCGCCGCGCCGTCGCGCAGCCGCTGCTCGGCGCCCCCCAGAGCCTCAGTGTACACGGACGCCGGCAGAAGCGGAAAGGCGACGCGTAGCGCCTTGAGAACTCTCCATCAGGAGCGGAATCGGCAACATCGCGTCGACCGCGAGCGTAAGCTCCGGCTCAACGTCCTGCGCCATGCTCTCGGCGCGGGCGCGGATGGCCCGCGCTCCTGCGATCAGCGCCCGCGCATCGCCGACCAGCGCCCGTCCGGCATCGGTCAGCTGCGGCGTCTTGCCGGAGCGGTCGAACAGGCTAAGGCCGAGGGTCGTCTCGAGCGTCTGGATCGACTGGCTGATCGCCGACTGAACCCGGCCGAGCTTTCGCGCGGCGGCCGAAAAGCTTCCGGCGTCGGCGACGGCCACGAGAATGCGCATCTGGTCGAGCGTCAGCGAGTTCGATCATCCATCACCTCCGGCGATAGGTTCTAGCATAATTTGGCCAATTGCAACGATTGGGGCACGGGACGACATTCCGCTGCGACGCAACATTCGAGGGGCCGCCCGCATGACCATCCACGTTCCCGATCATAAGACGATCGACGCCACATCGCTCGCGCAGATATTCACCGAAGCGCGCACGCATAACGTGCTTTCTCGACCGACCAGTCTCGGACGAACTGCTTCGTAAGGCGATCGAACTGGCCAAGATGGGGCCGACCAGCGCCAATCAATCGCCGCTGCGGGTCCTGTTCCTGCGATCGGCCGAAGCCAAGGAGCGGCTCCGGCCGGCGCTCGCGCCCGGCAACCTGGACAAGACGATGAGCGCGCCGGTCGTCGCGATCACCGCTTATGACGAAGAGTTCTACGAGCATCTGCCGTTCCTGATGCCGCACGTCGACGCCAAGGCCTGGTTCTCCGGCGACCCGGTGAAGGCCGCCCGCAGCGCCTTCCAGAATGGCACGTTGCAGGTCGCCTATCTCCTCATTGCGCTGCGCGCGGTGGGTCTCGACACCGGACCGATGACCGGCTTCGACAATGCGAAGGTCGACGCGGAGTTCTTCGCCGAAGGAAAGGTCAAGTCGAACGTGCTGATCAACATCGGCTATGGCGACCACGAGAAGCTGTTCCCGCGCAGCCCGAGGTTCTCCTTCGACCAGATCGCAAAAATTCTCTGACTCAATCGCTTTCGGCGCAGAGACTGGAGGACGCGTGAATGACCAAGGTGCTCGTACTTTACTATTCCAGTTTCGGCCATATCGAACAGATGGCCTATGCGGAGGCGGAGGGCGCACGTTCGGCGGGCGCGACGGTTGATGTGAAACGCGTGTCGGAGAACGTTCCTGAAGAGGTCGCCAAGGCCTTCCACTTCAAGCTCGATCAGCCGGCGCCGATCGCGACGCCTGCCGAGCTTGGGAACTATGACGCGATCATTGTCGGCGCGCCGACCCGCTTCGGCCGCATGCCCTCGGCGATGGGCAGCTTCTGGGAGCAGGCCGGCCAATTGTGGATGAGCGGCGCGCTGCACGGAAAAGTCGGCGGCGCCTTCACCTCGAGCGCGACGCAGCACGGCGGCAACGAAACGACGCTCTTCTCCATCATCGCCAACCTGATGCATTTCGGCCTGGTCATCGTCGGCTTGCCCTACAGCCACGCCGGCCAGATGACGCTCGAGGAGATCGTCGGCGGAGCGCCCTATGGCGCGACCACCATCGCGGGCGCCCAGGGGCAGCGCCAGCCGAGCAAGCTCGAGCTTGAAGGCGCCCGGCATCAGGGCGAGCTCATCGCCAAGACCGCCGCCAAACTTTCCAGTTGAAGGCCTTAACGGCCCGGTGCGGAACGGGTGAGGCAAGAGTCCACTCTCAATCTGAAAGGTGAACGATATGAGCGATGTTGTTTCCCGACCTGCGATTCCGATCGTGGGCTCTTTATTGCGAGCGCCCGAGATGCTCTCGGTGCTGCGCATCCTGACCGGGCTTCTGTTCCTCGAGCACGGAACCGGAAAGCTGCTGGGCTTCCCGGCCGGCCTGCCGTTCATCGACCAGATGCCGCGGGGGTTGCTGTACTTCACCGGAACGATGGAGCTGATCGGCGGCCTTTTGATTACGATTGGCCTCTTCACGCGGCCCGTCGCCTTCATCCTCTCAGGCTTCATGGCGGTCGGCTATTTCCTGGTGCACTTCCCGCAGAGCTTCTTCCCGGCCAAGAACTACGGCGAGCCGGCGGTGCTGTTCTGCTTCGTATTTCTCTACCTGGCCGCTGTCGGCTCCGGGCCTTGGGCGGTTCGCAGAGACTGAAGGGCGGGCGACCCGGTGACTCCCGAGCCTGCCTCGGACCTCGTTCTGAGGAGCGTCTAAGGCGCGTCTCGAAGAACGTTCCACCGCGCGCGACCGGCGCCGCCTTCTGGATCACCCTTCGACACGCTCGCTTCTCGAGCGGATTGAGGCATGAGGCCGGCGGGTAAGCCCGGCATCTCGACCCCCACCTTGGCGGTTACGTGACTCGCGTGAATGGCCGCGTCGAGCGCGGCCGTGACGATGAAGCGTCCTTGGCCGCCGCAAGATGGGCGAACAACAGCCAACGTGCTAAGGCCAAACATTTGCTTGTGAAAATCAGAACTGCGTGCTATACCATTCTCAATCGTCGGATCGATCTCGCGCTCAACGCGCCGAGGGAAAAATAGTGAATGGCAAGAGAAGGGGCAAAGCCGCTTGAGACATCCTGCACGGAAGCACCTGAGACGTTTTGTGCATCTTTTGAGACGCGGCCGGATTTTTTTACTCCAATCGGCCGTAACCTATTGAAAAGTCTCGATTCCAAAAAATAAACGCTAGTAAATTGGAGTCAATTTACTAGCGTTTAGGCGCGTTTATTGGCGTTTATTGGCGTTTATAGGCAAGAAACGCGCGTCCTGATTGGCGTCCGCGGCTGGGGAGCTTCGCGGGCCGACGGGCCCGGCCGGCCGCCCGCCTGGGCGGATTGCGCGCTTTAAGGCGACGGACCCGCCGATGTGGCGGGGGTCGGAGCGGCGGAAGACGACGAGTCCCTGTGAAAGACGCCCCCGAACCATTGCCCCAGGTCCTCGGCCGCCAAAGCGGCGGTGCGAACGAACCAGCCATGCGCTTGCGGCGCCGCGGCGGAGCTGGCGGACGAGGCGCTGGTCTTGCCGGCGATGGCGCCGACCTCATCCGGCGCGCCTGCGGCGGTCAGGCCGATATTGGGGATCGGCATTGGCGGCAAGGGCGCGGTGAGTTCCGCCGCCCGCGCCAGGAGCTCGCTATCGTCATGGATCGGCGCCGCCCCCTCGGCCAGCGCGAGCGCGCCTGTCGGCGCGTGATCGACGCCGGCTGTGATGACCTTGGGCAGCGAACCATCCTCAGGCGCTGCGTTGAACCCCTTGTTCGACGCCGTGGCGAAAGCGCCGCCGCCTGCTTCCGTCGCCGAGGCAAGGATCAGCTCCGCCGGACGAGCCGGGGGGATTGGAGCGTCGGCGAGAGCGAGCGCGAGGAGATCAGCCGGCCTGCGCGGCGGCAGCGGCGCGACGAACTTCGGTTCGGCGCTGTCCGTCGAAGCGTCCGTGGCCGCGTCTGGTTGCTGCAGCGCCGCGACGACCTGTGGTTTGACCGGGGGCGTCGGAGTTGGCTCCGCCGCGCTGGCGTAGGCCGGCCCGGTCGGCAGGTCGCGCTTGGCCCTCGCGACCGCCTCGGGCCCTGTATCGGACGCTTGCGGCTCGGCTGCCAGCGCCGGCTCGACGGGTTCAGCGTAGGCAGGCCCGCTGGGTATATCGCGCTTGGCCTTCGCGACCGCCTCCGGCCCGGCGTCGGCGACCTCGACCTGCGGCGCGGAGCCGCCGTTGCGGCCGCTGCGCGCGTTGCCGGTCGCCGCCGCCGTGGCGGTCGTCGCTTCCTGCCCGCCCAACTCCTCCGCGTCGTCGGCGCCCCCTGCATGGCCGAAGAGCCAGGAGAAGATGCTGCCGATACCCCCGCCGCTCGCCGTTTGCACCTCGCCGCCGCGGGCCTCGATCTCGGCCCGCGCCTGCTCGAAGCCAGGCATCGGCTTCCCGTCGGCCGGAATGAACACTGTCTTTCCGTCCGGGAAGAGCCGGGTCAGCGCGTCGCGGCTCATGCGCGGCCAGTAGCGCACGTCGCCGCTGTCGATGTGCACCCAGGGCGTCATGCCCGTCGGATAGAAGCCGACGCCGCCTGCCTGCATCCGCATGGCGATGTCGCGGATGCGCGCCGTGCTGACGTCGACGAAGTGGGCGTCGATCGCCTTGCCCTGCATATGCTGCGAATGCTCGGCCACCTGACGCGACCGCCGGCGCAGCATCGCGTTGGTTTGCGGGGAGCGGTAGCCGGACAGGACGTCGATCGGCTGCGTCGAGCCCGATTCGCGGTAGACCTCCCAGATGATGTCGAACAGATGCGGGTCCATCTTGGTCGGCTCGTTCAGCCGCCAGTCCCGGCAGAACCAGTTCAGCTTGTCGAGCGCCGCCTGGTCATAGATCCCGTTGACCATGAAGGTGAACGAGCCGGTTTCGTGGGTGTGCTGGCTCGAAAGGAGGATGGTCCGCGTGTCGCCGTTGGCGACCGCCGATTCGGTCGAGTTTGGCGCGAGGCAAATGACCGCGAACGCCGCCGCCATCGCCAGTTGCGCCGCCGCCCCGCCGCGGTCGACGCAAATGCTCACATGAAAGCCCGCCAACAAACCATCCTTCCCCAACACGTCGCGACCGGCGAAGCCAGCGGGACTGTGCCTATCCATGTGCTTACACTTACGCTTTTGCCGGCCTCTCCCGCCGACCTACGCGACCTCCCGAGCGCTCGTCTCCAGCGCTCCTTGTTCGCATTGTGACGCTTGCGTCACAGTTAAGGCAAAAAGCGATCTTTTGCGCCTATAGCCCTATATCGGCCTCCTTTCAATCTTGACTTGCCCGGGCGAGTATGCCCTCGACCTTGCGACTCAGCCCATAGACGTCCGGCCGCTCCTGCAGTTCACCGAATTCGTCAACGAATTCAGTGAAGTATTCGATATGAACGGGCAGTGGATGGGGCAAGAACACCGTCCGTTCCTTGTCCCCGAACCCGGCCTCGATTCGCCCGGCCGTCCACCCGCTCCTCTCACCGCCCAGGACAAGCTCGGCCAGGCTCAAGGGGTCCTCGACCCGGATGCAGCCGTGGCTGAAGGCGCGGCTTTCCTCGTCGAACAGCTCCCGCGCCGGCGTATCGTGCAGATAGATCGCATGGTCGTTCGGAAACATGAAGGCGATCCGGCCGAGCGCGTTGTCGTCGCCGGGCAACTGGCGGACCGTCACCCGTCCGCCGACCGTCTTCACCTCGTAGCCGCGCCGGCTTAAGGCGCCGAGCCTGGAGGCGAACTCCTTCTTGATGATCGAATCGGGCACCCGCCACAACGGATTGATCAGCACGTAGCGCATGTCGGCGGAGAAAATCGGCGTCGGCGTCTCCGGCTTGCCGACGATGGCGCGCGCCTTGAGGACGACCTCATCGCCTCTGAGCGCCTCGACCGAGAAGTCTGGGATATTGACCTCGATCCGCTCTTCGCCCATGTCGCGCGGCTCCCAGCGCCACATTTCCATGTTGGCGAGGATCGCCGCTTTCCGGCGCGGGAGCGACGCGCCGAAGGCGAGCGAAGCGGTGCGGATGCGTGCGCCGGCTTGCCGCTTCGCGCGCCGCAGCGCGCCGGGCGCCTGTTCGGCGCCGGTTTCGGGATCGAAGTCGGCGCTGATCGCGGACACCCGAGGCTCGCCATCCCGCACGCGCTCGATGAGACGGCTCAAAGCTTGCCGCAGGTCGCGGTAGCCCTTCTGCGGCGGGTTGAAGCCGGCGAGGCGCGCGGCGGGATCGGTCGCCGCGGCGACTTCCGCCAAGGCCGCGCCCGGATCGGCGAGGCTCGGCTTCGCATAGGCGAACGGGGAGACGCGCGCTGGACGCACGCGCGATCCCGTCGCCTGTTGAGCGTAGGTCACGACCGCCGAGGCGATTGCGGTCTCGGCGTCGGCGATCTCATCCGGAACAAGGCCGGCGTCGATCTCGCGCGGCAGCGTGAAGGCCGACAGGTCAAGGCCATCCTCACCCGCTCGTTCGAGTTGCGACAGTGCCGATCGTCCGATTTCGGTCAGTCCGTCCTCGCCGACCCATATCGGCGCGTCGAAGCGCGTGGCGTAGAAAGCCGCGATCGCCCCGCGGGCGGCGCGCCAGTCGCCCGACCCGAGCGGGTTCACCCGATCGGCGCGCGTGACAAGCCGTTCCATAGCCGCTCGAAGCGCGCTCTGCATCGGCGACAATGTGGGCCCGGCTGTGGGATCGTAGACGACCGGCGGATTGTCGGGCGCGGCCTGCTTTTGCGATGCGGACGCAGGCGGAATGGCGGCGTCATCGCGTGGCGCGATTTGACCCGCCCGCGGAGCGGCCGCCCAGGCAAGATTGGCCGCCAGCGCGAGGAGGAACGCGCCCGCGCCTCCCGGTAGCAGCCTGCGCCAGTTTCCGCCCCGGAGCGCGCTCATCATCAGCTCTGCCTCGCGGCGCGCGCCGCCTTTCCGCCGCTCGCGCTCGAGTGGTTTCGAGACCAACATCTTCGCGATTGTCGAGGGCCGACGCTTCGCCCGCATTATGCCGCAGCGTCGCCGAGCATGTCATCTGCGATTCCGATGTCTTTCATCTTGCGGTAGAGCGTGGATCGCCCAATCCCGAGCTTGCGGGCCATTTGCGACATCTGTCCGCGGTAGTGCGAGAGCGCGAAGCGAATGACCTCGGTTTCGATCTCCTCGAGCATCCGCACGTCGCCGCTGTCGTTGATGAGCCGCATTGACAGCGGATCACGGTCCTCGTGGAGAGCCGGGCGGAACCCGACTGAAACCGCCGGATCGGCTGCGATCGGCGGCGGAGCGGGGGGAATGCGCACGTCGTAGCCCTCGACCTGCGCCGCGATCTGCGGAAACTCGGCTGTGGTCAGCTCATCACCGTCGGCCAGCACCACGGCGCGAAACACCGCGTTCTCGAGCTGGCGGACGTTGCCGGGCCAATCATAGGAGGTCAACAGCGCCAGCGCATCGTTGGCGATCCCGCGGATGCGCTTGCCCTCTTCGACGCAGAAGCGGGCGAGAAAGCGCATGGCGAGATCGGGCACATCGCAGAGGCGCGCCCTGAGCGGCGGAATGGAGATCGGGAACACGTTGAGGCGATAGAACAGATCCTCGCGGAAGCGCCCGGCTTTGACCAGCTCGATCAGGTTCTGGTTGGTCGCCGACACGAGGCGGAAATCCACTTTCACCGGGCGGCGCGAGCCGACTGGATCGATCTCGCCCTCTTGCAGCGCGCGCAACAGTTTGACCTGCGCTTCGGGCGTCAGTTCGCCGATCTCGTCGAGAAACAGGGTGCCGCCGTTGGCCTCGGCGAACTTCCCCACGTGCTTTTCGACAGCGCCGGTGAACGAACCTTTTTCGTGCCCGAAGAGAATGGATTCGACCAGCGTCTCCGGCAGCGCGCCGCAATTGACGATGACGAACGGTTTGCCGCGCCGCTCGGAGCCGCCCTGGATCGCGCGGGCCATCAATTCCTTGCCGACGCCGGATTCGCCTTCGATCAGCACCGGTATGTTCGACTTGGCGGCGCGCTCGGCGAGGCGGACGGTGCGCGCCATCAATTCGGCGCGAGTGACGATGTCGCGGAAGCTGAGTTCGCCGGCGTTGCGCCGCGTGGCGCGCCTGAGTTCGTCCTCGAGCGCATCGACGCGTAGCGCGTTGCGGATCGACACTTGAAGCCGCTCGGCGCCGACCGGCTTGACGACGAAGTCTGTCGCGCCCGCGCGCATGGCGGAGATGACAACCTCGATCGAGCCATGCGCCGTCTGGACGATGGCGGGCACCGCGATCTCGCGCTGGCGCATCCGCGACAGCACCCCCATGCCGTCGAGATCGGGCATCACGAGATCGAGGATCAGGAGATTGATGGGCGGCTTGTCGCCGGCCTCGAGGCGGGCCAGCGCCGCTTCGCCGGATTCCACGCTTTCAGCGTCGTAGCCAAATCGTCTGGCCATCGCCTCGAGGAGGCGGCGCTGGATGGGATCGTCATCGGCAATCAGTATGAGAGCGGTCATGGTGGTCCGAAGGCGGCCCTGCGCGCCGCCCAATGCGCGACATTGTGGCATCAGGGTAAATGCGATGTTAACGCAGTCCCGTTCCGATGCGCCCTCTCCTCAAAAGCGCCGCTTTGTCGGCGCCAAACAACCGCGGACCGTTAGCGGCAGTCTAACGAAAAGAGACGCAGTCGATGAGCTTTAAGTTGCGTTCCCCCGACGTCGCCGCGCCGCCGGCCGCCTCGGGTGACCTTGGCGCGCTGCCGGAGTGGCGCCTTCAGGATTTGTACGAAGGCATGGACTCGCAGCGCTTCGCCGCCGATTTCGAGCGGGCCGAGGGCGAAGCCAAGGCCTTCGCCGAAGCCTATCGCGGCAAGCTGGCGGAGCTGGCCGACCGGCCGGACGCAGGAGAGACGCTGGCCGAAGCCGTCAAGGCCTACAAGTCGCTGCAGGATTTGACAGGCCGCATCATGGCCTATGCGTCGCTGCTCTACGCTTCCGACACCAGCGATCCGCAAATCGCGAAATTCCACGGGGACGCGCAGGAGCGTGTGACGGCGCTCGCGGGCGATCTTTTGTTCTTCGAGCTCGAGCTCAATCGGCTCGACGATTACAGGCTGGACGCCGCGATGGCCGGGCCTCCGCTCAGCCATTATCGCCCATGGCTCGAGGACATCCGCAAGGAGAAGCCGCATCAGCTTGCCGACGACCTCGAACGATTGTTCCTGGACAAATCGGTCAGCGCCGCGGCCGCCTGGAACCGATTGTTCGACGACACGATGGCGGCGCTGAGGTTCGATTTTGAAGGCGAGAGCCTGACGCTCGAGCCTCTGCTCGGCAAACTCATGGATCCGGACGAGAAGACGCGGGAGGCGGCGGCCAACGCGCTGGCCAAAACGCTTGGAGCGAATCTGCGGCTCTTCGCCCTCATCACCAGCACGCTCGCCAAGGACAAGGAGACCTCAGACCGCTGGCGCAAATTCAAGGACGTCGCCGATTCGCGCCATCTTGCCAACCGGGTCGAGCCCGAGGTCGTAGAGGCGCTGGTTAAGGCGGTGACGGACGCCTATCCGCGCCTCTCGCATCGCTATTATGCACTCAAAGCCCGCTGGTTCGGCAAGGAGCGGCTCGACCACTGGGACCGCAACGCGCCCCTCCCGAGTGCGCCGCGTCGCGTCTACAAGTGGGAGGCCGCGCGCGACATGGTACTTGGCGCCTATGGCGCGTTTTCCCCGCGCATGGCGGATATCGCGCGGCGCTTCTTCGATGAAGGCTGGATCGACGCGCCGGTCAGGCCCGGCAAGGCGCCCGGCGCTTTCGCACACCCGACGACGCCATCCGCTCATCCCTACATTCTCGTCAATTTCCTCGGCAAGGCGCGCGACGTGACGACGCTCGCGCACGAGCTCGGCCACGGCGTCCATCAGGTGCTTGCCGGCGTCAACGGCGCCTTGATGGCGCCGACGCCGCTGACGCTTGCCGAAACGGCCTCGGTCTTCGGCGAAATGCTGACCTTTCGCTCGATGCTCGCGGCGGCCGATCCCGCCGAGCGCAAGGCGATGCTGGCGGCCAAGGTCGAGGACATGCTCAACACTGTGGTGCGCCAGATCGCGTTCTATAAGTTCGAGCGGCTCGTCCACCTTGAGCGCCGCAACGGCGAAGTGACGGTGGATGAGATCAATCAGTCATGGATGAGCACGCAGGCCGAAAGCTTGGGGCCAGCCATCGCGCTGAGGCCTGGCTATGAGACCTATTGGGCCTATATCGGGCATTTCATCCATTCGCCGTTCTATGTCTACGCCTACGCGTTCGGCGATTGCCTGGTGAATTCGCTCTACGGGGTCTACGAGCGGTCGAGCGAAGGCTTCGCCGAGCGCTATCTCTCGATGCTCGCGGCTGGCGGCTCGAAATCCTATTCCGAATTGCTCGCGCCGTTCGGTCTCGACGCGAAGGACCCCGGCTTCTGGACAATCGGCCTTTCGGTGATCGAGCGGATGATCGGCGAACTGGAGACGATGGAGTAGGATCAGTCATTGACGGGACGGGCGACGCGACTTTCGTAATGCGCCGCCTTTTCGTCGAAGCGGTCGAGCACGGCGCGCGCCGCTGGCGGCACGACCGAGACCTCCCAGTTCGGACCGGCGAAATCCTTCACCGCCTCCCAAGATTTGAAGCGCATCAGCGTCATGAACTGGACCTCGCCTACGATCGGGCGGCGGAAAAGCTCAAGCCCGTCGAGTTCCGGGATCGCCCTTGCGGCAATGCCGGGGAAGATGGCGGTCGCGATCAGTTCCTCATAGCGGTCGGCTTTTTCCGACGTCGTCCAACCGCGCCACAAGCGCAAAATCATGTCGTCCTCCGTGTCGCGCGCCCCTCCGTATTGAAGGATGAGGGCTTGCGCGCGAGCCGGACATAGCCAAGCAACGAGCGCCGTTCTTGGGAAAAATTGCTGTTTCGCCCCGCCTTCCTCTCTCTCGCGGCTGAAATCAATCAGCGCGCGGCCTATATTCAATTCACTGCTGAGCCCTCTGCATGGGAATTCGCGCTTGGACCACGACAACGAAGCCAATCGCCTGAGCGCGCGGGCGACCCGCTACGCGCGCCTCGGCGTCAACGCTGGCGCCTTCGCCGCCAAGGTCGGCGTCAACAGGCTGCGCGGAGGCGGGCGCGAGACGGACGCCCGGGCGCTCGCTTCGGCTCTCGGCTCGATGAAGGGCCCGCTGATGAAGGTGGCGCAGATGCTGACCACCATCCCTGACGCGGTTCCGGCGGATTTCGCCGCGGAACTGGCCAAGCTCCAATCCCAGGCGCCGCCGATGGGAGCCTCGTTCGTGCGCCGGCGCATGCAGGCCGAACTCGGGCCAGACTGGCGCGAGCGCTTCGCCGAATTCGACTTCAAGCCCGCCGCCGCCGCGTCGCTCGGACAGGTGCATCGCGCCGTCAGCCTTGGCGGCGATCCGCTTGCCTGCAAGCTGCAATATCCGGACATGGCCTCCGCGGTGGAGACGGACCTCTCGAATCTCGATCTCCTGTTCTCGCTGCACGGCGCGCGAGCGCGGCGATCGACACCCGTGAGATGGCGCGCGAGATCCGGGAGCGGGTGCGCGAGGAGTTGGACTACGAGCGTGAGGCCAAGATCGCCCGGCTCTATCGCATCATGCTCGCAGACCGCCCGTTCGTGCGCGTTCCTAGGGTCGACGAGAGCCTGTCGACCCGTCGCCTGCTCACGATGGAATGGCTCGATGGCGAGCCGCTCACCGCCTTTGAGGCCGCGCCGCAGGAGGCGCGTGACGCAATCGCGGTCGGCCTGTTCGACGCATGGTGGCGCCCGTTCCTGCGCTATGGCGTGATTCACGGCGATCCGCATCTCGGCAACTATACCGTTGCGGCGTCCGGACGGGGCGGCGAGCGCAACGTCGAAGGCGTCAACCTGTTCGACTATGGGTGCGTGCGGGTATTCCCGCCGCGCTTCGTGCTTGGCGTGGTCGAGCTTTATCGCGCGCTGAAGGCGAACGATATGGCCCGGGTCGCGCAGGCCTACGAGATGTGGGGCTTCGTGAAGCTCACGCCCGGAGTGACCGAGGCGATGACGCTCTGGGCGCGATTCATGTGCGGGCCGATTCTCGACGACCGGGTGCGCACCGCCGCCGACGGGGTCAAGCCGTCTGAATATGGCCGGCGCGAGATGGGCCAGGTGATGCGCGCTTTGAAGGCCGAGGGCGGCGGCCTGCCGGTGCCGCGCGAATTCGTGTTTCTCGAGCGGGCGACCATCGGCATCGGCAGCGTTTTCCTGCGCCTTCAAGCGCGGCTCAACTTTCATCGCATGTATGAAGACGCGATCGAGGGTTTCGACGAGGCGGCGGTCGCACGCCGGCAGGCTGGGGCGCTCGAGGCGGTCGGGCTCGCCCAAGGCGGCGAGCCCGCTGGACGCCGAGCGTCGGCGGGTTGAGCGGACCGGGGCTCGACGCGTCGCATTTGCGATGCTACGCGCGTGAGGCGCATTCGCCGCGGCGAGGGAGAAGAAGCATGCGCCGCACTCAGGTCGCGATCATCGGCGGCGGCCCGGCCGGCCTTCTGCTCTCGCATCTGCTGCATCGAGACGGAATCGACAGCGTGGTGCTCGAGCGGCAGACGAAAGCCTATGTGCTCAAGCGCATCCGCGCCGGCGTGCTCGAATATGGCTCGGTCAAGGTCTTGCGCGAATCCGGCGCCGGCGAGCGGATGGACCGCGAGGGTCATGCGCATGACGGGAGCTTCATCGTCTGGCAGGACCGCGAGCCGTTTCTCATCGACACCAAGACACACGCCGGCAGGCCGATGTGGTCGCACGGACAAACGGCCATTACTGAGGAACTATATCGAATACGGGAGCGCGACGGCGGCCGCATCGTTGAGGAAGCGAAGAATGTCCAACTCGACGCCCTGACGACGGCCGCGCCGAGCGTGACTTACGAGAAGGACGGCGCGGCGGAGACGCTCGAATGCGACTTCATCGCCGGCTGCGACGGATTCCACGGCGTGTCGCGGCAGAGCATTCCGAAATCCGTCCTCAGGATTTTCGAACGCGCCTATCCGTTCGGCTGGCTCGGAATCATGTCGGAAACGCCGCCGGTCGGCGAGGTCATCTACGCCCGGCACGAGCGGGGTTTCGCGCTCGCGTCGCTACGCAACCCGATGCTCAGCCGCTACTACATCCAGTGCGGCCTCGATACGCGAATCGAGGACTGGCCGGACGACAAGTTCTGGGACGAGCTCAAGCGGCGGTTTCCGGACGACATCGCGCGCAAGATCGTGACCGGCCCATCGATCGAAAAATCGATTGCGCCCTTGCGTAGCTTCGTCGCCGAGCCGATGCGCTACGGGCGCCTCTTTCTCGCCGGTGACGCGGCGCATATCGTCCCGCCGACCGGCGCGAAAGGGCTCAACCTCGCGATCTCCGATGTTTTCTATCTTGGGCGCGCGTTCGCCGCACATTTTCTAAGGGGCGACGACCGCTATCTTGAGAACTATTCGGATATGGCGCTGAGACGCGTGTGGGCGTCCGAGCGCTTCTCCTGGTGGCTGACCAATTTGCTGCACGTGTTTCCCGACGATGACGCGTTCGAGACCCGGATCAAGCTCAGCGAATTCGACCACCTGCTTCGATCGACGCATGCCGCGGCCCTGGTCGCCGAACAGTACGCCGGCCTGCCTTTCGAGGAATGAGCCCCGTCGACCGCGATATCGGCCTGCCTCGTGCGCCGGCGACTGCATCGTGAATCGGACGAAGGAACCGAGACGTCGCTCCGACCTCGGTCCGTCAGACCGCTTTGTTCTGGCGCCGCAACCGGTGGGCGAGAACGCGCATCACGTTGAGCGCAAAGAACGGCGTGTTTTTGACCAGGAAGAGAAACTGATTTTCCTTGATTGGCGCCACGGTCACGTCGGTCATCGCGACCGCCGTCGCACTGCGCGGGCTGTCGTCGATCAGCGCCATCTCGCCGAAAATACCGTCAGGGCCAAGGGTCTCGAAATGGCGGTCGCCGCTCCTGATTTCAACCTTTCCGCGCACCACCACGAAAAACTCGTCGCCCAGATCGCCTTCCTTGAAGATCGTCTTGCCTTTGGCGAAGTTTCGGGTCGGAACTCCGGGTCCGAGAAGATGATGAAAACCGCCGTCGCCGTCTGCCATTTTGTTATTCCCGAGCGTCACGCCATCGCGATTTCTCTCCCCGACCCGAGCCGACGATAGGCCGATCGGGCAAGCGTGACAAACTTCAGCAAACGCGAACGGGGCGGCCGCGACAGCGAGCGCTGGCTCCCCCGCCCCCAATTCGGGCGGGCAGGCCCGGTCAGGGGGTCGGCCCCGCCAGCTCCCCGGTGATGACGGCTTCGACGTCTGCGACCGTCATTTGCTTCGGGTCGATGTCGTCGGCGACAATCCGCCCGTGGCGCATCACCGCAATGCGGTCGACCACCTGGAACACATGGTGGATGTTGTGCGCGATCAGGATGCAAGAGTGCCCGGAGTCGCGCGCGTTGCGTACGAAGCGCAACACGCCTTGCGTCTCCGCGACGCCGAGGTTGTTGGTCGGCTCGTCAAGAATGATGAGGTCGCTGTCGAAGTGCATCGCGCGGGCGATCGCAACCGCCTGCCGCTCGCCGCCGGAGAGCGACGAGATCGGCGTTGAGGCCGGGATCGACTTGCCGATCCCGACCCTTCTCAAAAGCTCGCCGGCCACTTCCTCCATCAACGCCTTGTCCATACGATTGAGAAAGCGGGGGCCCTTGAGCGGCTCGCGCCCGAGGAACAGATTGCGGGCGATCGAGAGCTGGGTTACGAGCGCCGAGTCCTGGTAAATCGTCTCAATGCCGAGCGCGATGGCGTCCGTCGTCGAGCGGATGTCGGCGCGCTTGCCGCGCACGATGATGTCGCCGCTGGATGCGCGCACGGCGCCCGAGAGCACCTTGATCAGCGTCGACTTGCCCGCGCCGTTGTCGCCCAATAGCCCGACGATCTCCTGGCGCGCGACAGTGAAGTTGACATCGTCGAGCGCCTGCACGCGGCCGTAGAACTTATCGATATGCTCCATGCGGATGAGATCTGCGCTCATCGTCAGGTCCCCGCCTGGTGTCGGCGCTCGAGCCAGGAGTGCAGCGCCATCATGCCAAGAATGATCGCGCCGATGAAGATATTGTAGGCGAGGCCGGGGACCCCGATCAGCACGATGCCGTTGCGCATCACCCGCAGGATGAGGATGCCGAGGACTGTGCCGAGGATCGTGCCTCGGCCGCCGGTGAGCGCCGTGCCGCCGATGACGACCATCGCGATCACCTCAAGCTCGTAGCCCATTCCGCTGTTCGGATTTGCGGCCGAGGTGCGGATCGAGCTGATAACTCCGGCGAAGGCGGACATGACGGCGCTGAGCACGAAGAGCCAGACTTTGACCGCGTTGACATTGACGCCGCGCGCCCGCGCCGCCACCGCATTTCCGCCGGAGGCCTGGATCCAGTTGCCGAATTTCGACTGCGTCAGCACGTAGCCGAGGATGATCGCCGCCGCGATGAACCAGAACAGCGAGGCATAGACGCGGAACGGCCCGACGTAGAAGTCGCCGACGAGCAGCTTGTCGAGCCATTGGCCGCTGGCGCTCCAGGTCCGCTGCGGAAATCCGTCGGTCACGAAAAGCGCGACGCCGCGCACCACCAGGAGCATGCCGAGCGTCACCAGGAACGAGGGAATCTTGAGTCGGGTGACGAACAGGCCGTTAAAGAGGCCGACGCCGGCTGCGATGAGGAGCGCGACGACGAAGCCCACGAACAGCGAGGTCAGTCCCGCATTGAAGAGCGTCCACATCACGACCGGCGCGAAGCCGAACACCGAGCCGACGGAGAGATCGAATTCGCCGGACGTCATGAGAAGTGTCATGGCGAGGGCGATCAGGCCGAGTTCGACGGTGAAGGTCAGCGTGTTCGAGATGTTGAGTGGCGACAGGAACGCCGGATTGATCGCCGCGAAGACGGCGATCTCCAAAATCAGCAGCACGAAGGGGCCGAACTCCGGGGCCGCTATGATGCGGCGGAGGGTGGAAGTCTGCGTCAAGTCCGATCACCGGAAGCGGGGCGGCCGAGGGCTCAAGCGCCGTCGGAGCGGGAACCCGGTTGGAGAAGGCGCTCGGTCCCGAAGACACGTCCGGGACCGAGCAGCGTTCGGCGCTTACTTGCCGGCCATCATCTTGTCGTAGGTATCGACGGTCGACTTGTCATAGAGCGAGCCGACCGTGATGTTGAAGCCCGGGGGCACGCCGCCAGCCGCCATCGCGGCGAGCGACAAGGCGAGATAGCTCGTCGCCTGCGGGTCCTGCCACATGGCGGCGTTGACATACCCGTCCTTGACTTCCGCTGTGGTGTCGCGGGAATTGCCCCAGCCGACGACCGGGATTTCGCCGGGCTTGACTCCAACCTGGTCGAAGACGCGCTTGATCGAGCCCGTCACCATGTCGCCAAGGCCGATGATCGCGTTGATCTTACCCTTGTTGGCGGTGAGGTAGTCGCTCATACGCGAGATGACGGTCGCCTGGTCGAGCGTCGCGTCGGTGACTTCCGTCTTGATGTTGAGCGGCTTGAAGACAGCGTCGATGCCCTTCTTTTCTTCGACCCCATAGCTCGCGCCCGGCACCTCGACCGGCATCCAGACGAAGTCGCCGGACTTAACCAGTTTGTGATCGACGAGATATTGCGCCCACGCCTTGCCGACGATGAGAAGGTCGCCGCCGACGTAAGCCGTGAAGTTCACTTTCGGGTCGGGCGTGTTGAAGTTGATGACCGGAATGCCAGCCGCGCGCGCCTCCTTGACGACGTCGACGAGGCTGCCTGGGTCAGGGCTTGTGGTGACGATCGCGTCGGCTTTCGCAGCGATGGCGGCGCGGATCGCCTCCTGTTGCGAGGGCACGTCGCCGTTGTGGAACGAGGTCCTGACCGTTTGGCCGGTGTCCTTCGCCCACATGTTCGCGCCAGCGAGAAAATAGGTCCAGACTGGGTCAGCCGGGCTCCCATGCGAGATCCAGTAGAAGGTCTTGGCTTGAACCGCGAGCGGCAGTGACAGCGCAAACAACGCGACGGCGATCAGCCGCGCGACCATTCTGACCATTGGGCGTCCTCCCCGATAAGAACCCGGCGCCGGAGTTTCCTCGGTCTTCGCCGGAGCGGAAGCCTCGCATGGCGGCGGGCTCGAAACAAGTCGCGCTTTACCGAGCGCGTCGAGCCAGGGGAGGTCGCGGACCGCAAGACCATTCGCCGCGCCGGCGCCGCCAGATCGCCCCGTCCGACGACCTCGTCGGCGGGACGGGCGCCGCCACGATCTTCATGCGCAGAGGCGATGGGGCGCGGCGGTTTGGCTGCGCGCCCCTACTGCAGATAGTAGCGAATCCCGACGAGAAACTGCTGCGACGTATTGTTCTGATGGATGGTGAGGCCCGTCTGCGGGTTGATCAGCGTATTGACTGTGCCCGTATTGAGGTAGCGATAGCCGAGGTCGAGCGTTGCGCTCGGGTTGAGCTTGAAGCCGATCCCGGCCGCGAGCGCCCAGGCCATCGTGTAGGTGGTCGAGCGGATCGACCGGTTCCAGAATTGCTGCGCAAAGGCGATGTTGGGTTGCGGGGTGAGCGCCTGTCCCTCGGGATTGACCCATACCTGCGGAAAGCCTGTCGAAGTCAGATCGGCGGCATAAGGTAGGCCGTTGGCGGTCTCGTTGAAGTTGGCGCTTGCCGACAGGATGTTCATGTTGAGCCCGAGGCCGCCCCCGACATAAGGGGTGAAGCCGTAATAGGTTCCAAGGTCGACATAGGCGTTGCCGAGGAAAGTATTGTTGTACTGACGCGCGCTCGCCGAACCGTTGCAGGTGTTGGACGTGTCGTAGAGATAGCCGAGCGGAACGCCCGCCGGGCCGCTCACGCCGGTCAGGCCGTAAGGGCAGACCACCGTCGCCTGCCGCGAGCCCCCCGGACCGGTGCTGTAGTCCCAGGTCGCGTCGAACCGCAGCCAGTCATTCCACCGATAGCCGAAGCCTGCGCCGCCGGTGAAGTTCGTGGTCGTCCAGTTCGTGCCGGAGCCAGCGGTGAACGGCGCGCCGACGACGCCGAGCGGCGGAAGGGCGATCGTCGAGAACGAAACGCTCGGCGCCCTGTCGAAGCCGATCCCGAGATCGCCGCGCACATACCAGTTCGTGCCGACTTCGAACGTGGCCGGGCCTTGGCTCTCCGGCACGCTTAGCGGCGGAGACGTCCCGAGGAGATCGGCGGCTGAGGCGGGCGCCGCCGCCACGGCCAGACCGGCGCAAGCGAGAGACAACAGAACCTTCATTGGCCACCCCAGAATCGCCGCGTCGACGGAAAGACGCTTCGGGGCAATCTGGAGAGTAATGCCTAATGTTTATTTAATAGCAACAAATTGTTACCCATATTATACTGTCTTGCGCAACTAACGTACAGTAACATCTGCCGCAACGTCAAGCAACGAGTGGCTCCGGCCGAAGTCTTGTCGCGGCTGCTTGCGCAGGGCTGGAGCCCCGGCCCCAAGCAGCCGCAAGCCGGCGGTCCCGGTTCGCCCTTAGCCTCGAGGCTCAGCGCGGAGGCTCAACGGCCCATCGATAAAGCGGGCTTTGGCGAGGAACGCCGACAGGCGTCTGGCGAAATCCGCTCTCGCCCGGGTGAGCGGTGGGCGGCCGCGCCGCCATGGGCGAGCCACCGGCGTCCGCGCCAGTTCGGGCCAGGGGGAGGAGGCGAACCAATTCCGGTAGCCTTCCGCGAATCGCGCTTCGCCCGTCCATGCGCCAAGCTCCCAGGGCTTCGGCGCGTTGACGAAATGGAGCACGATCGGCTCGATTCGGCGTTCGAGGTCGAGCAGGAAGAAATCGCCCATGAAATTGAAGCGCGGCGAGAGGGCTGCGAAATTGCCCTTAAGCGTGGCGTTGAGCGCGTCCTGCTCCATGAAGGCAAAACGTTTCGGATCGTCGCGAAGCGCCTGGGTGACGCGTTCCGTCACCTTCGCGGCCCGCCAAGCGGCCCGGTCGATCGCCATCAGGCCAGCGTTGAAGTAGGGCGTGTCGAGCGCCAGGCCAAGCGAGCGGCGCGAGCGCTGAAACCGCCGCGCCAGCGCGTCGCCCCTGAAGTCCATAAGGAAGATCATGTCATAGGCCGCGGCGAGCGGCTTGCCCTCGAGATCGAAGTTTTCGAGCCGCCTGAGGCCGTCGCGGACGATGAGCATGTCCGAATCGACGGTCACGATCCGCTCGAAATGCGCCGGCAAGATCTCATCGAGAAAGAGGCGCCGGAACACCGCGCGCGAGAAGCGGCCTCTTCCGGCGAGGCTCGAGTCGAAGCGGGAGAAGTCGAGTGTCATGAGCGTGATGCGCTCGCGCAAGCGGGCAGGGAGCTTGTCGAAGCCCGGCTTGACGTCGTCCGGCTCGCAGATGAGGAAAATCTCGCGCTCCACATCCGGTTCGGCAGCGATGAGGGAAGCGATCGCGCGAACCGCCGGGGCAAAGAACGTCCGATCCGGCGTGAAGCAAGTCGCGGTTCGCATGGCGTCCTCATTCGGCCCCACGAGGCCGCTCATCCAGTGTCAGCCCCCGCCAGCGCGGCCAAACGAGCGCGGTCACGATTGCAACCAGGGGGCGAATTCGGCGCAAGAAAAATGAGAATAAACGCGCGTAAACGCCACTAAACGCGCATAAACGCTAGTAAATTGACTCCAATTTACTAGCGTTTATTTTTTCGAATCGGGACTTTTCAATGGGTTAGAGCCGATTGGAGTAAAAAAATCGGGTCCCGCGTCTCGGGTTGTGTGCGGAATGTCTCAGGCGCATTTTTCACTCTCTTTTTCACCCTGGCCCCCGACCCCTTTGAGGCGCCTCAGTCCGGCGAACAGGAAGAGCATAGCAAGCGGTTCTGATTTTCGCAAGCAAATGTCGTCAAGCAGGATTTTCACGCCTGGCGGCTCCTGGCGTTCGAGGCAAACCTAATCACCGCTCATGGCGGCGGCCGCTTTGGGCAGGTTTGCGACGGTCCGGTTCCGGTCATCGGCCAATGATTGCAGACATTCGGCCGCTGGCCATGGCTGGCCGGTCCTCTCAACTCGCTAAAGTCTCGACACCTTCAGCTTCACCGATCGGGATCAGATGGACAACCTGTTGAGAGCTCACAACCAGCGGACATGAGCGCCAGACTATGCTCCCATTATCTCGGTCATTTGAGCGGAGAACTTGCTGACGGGACCAGGATCGTTGATTCGACGCCTAGGATGTCGGCGACGTCAAAGCCTCTGGCATCGTTGGCAGCCTCTGGGCTCTGTATGTAGCGCTGCGCGACCTCGCCAGGATCGTCGCCCTCTGCATAAGAAACCAACACAAAGATCCGGTGCGCTCCATCGCCCTTCTGGGTCCACAAGCCGTGGGCCTCGACACCGAACATTCCAAAATTGTTGAGATGGCGCGGATAGACCGTAGAAGCGTAGAAATCGAGCGCCTCCTTAGTGCGCAGCGAGTAGACTCGCATCTCAAACGTTCGCATGGTGGCTTCCTCTTGAGTGATATTAGTCAGGCGCCCCATCGCGATGGCGATCAACGCTGTCACCGGGCCAGTAGGAGTGTGGAACTCCCAGCGCTCCAACCCGTGACGGTTCCGGGATCGGTGGGCCATTGGGGTTTATGACGGTTGGCGAGGAGGTGGCACGGCGCCGACCTGGATGAAGACGTCGAGGGTGTTGAGCTCGTCCCAATGCTCGACGAAGCGTCCGTCCTCGACCCGCCAGATGTCGATCGAACGCATGACGAAGGGGTTGCCCGTGCCGGAGTAGCCGAGGAGGTTTCCCGTGTGCGTGCCCTCGTAGCGGTAGCGGCCGACCACGCGGGAGCCATCCGCCGAGACGAAGACGTCTTCTGCAGTCACCTTGAGGTCGGGCACACCCGCGATGATGGCCCCCAGGACCTTCTTTGAACCCTCCAGGCCCGGTTCGGCGAAGGCGTTATGGTTCACATAATTGGGCGCCTTGATCTCGTCGAGGCGCGACATATCGTGGCTGGACATGATCTCGGCGAATAAGTAGCCGAGCTTGATGAGATCACTTGATATTGGGGTCGTCATTTTTCGTCCTTTCCAGTTTTAGTATTCAGATCAGGTTTTCACTTGGCGCTGAAGATGAGGCAGGCGCCAGTTGCGACAATGACCAGCCCCGTAAGGCCATGCATGCCAAAGGCGAGGGCTCTGCTTCCGCCCGACCGAAGGACTGTCGCCATATCGCCAAAGGCGATGAGGCTCGCCACGAGCATGAATTCGCCGAGCAAGCGCGGCGAGCCATTGGCCATGAGCAGGATGACAAAAAGGCCCGCTGCGATATCTCGCGTGCCCTTCACAGACAGCCACGCGGTAAAGTCCGGTCGACGGCGGCGGTGAATTGGCGATGCCAAAGGCGGCTGATGCGGTGGCAGGGGCCAGCCAGAAAGCGCGCCCCGAGGAATAGAATTGCGAGCGCAATCAGGCCGGCGAGGACATATCCGATCTGGATCATGAGGGCAACTCCTGTCAGTTGCAGTGAATCTAGCGACGCTAGAATTGTAGGTCAAGAAAAATCTAGCGTTGACAGCAATTCGTGCCTTGATAGGATTTTTGCATGTCGATCGCGGAACGCAAAGAGCGCCAGCGTGCGGAGCGCTATGAACTCATCCTGGCCGCAGCGCGCGAACTGGCCGAAGCCGAGGGCTGGGACGCCGTCACCACGCGCCGTCTCGCGGAGCTAATCAGCTATAGCCAGCCGGTTCTCTACAGCCACTTCAAGGGCAAGGCCGACATCATGGCCGCAGTGGCCACGAGAGGATTCGAGGAACTTGCGACGCGATTGAAAATGGAAACGGCGAACGTCACCGGCGCTCCGGACGTTTTGCGCAACGTCTGTGCCGCCTATCTTGATTTTGCCCGTTCGCGGCCGGTTGTCTACGAGGCGATGTTCGTCTTGCCGACGAAAATCAGGTTCGCCAGCGAGGAAACGCCGCCAGCCCTTCGTGCCGCCTTCGAGGCGTTGGTCACCGCACTTGGGCCAGATCGGCAAGAGCCGGTATTTCTGGCCGAAGTGCTGTGGAGCGCGTTGCATGGACTGGTCGTCCTCGTGCAATCTGAACGTATCCCGGCTGCAGGCGCCGAGGTTCGATTGAACATTCTCGTCCAAAAATTCAGGGGCGATTATGGCGATGGGGAGGACGGCGCCCAACGGGGGACATAGCGCCATTCGGCCCGCTCCAGTCCGCGCTCCCTGAGCCGCCGCAGTTTCCGCTTTGTGCGCTTGCGCTACAGATCTGGACCGTTCGTTAATTCTGGCCCAAGATGCCGCTTGCTGCATAAAGGGCCGATTATCTTCGCGAGTGGGTCGGCCTTAGAGGCCGTGGCCGCCTCGAGCGACTCCACCTCGATCCTTTATCCGCCTCTCCCTCTCTCTACGACCGCCTGCTCCTGCTCGCGGCTCGCAAAAACGCGATCAACAGGAACACCGTGGCCGGCCATTGAAACCAGACCTGGCGGAGGCCGCTGAACAGGTTGATCAGAAACATGAAGACGGCGAGGGCGATCATCACGGCGCTGAGACGCGGCAGCCCGACGTACCATTCCCAGGCGCGAGCGAGGCCGCCCTGCGCGCTCTGCGCCGGCGGTTGAGCCGCAGCGCGCTCCTGCCGCCCCGGTCGCGACGCAACCGGCCGCGCTCCGGCGCCGCCTTGCAGGACGCGATAACCCGTTACGGGGTTGGCGACGTTCTTCAGGGACTGCTGGCCGAGGCAGTCGAACCCGATCGACAGCTTGTTGTGCACCTGATCGTAGACCGGACCGGAAATCAGGATGTCCCCCGGTTCGGCCAGTTCCTGCAGCCGGGCGGCGATATTGACGCCGTCGCCATAGACGTCATCGCCCTCCACCATCACGTCGCCGAGGTGGATCCCGATGCGGAATCTCATCCGTCGCGATTCGGGCAGCCCGCCGTTTTGGCTGAAGATCTCCTGCTGCGTCTCGACCGCGCATTGCACCGCCTCCACGACGCTGGGGAACTCGGCGATGACGGCGTCGCCCCAGGTGTTGACGATGCGCCCATCGTGGCGCTCGACCAGCGTCGCCATGGCGGCGCGGCATTTGCGCAGCGTCGCCAGCGTGCCCGCTTCGTCGGCCTCCATGAGGCGCGTATAGCCCTCGACATCGGCGCACAGGAGCGTCGTCAGCCGCCGTCTCACCTTGGTCGTCATGGGCGCCATGCTAGCGCAAAAGCTCGCGGACCGCATCGCGCTTCTGCCGCGCGGCCGGCGGTCGTCAATGCCGCCTCAGGAGCGCGGTGAGCAGGAGGCAGGCGAAGGCGCCGACCGCGGCGGCGAGAAATCCGTCGATGTAGGAGAGAACGGCGGCCTGCTTCGCGATCGCCGATCCGAGCAGACTGGTCGCGCGTTCCGTGGCGACGGCGAGGTCGCTCGAATGCGCCCCGACCGCGTTGCGATAAGCCGCCAGCCGATCGGCGGTCTGGCCGCCGAGACTGTCGACGTGCAGGCCGATGAGATTGGAGTGGATCTGCTCGCGGACGCGCACGAAGGTCTGCATGAAGGCGGTTCCAATCTCGCCGCCAAACAGGCGCACGGTCTGGAACAGCGTGCCGATCGTCAGCACATCGGCGGGGTTCATCGATTTGACCGCGAGCACGACGACCGCGGTCAGCGCGAACGACTGGCCGATCGCCTGTAGGATCTGCGACGGCAGGAAATCATAGGTCGCCCAATCCTGGGTAAGCAGGGTCGCCATGAGACAGGCGGCGCCGATCAAAATCGCGCCGACCGCAAGGATCCAGCGCGCGTCGACGCGTGAAAGAAGCCAGCCGAGGGGCAGGACGATCAGAAACTGCGGCAGGGCGATCCAGAGCAGAACCGCGCCGACCTGCAGCTCCCGATAGTTCTGCACGACCTGGAGATAGGTCGGAATGATATAGGCGGTCGAGAGGATGATGAAACGGAAGCCGGCGAGGATCATGAGGATCGGCACGATCCCTTCCCTCGCCAGCAGCCGAAGGTTGAGGAACGGCTTTTCGACGACGAACTCGCGCACGACGAAGGCGAGCGTGAGCAACGCGCCGGACAGAAGAAGGCCGTTGACGAGACCGCTGTTGATCCAGTCGAGCCGGTTGCCCTGGTCGAGGCCAGCGTAAAGCAGGGCGAAACCAAGGCCGGAATAGGCGAGTCCGGGCCAGTCGAGGTCGCGCAGCAGCGTGAGGTTGATCTTCTCGCGCGGCGCTCCGTACCAGATGCAGGCGAACATGACCGGCAGCGCCAGGCAGAACTGCCATTGGATCCACCGCCAGGAGAGATTGTCCGTATACCAGCCCTCGAGCGAGGCCGAGACGTTCTGCGACAGTTCCGAGTTCATCGCATAGACCGCGAGACCGTAGAGGACGAGGCGCTGGGGCAGGTTGCGGACGATAAAGCCGATGGTGAGCGGGATGAAGGTCCCCGTGCCCACGCCCGCTAGGAACTGCGCGGTGAGGAAGGCGCCGAGGTTCGGCGACAACGGTCCGAGCAGGCTGGCGACGAATAGGAGCGCCATGCCGTACAGAAGCACGCGCCTGACGCTGAAAAGGGCGCCGAGATAGGGACAGGCGACGCCGATGAGCATCTGCCCGACGCCGAAGCTCGTCGTCATCCACGCGCCCTCGTCAAACCCGAAGTGCAGGCCCCCGCGCAGATCCGCAAGCCCGAAGCTCGTGATGCGGCTGCCGGTGAAAGACAGGATCGCGCCGATGAGAACGCCAAGGATGCCGATATAGGGCCGGAGCGTATCGGGACTGAGCCGGATGTGCTGGACTCCGCTCGCCTGAGCGGCGATGCCGGCGCAAGTGATCGGAGCGGGCTCCTGCGCCTCGGCGCGCGGCGCGACGAGCGGAGCGGGGACCGAAGTCACGGCGGCGCGGCGCTCGCGGCGGCGCCCACGCCCACGCTTTGGCCGGCGGGCGCGCCGGTGTCGATGGTCGCCTCGACCGACATTCCAGGGCGCACGAGCGATCCAAGCGACGCATTCTGGTCGAGGACGATCTTCACCGGAACGCGCTGCACGACCTTGGTGAAGTTGCCGGTCGCGTTGTCAGGCGGCAGCAGCGCGAACGTGCTTCCGGTCCCCGGCGACCAGCTGTCCACGTGGCCCATGAGCTTGAGATCCGGGAAGGCGTCGACCGCGATCCGGGCGGGCTGGCCGATCCGGATGTTGGTCATCTGGGTCTCCTTGAAGTTCGCGGTGATCCAGAGGTTGGGCAACGGCAGGACGGCGATCACCTGCGTGCCGACATTGACGAACTGGCCGAGCCGCACCTGGCGCTCGCCGACCAGTCCGTCCGCCGGCGAGAGGATGCGCGTATAGCGCAGATTGTCGGCGGCGAGCGCGACCTGCGCCTCAGCCGCACGGATTTGCGCCTTGAGCTGCCTTTCCTGGATGTCGATCGCCGCCAACGCAGCCTTTTGCTGGTCAAGCTGAGCCGCGTTCAGCCGTCGTTGCGCCAGCGCCCGCTTGGCGTTGTCGTCGGCCTGTTCGACCAGTTGCTTCGTGCCGGCAATGCCCGTCTTGAACAGGTTGCGCTGGCGCTCGTCCTCGAGCTGGTAGCGCAGCACGTCGGCCTCGGTGGCGTCGATCGTCGCCTCGGCCTCCTGGACGAGCGCCTGCTGGACGACGCGCTGATTGGCGAGATTGGCGAGCGTCGCCTGCGCGGCGGCGAGATTGGCCTGAGCCAGGTCGAGCTGGGCCTGATAGTCGGAAGGGTCGATGACCGCGATGAGGTCGCCCTTGCGCACGGTCTGGAAGTCATTGACCGGCATCTCGGTGATATAGCCCGACACCCGGGCCGAAAGCGGCGTCACGTCCCCCGACACAAAGGCGTCGTCGGTCGTTTCGAGGCGCGCGGCGCCGGTCCAGCGGTCCCAATGTCCGGCCGTGTACCACACGAGCCAGGCGGCGAAGACGAGAAACGCGATCCGCAAAAGCGGAAAGAGCCAGCGCCTCGTCCAGCGCTCGGCGGCAGGCTTCTCAGGCGGAGCGCTGGCGGTCTGTCGCGTTTCGGTCATCGGACTCCTATGAATAGCGCAGTCCGGCAGCATCGTGAAAGTCGCGCCCAGACTGAAGCATGATCGGGGATGGGCGCCCGACGGCTCTTCTGGCGGAGTTTTCGCGATCTTTTCGGAAGGGCGACGGTCAGCGCTAGCCTGCCTCCGTCCCGGCCGGCTCGGCATGGCCGACGACCCGGCGCGCCTCCGGAAACGCTTGCCTGACCGAGCGCTCAAGCGAATCGACGGCGCTATGGACCGCCTCGACCGGCGTCGCCGGATCGACGTGGCAGTGGAAGAGAACGAACACGCCGCCCGAGGTCTCGCGCACCCGCACGTCATGAATATCGCGGACGCGTCCTTGCTTAGCGGCCGCGGCGGCCAGCGAAGCTTCGATGCGATGCGCGAGGCCGGGCTCGGCCAGTTGGCCGCGGACTTCCGGCTCGGCGGGCTCAATGTGGGTTTCGACCTCGACGCCCTCGCCGATCTCGTCGGCGATGGCGTCCTCGAGCTCCGAGGCTACCCGATGCGCCTCGCCGATCGTCATCACGCCGTCGACTTCGAGATCGAGGGCGACGGTCTTGCGGCCTTCGATGTCCTGGATGGTGACATGGTGCACGGGCAGACCTCGCCTCGCCGCGATCACCAGCACGCGCTCGAGGATCGTCTCATCGTTAAGCGCACGCGGGTTGGCGGTGATCGTCAGTTCGGCCTGGGGCCAACGCCGCTCGATCCGGGCTTGCATGTCGGCCTTGATCGCCGCGACGCGTTCCAGCGGCAGGGTTCGCGACACCGAGACGATGACGTCGCCCGCGATCTTGGGTCCGCTCTGCCTGAGTCGGATCGTCTCGATCCCGGCGATGCTCTTGGTGTTTCTGACCAGGGCGCGGACGGCGTCGGTCAGCCCCTCCGGCGCGCGGTCGACGAGCGCATCAATCGTCGATCGGCCGAGGCGATAGCCGGCCGCGGCGATGAAACCGGCGACGCCGATCGCGGCCAGTGCGTCGGCGTGAGGAAATCCCGCCCGCGTCGCGACGAGGCCTATCAGGACGAGGGCGGACGAGATCAGATCGCTCGAATAGTGCAGCGCGTCGGCGCTGAGCGCATGGCTCGACGTCAAGCGCGCGACATGGGTCAGCGCTCGCCAGCGCGCGACGTCGACCACGATCGACAACAGGATCGCGCCGATGGCGAAAGCGCCGACGTCGACCGCCGCGCCGCCGTCGCGGATGCGCCCGACGGCCTCGATCGCGACGCCGATCGAGAGCGCGGCGAGAAAGCCGGTTTCGGCCAGCGCGGCCACCGCCTCGATCTTGGCGTGGCCGAATGGATGTTCGGCGTCGGCGGGCTTGTCGGCCTCGCGCACGGCGAAGAGGGTGAGCGCGCTCGCGCCGATGTCGAGCGTGTTATGCGCGCCTTCGGAGAGAAGCGCGAGCGATCCGGAGGCGAAGCCCGCTGCAAGCTTGACCGCCGCGAGGATCGTGCTTGCCACGATCGAGGCCGCCGCCGCGCGCTGTTTTAACGCTGAGTGGTCGTCGCCCGGATGGCGCGGCTTTGTTCCCAAACCGAGTTGTCCATGTGTCGAGGGGCTTCCCCTTGAGGCCAGAGGCGTTATGCTCCGAAGCCATTAACGAAGCAAACCCGGACGAGGAGCCTATGGAATATCTGCACACGATGATCCGCGTGACCGACCTCAAGGCGACGATCGCGTTCTTCGAGCTCATGGGCTTTGTCGAGACGCGGCGCATCGAGAACGAGAAGGGGCGTTTCACGCTCGTGTTCCTCGCGGCCCCCGATGACGCCGAGCAGGCGAAGGCGAACCGGAAGCCAACGGTCGAGCTCACCTACAACTGGGACCCCGAGGAATACAAAGGCGGGCGCAATTTCGGCCATCTCGCCTATGCCGTCGACGACATCTATGCGCTTTGCGCCAAGCTGCAGAAGGCGGGCGTGACCATCAATCGTCCGCCGCGCGACGGCCACATGGCCTTCATCCGCACGCCCGACTTGATCTCGATTGAGCTCATCCAGAAGGGCGAGTCGAAGGCGCCGGCCGAACCCTGGGCGTCGATGCAGAATACCGGCGTGTGGTAAGGCCCGCCGTCGCGGTCACGCGTGAGCCGTTGCGCGCGTCGGCCGAAAGCGTTGTCGCGTGGGTGTGAGGCGTCGCCGATGCTCGGGGCGCCGCGCCTTGAGCGCCGTCAAGTCTCGCTCCGAGATCAACAATTCGGCTAGTTCCGGCGCTTCGCCGAACCATGTAGATGACGCCCGTCGCACGCTGCAAGGTTCGGGAGGTTCATATGTGCCTCGGGTGTTTCAATCAGCTCGTTCTTCGCGACGAGTTCCATGCCGGCGGCGTGGCCAGTCTGATCGGCAAGGCGGCGGCCATGCCCTCCCGGCGGGCGTTTATGGCCTATTCGGTCGCCGCGGCCTCGGCGTTCTCCGGCGCCGGGTCCGCGGCGGCCTCGTCAGCGGGCGAGGGCGCGGACCTCATTCTTCGCGGCGGGACAATCCGTCCGCTAGCGGGCGCGCCGGTCGCCTCAGCGCTCGCGGTCAAGGGCGGTAAGGTGCTCGCGGTCGGCGACGAGAGCGTGGTGAGCGGCCTCAGGACCAGCGAGACCACGATCGTCGACCTCGCCGGCCGCACGGCCCTGCCTGGGCTCATCGATCCCCACTGCCATACGCTCCTGGCTTCGCTGATCTTTGAACTGCTCGACGACGTCGGCTACGCCAAATATCCGACGCGCGAAAACCTTGTCGCGCATCTCAAGCAGGAAGCAGCCGCGACGCCTGAGGAACAATGGATCGTCGGCTCGAACTTCGACAATCTCCTGCAGGGCGGAGATCTCACGCGGACGGAATTGGATGCGATTTCGACCGACCATCCGATTTTCGTCTGGTACACCAACGGGCACGACGCCTGCGTTAACAGCGAGGCGCTGAAGCTCGCGGGAATCCCCGAGAATATCGGAGACCTGCCGGGCGGCGGCCATTTCGGCCGGGGACCTGACGGCAAGCTCAACGGCATGGTCTACGAGGAAAGCGCGATGCTCAAATTCGCGGTCCACTTCCTCGGCAAGGTCACGCCCGAGGTTGCGGCCAAGGCGGTCACCGATTTCTGCCGACACATGGCGTCCGTCGGCAACACGATGATGCACGAGCCGGGCACGATCCGCTCGGACTGGATCGAGCCATTCGCCAAGCTCTCGAATTCTCTCGCTTGCCGCACCAGCGCGAGCGTGATGTTCGACGACATGAAGGGCCTGACGCCTTGGCGCAGTCAGGGCCTGGGGAAGGGCGCGCCCGTCGATAATTCGCTGTTCTCGCTCTATGGCGTCAAGATCGTCGGCGACGGCTCGAACCAGACCGAAACCGGCGCGCAGACCAGGCCCTATCTCAATTCGACCTCCAAGGGTTCGCCGAACTTCGACGCTGCGCAGATGAAACAGATGGTCGCTGAAGTGAAGGCCTTCGGCCTGCCAGTGCAGATCCACTCCAACGGCGACTACACGCTCGACATTGCGCTCGACGCGATCGAGGCGGCCTATGCGGGCTCGACCGAGTTTGGCGTCAACCGCATCGAGCATTCGACGATGGCCCGCCCCGATCAGATTCTGCGGATGAAAACGCTGAACGTTGAGCCGAGCTTTCTGATGAACCATGTGCGCTTCTACGGCGCCGCCTATCGCGATCAGATCTTCGGCGCCGAACGCGCCGCCTTCATGGACCCGGCAGGGGCCTGCGTGAAAGCGGGCTTGCCTTTCACGCTGCACACCGACGGGCCCTGCTCGCCGCCCGGGCCGCTCGCGCTCATCAGTACGGCAGTCACGCGCCGCTGCATCATCGACAATTCCGTCGTCGGTCCCGATCAGGCCGTTTCGCTTGACGACGCGATCCGCGCCGTAACAATCAACGCCGCCCGACAGCTCGGGCAGGGCGACCGACTAGGTTCGCTCGAAAAGGGCAAGGAAGCGGATTTCACGATTCTGCAGTCCGATCCCTACAAGGTCAGCCCGAATGAAATCGCCGATATCAAGGTTAGCGAGACATGGGTGGCGGCGGAGCGGAAGTTCGCGGCGTGATCGGGGCCCCGCGGCGTTGACCGCACGGGCCCTGGCTCGATGATGACCTCACGCGATCGCGGCGCTGACCAGATTGCGGAACAGCACGCGGAAATATTCGCGGTTCTCCGGCGTCTGGACCATGAGGATCGCGAACAGGGAGTCGTGCGGCGAGACCCAGAAGGCCGTGCCCATCATGCCGCCCCAGAAGAACTCGCCGACGCTGCCGGCCGTCGGCGCCTTGCCCGGATCGGTGCGCACCGCGAAGCCGAGACCGAAGCCGTGCCCGGGCCATAGCAGATAGTGGTCCTTCCTGACCGTGGCGCCGAGATGATCGCTGGCCATGAAGGCGAGCGTTCTCGCCCCGAGGATGCGCGCGCCGTCAAGCGTCCCGCCTGCGCTCAGCATGGCGGTGAAGCGCGTATAATCGGCGAGCGTCGACAGGAGTCCGCCGCCGCCGGATTCGAATTTCGGCGGCGCGGAGGCGTCACGGGTGTCGAGGCCCGCCGCAGTCATGAAATCGAACGAGAACGGATCGGCGCGCCGCGCCGCCTTGTTCGGCGGCGTATAGAAGGCGGTGTCTGTCATCCCAAGCGGCTCGAACACACGCGCGCGCAGGATTTCGCCGAGCGGAGCGTGTTCGATGACCTCGATCACGCGGCCGAGCACGTCGGTGGAGAGACCATACTCCCAGACCTCGCCCGGCTGATGCATGAGCGGAAGCGCGGCCATCGCCTCGACGTTTTCGGCGAGCGTCCGGTTCGGATGCACAACATTGGCGGCCTTGGTGAGCTTCTGGACTGGGGAAACCCCGGTAAAGCCATAAGTAAGTCCCGATGTGTGGCGCATCAGGTCCTGGACGGTGATCGGCCGCTTCGGCGGCGCAAGGTCGAGCTTCTCGCCGCTCGTGGCGCCGACCTTCACGTTGGCGAAAGCGGGGATGTATTTCGAGACCGGATCCGTAATGACGAGGCGCCCCTCCTCGACCAGCATCATTGCGGCGACCGAAACGATCGGCTTGGTCATTGAATAGATGCGGAAGATCGCATCGTCGGTCATCAGCGGGCCGCTGGGGCGCAACGCGCCGACCATCTCCCGGTAGGCGATCTTGCCGTGACGGGCGATCAGCATGGAGACGCCTGGCGCCTTTTTCTCCTCGACCTGGCGGGCCATGATTGCGGTCAGCCGCTCGAGCCTTTCCGGAATAAAGCCCAGCGTTTCGGATGGAGCGTAGGGCAGGGCGAAGGAACTCATAGCTTTCTCTTTGGGCTGCCGGAGGTTTAAAGGATTGCCGCGTTGAGCAGATTGCCAAACGTCCAGCCAAAATGCTCGCGATTGTCCGGCGCCTGTGTCATGAAAATCGCGAACAGGGAGTCTTGCGGCGAAACCCTGAATGTCGTTCCCGCCCAGCCGCCCCAGAAATAGTCGCCGACCGATCCTGGCGTCGTCGCGAGTCCATATTGCAGGCGCACGCCGAAGCCGAGGCCGAAATCCGTGGCCCGGCGCAAGCAGCGCGTGGCTGCGGTCGACATTAGATCCCAGATGATCGCTCGCCATGAACCGGATCATCCGGGGTCCCAGGATGCGTACGCCGTCGAGCTCGCCTCCGCTGCTTAGCATCGCAGCGAAGCGCGCGTAATCTCCGATCGTCGACAAAAGTCCGCCGCCGCCCGATTCGAATCGTGGCGGCTCGGTCATGGGATTCGGATCGACGCCAAGGCTTATGTAGACTTGTGGCGACATTGGCTTTGCCTCCCGCGGAAGCTTTGAGGGAGGGATGAAAAAGGCGGTGTCGACCATGCCGAGCGGGCCGAACAGGCGCTGCTGCAAAACCTCGCCCAGCGAAGCGCCTTCGATGACCTCGATCACGCGGCCGAGCACGTCAGTGGACACACTGTACTCCCAGACCTCGCCGGGCTGATGCATGAGCGGAAGCGCAGCCATCGCCTCGACATTTTCCGCCAAAGATCGGTTCGCATTCACGACGTTCGTCGCATTCATCAGCTTCTGGACTGGCGAGACCCCGGTGTAGCCATAGGTCAGTCCCGATGTGTGCCGCATGAGGTCCTGGACCGTGATCGGCCGCTTCAGCGGCGCAAGATCGAGCTTGTCGCCGTTGACGACGCCGACTTTCGTGTTCTCGAAAGCGGGGATGAATTTCGAGACGGGATCGGTGATGAGGAGGCGCCCCTCCTCGACCAGCATCATCGCGGCGACCGAAACGATCGGCTTGGTCATCGAATAGATGCGGAAGATCACGTCGTCGGTCATTGCCGGTCCACCCGGGCGCAATGCGCCGACCGATTCCCGGTAAGCGATCCTGCCGTGGCGGGCGATCAGCATGGAGACGCCGGGAGCCTTTTTCTCCTCGACCTCATGGGCCATGACCGCTGTGAGCCGCTCGAGCCGTTCCGGAATAAAGCCCAGTGTTTCGGATGGAGCATAGGGAAGGGCGAAGGAACTCATCAGCCGGTCTCTTCGGTTCGATGGAAGGGCGGACAATGGGGCGCCCGCAAGCCGCCGGCAAGCGGGAGCGCGCCCGGCTGGACAGCGGACCGTCCGCGCGGGACAAAGCGCCATGAGCCTGCTCGACTCGCTAAGCCCCAAGCCCGAGCCGCCGCCGGCGCCGCTCGCCGAGCGGCTGCGGCCGACGTCGCTCGCCGAGGTTTCGGGCCAGGAGCATCTGACGGGGCCGGACGGAGCGCTGACGCGCCTGCTTAAGGCGCCGTCGCTGGGCTCGATGATTTTTTGGGGACCGCCGGGCAGCGGCAAGACGACGGTCGCCCGCCTGATCGGCGCGTCGCGCGAGGATGCGTTCGTCCAGGTTTCGGCGATCCATACGGGCGTCGCGGAATTGAAGAAGATCTTCGACGCCGCCCGCGCGCGCCGCGCGCAAGGGGCAGGGCACGCTGCTGTTCGTCGACGAGATCCATCGCTTCAACCGGGCGCAGCAGGATTCGTTTCTGCCGGTGATGGAGGACGGCTCGATCACGCTCATCGGCGCCACGACCGAAAATCCTTCATTCGAGCTCAACGCGGCTTTGTTGTCGCGCGCCCGCGTGCTGGTCTTTCGCCCGCTTGGACCCGAGGCCCTCGAAGCGCTGGTCAACCGCGCCGAACAGGCGATGGGCAAGCCTCTGCCGCTCGACGCGGACGCGCGCGAGGCGCTCATCAATATGGCGGACGGCGACGGCCGCGCGGTCCTTACTCTGGCGGAAGAAATCTGGCGCGCCGCCCGCCCGGACGAGACGCTGGACAGCGCGCGGCTGGTCGAGGTCGTGCAGCGGCGGGCGCCGATCTACGACAAGGCGCAGGACGGCCATTACAATCTGATCTCGGCCTTGCACAAATGCGTGCGCGGCTCCGATCCGGACGCGGCGCTCTATTATCTCGCGCGCATGTTCGAGGCGGGCGAGGATCCGCTGTTCATCGCGCGGCGCGTCGTGCGCATGGCGTCCGAGGACATCGGGCTCGCCGATCCGCAGGCGCTCGTGATCGCCAACGCGGCTAAGGACGCTTACGATTTCCTTGGCAGTCCGGAGGGCGAACTCGCGATCGCTCAAGCCGTGGTCTATGTCGCGACCGCGCCGAAATCGAACGCCGTCTACAAGGCGTTCGGAGCCGCTCAGGCGCTGGCGAGAGAGCATGGCTCACCCGCGCCGCCGAAGACCATCCTCAACGCGCCGACGCGGCTCATGAAGCGCGAGGGCTATGGCAGGGACTACCAGTACGACCACGACGCGCCCGACGCATTCAGCGGCCAGAGCTACTGGCCTGAGGCGATCGGCCGGCGCACGCTTTACGAACCGGTCGAGCGGGGCTTTGAGCGCGAGATTTCAAAGCGGCTCGAGTACTGGGCGAAGCTGCGCAAGGAGCGGGGCGGGGAGTAGGCGGGGCCGATCGCACGTGAGGGCGCACGGACGGGCGGCGAGCAGGGTTTCTCGCTCCGGAACACAATGGTCAAGGACCGCGTTTCCGTTCCTCACGGAGGTGCTATTGATCGGGCATCGCATCTGGGCCATTCCGGAAGGCTACATTCCGAGCCGCTCATTTTCCCAGGCGCGCGATCTCATCTCCCACGAAGCCGCCTGCATCCTGAACGCGACGGATTCGACCGCGTCGATCGAGATCACCCTCTATTTCGAGAACCGGGAGCCGGCGGGACCCTACCGCCTGACGCTCGAACCTCGGCGCGCGCGCCACCTGCGGTTCAACGACCTCAGCGACCCGGAACAGGTTCCGCGCGACACGCCATATTCCTCGGTCATCCGCTCGGATGTCGAGATCGTCGTGCAGCACACCCGGCTCGACTCGCGCGATCCCCACATCGCGCTTCTCACCACGATCGCCTTTCCGGGAAACTCATGAGCCTGAAGCCACGCCCGTTGAACGGCGAGAACGAACGGCGTACTTGAGAGCTGAGGGATCGCCGGGTAAAAACGCCCAATCGATCTTTAAGGGCGGGCCATCATGCGCAGCGGACTCCCGGCCGGCCCGTTCGGGGGAAGCCCCGAGAACGGCAAGCAGAGCGGGTTCAGGCGCCTCGCGATCAGAACGGCGGAGATTTGCGGCAAGCCGGCCACGTTTGCGACCGCCGTCCTCATTGTCCTTGTATGGGGGGTCAGCGGCCCCTTTTTTCACTATAGCGACACTTGGCAGCTCGTCATCAATACGGGCACCACGATCGTGACTTTCCTCATGGTGTTTCTGATCCAAGCCACCCAGAACCGGGACACGGCGGCGATTCAGTTGAAGCTCGACGAACTCATCATGGCCACCAGGAAGGCGCGCGACCAGATCGCGGCGGCTGAAGATCTGAGCGACGAGGAGCTCGAATCGCTTAAAAAGCAGGTCAAGGTTCGCAAGGTCAATGCGGAGTCGGACGACGGGTCTGACAGCTAGCCCTTCAGCGCGCCGCGCAGCGCGTCGCGCAGGATCGTGAGGCCGAGGTCGATCTCGTCGTCGGCAACGGTCAGCGGCGGCGCGATGCGGAAGACGCCTCCCATGCCGGGCAGATTGACGATGTTCATGGAAAGGCCAAGCTCCATCGCCTTATCCGTGATGCGCGCGCCGAGCGCGGCGTCAGGCTGCTTCGACGTCTTGTCCTTGACGATTTCCATGCCCAAAAGGAGGCCGCGGCCGCGCACGTCGCCGATGCAATCGAATTCGTCGCGCAGCGTCTCCAAACCCTTCCTCAGGCGCGCGCCCGCCTCCGCCGCGCGCTTCTCCAGCTTCTGGCGAACGATCACGTCCAAAACCGCCAGGCCGACAGAAGCGGGCAATGGATCGGACGCATGGGTCGTATAAAAGAGGAAGCCGCGCTCATGGCAGCGCTCCTCGATTTCCGCCGAGGTGAGAACCGCCGCCAGCGGCAGGCCCGCGCCCAAAGTCTTCGACAGCGTGAGGATGTCCGGAACGATGGCGTCGCGGGAGAACGCGAACATTTCGCCGGTGCGGCCGAGGCCGGTTTGCGCCTCGTCGACGATCAGCATCATGCCGCGCTTCTCGCAGCGCCGCTTGAGCTCGGAAAGATAGCCCGGCGGCAGGTCGAGGATGCCGCCGGAGCTCAAGATCGGCTCGGCGATGAAGGCGGCGAGCGCCCCGGTCGACTGACGGTCGACAAGGTCGAAATCCATAGTCGAGTTCGGCGAGCCAGTCGTAGCTCGACGAGGCTCCGAAGGACGGGCGATAGAGATTGGGCGCCATGATCGCGAGGCCGCCGACGCTGAGCGGCCCATAGCCCCGGCGCCCGGCGGCGTAGGTCGCGGCGGCCGCGCCTCCCGTCATTCCGTGCCAGGACTGGGCGAAGCCGACGACCTCGTAGCCGCCGGTCGCGAGGCGCGCCATCTTCAGCGCGGCCTCATTGGATTCAGCGCCGGTGCTCAAGAGCAGGACGCGGTCGAGCCCGGGAGGCGTGATGGCCTTCAAGGCTTCCGCCAGGCCGATGACCGGCTCCGACAGCATGCCGCTGAACAGATGGTCGAGGGTCGCGATCGACCGTTGGACCGTTTCGACAATGGCCGGGTGCGAATGGCCGAGGATCGCGCTCATCTGCCCCGAGGTGAAGTCGAGCACCCGCCGGCCGCGCGCGTCGTTGATGAACGATCCCTTCGCGCTGGCCGCGACGAAATCGGAAAACTTTCCGCCGTAGCGGATCAGCGCATCGGCCGCCCGCGCCCGTACGGCATCGGCCCCATCGGGGGCGCGTGTTTCAGGCGGGAAGCCGGGGAGCGGGCTGGGGGTCATTTTTTGAACTTCCCTTTCAGCGCAGCGATGACGTTCGGCGGAGCGAATGGGGAGGCGTCGCCGCCCATGGAGGCGATCTGCCGCACCAGCGTCGCGGTGATCGGCCGCACCGGCGAGGAGGCGGGCAGAAAGATGGTGCGCAGCTCTGGCGCCATCGCGCCGTTCATGCCCGCCATTTGCATCTCATAGTTGAAATCGGTCGAGTCGCGTAAGCCCCGCACGATGATCGTCGCGCGCGCTTCACGCGCCGCCTCGACGGCGAGGCCGGTGAATTCGACGACCTCGAGCTTGCATCGCGCCCTCGCCGTGATCGGCGCCGCGGCCTCGCGGATAAGCTTGAGCCGCTCCTCGACTGAAAACAGCGCGGCCTTATTCGGATTGGATCCGACGCCGACGACCAGCCGGTCGCACAGCGTCGCGGCGTGCTCAATCACATCCAAGTGACCGTTGGTCATCGGATCGAACGAGCCGGAAAAGAAGCCCACGCGGGTCATGAGTAGCAAGCGTTAGCTTGGCTTAAGCGCCGCGACAAGCGCGCTTGCGTCGCCCGCCGTTGAGTCGGAGGCCCATTCGGGCTAAACGGGCCGGCCAACCGCTCTGCGACCGATCGTCGCGCGCCCAGCGATGGAAATGGGTGCGTTGGCGCCAGCCCTTCGAAGATCGAAAGACCTCTGAGCATGCCGATCGCCAAGGCCAGCGTTCCGACCGCCAGCGCCGCCAAATACGTGCAGCAGCTTTGCAAGCACTGGAGCCACAAGCTCGAAGTCGACCTCTCGGAAAGCCGGGGCGTCGTCAAATTCCCGGCCGCGGTGGTCACGCTCGAGCCGGAGGCGAATGCGCTTGAAGTGACGATCGACGGGGAAGGGAGCGAAGAGGTCGAGCGCCTGAAAGGCGTGGTCGCTTCGCATCTTGACCGGTTCGCGTTTCGGGAAGCGCCGCTTCGGTTCGATTGGTCTTAGGCTCAAGGGCTGAAAAGGGGCCGAATCGAAAGGAGACGAACGAAGTGAACGCCGAGGAACTTCGCGCCGCCCAGGCGCCGCTCAAGGATCGCTATCGGACTGACGCAAAAGCTGCGCTGGTGACGCTGAAAGCCAGCGGCGCCCTCGATTCCGCAGGCGTCGCCTGCAAGGTCGAGACCGGAAAAGCGCTCGCGGTCGCCGGGCTGCATCCAGCGACCGGAGGCAGCGGGGCCGAGCTCTGCTCGGGCGACATGCTGCTCGAGGCGCTGGTCGCCTGCGCCGGCGTGACCCTGAAGGCCGTCGCGACCTCGATGGGAATCGCGTTGCGCTCGGGCAAGGTCGCCGCCGAAGGCGACCTCGACTTTCGCGGCACGCTCGGCGTCGACAAGCAGGCCCCTGTCGGCTTCTCCGACATCCGCCTCGCGTTCGATCTCGACACCGATGCGCCGCAGGATCAGCTCGACACGCTACTGAAGCTGACCGAGCGCTATTGCGTCGTGCTGCAGACCCTCAAGCGCTCGCCTGCGATCGAGACCACGCTCAAGCGGGCGTAGGCGGTGTTGTTGCGGAGCGCTCCGGAACGGCGCCCTCGCTGGGCGCTCCGCTCCGCAGACGGATGGCGGTCGAGCAGCTCGCGATGCGCTCCAGGAGCTCGAACGCTTGCCGGCACATCGGGGAGCCGGCGACGTCATATTCTTGTGCGAGGGAAAGGATCTCACTAACGGCTTGATAGTCGCGCCTTCGACACTTTTGCATGATCGCGACGTCGAGAACGAACGGGATCAAGGCTCGCCGCTCCTCCTCTGCGAGGCTAAAAAACTCAGGCCGCCAATGTCCCTGGTCAACATCAACATAGCGCATCAGTCGGCTAAGGCACGTTGCGTCGAACTGCGGTCCGACAATCGTCACCGGCGGCGCCCGCCCGGGTCGAAGCGACGCGGCGCAGAGAAAACCCATTACGTAAGCCGTGTGGTACGCGGTCCCCAGCGCGTATCGAGCGCGCTCCTCTCCTTCCAGCTGGGCGAGATGGGCCAGATTGACGTTTCCACAAGGAAGAACGCCAACCTGGTCCTCGATGTTTGCGAGAACCCGGAAGGCGAATGCGGCGGGGGAACTCCAGGGGGCGCCCATCAGCGGCCACGCGAGCAGCAATTCGCCGGCGAGATCGTAGTCTTCAGCGTCCATGTACCCGGCCAGCAAGGAGCCGACGTCCATCAAGATCGCCGGGCGGCTGCGGGACAAGCGTGGCTTTCGAAAGCCAAAGTCGGTGCAGTACATGATCAAGTGCGTGAAGGCGTAAGCGTCCGTTCGCAGGGCGCCCAATATGCCGACGGGCCAGTTGAGCATCGTGTCGGGTAGCCTGGCGCGCCAGCCCGGGCCGGAATCGGGGCCGTTCCACAACGACCGGATCCATAGTCTCTCGAGCGAGGCGGACGGAGGCCGGTCCTGAGCGTTTCCCGTCTGCGACGAGGCGCAGGATCTTAGAAAATCGTCAAAGCCAGCGTCCGGGTATCCGACCTTCGTTAAGAGAATATGGGGGACCGCGAATTTGAAGGCGAGCGCCGGATGGAGCGCGATATCGACAAGCACGCGTTCAGAGCGGGCATGGCGGGCCAAGAGCTGAGCGAGATGGTCGACGCGGCTCGCAATGTTCGGGCGGGTGAGCGACGCCGATGCGGCATAGATGAGCATCGCCGTTTCCGCGACCACCTTTTCCGGCCCGAAGCTGGACGCGGGAGAGTCGGGGTTTGCGTAGCCGTCGATCGCGAAATGGTGGATCGTCTTTCGCGCGAGGTCCAGCGCGCGACAGAGCCTGAGTTCAAGGTCGGCTTCGCTCCAGCTCGACACGGCGTCAGTCCCAATTCCTTGATTTCGCGCGCTATTTCGCGAAAAGCCGGCGCCCACTTTTTCGCAGCGCTTTGGCCGGGTGCGAACTCGTAAATTCGCCCGGCGAGGGATTCAACTCGCCGGGCGAATTCACTACTCGACACAAGGGAGCGGAATATAAGTTGAGAGCCAAATTTATTGAGAAACAAATCTATTTCGGCTTGCTTGCTTCCGCGGCGCTCTCCAGCGCTGTCGCGGTCAGACCAGCGGCGCGCAGGTCGCCGACAGCACGCGCTGCGTCCCACGCGGGGAGCATGCAGGCGAGGATGTTGTAGCGGCCGAAGTTTGACTCCGTGCCACCCGAGATCGCTGACGGCCAACTCCGGGCCAAGTTCGGCAATGAGCTTGCCCATGGCGCTGAAGTCGAAAACTTTGGCCCTGATGAAATGCTGGGCGATTTCTTCATGCGATAAACTCTTGGGCATACGTCATTCCTCAAAGGTTTTGATGCGCGGCTTTCTTTCGAAGCTGAGAAAGTCTGCGCCTCGAAGCGTTACCGCCCGTCTACGGGCCTCAAATTGTGTGGAAACAGAAAGGGAACAAGGACTTGCCGTTTCCCGAAATGCGTAGTATTGTGTAAATACAACGAGTAGGAGATTTGAGTATGGACAAATTTAAATGTGAGGAGTGCAAAGAAGAATTCCAGAAAAAGCGATACTGGCAAAGGTTTTGCTCGACAGATTGCCGTGTCAAACACTTCGTCCATATTAGGAATGAGGAAGTCGCTTTTGCTCGCGAGATGAAAAAGCAAATGGCTTTGCTAAATAGAACTGACCTATTCGCAGCATAAAGCAGCGCCACATGTCCCCTGAAGCCGCAGTCGTGACATTTCTTGTAAACGCCAGCATTATACTAAACAACAGCCACTCGGCCACGGTCAGACTAAAGGCGCTGACGATCGCAAACACAATAATAGATCTAATAATCTGAAGGAGAAGAGCAAATGGCAAAAGACCTTGAAGGATATCAAGAACCTAAAACTACAGCGCGCCCTGATTGTGATGGAGTGCCTGTAAGATCGGCATACAACGGGCCTAGAGTGAAGTACGATAGGGCGGAAAGCCTCAATATACATCGCCGTCCTTCTGTGGCTGAGTCACATTTGTCGAGATTGACAAGAAGCAAGTGATTTAGGAGCGCGCCAATGCCAGCAAGAGCTTATAGCAACTACCAACCCGATCCTACAGAATTGGTAGCAATTCAAGAAAAGGCTGATGCCACTTTAAGAATGTTTAATCAGAGCGCACCACGGTCTTTAGAAGGTGAAACTGTGGCGCAATATGAAAGGCGCATGGCTGCCAAAGTGCAGCAACACGCTCCCAATTATAAAGGCGTAAACATAAACGAAGCTATGGGCTCCGCCTTTGAATTGATCGAAAGGCAGATTTACGATGACGCGCGACGTGAAGCAGCTCGCCCAACTATGATTCCCGACGGTGAATTGCGTGAGGTAAAGACGCCTGATGAATCAGGAAGGCTAACATCCACTTTTTACGGGAAGCCCTCGGCCTGGATGCATACGTTTTCGACGGGGGCCGCGAATAGAAGATTGGCGGGCATCCGAACAGAAACTCAGCGTGGTTATGTTCCGTCGAACATGATGAACAATCTTGGGTGAGTTATGCGGTGCACTTTGGACGATTTTTGCTCTATCTAGAGATAGAGATAGATGAGCTTCGCCACTAGGTCTCGGCATTGGCACCGAGTGGTTGAAGATGTGTGGGCGCTGCTGGTGCACCTGCTGTCGCGTGGCAGCGCCCCCCTTCTTTATAGGTGATTAGATGCCGTACTCCATGATGGGCTGGATAGAGAGCTTAAAGCCCCACAAAGAAGGTTTTACCACCTACCTTATAGATCCGATTTCCGGGCAGCAATATGGATGGATAATTGAACTAGGGCCTCTAACGATATTGAAAATTACCGGATGGCACGGCGAACGAATTGCGGTTGTCAGGTTCTTTCAACGGGAATTCGTTTGGTGATAATTAGGAGCACAGTAGCGGTCAGCGTCAGCAACGGACAAATGGCGACGGACCATCAGCGCCTCGACAGACTTGCTTGATGATCCGAGGAACTCGCCAGCCGCATCGGCGCAGCCGCGCGGGGTGGCCGAGCGTCCTTACAACCAGCCCCTTGCAATCACGCATCGCCAACACCACAATTGTGGTAATTGCAATTTCATCGACGGTCGGGGCAATCCTCTAGTATCGTTGGTGGCATTGGGCGAGCCGCCTACTCATCGTAGGAGGTATGACATGAACTTATTCTCGCGACGGAGCGTTCTCGCCATCGCCGCTGTTGTCGACGTCGCGTTGCACTCCCGGTCGGCTCCGGTTCGCGCCAATGCCTTGGCTGCGCGTCATAAATTGCCCCCACGCCACCTGGAGACATTGCTCCAGGGGCTGGTTCACGCCAATATCCTCAAGGGCGTGCGCGGGCCGCGAGGCGGCTACGAGTTGGCGCGCGAGCGCCGGAGCATCACTGTGGGCGAGATCATGCGCACCGCGATGTCGCTGAGCACCGCCGATCCAGAAGATCTCGGCGCAAACTCAGTGCTGCTCGAGCGGGTGATCGATCCGGCTGTGCGCCGGGCCGGCGAAACCTTTCTCGCCAATCTCAATTCGATCACGGTCGAACAGATGTGCGAGACGGCCGAGAAGGCCCATGTGCTCGACGACGAGAAGGTCGGCGGCGATTTCACCATCTGACATCGCGATAATTGCGCCGTTGTTTTGTCCCGCATAAATGTTACGTCGGGCCGTGCCAAATGGCACGTTTACCGCAAGCAGCTTGACCTCGAGACGCTCGTCTGCACCTGTCACACAACCGTTGCAATTTTGTCACGGGGACCGGAATTGTGGCCGAGTCATGGCCGGTCGTCTTGACTTTGTCGTCACGCAGTAGGTGAGTCGTTGTCATCAACGAGCGCGAGGCAGAGGCTAGGCAGACAAGCGCTCAATGGTCCCCCGCAACGCGGGGAGGGATCTCCCGAAGCTAACGGGATGGGGATCTCCCGAGGCTAAACGCGGGGAGGGAGTTCCGAAGCCAAAAACCACAGACTTTTCTTTGTCGTGATGCTCACGGGCGAGGAGAGCACTTGGCTCCCTCGTCCTTTTTTGTATGGTGCTGAACCTCCGCGCCAAGACTTCTTGCCTCCTCAAGCTGGGCCGAACTTTCCGCTATCAAGGCCAGAGTCGCGCCTCATGTGCCCAGCTTGTGGAAATCGAAGGGTAACGGTGGTGTTTGAGCCGCCGAGCAATGCGCAGGTGGGGAGTGGGGGAGACAGGACAACAAGCTGTGTGCGGCGACCCGCTCGGCGCGGAGAAGGCGGGGTGATAGCGTGTGAAATTTACGCGATCAGAATCTCAGATGGCACCGGTGACGGTGGTTTTTGAGCCGCCGAGCAATCGAGAGATCCGCAGCGGATGACGCGGAGGCTTATCCTCTAGTTCTCAACCAACGACCGTCCGTCTGCTTCTGATATTTCTGGCCGTAACCAATTCCAAAGCGACCAACTCCGTGGTCGCGCCAACTAATCTCGCTCATGGTGATCCAAGTACCATACTTGGTTTTCCCCTCAATTATGATATCATTGTATGGTACTTCAAAGTAATCCTTTGGACCTATTTTTCCTAACCAATATGCTCTTCCCATTTTCTTATTCCTTCGGCATGCGATTGAACACGTCAAGTCACGCCTCACGCAGCTATGGCACGTTTCTCACCTAGACGTTGATGATAGCGTTAGCCTTATTGGCCGCCACCTTTGCGCGAATGATTTCGAGACTAAAGTTATTTGTCAGCCAATTGTTCGCTGGCAATTGCTCATTATTTTGTTCACGCCTCGCATTTTCAAGCATTGTGAGAGCAAGCTCCAGAAGACGCTCTGTCGTGTGAAAGTTGGTAGCCTTCAGCGGTACGCTCATCTTACTAACCTCGGATACTAGGCGAAATTTCCACGAATGAATTCCAGAGGGATTCTGCATATGTCTAGGCTTCCGGCTATGACGCGCGTCACACTACGAGCGAACCCCACGCCTCACTATTGACCAAAGATTAGGAACGACCCAAGCTGGATCTGACGGCGCACCGTATTCGAGCGCTTGTGAACACGTTGCGCATATTTTGATGTGCTCCAGCAATCGCACTTTCTGATTGCAGCGTGCGCATATTGTTGGCGCGCTTTGTGCCCTGATATGGCAGAAGAATTCTAATTCTTCTGGATCATCATCATCGATGCAATAGAAACCGAAGTTATCCTCGTATTTGGTTGACATGGCATTAATCGTTTCTTCGAGAGTGTCTGAAGCGGCGCTGTGAAGCGCTCGCTCGTTCGTTAACGTGTTGGTAGGAAACTGAGCGTTGGGAGTCTTGCTAGTTCAGGCCAATCGGCTGCTAGATCGCGCCAAACCTTCGCGATGGAAGGGTAGAGGTGGCCGAGGAAGGAAGGCGGAGCACGAATGGTGGCAAGAGTGTCGAAAGTTGAGGTCGCGCGGAGTGCGATGGGCGAAAGACCCCGTTCAGGGCCTTCTAAAACTTAAGTCTACGCGTTTATGACGTGTCTTTCTTTCCGGCTGCGCAATGAAATAAATGAATAAATCTCAGTCCTTACCAGGGCGATGGATTTTTGCCCGTGGCATGTCGCCGACGATGAGCTTTTCGATTTTATTAGCTAGATTATGATCAAACGATACCGTTGCGCCATCGCACATTTGCCGATGTACCGCGTCAATAAGAATATCAATTGCCTCAGCCTTGAGTTGTTCATGCTTAGTCTGGGCATGGATACGAATACGTTCTCTGTCCGTGAGTCTGTCGTGATAGTTCATTGGTGAGCCTCATTGTTTCCCTGGCTCCATTTTCGCCTCTACGACTCAGCTTTCTCCACGACCGCCTTGGGCGTCCGCCCCGATTTTCGGTTCCCACTTTCCTTGCGGAACTGCCCGAGGCCGATTTTCTTCGCGAGTGCTGACCTCGTGGCAGCATAATCAGGAGCCACCATCGGATAGTCTTCACGCAGGTTCCACTTTTCCCTGTACTGGTCCGGGGTCATTCCGTGAGACGCGAGATGGCGCCTCAACGATTTAAATCTCTTCCCGTCATACAGACAAATTAGATAGGCTGGTGTGATGGATCTCCGAATGGATACCGCGGGTAGCAGTGCCTCGGGCTCAGAAACAGTGGTCACAGCACCAAGCTTCGAAAGGGCCGCGTGAACCGAGTGTATCAAATCGGCAAGGTCACCCCGCGGGACAGAATTATGAGCGACGTAAGCCGCCACGATATCAGCCGATAGTGCGATTTGATTCGGCGAATGAGGTATATGTTGTCCGCTTGCTCTAATTAAGGCGGCCTATGGCGAGGAGTGCAAGCCTCTAGAAATATTACAGAACAATATAACGACGTATGACAGTTCGATTCAAACATGGCTCTCTTATGTGAACTCGGTGTCTGAAAGCGTTGAGAAGAAGGATGAGAATTCTCTTCGTTTCAAATATGGTGATACTACCATGGATTTTGACGATGCGAAAGCTCTGTCATCCAGATTTTCGCTCGACACTAGATATGAACTACGGCGGTCTGATCGAATGTCTATCTTATCTTCCTATCTGCCCAAACTTCGGTTTGACGCATACCTTGAGTGTTTAAGACATCAGACAAGCAATATAGACATTATTGTTCCGCCAGGTTCTGAAAGCAAGAGCATTATCCAAGGAACGATTAAATGGCACCCTGTTTACAACAAACTATCTCTAGTAATCTGAAAATCAACGCTTTGCTGAGGGGCAAGCAATGTATCACCTATACCGTGTTCAGCCCCGTTTTCAATCGTCATCTTAATTTTCCTATTTACAGACCCATCGACTGGAGGCACCGCATATCACGAGGTTGATTGTAAACATCATAGAAATGGGACGCCTTCATCGGCCGAAGCTCCCATTTGTATTTCGTGCTCTTGCCGATGCAAATAGCTCTATCCATCTGCCTAAGGTTATACCTGTAACTTAGGCAGAGGCGTTTCTCGAATTGCTTATTCCACAACGGAGTTCGATCCAAACTTGTCCCTAAATCGAAGCAATAGCGCTGCTTCACAGTCTCTATGAGTCAACGTACAATTCTTTACTGATGGTACCGCGATTCTTATTTGAACTGGAAAGTCCTTCACGAGATCCTTAAGTTCCAGAATCCATGATCGGTGCGAGTGAATTCTAAATGGAAACACACCTTCCCCGATATAGATAGTCGGTGAGTGCCCTTTGGGATAACGGATGCAATATTCGCCGCTCAATCTAATCACATATACGCTACTGCTTAAATCGGCCCGGGTTAAACCGTATTCGTTCAATCTTGGCAAGGTTATTTTCGCCCAAGACTCACCGGGTCTCCAGATAATTTTATGCCATCTTAAAGCAACATCTACCACGGTTGCCGTTGTCGTCTCCAATTGTGATCGCGCCTTTTTCGAACAGTGGATGCCAATACCAATTGGGTAATTACTAGACCTGCACGGGGAACAAGCGCTAAATTGTACCCAATTGGGCGTCTACCCAACCTTGGTGAGATGCCTTTCCATCAGTTCCTCGACACTGAATGGATGTTTGGCCTTTTGTGACCTATGCATCCGGCCATCGTGATGCGGAGTCGTTTTGAACTCGCAGATCGGGCAGGCGATGTCTCTTGGTTGGCGCTTTGCAGCGCGAGCGGCGGCCTTACGCGGCGCTCTTGCTGGTAGTGTTGTCGATGCTGTTGCGCCCTCAACCAGGCTGTAGTGGAAGCCGAGTGCGGTAAGCTCGGCCATGGCCTTCTCGGCGCTTTCCAGGGCCTCCTTCTTTGCACCCTCTAGAAGCTGGGCGCGCTGCGCATCTAGGGCCTTCAGTTTCTCTAGAACGGTGGACAATGACTGCTCCTATGAAAGAGTTTGCGCTCTCATAGGTGATTCTGGCGTTTGGGCCAGTTAATCTTGGTTGCGCCCCAGAGATATGGTTGCGCACCCATTGTTTTGACCATGGATCGGAGGCCGTGATACATGTGTGGTAAGTGATTCCAACAGGGACGCGTGATGGCACTAAAGCCAAGAGACACGTTCATCGCCCTTAGCTTCTTGGCAGCCGCCGCTGCCGCTGCTTTCGGCGGCTGGCAGGCATTGATATCCAGCGATAATGAGCGGCGCAGCTTGCGGGCGTACGTTGGCCTCGCAGATCTCACGACCACTCCTCCCACACTCGAAAGCAATATGATACGTATCAAAATGGTTAATTATGGATCCACTCCTGCCAAGAACGTCGAGTTTTATGGGAATTGGGATTTTGAAAAGCCAGACGTACTGCGTTTGCCAGCTGATTTCACATTTCCTGACAAACCATATTGTCCACCAGAGCGATTGTATGGTGGCGCAACTCTCTTTCCACAGAAGATTCTAGAAAGCCAAAGATCTCATTGTAAGGAGGAAAGCGAGAAATTGTTTCCAACTGGAACATGGAATGGGTTTTTCTATAGACATATTGACTATCAAGATGTTTTTAACAGGCAGTGGAAAACGACCTACTGCTTTGAATTTTTGAAAGGGTTGACGATATTATGCGATTGTCATAATGAGATTGACGTTGAAGAACAAAATAATTTGAGTAATCGCTTTCGCAAGAGGATTGTAGGTGACGGGGGATCGCGCGTTGTGGTACATGGTGATTCGGAGGCTGGTCGGCTCGTGATTCCACTAACAGATCAAATCAATGCGATTCTGAACGCTCCAATCCCATTCTTTTTCGTCCTGCTGGGTGCTGTGGCGACCACTGTCGTAATCGCGTGGAGGACGATGGAATGGCTGTATAAAGAGAGAATGGAAAGGGCAAAAGATCTATTTATGCTGGCAAACTCGGAGACAGAAATCAAAACGAAAAAGGTTGATCGACTTCAAGATGAACTCACTGAAAAGGTCGAGAGTTTCACGAAAGAGATCGAGAGCCTCAGTAGTGAGGTTGAGAGCTTGAAAAAGAGACCTAGTGAGAGTAAAGGCCAGTCTCCAGAAGTGCTCATTCCAGAAGTGCCCATTCCAGAAGTACTGTCTTCTTTTACTGAAAAGTTATCGTCTTTAACCAAAAAGCTATCATCCATCGAGTTGACGGTGGGCGAACTTGGAAGAGCCAACAATGACGTTTCCAGTTCTGTGAGTTGGAACACCAACATTCCATGGCTCACCGACATTGGCTCTGGGTTGGAAGGCGCGCGAAGTGGCTTTGGAATGCCTCCGCCAAGAGGCCGTGGATTAGAAGGCGCACGAAGTGGCTTTGGAATGCCGCCGCCAAAGTCATCAGAATAGGTCTTTCTTTGGCGATGGTTGCGCCCTAGCGAACTCTCCATGATATCTTATGGCTGCGTTTATATAGGCGATGGCAGCGGCTTCCTTGGTTGAGGCCCGCTCTGAATGTCATGAACTTCAGGAATACAATTATCATACATGTCCATGCATAAAGCGCAATACAAACAATGGGTTACAAGCGAAGTAGTGACATAATGTAACACATAGCTAGCATGGCCTTGCATTTCTGTTTTAATGCGCGGCGAGTGAGGGTCATCACTTCATGGGTGGTGGCCTTGGACGAGTGACGAGGGCGCGGATCGCCGGGAGACTGGTCCCGAAACTTTCAACTCCCGTTTTTAGATCGGCAATTGATTGATTATTGGGTGGGGGTCTGCGCGCCTCCGGGCCGGGAGGGCTGCGGCTCCGGGCCACGAGGGCAGAGGCCACGAGGCAGAGGCCACGGAGGCAGAGGCCATGAGGGCAGAACCCCGCCGAGAGCCGGGGGGCAGGGGTCCAGAGCCGCTAGAAGCTTTGTCCACGGTCGGTGGCCCGTCGCCTAGCTACTCGGGCTTATCCTCCACCGTCCACGGCCCTCCTGCGCGATCCAGAGCCGTCTGTGAGCTGGGTATCGAGACTGTGGCCGGCGGTCTCCGGTTGCGCGCCATGCGGCCTTGTGCCTGTAGCCCAGAGAAAGAGGGCGCAGCGACGCCCCCCCCAGTTAATTAAACGCCGCTAAGATCACGTTGTCTTTTTATTTCCATAATCTCTTTTGCAATCGGATCGTCAGTTTTGCAATATGTTTTACCAGCAACCATGTGTTCGTCCACGTACTTTACCGCGTATGTGGGAGAATGCCATTTAGCATCTAACTCAGATTTTAGTGTAGAAGCTGTAGGCAGTAGCGTGTTAAAGCTATTAGGACCAGTTTGTTCGTATGTCGGCATCATTTCTACTAGCTCTTCTACCAATAGGCGCTTTAGCGCTTCATCATCTTCTGCTTCTACAACGAGAATCGCAGTCTCAGTTTTAGTAAAGGCTACTCTGTACGATTTCATAACACACTCCCTTATCGCGAGTTATCCAGAATCCTATAGGACAATACCCATTTAACGTCTAGTAACAATCCATTACTCGGCCACGGTAGAGTGGTGTGGATGATAAAACGAGGGTCCAGAAGCTATAGGCCATGGTTCATGTGCTATAGATGCGCGCCAGTGTAGGTGGTATTGGGCGATGGATTGTGGGCTTTGGGGTATTGCTGCGCGCCAGAGCAGATGTATATTCAAATTCGGAAAATTCCGCTGTTGAGTAGCGCCCCATTTGTTCTATCTGTTCTATCCCTGTTCTACCCCGTTATCAAATAGGGTAGAACAACATTAATAGAAGGATTACAAGGGGTTATTACATATTTCGGGATGTGTTCTACCGTTCTAGCTGCTGTCAGTAGTCCGACACGATTTCATTGACTTTAGACTTTTTGACCCTGGGGGTAGAACAATGGGCGTGGCCCCCGTAACCAACTGAAATCGTTAATACATCCGATATTTTTTGTCGGAACGGGGGTAGAACACCCCCTAGAACAAACGCTTGCTTTCTCGGCATATACCCACAATACCTATCCCATGGGTCGATTATTCCAGTAATCCCACCCGCTCGCACCGTTCCACTCATATTCAATCTTTAACGACACCTTTAGTAATTTCCGAAAAACCCACAAAGATGGAAGAACATATGAATACGACAATTTGGTCGAATCCAGTCCAATATCTGGCCGCTGCTTAAGGATGGCACTGTTTCTCTGCCGACTTTCCTGCAATATGGAAACAACTTGACCCTTATTCAGCACAACCTTGTCATCTTGCATAGCTGGCAACAACCGTCCTAATTCCGTTCCAAACTTAGTCGGGTCAATTTCTTTCTTATCATCATATCGAGCTTTGTGGAACTCATTATATGATTGGCGCAACTTGTCCTTGAGGACATAGGCATCGCCATCATTGCCATCTATTTTCCAGGCATCAATATAGCCGTACTCAGCAAGCTCGAAGGCCCACACACACTAAATCGAAGTTCGGCGCGCGACGTGCGTGAACAGTGTATGCCGGCGCGGCTGCTGTCTATGGGTAACTCTACCTAAGCGTCAGGCGCGCCCTGGGCGGCCTCAGCGGATCGGGATTTCGATCAGCGACGGCCCATTGCGCTCGAGCGCGCGGGCGACCGCCGCGCCAATCGAGTCGCAATCCTTGGCCCGCTCCGCCGGCACGCCCATCGAAGCAGCCAGCGAGAGAAAGTCGATCGCCGGATCGGCGAGGTCCATGCCCACGAACCGGCCGTTCTTCGCGTTCAGGTAGCCGAGAGACTTCGCGACGTTCTGAAGAACGCCATATCGGCGATTGTTGAAGACGATGAAGACCGTGCGCGCGCGATAATGCGCGGCGCTCCACAAAGCCTGCGGCGAATACATCGCCCCGCCATCGCCCACGAATGAGGCGACCCAGCCTTTGGTCGCGAGCGCCGCCCCGACGGCTGCCGGCATGCTGCAGCCGAGCACGCCGCCGCGGGCGAAGAAGTAGCGGCCGGGCTCGGTGGTCAGGAGATCCTGGACGCGGCCGAAGGTCGCCGCGGAATCGTTGGCGATGATCGCCTCCTCAGGCAGCGCGTCGAGCGCGGCCATGACCGCAGCGTCCGGGGTGAGCGGCAGGCTCGCGCTTTCGGCGAGAATCGCCGCTCGCGCGGCTTTCCGCTCCGCCCTTCTGGCGCCGGCGCGCGCGGCGAGCCGCGCCGCGACCCTATTTTTGTCGGTGAGTTCCGCGAGGCGCACGGCGACCGCCGCAAGCGTCTGGCTGATATCGCCGAGGAGCGCGATGTCGGCGGCGTGCTCGCGTCCAAATGCTTCCGGGTTGTCCGCGATGTGCATGACCGGGACGCCCTCAGGCACTGGCTCGGCTTCGCGATAAGGATAGGCGACAAACGCGCGTCCGCCGACCAGCACGATCGCTTGCGCGGACTTGAGATGGGCGCGCATGTCGGCGAAATCGGGCTTGAGCACGCCGGCCCAGCAGGCGTGGTGGGACGGAAACGCGGCGCGCGACGTGAGCTGCGTGCCCCAGACCGGAAATCCGCCGGCTTCAGCGAAGGCGACGAGGCCCGCGCTGGCCGCGGCCGGCAGGTCGTCGCCGAGGAGGACGACGACCCGCTCCGGGTCGAGGCCGGCGAGCTTCTCGGCCAGGCGCGCCGCATCGGGGGACGGCCCGAGCCGCGGCGGGGCGGAAGCAGGCGGCGTCGGGTGATTGACCTCCTGGTCAAGGATGTCCATCGGCAGCGACAGGAACACCGGACCGCACGGGGGAGTGCGCGCGAGGCCGAAGGCGCGACGGAGCGCGGGACCGACATCGTCGCCGCGGCGCAATTCCTTCGCCCATTTGGTTACCGGCGCTGCGAGGGCGACGAGGTCGCCCGAGAGCCACGGCTCGGTCATGAGATGCCTTGTGTCCTGTTGGCCGGCGGTGACGACGAGCGGCGTCTCGCTCGCCTTCGAGGCGACCAGCACCCCCATCGCGTTGCCCAAGCCTCCCGTCGCATGCAGGTTGACGAAAGCGGCGCGACCTGTGGCCAGCGCCCAGCCGTCGGCCATGCCGACTGCGGTCGCTTCCTGAAGGCCCAGCACGTAGGTGATGTCGGGCGCGTCGACCAGCGCGTCCATAAGCGGCATCTCGGTCGAGCCGGGATTGCCGAAGACGTGGGTGATCCCCTCGTCACGCAGGATGTCGAGCACAATGTCGCGGGCGCGTCGGGTCATGAAGTGTCCTTCAGCCGTCACGGGAGTAAGCGGTCGGCCGGCGTCGGCTGTCCTCGTTAGCCTATCCTTGTTCCGAGGGCAGGGGGAGGCCGCGGCGGTGAGGGCGAAAAAAGTTGCGGAGAAGCCCGGCTAAGTCCTTGAAATAATGCGTGCGCATAAACTTGTGCGCGGGACGCGGCAGGATCATTCCGCGACGCCAGGCCTCACGCGAGCAGCGCAGCGACCTCGATCGTCACGCTAGAGACGAGCGCCGGCGATAGCGGCCCGTGCGCGAGCCGTTCGCGAGACACATATGTGCCGTCCTTCGGCTCGCGATAAATCTCGACCGCGGCGCTGACGAGGTCGACGATCCAGACCTCCGGAACGCCGAATTTGGCGTAGAGCGGAAGCTTGGTCGCCCGATCGTAGGCCAGGGAGGTTTCCGAGACCTCGACGAGAAGGAGCACGTCGGCTGCGGTCGGGTGACTCGCGTGGTAGTCGTCGGCGCGCGGGCGCAAAATCATGAGATCCGGCTCGGGCTCGTTATAGGCGTCGAGGCGCAACGGGCTCTGAATGTTGACCAACGCGGCCTCGTCTTGCAGGGCGCGGGTAAAAATCCGGGCCAGCCTGTTGGTGACGGCGGCGTGCGGGCTGCCAATGGCGGCCATGTCGATGATGTCTCCATCGATCAACTCGACGCGATGGCCATCCGTGAGGATGCCGGCCTCGGCCATCCGGTAATAGGCCCCAACGTCGAGCCGATGGCGGGCCGGCGCAAGGGGACGCTCGAGAATCTCGGCCATGGGTTCTCTCCGGGCGGAAGTCTACGTCCGGCCGAGCCGGACGCCAACCCTTAAGCCGCGCTACTCGCCCTCGTCGTTTCCTTCCGTCTCGCCGATGCGGTCGACTGAGACCACGTGCTCCTCATCCGCCGTGTCGAACACGATCACGCCCTGGGTGGCGCGGCCGGCGATGCGGATGCCGGCGACTGGAACCCGGATCAGCTGCCCGCCGTCGGTGACCAGCATGATCTCGTCGCTGTCCTCGACCGGGAACGAGGCGACCAGCGCGCCATTGCGGTCGTTGACCGCCATCGCGGCAATGCCTTTGCCGCCGCGGCCGGCGACGCGATATTCGAATGAGGAGCTGCGCTTGCCATAGCCGTTCTCCGACACGGTTAGTATCACCTGCTCGGCAGTGCGCATCGCCTCGAACCGTTCTGGCTCGAGCGCGCCGGCGCCGTTGGTTTCGGCGCCGTTTTCGTTCTCGCTCTCCGGCTCGGGCTCCTCCACCGTCTCGCCCTCGGCTGCGGCGCGGCGCTGCTTGAGATAGGCCAAGCGTTCAGCCGGACTCGCGTCGAACGATTTGAGGATCGCGAGCGAGATGACGCTGTCGCCTTCGGCAAGCGCGATGCCGCGCACCCCCATCGAGTCGCGGCCCTTGAACACCCGCACGTCGTCCACCGAGAAGCGGATGCACTGGCCCTTGGCCGAGGTCAAAAGCACATCGTCCTTGTCGGAGCAGATCTGGACGTCGACGATGCGTTCGCCCTCGTCGAGGCGCATGGCGATCTTGCCAGCGCGATTCACCTGCGCGAAGTCGCTGAGTTTGTTGCGGCGGACGGTGCCGCGCGTGGTGGCGAACATCACGTCGAGCGCCTCCCATGTCGCCTCGTCCTCCGGCAGCGCCATGATGGTGGTGACGCGCTCATCGGCTTTGAGCGGCAGCAGATTGACAAGCGCCTTGCCCCGCGACTGGGGCGCTGCGAGCGGCAGGCGCCAAACCTTCTCCTTGTAGACCTGTCCGGCCGAGGAGAAGAAGAGCACCGGCTGATGGGTCGAGGCGACAAACAGCCTGGCGACGAAGTCCTCGTCGCGCGTGGCCATCGCCCCGCGCCCTTTGCCGCCGCGCCTTTGCGCGCGGTAGGTCGACAACGGGGCGCGCTTGATGTAGCCGCCGTGGCTCACCAGCACCACCATGTCTTCGCGCTGGATGAGGTCCTCGTCCTCCATGTCGGCGTCGCTGTCGAGAATGACGGTGCGGCGGGGCAGGGCGAAGTCGGTCTTCACCTTAACCAGCTCGTCGCGGATGATGCCCATGAGCCGCAAGCGCGAGCTTAAGATATCGAGATAGTCGGCGATCTCCACCGAGAGCCGGTTGAGAGCCTCGGCGATTTCGTCGCGGCCGAGCGCGGTCAGCCGCGCGAGTCGCAATTCCAGGATCGCGCGCGCCTGCGCTTCCGATAGGCGGATCGCGCCGTCAGCGTCTAGCGCGTGGCGCGGATCGGCGATGAGCGTGATGAGCGGCGCCATGTCGCGCGCCGGCCACACCCGCTCCATCAGCGCCGTGCGCGCCGTCGCCGAATCGGGCGAGGTGCGGATGAGGCGGATCACCTCGTCGATATTGGCGACCGCGATCGCGAGGCCGACCTGGACATGCGCGTTGTCGCGCGCCTTCGTGAGCAGATATTTGGTGCGCCGCGTGACGACTTCCTCGCGGAAGTCGAGGAACGCGCGCAGCATGTCGGTCAGCGTCAGCATCTCCGGCCGGCCGCCGTTCAGCGCAATCATGTTGGCGCCGAAGCTCGACTGGAGCGCGGTGAAACGCCAGAGCTGGTTGAGGACCACGTCGGCGACCGCGTCGCGCTTGATCTCGATGACGATGCGCATGCCGTCGCGGTCGGACTCGTCACGCAGATCCGAGATGCCCTCGACGCGCTTCTCGCGGACAAGATCCGCGATGCGCTCGATCAGCGTCGCCTTGTTGACCTGGTAGGGGATCTCGCTGACGATCAGCGCCTCGCGGTCCTTGCGCAATTCTTCGACCGCGACCTTGGCGCGCATGATGATCGAGCCCCGGCCGGTCGCATAGGCTGAGCGAATGCCGGCTCGCCCGAGGATGGCCCCCCCGGTCGGGAAATCGGGTCCCGGGATCAGCTCCAGCAACTCGTCGAGCGAGATGTCGGGCTTGTCCATGAAAGCGAGGACGGCGTCGATCGTCTCGCCGAGATTGTGCGGCGGAATATTGGTCGCCATGCCGACCGCGATGCCGCCGGCGCCGTTGACGAGCAGATTGGGAAAGCGCGCCGGCAGGACGACCGGCTCTTCTTCCTTCTCGTCATAGTTCGGCCTGAAGTCGACGGTGTCGTTCTCGAGATCGTCGAGCAGAGGGATCGCGACCGGCGCGAAGTCTCGCTTCGGTGTAGCGTTGCGCCGCGGGCGGATCGCCATCGACCGAGCCGAAATTGCCCTGGCCGTCGATGAGCGGCGCGCTCATCGAGAAGTCCTGCGCCATGCGCACAAGCGCGTCGTAGACCGCAAGCTCGCCGTGCGGGTGATATTTGCCGATCACGTCGCCGACGGTGCGCGCCGACTTGTTGTAGGGACGGTCGGGGGTGAAGTTGTTCTCGTTCATCGAATAGAGGATGCGACGGTGCACGGGTTTCAGGCCGTCGCGGACGTCGGGCAAAGCGCGGCTCACGATCACGCTCATCGCGTAATCGAGATAGCTGCGCTTCATTTCGTCGAGGATCGAAACGGGCTTGATATCGGCCGGCCCGCCGGGCGTCGGCCGCTCGTCAACAATGTCGGGCAATGGGAAGGGATCCTAACGGAAATCGCGTGGCCGAGTGTAACCGATTTCGACGCCCTGCGCCAGTTCGGGCAGGGGGCGCGCGCCGATTTAATGCCCCGCGGACACGGGAAGCCTAACGTCCGATCTCACCTTCGGTTCCATCCGCCGGACGGCGCAACGTTCGAAGCGATTCGCCGTTCAGCGTCCGCCCGAGACATCGAGCAGCGCGCCGGTTACGTAAGAAGCCGCGTCGCTGATGAGCCATATCGCCGCCGCGGCCACCTTCTCGGCCGTGCCTGGACGCCCGAGCGGGGCGGTGGCGCTCACGGACCTCGCCCTGTCGGGGTCGCCGCCGCTGGCGTGGATCTCGGTGTCGATCATTCCCGGACCGATTGCGTTCACCCCGACCCCCACCGGGCCCAGCTCCTTTGCGAGACCCAGGGTCAGCGTGTCGACCGCGCCCTTTGATGCGGCGTAATCGATATAGAGGTTCGGCGAGCCCAGGCGGGCGGCGGCCTAGGACATCAGCACGATCGAGCCGCCCGCGCCGCCGGAGGATTTCGACATCCGCCGGGCGGCCTCGCGCGCCGTCAGAAAGGCTCCAAGCACGTTGACCTCGAAGACGTGGCGCATGCGCTCGGCGCTCATGTCGGCGAGCCTCGCCGCCGGCGCGACGACGCCGGCGTTGGCGATGACCGCGGCGAGGGGCCCGAGCGCCTTTATCGCGGCGTCGAACATGCCGACCGCGTCGGCTTCGACCGACACGTCGCCCTTGAGCGCAACGGCGCGGCCGCCCTGCCTGGCGATAAACTCGACGACCGTGTCCGCCGCCTTGGCGTCTTCGCGATAGTTCACGCCGACCGACCAGCCATTCCCGGCCGCGAGCAGCGCGCAGGCGCGGCCGACGCCTCGCGAGCCGCCGGTGATGAGAAGGGCTTTGGCGGATATGTGGTGACCCCCTCAGCCGAGCGCCGTCTGGATGTCCGCGGATAGCGTCTCGGGCTTGTCCGAGGGCGCATAGCGGCGCAGGACGCGGGCTTGCCTGTCGACCAGGAACTTGGTGAAGTTCCACTTGATCGCCCGCGTGCCGAGGAGGCCGGGGGCCGCCTCTTTCAGCGCCTCGAACAGCGGGTGGGCGTTCGGGCCGTTGACCTCGATCTTGGCGAACATCGGGAAGGTCACGTCGTACTTGTCCTTGCAGAAAGTCCGGATCGCGCTCTCGTCGCCCGGCTCCTGATGGCCGAACTGGTCGCAGGGGAAGCCGAGCACGGCGAAGCCCTGTTGGCGAAAGCGCCGGTGCAGCGCCTCGAGGCCCGCATATTGCGGGGTAAAGCCGCAGCGGCTTGCAACATTGACGATGAGCAGCGCTCGCCCGGCGAAATCGCCAAGCGCGACCGCCCCGCCATCGATGGTCTTGAGCGCGATATCGGCTGGGAGCGCATTCGGGAGCCTGGACTGACCTCATGGGGCTCCAATCGCCGCAACGGGAGCGAGACGCGCGGCTTTTTATCCTTTCAGTTCGATTGGCGGCAAGGAGGATTGCGCTATAAATATTTTTCCCCAATTTCGTTCTCCCGAACTCGAGGGTGACCCATGAAGAAACTGTCGATCAGGCTCATCGCCGTGGTGCTTGTCTCCACTGTCCTGTCCTCAGCGGTTAGCCCCGCTTTCGCCCTGGGCGGCTGCGGCCCGAACCGTCATCGCAACGGATGGGGTTACTGCGTATGGGGCGGGCAAAATCAAAACTGGTGCTTGAGAAAAACCGGCCACCGGGCGGTGCGCGCTCCCGACGGAACATTGCGCTGCTATCGGTGGTGAGGCTTGCTCCGATCCGTGAGCTTCATGCGGATCCATCGACCCGTAAGCCGTCAAGCGGTTCGCCTCGCGGACCCGCGCCGCACCCTCCTTGGATCCGGAGGTGTTCGCGATGGCCGCTGCTTTGAAGAATCGCGCCGATCGATATGACTGCGGCAGGGCGTTGCGAGCCCGCTCGCCGCGCGAAGCCCATGCCGAGCTGCAAGGTTCCCGGGACCGGGATCCCGTCGCCATCCTGGCCCAATCTGACGCCGAGCGGGTGCCCGCGCTGTTGTCGGAGCGCTACAAGCGCATGATGGCGAACCCGTTCGGGTTTCTGCGCGGCGCGGCGGCAGTGATGGCGGCCGATCTTGCGCGCCAGCCGATCGCCGGCGCGCCGGTGCAAGCCTGCGGCGACTGTCACCTGATGAACTTCGGCGCGTTCAATTCGCCCGAAGGCGCCATCCTCTTCGACATCAACGATTTCGACGAGACTCTGCCCGGCGTCGATTTCACCGTCGACATCAAGCGTCTGGCGGCCAGCGTAGCGGTCGCCGCCACGGCGGCGGACATGTCAGGCAAGCGGGCGCGCAGCCTTGCGGCGGGCGCCGTCGCCGCCTATCGCGAGCATATGTTCGGCCTCATGGATCTGTCGCCGCTGGAAATCTGGCATAGCCGGATCGATCTTGCACAACAGCTCAAGAACATCGAGAGTCTGGAGCTGCGGCGGAGCCTCTCGACGGTGATCCGGCACGCTCAGCACCGCGGTCTCGACAAGGACGATAACTTTCCCCATCTCGTCACGGGCGGCGAGCCCAGGATCGCCGACAAGCCGCCGACGATTTTCCACATCACCAAGAAGACGCTCGGAGGCCGCAAGATCGACTTTGCTCGCGGGTTCGATCTTTATCGCGAAACGCTCACGCCCGACCGGACGGTTCTTCTCGACCGCTATCGGTTGACGGATGTCGCTTTCAAGGCGGTGGGCGTCGGCTCCGTTGGCACGATCTGCGTCGTCGGGCTTTTTCTCAGCGCGGACGGAGAGCCCCTCTTCCTGCAAGTCAAGCAGGCGCAACGCTCCGTCCTCGAGCGGCTTTCGGAGGACCTTGCCTATCGAGGCCCGCAGGGCAGGCGCGTCGTCGAGGGTCAGCGGATGATGCAGGCCGCGAGCGACATTTTTCTCGGCTGGACGTCGGACGCGCCCCTGGGGATCGACTTCTATGTCCGCATTCTCAAGAACCGGCGGCTCGGCGCGGTCAGTGAACTCGCCGAGCAGCAGGCGCTATCGGAATACGCGCGCCTATGCGGCCGGACGCTGGCCCGTTCCCACGCCCGCTCCGGCGATCCGGCGGTCATCGCCGGCTATATGGGAAGGAACGGGGCGTTCGATGACGCGCTCGCGTCGTTCGCCATGGCCTATGCCGACCAGACGGTCAGGGATCACGCCGCGCTGGTGAAGGCGAGGGGCGGCAAGGCCGAGGCGCCGTCAAAGGCCGCCGCCAAGCCGGCGCGGAAATCCGTGCGAGCATAGGGACGCTCCCGCAGCATTGCCTGATGGGAGGAACGGCGTGATTGTTCTCGCCCACGGTGTTGCACCGACATGAACTGTTTTAATGGCGCTTGGCGCCGGCGCGGTGCAAGTTGGACCAGCCATTTGGGTTTTCTTGGCTTGTCCTTGTTTCGCTGCGAATCCCCCGCCCATGAGGGTTGGATTTATTTGGATTTCCTTGGATTCTCTCGTCCAAAATTAGTGTTTTCAATGGGTTACGCGGGAATTTCATCATAAAAATTTTTCACTCGCTTTTCCTCATGGTTCGCCACGCGCAATAGAGAGCCGGCGATCTTTGCGTGGCGGAAGGGCAGGGCAAGACGGTTCCATGACGCATCGTACCCTGGTTTCTGATTTTCTGCAATCAATTGTCCGCCCGCACGGTCCGCTTTCGACGCTGAGGCTGCGCGCCCTCTAGATGCTTCCTGCAGTCGCCGACGCCCCGGCGACGAGAAGGCGCGCTTCTCATTCCGCCGCCATCGCGGCGAGCCTGGCGACGGTGTTCATATTCCGGGCGGTCCCGTCGTTCGCAGCGGGGATGCGCAACTTGGAGCGGCCGATCCCGTCCGGATAGTGGACAAAGATCTCGCGCGCGCTTGAGCGAACCTCCTCGTTCGCCCGGCCTTTGACAGTCTTCAGCGCGTCGGGAGACGGGGCGTGTTCGAGGAAGATTGCGACCGTCCGACTTGCAGGCCGATCAGGGAGGGGGTTGTCGGCGACGACTTTCGCCATCTCGGCGGCCGTCCGGACGATCACGCCGACCGGTTTCCCCGCGTAAGCTTCGAGTTCAGCCTCGAGCGCAGCCTTGGCTTGCGTCCCCGATCCGTCGCGCTCCGCCACGACATTGCCGCTCGCGATATAGGTTCGGACGTTGTGGAACCCGGCTTTCTCGCAGAGCCGTTTGAGGTCGCTCATCGGCAATTTCCCGGTTCCACCGACATTGACCGCGCGCAAGAGGAGGACGAAGACGGGCATCGGAGCTCAGCCGGAAACGAGGCCGCTCGTGAAGGTCTTGCCGTCCACGTCAGTGACCCGTAGGCGCGCGCCCGACATGGGCGGTATCGCGTTCGCCGGCGGGGGAAGCGTGACGATCGCGCTCGCGCCCATTCCAGCCTCGAGCCCATAGGGCCCGGACTTGAATTTATCATAGGGAAAGGCGTTGTTGATCGCCGAGGCGGGAAGCGCCGACAGGGACCGCCAGTCCCAGGTCGCGAGCGGTTTCCCTTCGGCACTGACGACCTCGACCTTCATCACATGCGCGGGCACGGCGGGCGTGCCGCCGTCGAGCGTGATCGTGAAGCGAACGCCGCCGTCGGGCAGGATCGCCGCGTCGGAAAGTGCGAGATGATGCGCCGCGGCGCTGACAGGACCGCCGTGATAGGGGGTGAGCACGGAGCCGCGATAGTAATTGTAGAGCCCGACGTCGAAGACGAGAACCAGGCCGAGGACCAGAAGGGCGAGGTTGCGAAAACCGTCGGCGCTCAAGGGCAGCCTCAGGCTGCCGCCGCACCAGCGGAACCAGGCCTTTTGCGCAAGCGTCGGGTCGCGGCTGAGCCAGGCGTTGTCGAGCGAATAGGCGGCGCTGCCGGCGAGCATGAGCGTTGCGCCCATCGCGAGATTGCAGGCGGCCATCGTCCATTCGTCCACGCAGGTTCCGCCCTGCCATCCGAACAGCAGCATCAGCGAAACGGACAGTCCGACCGACATGAGCGCCGCGAGCCGGGTCAGGAGCCCCGCCATCAGCGCAAAACCCACGATCAGCTCGACGGCGCTGAACGGAAGAATCGCCGCATATAGAAGCCAGAAATGATTGAGGAGAAAGGCGAGCGCCCGATCGAGCCCGAAAAGCGCGCCGGGAATCGCCGTCTGGAGCTTGTTGGCCATCCACGACGGCGCGTCGGGATCGAGTTTCGAGGGGTCGTAAATGAACCGCCGCGACCCGCCGCCCCAATAGATGAAGCCCTGAATGACGCGGACAGAAAGCATGGCGATCGCCGCGGCGCGCCAGTCGGCGCTCTCCACGGCCGCCGGAGTCGCCGCTTCCCCTGCGCTGCGCGCCGCCACGGTCGTCATGGGCCCTCCCGTTCGCTCTCCCGTTGCTGCTTCGGCGGAGAGCCGGCGACCCAAGTCGACCGCTTTGAACTTCTGAGCGGCTACGCAGTCAGGTCTTCCGCCTTGCCCTCACCCCCGGCCCTCCCGCTGCTTCAACAAGCTCAGCATGAGGGGGAGGGGGAGATCAGAACGGAATGTCGTCGTCGATCGGGCCCGCGCCCGCCCCACCGCCGCCGGAGAGGGCAGGGCGGCGCTCGCCCGCGGGCGCGCGGTTGAAGCTGGACGAGCGGCTTCCGCCCTCGTCCGGGAAGCTCTCGCGGTCGGCCCCGCCGCCGCGCGAGTTGAGCAATTGCAATTCGCCGCGGAAGCGCTGCAGCACCACCTCGGTCGTGTAGCGGTCGGCGCCGCTCTGGTCCTGCCATTTGCGCGTCTGCAGCTGGCCCTCGATGTACACTTTCGTGCCCTTCTTGCAATATTGCTCGGCGACCTTGCCGAGATTCTCGTTGAAGATCACGACATTGTGCCACTCGGTGCGCTCCTTGCGCTCGCCCGAATTCTTGTCGCGCCAGGTCTCGGAAGTGGCGACCGAGAAGTTCACCACCTGATCGCCGGAATTGAGCCGTCGGACCTCCGGATCCTTACCGAGGTTTCCGACCAGAATGACTTTGTTGACGCTGCCCGCCATGATCCTCTCCTCGCCGCGGCCCATTGAAGGGCGCGCGGTCCTCACGCTATCGCTTTAGCCGAATGCGGCGGCGCAGGAGCGCCCAAATCTCCGCCGGCTCACGCTTATCCACATGTGACCGCGCCGGACGCTTGGGAAGAAGCGGCGCCGCGACTACATTAACCCGAAACCTCGGGTCCCGGCGCTCGGGAAGCGCCTTTGCCCTCGTTCTACATTTGTTCTAGCATCGGCGCGAGGCCCGCGCAAGCGTAATGATTCGCGTCGCCGCCGCCGCGCCGCTAAGGAAAACGTCGCCTTCAGGAGCCGCCATGGCCCGATCCAGTTCACCCGCGCGCCTGACCCGCGCGCGCCAGGACGCCGAACCCGTCGAAGCCCTGTTCGGCGGGCGGACGATCGTCGTCCGCGGCGCGCGCGAGCATAACCTCAAGAACGTCGATCTCACCATCCCGCGCGACAAGCTGGTCGTGTTCACCGGCCTTTCGGGCTCGGGCAAGTCGTCGCTCGCCTTCGACACCATCTACGCGGAGGGGCAGCGGCGCTATGTCGAGTCGCTCTCGGCCTATGCGCGCCAGTTCCTCGAAATGATGCAGAAGCCGGACGTCGACCAGATCGACGGCCTCTCGCCAGCGATCGCGATCGAGCAGAAGACGACCTCGAAGAACCCACGCTCGACGGTGGGCACGGTGACCGAGATCCACGACTACATGCGCCTGCTCTGGGCGCGGGTCGGCATACCCTATTCGCCCGCGACCGGCCTGCCGATCGAGAGCCAGACGGTGAGCCAGATGGTCGACCGGGTGCTCGCTTTGCCGGAGCGGACGCGGCTCTATCTGCTCGCGCCGGTCGTGCGCGGCCGGAAGGGCGAATACCGCAAGGAAATCGCCGACTATATGAAGCGCGGCTTCCAGCGGCTGAAGATCGACGGCGAGTTTTATGAGATCGCCGACGCGCCGGCGCTCGACAAGAAGCTCAAGCACGACATCGAGGTGGTGGTCGACCGCATCGTGGTGCGGCCGGACATGGCGGCGCGCCTTGCGGAGAGCTTCGAGACGGCGCTCGAACTCGCCGACGGCCTGGCGGTCGCTGAGTTCGCCGATCCTTCGCCCGCGGCCCCTCTCCCCACAGGGCGTTCGGAAGAACACCCGTCTCTCGACGGGCTATCGGGAGAGGGGAGACGGGAGAGCAAGCCGAGGCGCATTCTGTTCTCGTCCAAGTTCGCCTGTCCGGTCTCCGGCTTCACCATCTCCGAGATCGAGCCGCGGCTGTTCTCGTTCAACAATCCGTTCGGCGCCTGCCCGGTCTGCGGCGGCCTGGGTTCGGAGCTCAGGGTCGACGACACGCTGGTCGTCCCCAATGCGAGGCTCACCTTGCGCCAGGGCGCGATCGCGCCCTGGGCGAAAACGAGTTCGCCCTATTACCAGCAGACGCTCGAAGCGCTCGGGCGGCGCTACAAGTTCCGGCTCGACAAGCCGTGGAGCGAATTGCCGGAGGAAGCGCGGCGCGTGATCCTGCACGGCTCGGGCGCCGACGAGATCCGCTTCGCCTATGACGATGGGCTGCGCGCCTATGAGGTCAACAAGCCTTTCGAGGGCGTGGTCGCCAATCTCGAGCGCCGCTACAAGGAGACCGAAAGCGAGTGGTCGCGCGAGGAGATCCAGCGCTACATGACCGCGACGCCCTGCGAGGCCTGCCACGGCTTTCGCCTCAAGCCCGAGGCGCTGGCGGTCAAGATCGATGGCCAGCACATTGGCGAGGTGAGCCTGCTCTCGGTCAGCGCGGCGATCGAATGGGCCAAGGGCCTGCCGGCGAAGCTCGACGCCAAGCGCAACGAGATCGCGCAGAGGATCCTGAAGGAGATTGTCGACCGGCTCACCTTCCTGCGCGACGTCGGGCTCGATTATCTCACGCTGTCGCGCGTTCGTCCGGTACGCTCTCGGGCGGCGAGAGCCAGCGCATCCGGCTCGCCTCGCAGATCGGTTCCGGCCTCACCGGGGTGCTCTATGTGCTCGACGAGCCGTCGATCGGCCTCCACCAGCGCGACAACGCCCGCCTGCTCGATACGCTTCGGCGCCTGCGCGGCCTGGGCAATACGGTGATCGTGGTCGAGCACGACGAGGATGCGATCTGGGCGGCGGATTATGTGGTCGACGTCGGCCCGGGCGCTGGCGTGCACGGAGGCGAGATCGTCGCGGAGGGAACGCCGGCCGATATCGCCGCCAATCCCAATTCGTTGACCGGTCACTATCTTTCCGGCGAGCGGACGGTCGCGATCCCGGCGAGGCGTCGCGCCGCTGACCCGGGTCGGGAGCTGACAATTGTCGGAGCGCGCGGCAACAATCTGAAAAACGTCACGGCGAGGATTCCGCTCGGCCTTTTCACCTGCGTCACCGGCGTTTCGGGCGGCGGCAAATCGACGCTGGTGATCGACACGCTCTACAAGGCGGCCGCGCGCCATCTCAACGGCGCGAGCGAGCCGCCGGCGCCGCACGACCGCATCGATGGCCTCGATGAGATCGACAAGGTGATCGACATCGACCAGTCGCCGATCGGCCGAACGCCGCGCTCCAATCCCGCCACCTATACGGGGGCCTTCACGCCGATCCGCGACTGGTTCGCCGGGCTCCCCGAGGCCAAGGCGCGCGGCTATCTGCCGGGCCGCTTCTCGTTCAACGTCAAGGGCGGACGGTGCGAGGCCTGCCAGGGCGACGGCGTGATCAAGATCGAGATGCACTTCCTGCCCGACGTCTATGTCACCTGCGATGTGTGCAAGGGCAAGCGCTACGACCGCGAGACGCTGGAGGTGCGCTACAAGGACAAGTCGATCGCCGATGTGCTCGACATGACGGTCGAGGAGGCGGCGGAACTGTTCAAGGCGGTGCCCTCGATCCGCGATAAGATGGAGACGCTGAAGCGGGTGGGCCTGAGCTACGTGAAGGTCGGCCAGCAGGCGACCACGCTCTCAGGGGGCGAGGCGCAGCGGGTCAAGCTCGCCAAGGAACTGTCGCGCCGCTCGACCGGGCGCACCCTCTACATCCTCGACGAGCCGACGACAGGGCTCCATTTCCATGACGTCGCGCAATTGCTCGACGTGCTGCACGAGCTGGTCGACCAGGGCAACACGATGATCGTCATCGAGCACAATCTGGAGGTCGTGAAGACGGCGGACTGGATCGTCGACATGGGGCCGGAAGGCGGCGACGGCGGCGGCGAAGTGGTCGCCGAAGGCACGCCCGAACAGATCGCCCGCAATGCCGAAGAGCTACACCGGGCAGTATCTGAAGCCGGTGCTGGCGCGGAAGGCGAAGAGCGGAAGACGGGCGGCGGAGTAGATCCGTCACATTTGTGTGGGCGCCCTTTTCCGCGCTCACTCCGGCAGCGTCTAAGCGCTGGCCTTTTGTGCGAGCAGCGAACGGCCCGATAGAAGCCAAAGACGGTCGTGGCCTATGTCCCGAACCGCCATGCCGGCCCGCTGCAGCACTTCGGCGTAGCGGGATGTGTGCAGGATGTCGAAAATGGCGATGCGGCCGCCGGGCTTCAGCACGCGCATGAGTTCGTTCAAGGCCTGATCGCGAAGATCCCGCGAAGGGATGTTGTGAAGCGTCGTGATGGAGACGACCGCGTCGAATGACGCGTCCGGGAACGGAAGCCTGGTAATGTCTCCGGTCTCCACTTCGACCCGGTCCGCCACGCCTTCGGCCGCCGCGTTCGCGAGCGTCGCTTTGGGGTTATTGTTCGACAGGTCCTTCGCAGCCCAGAGATCGACGCCGACGGCCCGCCCTCCGATCAGCTTTTTTGCGCAGGCGATCAGCGCCAGCCCGCGGCCGCATCCCGCGTCGAGCACGCATTCCTGTCCGGAAAGCGCGAGCGCCGCCACCAGGCGGTCGCGAACCCGCATCTTGCCGACGAGGCTCGACCACAGCATGACCATCGCGAGGAAGAGCAGGAACCCGGCGACGATGAAAGCCCCTGCGCAAAACCAGATCGCAATCGGGTTGGGTCGGGGCCATGCCAGACCGACCGTCGCGGCCAATGCGAGAAGAGCCGCGAGGATGATGTTCACCCGGAACAACCCAGGAGCGTCGATGCCGTAGCGGGCGCGCGATTTCATGTTCGAAGTCCCTTGCTGTCGCCAGTCTTGGCGCTAGCGCAAGGACAGATTATGAGCTAATGCTCGCTTTCTCTACTCGCATTCCGGAGATCGCGGCAATGGCCCGTCGAGCTCAAACAAAGCCCAGAAAAGACGGCTGCCAGAGCAGGTCTCGCGCGACCGTCGACGCCCTTGTCGAAGCGACTGCTCGCGTTTTGACGAAGGAGGGTTACGAACGGGCGAGCACCAACAGGATTGCGTCCGTCGCCGGCGTCAGCATTGGCTCGCTCTACCAGTATTTCCCGAGCAAGGAAGCGCTGGTCGCGGCCGTCATCGAGCGCCATGCGCAGGAATTGTCTCGCGTGGTTCGCGACACGTACTTCAGGATCGCCGCGCTCCCGATCGAAGCGGGAGCGCGCGAATTCGTCCGGGCCGCCATCGCCGCTCACCGCGTCGACCCCAAGCTTCACCGCATCCTTGACGAAGAGGTCCCCCGCGCCGGGCTCGAAAATGTCGATGCAGCCGTGCAAAACGCTAATGGGCTTTTTCGCGCCTATCTGGAGGCGCATCGCCACGAGATCGACGTCTCCGATCCTGAGCTTGCGGCCTTCATTCTGGTGACGACCGTGGAAGCGCTGACGCATTCCGCCGTTCTGCACCGTCCGGACATCCTTGCCGGCGAAAAGGCCGCCGCCTTCGTCGATGAGGTGACGGGCCTTGTCCTTCGATACCTGCGGCCCGCCAACCGGCCAAAAGAGGCGCCGGGCGACGCCGAGCGCCGGTAGAAGGGCGGCGATCCAGCCCGACAGGCGCATAGCTGGTCGTGCAATATAACATGTATTTCACGTGAAATAGGCGTTTTGGCGAAACGAACCCAAAAATCAAGCGGCGAGCGAGCCGCCGCCACGCCCTGCGGGCAAAAACAAGGCGGCGGGAGCGAGCCGCCGCCTTGTCTGGCCATCGGGCGAACCCCCAATGGCTCACTACTCGATCATGCGTCAGAGCGGCCCTCCAGGCCCTCGAAGCGGACTGACGCCGTAGTAGTCGTGAAGCCTGCGCTCGTATTCGGGGTCGCCCCAGGCTGGTTCCGTCCCGGGCTGATAGGATGGCGCGTCTTCGAGCTGACTCTGCTCGATGTCGACGACATATCCGCCGAGGTTCGTGTTGTAATGCAGGAGCGACCAGGGCAGCGGATGATAGCTATTCCAGACCCCGAGGAAGCCGCCAAACGCCATGATTGCGTAAGCGACCTGACCACTTCGCTTGTCGATCATCAGGTCATGGATCGAGCCCACCCGGTCGCCGCCGGTGTTGAAGACATCCGTGCCCTCGACTTTATTCGCGGCGATAAGGGCCGATGTTTCCTGGACAGTGTCCATCGGGATAGCTCCTTGGCTGTTGTCCGAGGTTCAACGCCAAGCGAGTTGGAAGGTTCCGGGGCGCCGCGTAACGCGAAGCGACATGGCGGCCAGCGCTCTGAGCTATCTCGAGCGCCTCTGCGCCAGACGCTGCTCAAGATAGCGCCGGCCCGCCCGTTCGCCCTTGTAGCCGAGGTAGCCCCCGATGAGCGCCGCCGGGATCAGCACCCAGGGCGAAGACGAATAGATCGCAGCGAGGCCCGCGACGATTGCGGCGCCGGCGAGCGCCACCCAGGTGGTAAACTCGGAAGAACCCATTCTTTTCGCAAGGGCAAGCGCACAGCGACCGTGCGAGCTGTCGGTCGGTTATACATCTTTTCGCCCTTTCCGCGCCATCCGTCGTCACAAAACGAGGGCCTCGCTCGCCTCACTTCCGGCAAAGGACGCGACTTGGACGACTGGCGGCGGCGGCAAGTTCATTGGCCCCCGCGACGTCATTCGGGGCGCCGATCGCGTGGCGGGCCTCCGGGCCGCCATCTCGGCCTGGAACAGCGGCTAGCACGACGGTTTGGCTTAGCAGGTCAACACGCATCCACGGATGTTAAAGAACGGCCGCTTCGCCCGGCGGCCGTCCTCCGCGCTTCGGCGCTAGCCGAGGTTGATCGCCACCGACTTCGTCTCGGTGTAGTGCTCCATCACTTCCTTGCCCATCTCCCGGCCCCAGCCGGACTGCTTGAAGCCGCCGAAGGGCCAGGCGGGATCGCCGTAATTGTGGCTGTTGACGCAGATCGTGCCGGCCTTGATCTTGCGCGCGAGCGTGTGCGCGACCTTCAGATTACGGGTCCAGATGCTCGCCTGCAGACCATATTCCGTGTCGTTGGCGAATTTGGCGACCTGGTCGAGGTCGTCGTCGTCGAACGATTGCACGCACACGACCGGGCCGAAGATCTCCTCCTTGACCACCCGCATGTCGCGATTGGTCTTGGTCAGAACGGTCGGCTCGACGAAATACCCTTGATTGCCGATCAGCGCCGCCGCCGGTCTCGACCTTGGCGCCCTCCTTGCGGCCGGATTCGATATAGCCGGCGACCTTCTCGTGCTGCTCCTTCGACACGAGCGGCCCGAGCTGGACCGAAGGATCGAGGCCATGGCCGACCTTGATCTTGTGAGCCCGGTTGACCATGCCCTCGACCACCTTGTCATAGACGGATTTGTGCGCGAACAGGCGCGAGCCGGCCGTGCAGCATTGGCCCTGGTTGTAGAAGATGGCGTCGGCGACGCCGCCGGCCGCATGCTCAAGATCGGCGTCGGGAAATACGATCGCGGGCGACTTGCCGCCAAGCTCGAGCGAGACGCGCTTGAGATTGCCGGCCGCGGCCTTGACGATGAGCTTGCCGACTTCCGTCGAGCCGGTGAAAGCGACCTTGTCGACGTCAGGATGATTGGCGAGCGCCGCGCCCGCGGTCTCGCCGAAGCCGGTGACGATGTTGACGACGCCGTCGGGTATGCCGGCTTCCGCGAGCAGTTCGCCGAAGCGCAGCGCCGACAGCGGCGTCTGCTCCGCGGGCTTGAGCACGATCGTGCAGCCCGCGGCGAGCGCCGGCGCGAGCTTCCACGCCGCCATCATGAGCGGGAAGTTCCACGGGATGATCTGCCCGACGACGCCAACCGGCTCGCGCAGCGTATAGGCGTGCCAGTTGCCGGGGCTCGACACCGGAATGGTCTCGCCGATAAGGCGCGTCGCCCATCCGGCCATGTAGCGGAACATGGCGATCGAGCCGCCGACATCGTCGCGGCGCGCATTGGTGACCGGCTTGCCATTGTCGAGCGCCTCGATCTCGGCGAACTCGTCGGCGTGCTTTTCAAGGAGGTCGCCCAGGCGCCAGATGAGCTTGGCGCGGTCGGCGGGCGAGATGCGCGACCAGGGGCCGGTTTCAAGCGCCTTGCGCGCCGCCTTCACCGCAAGGTCGATGTCCGCTTTGTCGCCCGCCGGGACGTGCGCGATGATTTCCTGCGTCGCCGGATCCTCGACCTCGAAGGTCTTGCCGCTCTTGGCCTCGACCCATTTCCCGTCGATCAGCATGTGATGCTTCTTGGCCAGAAACGCCTTCGAGTCTTTGCCAAGCTTCGGTTTGGTGATGGCGATGTTCATGGACACCCTCCCGGGTTGGAGTTGATGGATTTGAGCTGATTGGAGATTGCTATATCCGATCAGAATGTCACATCGATTGCGCCTGCGTCCAGTAACGATCAACGCGAGGCATGGACGAGCGGGCTGATCGACAAGTCGCGCTCGGCCTCTACTATCTTCCTTCCACTCAGGCCCTCGATCCCGGCGCCACCGGGTTCTTCGTCTACCAAGTCGACCTCGGAACCACAACGCTTCAGGGCCCCAGCAACCCCAACGTGAGCCCCCTGGAAAGCATCATTTCGGGAGTCCTCCCTCAAGCTTCTTACATTGTCGGCTTCTTTAACGAGGGTACGGCCGTCGCCCCCGATTTTCAGGCGACCGCCAACAGCGGCGCTATTTTTGAAACTGGCAGTCCAGGGAGCACAAGGGGCGGCGGCGGCGGCGGCGGCACCGTACCCGAGCCATCGACCTGGGCGATGCTGCTCATTGGCTTCGCAGGCCTCGGCTTTGCTGGCTACCGGAAGGCGAAGACCGCGCGGACGGCCTTCACGGCCGCCTGATCCGGTGGATCGTAGAACGTTTGGAGGGCCGCCGCTTGGCGGCCCTCCTCGTTTTCGGGAGCGCCGCTGTCTGGGCCGGCAGCGCGAGCCGATGGAGCACGATCACTTTAGAAGCGAGCAGGCCCCGTCTAGGCGAGGCCGAGGTTTTGCGTCGCCGCCAGTCCCGCGGTCGTGAACTTGTAGCCCAGCACCGAATCTTCGACGAGATCGGTGGGGGAGACGGCGGCGGTGCGGCCCGAATAGCCCGATCCATAAGAATCGCCGGCCAAGGTCCTCACCCAGTCTGATGCGTCGCCTCCGCTTGCGGGATTGTTGTATGTGCCGAGGTTCGTCGCGCCGTTGTTGATCGAGAAGTAAGGCGACGCCGGACCGACGGTCAGATCGCGCACTCCAGAGCTCGTGTAGCGGAAGAGATCGAGCGGCGTATACACGCCTGAGCCGACCTCCGCGCCGACCGAGCCGAAGCGCCCCATCACTTCGCTGATTTCGTGTTCCAGCGCCCCGATGGCGTCATACTGGCCGGAAGCGACTGGAGTGGTCGGCGCGTTGTAGTCGAAGGAATAGGCGCTGGACAGACCGACGGCCCCATCAAGTCCAGTTCCGGTCATTTGGCCAAGCGCCTTGGCTTCCGCCGTCGACACGAAGAACTTTCCGCCGTTGGTTGGGTCGGTCGACCCGAGAGTCGAATCCGCTAGCGCCTGGTAGCTGGAGGAACCGGCATCGCCAAGCAGCGCCGAGCGCACTGACGCGTAGGTCTCATAGGTCCCATAGAACAGGCTCTGCGCCAGATCGCCAGAATCGATCGCGGATCCGCCGACCTCGCCGTAGCCGACGTCGATGGTGATCGTTTCGGGGTTGGAGAACATCGTCGTATATTCGGTCGCGGCGGCGATCGCGGCCGACTTGAAGCCGGACGGCGCGCTGCTGACGCTTGTGTCCCAGACGAGATTGATCTCAAGCCCGCCGACCGAGCCGACCAGCGTCGAATTGGTCGGAGAAGGGGTTGGCGAAGGCGACGGGCTCGGACTTGGCGGTGATGGCGAATGTCCGCCCTTTTTGCTCGCCGACCCGCCGAACATCGTCGAAACAGGCCCGTCGTCGCTCATCAGGATGAGTGGGTTACCGCCTGATGAATGCGCTGTCGGGTTGAGCAGTTCGAAATTTGAATTGAAAAACGGGTCGTGGGGGAAGGTGGAAGAGGCCCAACTAGGGTTCGTCGGCGCGCCATGATACTCGTTTAGACCATCGGATAGCCACGGATCGTCAAGCGATGGCGGCTCATATTTTTGTGGATTCAGGTACGGACTCGGCTTGGAAACAAAACTCGAATTAGACATGCCGTTATTCCCTTGCCATAACTTGAACGCTCAGTCTTGATCAGCTAGAAGTTTCCAATAACGTTCACAAATTGCTTAGATTGTTCTCGCTGTACTATGACGAGCGCCAAGTTTAAAGACTAGACGATAACACTAGTCTTCTCTTCCGCGATGGATCTGCTTCACCATACGGAGGAGATTCGAACTACGGGTTAGGGAAGTTCGACGAAATTGAGCGAAATCGGGAAAGCAGGCGTCAGATTCCGGAGTGCCAGGGCCATCCGCCGCCACGCCGCACTACAAATCGAGCCGCGCGCGCTGCGCTGCGCACTGTTAACCGCACCTGGAAGTTGCAGTTAAGCCCCGGAGCGCCTCGAGTGTTTGACGACCCCCCGTCCCTTGATCATTGAGCGCCTGCTCCACAGTAGAATATTGAGAATAGATAGAATATTCAAAATATTTCCAGCCAACATTAGTATAGTTCCCCGCCTGAGAGTGACCAGACGTCTCTTCTACCGAACAGGCCGCGCTTGCAACTGACAAAAACATATCCACATTTCTGTGCTTTTTGCGAGTTATTGTCGCTTTATCTTGCTTTTGGCCTAGACAAAAAAGCATCCACATTTCTGTGCTTTTTTAGGAGTTAGGGTTGCTTCATCTTGAACCTTGGAGGTTTCTGCGCTTGGATTGAGTCGAAGCGGCTGGGGGAAGGCCAGCGGGAGAACGCAAAACCGCGCCTGATCCGTCGGTTCGGAGGATGTTTGGAGGGGCCGGCAGGCGGCCCTTCCTTTTTGGCATGCGCGGGCCGGGCGTTCCGGAGGCCCACTTAAGCCGCTTTGCGCCGCGCGACTTCGGCGTGAAACAACGGAATCTCCGTCGCCAAAGCGGCGGCGACGCTGGGCCTCGCGCGCATCCGCTCGAGATAGGCTTTCACGTTGGGGTAAGCGGAGAGGTCGATCTCTGGCGTCGCGCGCGTCCAGTTGAGCACCGTGGTCAGATAGCCGTCCGCGACGCTGAAGCGGTCGAGCAGGAATTCCCGGTCCTTCAACTTGGCGTCGAGATAGGCCAAGCGCGGGGCGTATTTGCCTAACGCCCACACTTTCACCTCGTGCGGCGTCTTGTCGCCGAGCAGCGGCGTCATGAGACCCTTATGCAGTTCGGCGCTGATGAAGCTCAACCATTGGCGAAGCTTCGCGCGCCCGACGCGATCCGAAGGCGGCGGCGCAAGCTGGGCCTGCGGATATTGGTCGGCGATATATTGCAAGATCGCGGCGTTCTCGGTCAGCACCGTTCCGTCGTCGAGCCGCAGCGCCGGCACATAGCCGAGCGGATTGATGGCGCGATAATCCTCGCCGGTCGCGGGGATGCGCCCCGCGTGAGTGTCGACCTCGACGAGCTTGACGGTGGCGCCGGCTTCATTGAGCGCGATCCGAGCCGACATCGAGCAGGCGAGGGGGGCGAAATAAAGCTCCATCGGAACCCTCCTTTGCAATTTTTGTACTCTCTCGCATATAACGATTGCGGTCAAGAGTTTTGTCCGACATGGTACAAAAATCTGCGCGCAGCGCTCCCAAGGTCGTCCAGCATCGGCGCGGACGTCCGCGCGCCTTCGAGGCTGAGACGGCGCTGACCCAAGCAATGGACGTATTCTGGAAGGACGGATTCGCCGCCACTTCGCTCGACGACATCAGTGCGGCCACCGGCCTGAATCGGCCGAGCCTGTACGGCGCCTTTGGCGACAAGCGCGCGCTCTATCTCAAGGCGTATGACCAGTACCGGAAGCGCGTGAACGACCAGTTTCAGCCGCTTTTTGCGGCGCGCGAGCCGCTTCGGACGAAGCTTAGGCGCATACTGACGGCCGCGCTCGACCTTTATCTCAGCGGTCCGAATGGCCCGCGCGGTTGCTTCACGGTGCTCAGCGCGGCTTCAGAGGCGATCGCCGATCCGGACCTCCACGGCCTCGTCGGCGAGGCGATCGAGGGGACAGATCGGGCGTTCGGGCGCATGTTCGCCGACGCGCGCGCCGCAGGCGAATTGCCGCAAGGCGTGGATCCGCGCCGCCTCGCCCGTATGGCCTCGGCGACCCTCCACACCCTGTCGATTCGCGCCCGCGCCCGCATTCCGCGGGCCGAAATCCTACCGATTATCGGCGATGCGGTGACGACGATCTGCGGATCCGAGGAGAGTTAGAGCGTCACGACCGACCGCTTACAGCGGTTCGCGCTTGACATCCGTACAGACCAGTCGGTATGAACGTCGCCATGAACACGGAAGGACAAACTGCGAGTGCGTCCGCCAAGCCGACGAAGGCGGCGATGGCGGAGGCTTCCGGCCGGAAGCTGCTGGACGCGGCGGTGCATGTGATCCGATCCAAGGGCTATTCAGCCGCTCGCGTCGAGGACATCTGCGCCGAAGCAGGTCTAACCAAGGGGGCCTTCTTCCATCATTTCGCCGGCAAGGAAGCCTGCGCGATCGCGGCGGCGGCGCATTTCGTCGCCAACGCCGACATCTGGTTCGACGCCGCGCCCTATCGTCGCTTGCCTGACCCGCGAGCGCGCGTTTTGGGCTACGTCGATTTCCGCAAGGCAATCCTGAGCAACGAGCTGCCGCAGTTCACCTGCCTGCTCGGGACAATGGTGCAGGAGGCCTACGATTCGCACCCCGCCATTCGCGCCGCCTGCGACCGTTACATCAGCGAGCACGCCGCGCGGCTCAGCGCGGATTTGGCGGAGGCGAAGGCGCGCTATGCGCCAGACGCCGCATGGACGCCCGAAAGCGCCGCGCTTTATTCACAGGCTGTCCTCCAGGGCGCCTTCATTCTCGCCAAGGCTAGGCGCGGCCCTCAAGTCGCCGCGGACTGCCTCGATCATTTGAGGCGCTATTTCGAGGCCCTGCTCCCAATCGGCGGCATGGAACACGCGGCGCCCTAGCGCCCAAGGGGAGACAACCATGACCGAGCAGAAAATCACGCCCTGTCTTTGGTTCGATTTCAACGCCGAGGAGGCGGTCGCTCACTACCTATCCATCTTTCCCAATAGCCGCATTCTGTCGACGACGCTCTATGGCGAGTTCGCCGCTGGCCGAAAGGGCGCCGTGATGACGATCCTGTTCGAGATTGACGGCCAGCGTCTTTTGGCGCTGAACGGCGGGCCGCAGTTCAAATTCACGCCCGCGCTGTCGCTGATGGTCAATTGCGACGACCAGACTGAGATCGATGCGTTGTGGGAAAAGCTTGCCGAGGGCGGCGAGCACATCCAGTGCGGCTGGCTCACCGACAAATACGGCGTCTCCTGGCAAATCGTTCCGCGCGTCCTGCCGGACTTGTTGGGAGGCGGCGCTGAACGCACCGATCGCGTCATGCGCGCCGTCCTGAGCATGGGCAAGCTCGACATTGCACGAATGCAAGAGGCCGCTTCGCTGCAATAGGCGCCGAGCGCGAGAGCAGCGAATTCCTCACCCGGGGCCCGACGGGTCCCGGTAGGCGGAGCGTCCTACGGAGCGTCCATGGCGGCCAGCCCCATTTTGGCTTTCTACGCCTCTCACAGCCCAATGAGCGAGCCGGGTGGAGCGAGCGGGCTGATCCACCCGCTTCCAAATGATGTGGCGGCCCTTGCCCGCGTCATTCAGGGCCTGGGAATCTACGATGTGGTCGCGCGCGAGTTTTATGCTTTTGGGCCTCCGGCGGATCGCCTAGCTGAGATCCATTTGCGCCCGATCGCCAAGCGCCTCGCGCTAATCATGGAGCTCGACGGCCGGCCTCTGTCGATCGCCAGGAATCCGGATCGTCGCGCACTTCAGCGCTGCAACGCGTTCGCGCTCATGCTTGTGACAATGCTGCGCGCCAAAGGCGTTCCGGCGCGTTCGCGCTGCGGGTTCGCCGCCTATTTCAATCCGCCGAGTTTTGAAGACCATTGGCTGTGCGAATACTGGGATGCGCGGGAGCGGCGATGGCGCCTGGCGGATCCGCAGATCGACGAGGTCTGGCGAGGGCGCCTCAACATCTGCTTCGACACGCTCGATCTTCCTCGTGCGCAGTTTCTAACCGCTGGGGAAGCGTGGCGCCGGTGCCGCAGCGGGGAAGCTGACGCGCGGCGGTTCGGCATTTCTTTCGCGGGCCTTCGCGGCCTCTGGTTCGTCGCCAGCAGTCTTGTCCGTGACATGGCGGCGCTGAACAAAATGGAGATGGCGCCCTGGGACGTCTGGGGCGCGCAGCCACGGCCGCAAGGGGAATTCGACCTGGCGTATTTTGACGGGCTGGCGGCGCTGACGAGCGATCCCGACAGCGCGTTCGCAGACGTGCGACACCGTTACCAAAAGGACGACGCGCTTGCGTGTGCCCACGACTGTCTACAACGCGCTCAATGAACGGCATGAGGCCATCGACGCACGACCTGCTCCTCTCGGCAAGCCGTTGGGCGCATCGCCGCGTCACGCCGATGTCCACATCGTCAGTTAATACAAGACACTTCACCAAGGAGGAAAACATGGCCAACGCAACTCAATCGGACCTGCTCGGCAAATTCGTCTGGTACGATCAGATGTCGAACGATCTTCCCGGGGCCGAAAAATTCTATTCGAAGGTCGTCGGCTGGACCCTCGCGCCCAACACCATGAACGCCCAGAAGTACACCCTGCTGAAGACGGGCGAGACCATGGTCGGCGGACTGATGCCGATCCCCGAAGACGCCGCCAAGATGGGCGCGCGTCCGGCGTGGATGGGCTATATCGCGGTCGACGACGTCAAGAAGTACGCCGACAAGGTGAAAGTCGCGGGCGGCGTTATCTATCGAGAGCCGACGGAGATCCCCAATATCGGGACCTTCGCGGTCGCCGCCGATCCGGGCGGCGCGGGATTCCTGTTGTTCAAAGGCAATGGCGATGAGGCGCCGGCGCAGGATCCCACCAAGCCCGGTTTTATCGGCTGGCACGAGCTGCATGGCGGCGACACGGAGAAGTCGTTTGCCTTCTATTCCGGCCTGTTCGGCTGGACGAAGGGCGAGGCGCTGGAGATGGGCCCGATTGGGACCTACCAAATCTTCAACTCCAAGGGTCAGCAGGCCGGCGGCATGATGAAGAAGATGGCTGGGGAGCCCACTGCGCACTGGCTCTACTACATCACTGTCGATGCGATCGATGCGGCCCAGGATCGGGTGAAATCCGCGGGCGGCCAGGTGATCAACGGGCCGATGCAAGTTCCGGGCGGAAGCTGGATCATCAACGGGATCGATCCGCAGGGTGCGATGTTCGCGCTGGTTGCGCCAAAGAGATAGGGCCGCATCCGGCGGCTCCTCGTTCGAGCCGTCGCACGAGGCGGCGTGGAAGCTCGAGCGATTTCGGCGACTCGCGCCGGCGCTGGAAATGCCGACGCGGGTCGTTTCCTTGGTCAGGAGATCAGACAATGACCGTTCAAACTCGAACTCTTAAACCTGCCGCCGAACTCGCTCGGCTCGACCCCGTGCACTTTCCAAACGAGAGCCCCGAGTATCGCGCCGCACGCACGGCGTTATTGGCGGAGGAGATCGAACTTCGCCGGCAGATTGAGCGCGTCGCCGCGCAACGCCGGGCATTGCCGTCGGGCGGCCCGGTCATTGGCGACTATCGTTTCGAAGGCGAGGATGGCCGAACCGATTTCGCAGGGCTGTTCGGCGACCAGCAGACGCTCGCTGTCTATGGCTACATGTTCGGGCCTGAGCGCGCCCGTCCCTGCCCGATGTGCACCAATACGCTCGGCGCCTGGGAAGGCAATGCTGCGGATATCGGCCAGCGCATCGCGCTTGCAGTGGTCGCCCGCTCTCCGATCGAACGCCTGACAGCGTGGAAGCGCGAGCGCGGCTGGCGCGACCTCAGGCTCTTCACCGACCTCAATGGCGCTTATTCCCGCGATTATTTCGGCCTCTTGCCGAACGGCTCGGAAGTTCCGTCTTTTAACATTTTCACGCGCCGTGACGGAACGATCCGGCACTTCTGGGGCGGCGAGATGACGGCCTCGACAACGGATCCGGGGCAGGATCCACGAGGCGCGCCCGACCTGGCGCCGCTCTGGATGGTGCTCGATTGCACGCCGGAAGGCCGTGGCGCCGACTGGTATCCGAAGCTCGAATACGTCTAGTGTCCGGAACTATGTCGGAGAAAACGCAATGCGCGTGATGGTGATCGTCAAGGCGACCGAAGCCTCGGAGGCGGGCGGCATGCCACCCGCCGAACTTTTGGCGGACATGGGCGCGTTCAACCAGGCGCTGATCGACGCTGGGATTTTCGTCGACGCGGGCGGGGTTAAGGAAAGCCGCAAGGGCGCGCGCGTCGCCTTTTCCGGCAAAGACCGCACGGTGGCCAAAGGGCCGTTCCCGAACATCAATGAACTCGCAGCGGGCTACTGGATCTGGAGGGTTAAAGACCTCGATGAGGCGATCGAGTGGGTTAAACGTTGTCCCAACCCGATGCCCGGGCCGTCCGTCATCGAGATCCGCGAGATGTTCGAGATGGGGGACTTCGACCAAGCCAAGTAGGAATGTCGTAGCCGTTGGGCAAGCGCTACGCCGCATAGATGATGGCGGCGATCGATCGTTGACAAGTCCGCCTCCTCTCTTGCCATCGCCGCGCCAGCGAATAGCATTGAGCGACTCAGCGCCAACAGGCTTTGGCGAAAGCGTTCAAACGGCGCCAGGATGGCAAAGGCAAAAACTCCGACCACCGCGGCGTTCGTCAGTCAGAAGGGCGGCGTCGGAAAAAGCACGCTCGCTCGTCTGTTAGCGGTGGGCGCAATACATCGCGGACGCAAGACCCTGCTCGCGGACTTCGATCTCGATCAGTTGACATGCGTCGAATGGGGCGCCTTGCGAATGCGCACGAGCCTCGAGCCGGAGGTGGACACGCGCGCCTTCAAGAGCCTGAAGAAGCTGCGCCGCGAGGATGGCGTCGCCGATTTCATCGTCGCCGACACCCGCGGTCTCGCCGACGATCTTTCCACCGAAATCGCCGAGGACAGCGACGTCGTCTTCCTGCCGACCGGCGTATCGGGCGACGATTTGAGGCCAACGCTTGCGCTCGCGCGCAAGCTCGCGCGGCGCGGCGCGGAGGGACGCCTCGTGGTCGTCTTGTCGAAGGTTGGCCGCTCGGAGACGCAATTCGCGAAGGCGGTGGAGGCGATCGAGGACGCTGGCTTCGAGCTCTTAAGCGAACATTGGCCGCAGCGCGACGGCTTCCAGAGCGACCTCGATTCTGGCCGGGCCGGCCGCGAGGCGCGCAACCCTTATCTGCGCGAGATCGCCGTGCGGATGGAGGAAGCCCTGTACGCCCGTGCGATGAAGGCGAAGCCGCGCTGAGTCGGCCTCGCGGTCGCGCTCAAAGCGTGACGCAAAGCCGATGGTTCTCCGTCTCAGCGCCTCAGCTTCCAGGCTGCGCGAGCACGAAGAGCCGCCGCGACCGCAACAACACGCAACCGTCGGGCAGAACTGGATAGGCCTGGCGCAATTCAGCGGTGTAGCGATCGAGAAACTTGCGGCGATCGGGTTCGCCCAGCGCCTTCAGGAAGGGCGCGAGGCGCGTCGCTTCCATCCACTCGACGACCGCCTCGACGCTCGGCATGGCGTCGAGATAGGTCGTCTCCCAGATGTCGACAGCCGCGCAGATCGGACTGAGGAGACCGTACAGATCTTCCATCGTTTGGTTGAATGCGCGTGTCTTGGCGATTGGCAGAAGAGTCTTCGCCCAGGGCCCGTCGGCGGCGATCATTCGCATGAGCGCCCGCCTCGGCTCGTATAAATCATTGGGATATTGAACCGCGAGGTATCCGCGCGCGGCGACCATGCCGAGCAGAATGGGCAACAAGCGCGGCAGCGACGGCGCCATCTCCGGTGAGCCGCTCGAACAGATCAGGTCGAACTTAGGTCTGACGCTCGGGCGGGGGCCGTCGGCGTCCTGATGAGGCCGATTGAGAGCTTCCGCAAGGCCATCGATTGATCGCGAAAGCTCGAAGGCCTCGATCTCGGCGTCGGGAAACCGACGGGCGAGCAAAGCGCTCATCGATCCTCGCCCCCTATACACATCGGCGATGCGGCGCGGCGCCCGAACGGGAATTCGGCTGATGAGGTCCAGCGCGGCCCTCGTTCCAAGCTCCGGCGCCGAACGGCCAAGCCCGCCCAGAACCGAGACGCGGTCATTCATTCATTGCACTTCGTCGGTCGGCCCTGGTCGGAAGAAGCGCCGCGGCGGCGGTGTCGAAAGTTGGACGCGGCGCGGCTCTGATCGACCGTCATCTCGCAAAGCCGCCGGTTAAGACCGGCGGCTCGCACTGAACCCACGCAAAAGCGATCGCGTTCGTCGTCAAGCCGCCGGCTTGATCGACGTGACGTCCATCTTGTCGCCGGACTTGCTGTAACTCACCGTCACCTTCTCGCCGACCTTGAAGTCGGAGAGCTTCACGCTCTTGGGAGCCCGGTAGCTCGAGCCATTGTCAAGGGTGACCATGTCCTTGGACATATCCAGGGTCTTGATCTTTCCAGTGGCGTCGGCCGCATAGGCGACAGACGCCGCACCTAACAATGCCGTCGCCAGGACGGCGCCTACCAACATTCGCATGATGCTTCTCCATTTCATGAGCAGAAGCGCGACTAAGCCGGATCGCAATGACCTCCCAGGCGCACTCACGCCCGGCCCGGAGGTGAGCATGCTCCATCTCACATCACGCTGGCCGAGAGATTAAATTTTATTCATCGACGCAAGCGGCGCGGGATTCGTGAAGCTTTCGGATGTCCTAACCTTAATGCGCCGGCCAATTTCCGGACAGCCGGCGAAGCGCATAAGTCGGCCCATGACCGCTGACGGCGGCCGTTCCCTTGCGGCATGAACGTCGTTCGCGGAGGGGTGGCGATGGTGAGGTCGAGACTTAGCCCGAGGGAAATCGTCCGGAGGCTTCAGATCATTGAGGCGTTGACCGGCGAAGGTCTTCCAGTCGCCGAGGCGCTTCGTTCGGCGGGGGTGCAGGAGGCTGAATACGAGCGCTGGCGCGACGAATACAACGGCTTGCGCCGCACGCTCGGTCCGCTTTTGTGTGCGACGACCAAGGTCGTGAAGAGAACGCGCCGAACGACTCCCGCTCGCTCACGCAAGCCGCCCCCGTAACTTCGAGCGGGACAACTGAGCGAGCCCGCGCGAGCGCCTCAATATTGTCGAGGGGGAGTCCGACATGCGATGGTGGCCGGGCCGCCGCTCGATGGGTGACGGCGCCGGCTCCGTTGGGGCTGGCCGACGCCGCCGGGGGTCCTGATGATTTATGAGCTTCGCATCTATCGCTGCCTTCCCAACCGGATGCCCGCATTGTTGAAGCGGTTCGAGTCGAAGACGCTGCCGCTCTGGGAGAAGCATGGCATCCGGCAAGCCGGCTTCTGGACGACGGTGATCGGAGAATCGAATCAGGAGTTGACCTACCTCCTGGCGTGGGAATCGCTCGCCGAGCGTGAGCGGAAATGGGCCGCGTTTGTCAGCGATCCCGAGTGGCTGGCCGCACGGGATGCAAGCGAGAAGGACGGCCCGATCGTCGCCACCTTCTCGAACTCGATCCTGCAACCCACTTCGTTCTCGAGCGTGCGTTAGGACGCGTCAGCGCCCACAATCTCGTTGCCGGAGAACCATTGCGCGATTTCGACCGCCGCCGTTTCTGGCGCGTCCGAGCCGTGAACCGAATTCTCGCCCATCGACAGCGCGAAGTCTTTGCAAATCGTCCCGGCTGCGGCTTTTTCGGGGTTGGTCGCGCCCATCACGTCGCGATAGCGCTGGATCGAATCCTCGCCTTCGAGCACCTGCACGACGACAGGCGCCGCGATCATCATTTCGACCAGTTCGCCGAAAAAAGGGCGCTCGCGATGCACGCCATAGAACGTCTCCGCCTGCGAGCGCGTCATCTGCACGCGCTTTTGCGCCACGATCCGTAGCCCCGCAGCCTCGATCCGCTGATTGACGGCGCCCGTCAGGTTACGACGGGTCACGTCTGGCTTAAGGATCGAGAAGGTGCGTTGGACGGCCATGGCGTCTTTGTCTCTCGTCGGTTTGTCGTGGGAAAAACGTCGCGGCTTATAACGGCGGCCCGGCAGGCCGGCAAGGCGTGGGCCCCAGCCGCCCGGCCCGCATTTCCGAATGGGGCGGAATGGCGTTAGGAAACGTGTCCACGGGGGACGCGCACGAAGGAACGATGGAGGCGAAGCAAAATATGTCGAGACTTGTGGTCATAATGGCGGTCGCGCTCGTCGCGACGACCCTCTCCGTTCGCGCCGACGAGCAAGTGTGGACTGTGCAGAGCTGGCCGGGCGACATTGACCTGATCCCGTGCAGCGCATGGAGCAGGACCGCCGACGGGACCTGGGTTCTGACCGGCGGCGCGATCAAGCTCGGCTCCGAGGTGATGAACAATATCGGGGTCAAGGGCGACGCCGCGGCGCACGTACTTGACCGGGAATGCGGCGCCAGGAAGAAGTGACACGGTGGGACGAGCCCCGGTCCGCCCGGCTTATCGCCCGGCCGAAGGCAGGTTGAGGCGCCTCAGCCGTACGTAGAGCGCGCCGGATCCGCCATGGGCGCGACCGGCTTCCTCGAAGCCGAGCACGACGGAGCGCAAGTCGGGCTCGCCTAACCAGTGGGGAGTGAGACGTCTAAGGACGCCGCGCTCGTTGGGCCAAAGGCTAGGCTCGTTCAGGGCGCCGCCCTTGCCCGTGACAATGATGACTAGCCTTGCGCCTCGCGCCTGAGAATGGCGCAGGAACCCGCGCAGCGCCTGGTGCGCCTCGGCCTGGGTCAGCCCGTGCAGATCGAGCGCGGCGTCGATTGTGGCGCGCCCACGCGCAATTTCGCGCTTGAGCCGCCGTTCGATTGGGGCCAGCGGCGGCGTCGAGGGCTTCGCCGGGCGGCCAGCGGGGGGGTCGGCCGAGATCGGAGGCGGGGCAGGGACGCGCCCGGCGCCAATGGGATTCGCGAGCGTGGGCAGCGTCGCGCCGCGCCGCCGCGCGACAGTGCGCGCAACCTCGGTCCAGAGCGCGATCTCTTCGTCGCTCAGACGCCGCAAACGGTGCGGGCGCGGGGGCGCCTCCTTCACGGTCCGTCCCCTTGCGGCAGAAGCACGACGAACTCGGCCGGATGGCGGATGGCGCCGGCGCGCTCGCCGGCCGCATCGCCGCCGCCGAAGTAGAGGTCGGCCCGGGCCGCTCCGACAATCGCCGAGCCAGTGTCCTGGGCGAACATGAGCCGGCGGAACGGCCGGGGCGTCTCATCGTTCCAGGGCAATTCGGCGTCGATCCAGAACGGCAGGCCATAGGCCCAGATCGTCCGGTCGACCGCGATCGAGCGCAGCGGGGTGAGCGGCGCGCCCGCGCCGGCAATCGGGCCCAGACGGGCGTCGAAATCGTCGACGAGCTTGAAGAACACGAACGAGCGATTGCGACGCATCATCGCCAGTCCCCGGTCGCTGTCCCGGCGAAGCCACGCCTTCAGCACCGCAAGCGACATGTCGCCTTCGGCGATCTCGCCCGCCTGGATCAATAGCCGTCCAATCGACGTGTACGGCAGGCCGTTGCGTCCGTCATAGGCGAGGCGCGCCCGGCGGCCGTCGGGAAATTCGACCTGTGCGCTGCCCTGAACCTGAATGAGGAAGGCCTCGACGGCGTCGCGAACCCAGACGATCGGGTCGCGGCGCCCGGCCTCGATCGCGGCGCGATCGTCGTAGGGGACAAGGGACCCGTCGCCGAGGCGCCGCGCGCCGCTGATCTCCTCGGGGAACCCGGCGGGCGTTGCGCCGGGGGTGAACGTCACGAGATCGGCCGGCCGGCCCAGCATCGGCCAGCGAAACTCCTCGCTTTCAACCTTCGAAGCCGGAACGCAGGGCTCGTAATAGCCAGTCAAGAACCCTACGCCGTTCTGACAAACGACCCGGAAAGCTCGAAACCGTGTCTCGAAGAAGCGCCGCGCCTTGTGCTCGGCGGCGACGCCCGACGAAAGCGCCGCGCGGGCGGCCGCGAGCAGTTCGGGCGGCGCTGGCTGAGCTGGCCGGGGGCTGACGCAGCCCGCCGTCAATGCCTTGGCCGAGCGCTCGAAGGCGTGGAACGCCGCCAGATGATCATCCTCGCTCCAGCCACCGAGGCTGCCAAAATCGACTGGCTCGAGGAGAGGCCGCATGGACTGGCGATTGCGGCGGCGTCTCAGCTCTCGGATTCGGTCGCCGTCAATTGCCAGTTGGGATCGCGCGAGTGGATATCGCGCGCGAATGTCCACACGTCGATATGATCGGCGACCGTGTTGGGCGATCCTTCGACGGCCGCGCCCTCGGCGTCTCGCGTTACGGAGGCGAGCTTAGCGGCGAACCGCACCCGGAGCTGCGCCACGGAGCCCATGAGCTGAGCCCCGACGATCGTCGCGTCGTCGATCGACACGACCGTCGTCGTCATCGTTTGGCCCGCCGCGGCGCGCGCGCGAATGGCGTTGTCGAAATTGGCGAAGGCTTCCGGCGTCATCAGATTGCGCAGGGTCGCCGAATTGCCCGCGGCGAAGGCATGGACGACCATGTCATAGGCGACCCGGGCGCCGGACAGAAAGCCTTGCGGCGTGAAGCCGCGATCCGCCCCGGCGATCGCGTCGAGCCCGCTCCAGACGGCCGAGTTCGGCTCAGCGACGCCCTTCCAGCGATCCGCGGCTGGCAGCGAAACCGGCGCCGGCGGCGCCGCGTCCGGCGGCGCGACAGGCGCGCTCGCTGGCCCCGGAGCACGGCGCAAAGGGGCCAACATACCGCCGGGCCGTTCCGAATCCTGGCGCATGCCGAGCACCGAGCGCAGCTTCCACGCGACGAATAGGGCGACAAGCGCGAATATGACGGTCGGCAGATCGATCTCCGGCATCGCTAGGCTCCTCGCTCGTTGGCGGCAAAGTCCGCCGCCCCCGCGTCGCTCCGAGGCCATAACTAGGCGCGGGCGGGCGTTTTGGCTAGGAGCATGACGCCGCCGCCGGCCACGGCTGGCCAGGCTGCGGCGATTTAGTCCCGCAGGAGATCCGAATGCGGCGTGAAACGACGTGACGGGCGCAAATGTCATCGGCGTCGCCGGCGCCGGCGCCTGGGGCATGGCGCTCGCCAACGCGGCCGCCGCCGCAGGTCGCGCGGTGATTCTGTGGGGGCGCGACGGCGACCGGATGCGCGCGCTCGCAGCGACCCGGCGCAGCGAACGGCTGCCTGGCGTCGATCTGGCGTCCGCGGTCGAGGCTACATCCGATCTGGAGGCGCTTGCCCGATGCGACGCGATTCTGATGGCGACGCCCGCGCAGGCGAGCCGCGACATGGCGCTCAGGCTCGCGGCGGCGCCGGGATCGGCGCCGCTGGTCATCTGCGCCAAGGGCATCGAGCGCGGCACGCACGCCTTCATGACTGAGGTTCTGGCGGAGGCCGCACCCGATCGCCGCAGGGCCATTCTCTCCGGACCCTCCTTCGCCGCCGACGTTGCGGCGGGCCTGCCAACCGCGCTGACGCTCGCCTCGGCCGATGAGGAGCTGGCGCGCGCGCTCTGCGAGGCGCTGCGCGGGCCGACTTTGAGGCTCTATCATTCGACCGACGTTCGCGGCGTCGAGATTGGCGGGGCGGCCAAGAACGTGCTCGCGATCGCCTGCGGCGTCGCCGCCGGCCGCGGGCTCGGCGCGAGCGCGGTCGCCGCGCTCACCGCGCGCGGCTTCGCCGAGCTGCGTCGCTTCGGCGAGGCTTTCGGGGCGCGAGGATCGACGCTGATGGGCCTCTCCGGGCTCGGCGACCTGGTTTTGACCTGTTCATCGGCCCAGTCGCGCAATTTCGCCTTCGGCCAGGCGCTCGGGCGCGGCGAGAGCGCGGCCGAAGCGGCGGCGGGCAGGCTGGTCGAGGGCATGTTCACCGCGCAGGCGCTGGTCGAGCTCGCGCGCCGGCGCGGCGTCGACATGCCGATCGCCGACTGCGTCCAGGGGCTCATCGAAGGCTCGCTTGACGTCAAGGCCGCGATGGGCGCGCTGCTGGCGCGCCCCCCGAAGGGGGAGGAGTGACGCCCGCGCCTTTTGCAATTCGGCCCCGCCTTGCTTAGCCTTGGGTCGTACTGCAAACGGGGCGGGAGGCGATGGCGCACTGGCTGTTCAAGAGCGAGCCCTCGGCGTGGTCGTACGAGAAGCTGGCCGGCCTCGGCGCGGCTGGCACCGACTGGAGCGGCGTGCGCAACCATACCGCCAAGCTCAACATGCAGGCGATGAAGGTCGGCGAGCAGGCCTTCTTCTACCATTCCAACGAGGGGAAAGAGATCGTCGGGATCGTCGAGGTCTGCAAGGCCTACCGGCCCGATCCGACCGACCCCACGGCCAAGTTCGGCATGGTCGACATCCGCGCGGTTCGATCCTTGCCGCGACCGGTCACGCTCGATGAAGCGAAGAGCGACAAGCGCCTGGCCAAGATGGCGCTGGTCACCCAGTCGCGTCTCTCCGTCCAGCCCGTCACCGACGCCGAATGGGCGATCATCTGCGAGCTCGCCGGCCTTTAGCAAGCTAGGCCCGATTGGCCCGAAGCGGCGCCGTCCGGGGCCGCGGACGCAACCGAGGCGCGAGTTCCACGAAAGCCAACGAAAGAAAAAGAAAGGAAATTCACTTTCTTTCGCTTTCTTTTGCTTTCTTTTAGTTTTCGGAATTGGGACTTTTCAAAGGGTTACGGCCGAAAAAAGTGAAAATTTTTCCCCCCTTTCCGACTCGCGCGCCGGGTTGTGGTCGAACGGTTCAAACAGCCTCGCCGGCTGCCGCGAGGCTGGGCTCGAGATGGATTCCGTGAATGAGAATACGTGTAGCATGTCTTTCCGTTTTTGGCAAGGAAATGCACGCCTCGTTCGGCCTGCCGAAATTTGCTCCCGGCACTTCTATCGATAGCTGTTGATCGTTGTGGAATTTAACTGATTTAGAAACCGATCCAAGGTCCGTCTGGCTTGACCCGGCCACGACGAAAAACCGAAACCGGAAAGCGATCAACAACAGCTATCGCCATAAGAGGGAAATTCGGCCTTTAATCGTGTTAGAGCAATGCGCAATCAGCGTGTCATGCCCGCGCAGGCGGGCATCCAGCAAGACATTGATCGAACTATGGATTCCCGCCTGCGCGGGAATGACAATACGGCCGACTTCGATTCGATCTGAAAGCGCGTTGCTCTAGCTGGACCAACCGTTCCTAACGACGGACAGTCGGAGCGGCTCCGGGCCTTTCTTTGATGGCCGAGGCCCTTGGCCTGGCGCGCACCTCTCTAGGGGTTGGCCGGAGGGCCCGGCTCCAGACGCGCCGCCTTGATAAGCTCCCTCAATTGCGAAAGGAGCGAACGCCCACCATCCACAGCTCGGTCGTCGTAGCCCTCGCGCCCCAGCTGCTTTCTTATGTCGTCAATCCTCGCGACCCGCCCGGACCTGGCCAGCTGAAATGCGCGCTCCAACGCTGCGACCCTATGATCCATCTCGCTTAAGCCTATGGCGACGATAGCTTGGCGAAACTCAGCCAGCCTTGCGATTGGCGCCTCAAGACTTGGTAAACGCCAGACCTATGCGATCGTTCCGCGCCTTGGGAGGAACGGCGCGCGGGATGGCGGCGCACGGTTTCCATTTGACGGAACAATGGGACCTTGACGGTTTTGAGCCTCGAGCTTTTTTCGTTACTGCCTTCACCCGATCAGTCGGCGATATTCGGCCTCGGGAACGCCATAGGCTTCGCCCGCCGCGCGCTCCAGTCCCTTGCGGTCCTTCACGGCGATTTGCCCGCGCCCGTATGAAATTAATCCTCGTTCTCGGAGGACGTGCAGAGTTTCGGTCACGCCGGCCCGGCGGACGCCCAGCATCAGCGACAAAAACTCGTGGGTGAGCGGCAGCGTATCCGTTCCTATCCGATCGTTCGCCATCAAGAGCCAACGCGCCAATCGCACGTCCAACCTGGACTGCGCGTTGCTGATTGCCGTGTGCGACGTTTGCACGCCAAACGCCTGCACGAACTTCAACAACGAGTCGCGAAGCGACAGGCTGGCCTGGGTCGCCTTGCGCAATTCCGTCGCTGCTATGCACTTGCCCGTTCCGGGCGCCTGAATATAGGTCGCATGAGGCGAGCGGTGATTGCCGAGTACGATCGGCAAACCCGTCATGCCCTCGCGGCCAATCAATCCCACCTCGACCTGCTTGCCGTTGGATTGAACGGCGACAACGGATGCGAATCCCGCTTCGGGGAAATAAGCGGCCTCGATTCGCCTGTTGGGCCGTTCGAGATACTTTCGTAAGCCCAGGGTCACGGATTCGAGGTGCGGCTCCAGCAAATCGAAGTCGTCGGTCGAAAGGGATGCGAGCAATTTGTTGCTGCTGCCGGGCATCGTGCGCTCTCCTCAGGCGGGAGCGCGATTCTCTCTCAGCCATCGACGCCTGCAGGCTCGAGCCTCGGTCGATGATGCCCCTATGGTACGCCCTAAACAGCGCAATTGACAGCTTTGTACGGATTCGGACCGAATTCAGGCTCGCCAGACGATCCAAATGGCGCAACGATGGACCAGAGCGCGCCTATCGCCCACCACCACTGGGCGCGCTTTGCCCCGCGCAGAATTCCTATGCGCGGGGCTCTTTGCTTCCGATCATTTCTTGGACCGGCTTCGTCCGCCAGCTCAGCTTTGTACGGATTCGGACCGAGTTCAGGCTCGTCAAGCGATCCAAAGGGCGCAAAACTAGCAAAAGTAGATGATTGCCGGCGGTGGGAGGATGGCCGCGGGCGGTTAGTGCACCTCTCATCGCTGGCGATAGGGGGTGCGCCCGCGGCGGTTCGGGTACGCCCGTGAGGAGAACAATGACCGTCGCTCGATTTCAAGACAATGTGTTCGGGCCGCAGGACATCCAGGCGATGTCGACGGCGCTCGAAGACGTGTGCAAGATCCTCGACCTGTCGGACGAAGCCAAAAGCGAGAGAGAGCTCCTGGCGCAGAATATTCTCGCCCTCGCGCACCAGGGCGAACGCAACGCCGCGCTTCTCCGCGACCGCGTGCTACGGAAGATCGCTTATGGCCAAAAAGGGTGGCCGGCGGCGCTCGTTCGCGCGGCTCGCTGCGGGGCGCTTTGAGGCTGAACAGATGCGGCCGGGTCGGATTTAGCGACGACCCACACGGAGACGACCGTCCGGGTTGGGACTAGGTCTCCTCATGGGCGCACGATCCGGCCTGTACGCTCTCGCCTTCCTCTTCGGCGTGCTCTTAATTCTTGCAGCCGGCTTTGGCGCAGCCGTCTTCCTGGCCGTCCAGAGTTGCGACACTGCCTTCGCCTACGACGGCTGCGAGACGCCGACGGCGAAGGTCCGCCATGAAGGCGATCAATTCGCGCAATCGCCCCCGCGGACGCGGTAGGTCGTCGCGTCCGCGCGGACTGCCTCCCCGCCCGGCGCGGGGCTTTTTTGTGTCTGCAGTCCGCGTCGCAAACGTCTATCGCGTGATGGCCGCGTAAGCGCCGCGCTCAGGCCAGCCGTCACTCGCGGCCCGGCGCGAGCTGCAGCGACGTGATTGTGAGGCGAGCGAGCGTCGATTGATCTTCGCCACAAAGCGGTCCTATAACGCCCGACATAAGCCGGAACAAATATGGCGGCGGGATCGTGGTGGCGGCCCGTTGCTAGGCCGCAATCAAAATCAGCTGCTTATCGGGTGTATCGGGAGGAGCCCCATGTCCGACAAAGTTTATGACGTTCCGGCCGAATGGGCGAAGCGCGCTTGGGTCAACGCGGCCAAGTACAAGGAGATGTACCAGCGGTCGATCAGCGATCCGGCGGCCTTCTGGGCCGAGCACGGCAAGCGCATCGACTGGTTCAAGCCCTACACCAGGGTCAAGAACACGTCCTTCGACGCCCACAATGTCTCGATCAAATGGTTCGAGGACGGCGTCACCAATGTCGCGCACAATTGCATCGATCGGCATCTGCCCAAGCGTGCGAGCCAGACAGCGATCATCTGGGAGGGCGACGATCCCTCGAAGTCGAAGCACATCACCTATGCCGAGCTTGCGGATCGGGTGGGCCGTTTCGCCAACGTGCTGAAAGGCCGCGGCGTCAAGAAGGGCGATCGCGTCACCATCTATCTGCCGATGATTCCCGAGGCGGCTTACGCGATGCTCGCTTGCGCGCGCATCGGCGCCATCCATTCGGTCGTGTTCGGCGGCTTCTCGCCTGACGCCCTCGCCGGCCGCATCGCCGACGCCAAATCCGAGGTCGTGATCACCGCCGACGAAGGTCTGCGCGGCGGCCGGAAGGTGCCGCTCAAGGCCAATGTCGACGCGGCGATCGAGAAAGCGGGCGGCGTCAAGACCGTGATCGTCGTCAGGCACACCGGCGGCGACGTCGGCTGGCGACCCGGGCGCGACGTCTGGCTGGACGAAGCCGAGCAGACGGTGACGGCGGATTGTCCGGCGGAGCCGATGAACGCGGAGGACCCGCTGTTCATCCTTTACACGTCAGGCTCGACCGGCGCGCCCAAGGGCGTCGTGCACACGACCGGCGGCTATCTCGTCTATGTGTCGATGACCCACCAATATGTGTTCGACTATCACGAGGGCGACATCTACTGGTGCACCGCCGACGTCGGATGGGTGACCGGCCACAGCTACATTCTCTACGGGCCCTTGGCCAATGGCGCGACCACGCTCATGTTCGAGGGCATTCCGAACTACCCGTCGCTCAGCCGGTTCTGGGAAGTCATCGACAAGCACAAGGTCAATATTTTCTACACCGCGCCGACCGCGATCCGCTCGCTCATGGGCGCGGGCGAGGAGCCGGTAAAGAAGACCAGCCGCGCCTCGCTGCGTCTTCTGGGTTCGGTCGGCGAGCCGATCAATCCGGAAGCGTGGGAGTGGTACTATCGCGTCGTCGGCGACAGCCGCTGCCCGGTCATCGACACCTGGTGGCAGACCGAGACCGGCGGCATCCTCATTTCCCCATTGCCCGGCGCGACGAAGCTCAAGGCCGGGTCGGCGACCAACCCGTTCTTCGGCGTCATTCCCGAAATCGTCGACGCCGCGGGCAATGTTCAAGAGCGGCGCGTGCGAGGGCAACCTGGTCATCGCCGACTCGTGGCCCGGCCAGTCGCGCACCGTCTTCGGCGACCACGCGCGATTCGTCAGCACCTATTTCGCCGCCTATCCGGGCAAGTACTTCACCGGCGACGGCGCGCGCCGCGACGCGGACGGCTATTACTGGATCACCGGCCGTGTCGACGACGTCATCAATGTGGCGGGCCACCGGATGGGAACGGCGGAAGTCGAGAGCGCCCTCGTCGCCCATCCGAAAGTGTCGGAGGCCGCGGTCGTCGGCTATCCGCACGACATCAAGGGGCAGGGCATCTACGCCTATGTGACGCTGATGAGCGGCCTCGAACCGAGCGAGGATCTGCGCAAGGAGCTGGTCGCCTGGGTGCGCAAGGAGATCGGTCCGATCGCCTCGCCCGATCTCGTTCAGTTCGCGCCGATGCTGCCGAAGACGCGCTCCGGCAAGATCATGCGCCGGATCCTGCGCAAGATCGCCGAGAACGAATATGGCGCGCTCGGCGACACCTCCACGCTCGCCGACCCGGCCGTCGTCGACGACCTCATCGACAAACGGCAGAACCGGGGCAGGGGATAAGGCCGCTCCGGTCGCGCACGGGCGCGCGGCTCCGGCGGGAGAGGGCGCGTGACGACGCAGGACGACCCGCTTGCCTCTGCTTTCGGTGAGCCGGCGCCGAACCGCTTCCGGCGCTGGGCCCGCGCGGAATGGTTTCTGGCCGTCGCGGCGGCGACCGTCGTCGCCTTCGCGCTGTTTGCGAAGCCCCTATTCGCGCAGCTCTCAAATCCGCTGATCCTGTCCGGCGTCCTCGTCTGGCTGTTCGGCGTCGTGCTCTGGTCGTCGCTCGCCGTCGTGCGGCACGCGGAGGATTTGGCCGAGCGGTTCGGCGAGCCTTACGGGACCCTGCTGCTCACCCTCACCATCACCTCAATCGAGGTCGTCGCGATCTCGGCGGTGGTGCGCCACGGCGGTCCGAACCCGACGCTGGTTCGCGATACGATGCTCGCCGTCATCATGATCATCATGAACGGCATGGTCGGCGTGACGCTGCTCATCGGGGGAATCAAGCACCGCGAGCAGCAGTTCAACTTGCAGGGCGCGAACGCTTATCTGAGCGCGCTTCTGCCGCTCGTGACCTTCACGCTCATTCTGCCCGACTTCACCCAGACGACGGTGGGGCCGACCTATTCGACCATCCAGCAGGCCGCCATGGTGGTGGTTTCGCTCAGTCTCTACATTCTGTTTCTGTTTCTCCAGATCGGCCGCTATCACGAATATTTCGAGTATGCTTCGGAGCCTCGCACGAAGGCTCATGTCGAACGTGCGCCCCTGTGGCTCCCGATCCTCATGCTCGTCGCCTACATGGCGGCGATCGTCTATCTGGTCGAGCAGTTCGGTCCGCCGGTCGACTATCTCCTCGAGACGCTTGGGGCGCCGCCGCCGCTAGGCGGCATCCTGATCGCGCTGCTCGTCGCCACGCCGGAGTCGATCGGCGCGGTGAGGGCTGCGCTCGCCAACGAGATGCAGCGGGCGGTCAACATCTTCTTGGGCTCGGTGCTGGCGACCATCGGCCTCACGATCCCGTCGGTGCTCATCATCAACCATCTCCTCGACCGGCCGATCGTGCTCGGCGTGGAGCATACCGATTTCGCGCTCCTTATCCTGACGCTCGCGGTCAGCATGATCACCTTCACCAGCGGCCGGACGAACGTGCTGCTCGGCGCCGTGCATCTGCTGCTGTTCGGGGCCTATGTGCTCCTGATCTTTCAGGGGTGAGCCCCTTCGCCGGGCTGCCGTCGAGAAGCGCCGCGGCGGGCGAGACGGATGTCAGTCGAGAATCGCCGCCAGGCTTCAGGACGCGATGAGCAGTTCCTGCGCCGCTTCGATCTTGGTCGCGAGAATGACGGCTTGCGTTCGGCTCTCGACGCCGAGCTTCTGGAAGATCGCCGACACATGCGCTTTCACGGTCGCCTCGGAGACGCCGAGCTCGTAGGCGATCTGCTTGTTGAGGAGACCCTGCGACAGCATCATCAAGACCCGAATTTGCTGCGGGGTGAGCGAGGCGAGCCGGCGGGCCATGGCGCTCGATTCGCGATTGGGAGCGGCGTTTGGATCGAAGTCGGGAGGGGTCCATCGGCCGCCGTTCAGGACCTGCGCGATGGCCGCCCGCATCGTTTCGAGCGAGTTGGATTTCGGGATGAAGCCCGCGGCGCCGAATTCCAGGCAGTGGCGGATGACCGCCCGGTCTTCGTTGCCCGAAACGACAACCACCGGGATGGAGGGACGCTCGGAGCGCAGGAACAACAGCCCGGAAAATCCGCGCACGCCCGGCATGGTCAAGTCGAGCAGCACGAGATCGGTGTCCGGCGAGGCGTCCAGCGCCGCGACCATGCTGTCGAAATCGTGCGCTTCCGCGATTTCCGCATCGGGCGCCGCCGCGAGCACAGCCTGGCGCAATCCGCCGAGCATGAGCGGATGATCGTCGGCAATGAGCACGCGAAAGACGCTCGCTTCGCTCATCGTTTCCTCCGGCGCGGTCCTCGAAGGCGCCGCGCGATGAGAATCGCTGATCCGCCCGTCGCTGTCACGCCCGCGGTATTTTTGAGCTTTAGCGCTAATCACCCTTGGCCTTCTTCGAGGACGGCAGCCGTCCGATCTGACGCAGCGCCTCCGTCATCGCGATTGTCGCTGCGATCCCCACATTCAAAGAACGCAGGCGGGGCCGAATGGGAATATAGAGCCGGACGTCGGCCGAAGCCTGGACGGCTTCGGGAACGCCAGACGATTCCCGGCCGACGAGAATAATATCCATTTCACGAAAGACAAAATCCCACAAGCACGTTTCGCCCTTTGTTGTTAACAGCACCAGCCGGCGTTGACTGGCGGCGCGCCACGCAGCGAAACTGGCCCACGAATCGTGGCTCTCGATTCTGACCGCATTGATATAGTCCATCGCGGCGCGCCTGAAGCGGCTGTCGCCCACTCGAAAGCCCGCCGGTTCGATGATCGCCGCGTCGACGCCGAGGCAGGCGCAGGTTCGCATCATTGCGCCGGTGTTTTGCGCAATGTCGGGCTCGAACAGGGCGAGCAGGAGCGGCGCGGCGGGGGTTGTCATATGTGGGCAAAGCGGGAAGAAATGCGAAGCTCCACGGGCTATGGACATCCAATTCGATCGATGCGAAAAGCCGCGTCGAACCAATTCGATGGCGCGACCCCGCGGTCGCCGGGGCGGCGGACAGCCGGGGGGTTGAATTGACCATCAATGGACCGAATCGACAGTGTTCCTCTCATCTAGCCCCTGGCGCAGCGTTGGCGATTGGCCCACAAAATGCTTTCCTAGCCGACGTCAAGGCAAGAGCTGGCTGACAGGGAACCCCTCGACTCCTTCCTCGCCAATTCCTAGCCTCCCCGTCCATCAGAGATCCACCATATGAGCGGCCCCTCGACCTACGTTCCCAAAAGCGCGATTGGGCGCTGGTTCGAATCCCGCCTGCCGTTGTTCGGTCTGGTTCATTCCTCGTTCATCGCCTATCCGGTGCCGCGCAATCTCAACTACATGTGGACCTTCGGCGCGATCCTGTCGTTCATGCTGGTCGCGCAGATCGTGACCGGCGTCGTTCTCGCGATGCATTACATTCCTTCGTCGACCGAGGCGTTCTCTTCGGTCGAAAATATCATGCGCGATGTCAACTACGGCTGGCTGATCCGCTATCTGCACAGCAACGGCGCCTCGCTCTTCTTCTTCGCCTGCTACATTCACATGGCTCGCGGCATCTATTACGGCTCCTTCAAGCCGCCGCGCGAGCTTCTCTGGATCATCGGCGTCGTCATTTACGTGCTGATGATGGCGACGGCCTTTTTCGGCTATGTCTTGCCCTGGGGCGGGATGAGCTTCGCCGGCGCGACGGTGATCACCAATCTCACTTCCGCGATCCCGCTGGTCGGCAACTCGATCGCGCATTGGCTCTGGGGCGGATTCGCCGTCGGCGGCCCGACGCTGACCCGCTTCTTCGCGCTTCACTATCTCATCCCGTTCCTTATCGCGGGTTTCGTCGGGCTGCACGTCTGGGCGCTGCATGTCGCCGGGCAGAACAATCCTGACGGGATCGAGGTGAAAGACCCTCAGCGCGACACGGTCGCGTTCACGCCCTACGCCACGATCAAGGACGGCGTCGGCCTGATGGTCTTCCTCATCCTTTACGCCTGGCTCGTGTTTTACATCCCCAATTATCTGCTCGACGCGGACAATTCGATTCCAGCCAACCCGCTGGCGACGCCCGCGCATGTCGTGCCGGAATGGTACCTGCTGCCGTTCTACGCCATGCTGCGCGCGATCCCGAGCAAGTTCTGGGGCGTGGTCGTCCTGGCGGCGGCGGTCGTCGTGCTGTTCTTCATTCCCTGGCTCGATCGTTCGCCGGTCAAGTCGGGCAAGTACCGCCCGTCTTTCCGCTTTTTCTTCTGGATCTTTGTCCTGATCTGCGTCGGCCTCGGCTATCTCGGCTCGCAGGAGCCGACCGAGGGGCTTGCGCTCATCGCGCGCATCCTGACCTTCGGCTATTTCGCGTTCTTTCTCATCATCATGCCCATCCTGAGCTTCACCGAAAAGACGAAGCCGATCCCGACGTCGATCGCCGACGCGGTGCTCACGAGGACGAAGGCTGCGGCGGCTGCGGCGGAATGATGCGTGTGGCTCGGGAAGGAAGTTCAACGATGATGCGTGTCAAGCATTCCGCCTTTGCCCTTGCGGCCGCGGCGCTCGTCTTCTCGAGCGGCTTTGCGCTCGCGCAAAGCGATGCTGACCAGCCGAACCCTCCGCGTGAGAGCTGGAGTTTCGGGGGCATGTTCGGCACTTACAACACGGCCCAGCTCCAGCGCGGGTTCCAGGTCTACAAGGAGGTCTGCAGCACCTGTCACGCCTTGAGCATTCCTTTCCGCACGCTGGCCGAGCCCGGCGGGCCGGATTTCAGCGAGGATCAGGTCAGGGCGCTTGCGGCGACCTATCAGGTCACCAACGCCGAGCCCAACGACAAGGGCGAGATGTTCAAGCGCCCCGCGACGCCGGCCGACCTCATTCCCCTCCCTGAAGCCTATCCGAATCCCCAGGCGGCGGCCGCAACGTTCGGCAAGGCGCCGCCGGACATGGCGCTACTGGCCAAATCGCTGAAGTACGAGCGCGGCTTCCCCTGGTTCGTCTTCGACGCGCTGCCGGGCCTCGAATATCAGGAGATGGGCGCCGACTACATCCATGCGATCCTGACCGGTTACACAAACCCCAAGGACCTGCAGTGGAACCTGTACTTCCCCGGACACAAGATCGCGATGCCGCAACCGATCACCGACGGCGCGGTCGAGTACAAGGACGGCACGCCTCCGACGCTGGACAATTACTCCAGGGACGTCGCGGCGTTCCTGACCTGGGCGGCTGAGCCCAATCTTCTCGAGCGCCGGAGAATTGGCCTCAGAGTCATGATCTTCCTCCTCGTGTTCGCCGCGCTGCTCTATGCGGTGAAGAAGCGGATCTGGGAGGATGTGCACTAGGGGCGCGCCTTGGGATAATGCCGCTCCTGAAGGGGCGGGGTGAGAATGGCCAAAGCAATTGTCGGGGTCATCGGGGGCTCGGGCGTCTATGATCTTCCGGGGCTGACCGACCTCAGGGAGGAGCGGATCGCCACCCCGTGGGGCGATCCTTCCGACGCGCTGCGCTTCGGGCGGGTGGGGGACACGCAGGCGGTGTTCCTGGCGCGCCATGGCCGGGGCCATCGGTTCTCGCCGTCGACGATCAACTATCGCGCCAATATCGACGCCTTGAAGCGGGTCGGCGTCACTGACGTCATTGCGCTATCGGCCTGCGGATCGTTTCGCGGGGATCTCTATCCCGGCATGTTCGTGATGATCGATCAGTTCGACGATCGCACCTATCGGCGCCAGACGAGCTTCTTCGGCGATGGCTGCGTCGCGCATGTCTCGATGGCGCACCCGATCGCGCCGCTCATGCGCCGCCGCCTGGTCGAGGCGGCCGAAGCGGAGCAGATCGCCTGCCGCGACGGGGGAACTTACGTCTGCATCGAGGGGCCGCAGTTCTCCTCGCTGGCCGAGTCGCTCCGCTTCCAGGCGGGCGGCGCGGACGTGGTCGGCATGACCGGCGCGACGGAAGCGAAACTGGCGCGCGAAGCCGAGATTTCCTACGCGACGGTCGCGATGGTCACCGACTATGACTGCTGGCACGAGGAGCATGGCGCAGTCGACGTCGCCGCGGTGATCAAGGTGATGGCGGAGAACGCCCATAAGGCAGGCGCGGTCGTCGCGCGGACCTTGCGCGAGTTTCCCGCCGAGCACGAAGCCTGTCCCGTCGGATCGGACCGCGCGCTTGATTTCGCCCTCATCACCTCTGCCGCCCATCGCGATCCTGAACTCTTAAAGAAGCTCGACGCGGTCGCCGGACGCGTGTTGCGCGGCGGCTGAAAGGCGCGCCGCGCTTCGCGCTGGTTCGTTCCGGCCCGACGAGGGTCTGCGGCTTGCGCGGCTGCGGGCGTTCAAACACAATGGCGTGCGGGCCGCGTCGCTTGGCCGGGACCTCGAGGGATCGATGATCAGGGACGCATTCGAGCGAATTCTGTTTGCCAGCCGGTTTCTTCTCGCGCCCCTCTATCTCGCGCTCGCCATCAGCCTTGTCGCGATTCTGTTCAAGTGCGGCATGCACCTCTATGAACTCCTGACGCAGCTGCCGAACCTCAACGACGAGGCGGTCCTGCTGTCCGAACTGGGGATTGTCGACCTGACGCTTACCGCCTCCCTGGTGGTGATCGTCTTTCTCTCCGGCTACACCAACTTCGTGGCCCCGATCGTGATGCGGGAGGGCGATTCGCGGCCGCACTGGATCGCCGAGATCGACTTCAGCGAGCTCAAGCTCAAATTGATGGCTTCCATCGTCGCCATCTCTGGGATCAAGCTGCTCGAAGGCTTCATGAACATCGAGCATGAACCCGATCGCGAACTCTATTGGCTGGCGGGGCTTCACCTGACCTTTGTCGTTTCGACGCTGCTTCTGGCTGTCTCCGCATGGCTCGGCAGTCACACGCGCCCGCCGGACCATGGGGCCGAGGGCGTCTGACCGCGGAGCCCGTCACCTCGACGGAATCCCAGCAGGCTCTACGTGCGGCGCCGCGTGTCCTTGTAGAGCTTGCCGTCCTTCATGATGACGAGAAGCGACTTCTCCGGATTGGCCATGAGCCCGATGTCGTCGAGCGGGTCGCCATCGACAAGCAGGAGATCGGCGAGCGCGCCTTCCTCGACGACGCCGATCTTGCCGGGATAAGGGTTGCGCGGACCCGAGAGCTGAAGCAGCTCCCCGTTCACGCCGGTCGCCATCCTGAGGATGTCGGCGTTGTCGTACCAGCGGGTGAGGTGGGTCAGCATCACGCCTTGCCGCTCGGCGAGGTTTCGGGAGAACAACATATCCGAGCCGAACGCGGTCTTGATCTTGTGCTCTTTGGCGAGAGTATAGACGTTGTCGGTTCCGGCGAACACCTGAAGCGCGTTCGCGCGACTCTGGCCGGCAAGCGGGCCCGTGTCCTCCTCGCTCAGGAAAGGCTGGGTGCTGAGCCACACGCCCTTTTCGGCCATGAGGCGAGCGGTCGCATCGTCCATGAGATGACCGTGCTCGATGCACTGGACGCCCGCCGCGATCGCCCGTTCGATCGCGACCGACGGATAGGCGTGCACGGCGACGTAAGTCTGCCGGTCGGCGGCGGTCTCAACGGCCGCGCGCAGCTCGGGCTCGCTGAACGTCACCATGTCGAGCGTCGTGCGCGGCGACGACACGCCGCCGCTGCCGGTGAGCTTGACCTGGGAGGCGCCCTTGCAGGAGCTGTTCGCGAGCCCTGAGCCGCACCTGGTCGGCGCCGTCGGCGATGCTGGCCGCGCCCGACCGCTCGATCGCACTCGGAGCGCCGCCCGCGTCGCGCGGAATATCGGACAGGGGGCGCAGATCGCCGTGGCCGCCGCTCGAGGTGATCATCGCGCCCGACGGATAGATGCGGGGCCCAATCGCGAGGCCGCCGTCGATCGCCTCTTTCAGGCCAAACGCCGGGCCGCCGAGGTCGCGGATGGTGGTGAAGCCGCGCATCAGCGTGCGCTCGGCCTCGGCGCCCGCGGCCAGCATGATGAAGCCGACGTCGGCGGTCAGAAGGGCCGAGATCGGCAGTCCGGCGAAGATCGCATGCCAGTGCGCGTCGATCAGGCCCGGCATGAGCGTCCGGCCGCCGCAGTCGATGGCCTCTGCTCCGGCCGGCGGCGAGAAATCGTCCGTCGCCAGCGTCTTGATCCGCCCGCCCTCGACGAGGAGGCGAAGTCCGCCTCTCAGCGCGCTCGACTTGCCGTCGAACAGCAGGAAATTCGAGAAAACGACGGGACGGGCGCCTTCCGCCGCCTGCGCTCTCGCGCGAGGCGAAAAGCCGAGGGAGGCGAGGGACGCGCCCACGCCGGCGATGAAGCCGCGCCGCGACAGCTCGCGGTCGATCCGCCGCGCAACCGAGCGGACTTGTGGAGTGCAGCAGCCACAGCCGACGTGGGGTGCGGCCTCAGCGCTGTCATCGGCTGGCGTGCACGAGTACATGTCGGGCCCCTGGGGTAGTCAGTATGGGGAGCGGCCTCTGTATCCCCTGGCGGGCCCCGCGCGCAAGAAATTGGGGCATGATCGCGGGGCGCCGCTGTTCACGATTCGGTAAGCCTGCTCTGAAAAGGTCTTTTGGCGCCGCCAAGGGATTGTTAAGGATCAGCCATGCGGGGTGGAATTTTGGGGCGGACGCCATCGGCTGGCCTGGCGCTGGGAGCGGTTCTCCTGATGGCGGGGTGCGCGGGTCCGGCGGTTCAAACGGGTCAGCCTGGAAAGGCTGGCCTGACCTCGATCGACGGCGCCAATGTCGAGCTCGCCTCGTTCCAGAACTCGGCCTTTCCCTACCACGGCCTCATCCCGAATTATCAGGAGAGTGGCAAGAGCAGGCCGTTCCTCGACGTCGACGACAACGGCCGGCTTGGCCATTCGAGCCCGCGCGGGGGCGTCCACTGGGAGGACCAGACCTATAGCGATCGCAGCGTGCTCCTCGCCGCGCCGCAAGCGTTCGATCCAAACAGGCCCGGCGTGATCATCGTCTTCTTCCACGGCAATAACGCGACGCTGTCGCGCGACGTCATCGCCCGCCAGCAGATCGTGCGCCAACTCGCCGACTCCGGCCTCAACGCCGTGCTGGTGGCGCCGCAGCTCGCGGTGGACGCGCAGGATTCGAGCGCCGGACGATTCTGGTCGCCGGGAGGCTTCGCCGCCTTCTTAAGCGAGGCGCAGGGGAAGCTTGGCGATCTCTATCCGCACGCGCGCGGCGCCTTCAGGCGGATGCCGGTCATCATCGTCGCCTATAGCGGCGGCTATCTGCCCGCCGCCTATTCGCTCGCCGTCGGCGGCGACGGCTCCCGGGTTCGCGGGCTCGTGCTGCTCGATGCGCTCTATGGCGAGCGCGAGAAGTTCGTGAGCTGGGCGGAGGGGCCGGGGCGAAACGCCTTCTTCGTCAGCGCATATTCGACCTCCTCGCAGGCGGGCAACGACGCGGTGCGAGGCGCGCTCGAGGCCGCGGGCGTGCGGGTCGTCAGCAGCTTGCCGGCCGAGTTCACCCCTGGCGTGGTCGCTTTCGTCGACGCCGGCTCGGTCGAGCACAACGACTTCGTCACCTCGGCCTGGGGCGGGGCGCCGCTACGCGATATCTTCTCCCGCATCGGCGGATAGCGGCGAGGCGCGCTTTAATCCGCGCCGACGCCTCAGTCTTCGCCGCCGAGGCGATTCATGAACTTCTTGAGATCGTCGCCCTTGAGCGTGCTTTCGGCGATCGCGTTCCAGGCCGCCTCCGCCTGTTTCTTCGACAGTTCGTCGTCGGTTGGCCGCAAATGAAAGATCAGGTCGTAGGGGTTGGTGATGTTTCGGCTCGTGGACGTCCAGCCGAAGACAGTGAACGTCTTCAGATTGGGATCGAGAGGGCTGCTGGTCACGGTGACCGTGTTGTCGTGGGATGACCTTTTGCTCCCGGCGCGGATGGCTTCGAGGGCCGTGTCGATCCGGTCCTTGTCGCCTTGCAGGCTGATGCTGACCGTGCCGTTTGGATTGTTTCGAGCGGAGCCGGCGAGGTTCAACATGATCGCGTGCTTCTGGATCATGGCCCGGAAGCCGACTTTCTGGATTTGCTGCCCGCTGACAACGCCGGTGATGGCGTCCTCATGAGCGCGAGCCTCGTCTGCGGCGAAAACAGTGATACCGCAGACGAGGACCGCGACAAGCAGGAGAGCCATGCGACGGACCGCCACATCCATGCCGCGCCCCTTCCGTTTGAGTGAGCACAACTGAAGCGACCTTACCTGGCGGTCCAGGATTTTCTTTGATCGGCCGCTAGAGCGTTCTGCATTTAGGCTTACGCATATCCTGAGTTCCTCAGATAGTTGGCGCATTCTTGTGGTGGAATGGCCATGAGCGCGGTTGCGATAGCGTGGGAGACCGCGTCGAGGGAGCGTGGCGCGGCCTTTCGCACCCGGGCTTTCAGCTTGGCGAACACCTGCTCGATCGGATTGAGATCGGGGGAGTATTTGGGAAGGAACAGCAGACGGGCCCCTGCGGCCTTGATCGCTTGGCGCACCGCCTTTCCTTTGTGCGATCCGAGGTTGTCGAGCACGACGATGTCGTTGCGCTTGAGGGTCGGAACGAGGAACTGTTCGACGTAGGCCAGAAAGCGCTCGCCGTTGATGGGTCCGTCGAACAGGCACGGCGCCTCGATGCGGTCGTTGCGCAGAGCGGCGAGGAACGTCGCCGTCTTCCAGTGGCCGTGCGGGACCTTGGCGACGAGCCGTCGGCCGCGTTGCGCCCAGCCGTAGAGGCGGGTCATGTTGGTCTTGGTCCAGGTCTCGTCGATGAAGACGAGCCGCGAAGGATCGACGCGCCGCTGATGGCTTCGCCAGCGCAGTCGATGGCGCTTCACGTCCGGGCGGTCCTGCTCGCGCGCGACGAGGGTCTTTTTTTGAGCGTGACGCCGAGACGGCGCAAGAAGCGGCTCATCAGCGAGGTGTCGGCCTTGACGCCGCGCTCGGACAAAAGCCGATCGCACAGCGCCTGCAGCGTGATGTCGGATTTCTCCGCCCACAAGCCTTCGAGGAAGGCGCGGTGCGGCTCCAACCTCACCCGTTTGTAGCCGCCCATTTTTGCGGCCGTGCGCGAGCCGCTTCGCTCGACCCGCTCCACCCATTTAATGGCCGATGACCCGCTGATCCCGAACCGTGCCGCCGCCGCGCGGCAACTCATCCCCTCGACCACGACCGCGTTGATCACCCGGTCGCGCAAATCCTGCGAATAAGCTCCGGCCATCCCTGCTGGCCTCCACCCAGCCAGCAGGTTGAAATCAGATCAAGCCCGAATTCGGGAATCCTCTTCAATTCAGCCTAAATGCGGAGCGCTCTAGACGCGTACGGAGGGGAGGGAAAAGAGGGCGGGGATCGGGACGCCGGATCGCGCGTCACTAGGAACACTTAACCTTCCGCGGCCTGCGTGTCGCTTATGGGCGGACGCAGGCCGAGGTCGGGGATCGACTTAAGTCGATCCAGTCTTTTAGTCGACGGCCTCTGGCGTCTTCGCCAAGCTCAGTCCGTCACGCTCGAGCAGCGCCGGCACATGGGCGTGAATGCCAGGCTGCAGGTCCTGCAGCGAGACAAAACGCCCGTCCGCCAACCGCAGACCGTCACGATACAAGCCGGCCTCGCGCTGGGCGAAGGTCGTCTCGGCTTCCGCGCCGACGCGGAGAGCCGTCTGCAACGCCGGCGGAATGTCCGTCAGCATCACTTTCGTATCACACTGCATGCAAACCGCGGTGCGCGGATCGCCCCCCGAGGCGAAGCCGATCGAACCGCTTGGGAACCGCGTCGTAACATACAACTCGCCCTCACGGGCGGGGCGCGATCCATACATCTCCAACGAGTAGTCGCACATGACAGGCTCCTGCGCTTGTTGAGCCCCCCAGTTTCGTTTGCGGAATCAAACGTTCTCGTTGTTCTTTGGTTCCGAAGGCTACATTGGCATTGGGGCATTATTGAGGGCAAGAGACTTTTCAGATTACGGCTGGTTGTGCGCACATTCTTTTGGGGTAGCCATTTTTGCAGGCGTCGAGGCGCGAGCGTTAGGCGCCGGGCGCCAAAAGCCTTCGCACATTGCTCAATCGCAGGACGGCTGCGCGTCGACCGTCGTTATCCGACGTCGTTCGGATCGATCCGCCGCCATGGCGCGCCGAAAGATTCGACGCGGAAACGCTTCGCCTCCAGCCCTTCGGGCCAGCGATTCGATTCAAGGCCGGCCTTGGCCATCAGATGGCGCACAAACTCGCGGGCGTCTAAGGTGTGGCGCCAGACGCTCGGCAGGAAGAGGGCGCGGCGCTTGCCGGCGGCGAGGATCACACCGTCGCGGTCGGGCTCGAGCGCGGCCACGAGTTCGGATTCGCTTCCCGCGTGAACCGGCCGCGCTTGGGAGAGGATCGATACGTCGAGGCGAAGCGCCGCCAGTTCGGATGGCTCGAGCGGCGCAAAGCGCGGGTCGGCGAACGCCGCCTGCGTCGTATTGGCGAGCGCGTCGTCGATGAGCGGCCGATGAGGCTTGAGCGAACCGATGCAGCCGCGAAGCCGGTCGTTCTCGGTCAAGGTGACAAAGGTCGCGCGCCAGGGCGAGAGCGCCGGCAATTCGGGGTTGAGGCTCGGCGCGGGGGGCTTGCCCCCGGTCTGCGCCGCCAAGCCGAGAGCGGCCATGCAGGCTGAAAGCAGACGCTCGCGATCGGCCTCGGCAAGCCGGGCCGAGGCCGCGTATTCGAGCGCGAAAGCGCCGTAGCCGACGACCCGCGAGGCGTCGGCGCCAACATCCGCCGATGTCGCGAGATGGAGGCCGGTCGCCCGCATGTCGCGCTCGGCGGCGATCTCGAGCGCGCCCTTGATGGCCAGGAAGCCGCAGGCCCGGCGCCCGTCGAGCGCCGCGGCGTCGAGCGTCTCGATGCGCCGGCCGGTGTCGGAATCGATCGCTTCGGCGCTTCGCTGGTCGAGGAAATGCGAAAGGTCCGAGGAGACCGTGACAACCGTCTCCGGTCCGCCCCAGACCCGGCGCAAGGCCTCGGCGACCGACTGGGGATCGGCCTCGCCGACCAGAAGCGGCACGATTTCGAACGGGGCCGGCAGCATCGCTTGAAGCATCACCAGGTGCATCTCGAGCGAATGCTCGCCGGCGAACGGCCGTGAATCGACGAAGACGCCATGCGCTTGGGCGAGATCGGCGTGAGCGGCGGGCGCGACCTGAACCTCGCCGAGGGGAGTGCGCCATCTCGCCGCAGGGTGGACGGCGATCCCGCGAAATGCGACGCGGTGCGCCGGGCCGACGATGACGACGCGGCGAACGGGCTCGGCGCGGCGCGCCCACGGGCCGAACGCGGTCGCGGCGACCGCGCCTGAATAGACGAGGCCGGCGTGCGGCGCGACGACGACCTTCGGCGCGACGCTCCCGTCGGGCCGCGCCTGGCGGCGCGCGTCCGCGATCAAGGCGTTCAGCGCATCCGGGTCCGCCGGATAAAACATCCCCGCGACCTGCGCGGGATGGACTTCGCTTGCTCGCATCGGCGACGCCCCATCGCTTGACCCGGCGAAATGTAGGCGCGCCCCACGCGCCGCGCCAGAGCGGCGCGTTGGGCAAGCGCGCGCCGCGCTCGCGACATATTGGAAAGCTACAAAGGCGCAAGCGCGGGGAGGGCGATGGACGCTGACTGCGTCAATGTCGGGTACTGGACGAAGCTCGAGGACGGGCGGATCGCCTGCTCCTTATGCCCGCGCTTGTGCAAAATGCGCCCGGGCCAGCGGGGCTTGTGCTTCGTGCGCCGCGCCCGCGAGGACGGCGAGGGGATGGAGCTGACGGCTTACGGCCGGTCGACCGGATTCTGCGTCGATCCGATCGAGAAGAAGCCGCTCAACCACTTCCTGCCCGGCTCGTCAGTCCTCTCGTTTGGCACGGCCGGCTGCAACCTCGCCTGCTCGTTCTGCCAGAACTGGGACATCTCGAAGAGCCGCGAAACAGCGCGCTTGAGCGCGCTCGCCATGCCGGACACGATTGCGCGCGCAGCCGGGCGGCTCAAGTGCGCGAGCGTCGCCTACACCTACAACGACCCGGTCATCTTCATGGAATACGCGCTCGACACAGCCGCCGCCTGCCGCGCGGTCGGCGTGAAGAACGTCGCGGTCACCGCGGGCTTCATTTGCGAAGAGCCGCGCAAGCGCCTGTTCGCGGGCATGGACGCGGCGAACGTGGACCTCAAGGCGTTCACCGAGCGCTTCTATGCCAAGCGCTGCGCGGGTTCGCTCGAGCCGGTGCTGGAAACGCTCAAATATCTCGTTCACAAGACGAATGTCTGGACGGAAATCACGACCTTGCTCATTCCGGGCGAGAACGATTCCGACGAGGAGCTCGACGCGCTGACGCAATGGGTGGCGCGCGAATTGAAGCCGGACGTCCCCCTGCATTTCACCGCGTTCCATCCCGACTATCACATGCTGGAGACGGCGCCGACGCCGCCGCCTACGCTGCAAAGGGCGCGCGCGATCGCCATCCGCAACGGGCTTCACCACGTCTATGTCGGCAACGTTCACGATCCGGCGCGCCAGGCGACGCTCTGTCCGGCCTGTGGCGCGCGCGCGATCGGGCGCGACGGCTATACGATCACGGGTTACGCGCTCGACGCGGCGGGCGCGTGCTCAAGCTGCGGGACCCGGATGGCGGGCGTGTTCGCCGCCCAGCCCGGCGCGTGGGGCTCGCGGCGGCTTTCGGTCGACATCGAGCGCTACGCGGCGTGAGGCGGTTCGGGTCGCGCGCGTTACTTGTCGAGCGAAGCCAGCATCTGGTCGATGGCGGCGGAGGGGAGCCGGAACACGCCGGTGAACGGCTGGCTCAGCTCCAGGATGAGGAAGAGGGCGCTTCCGACGGCGAAAGCGCCGAAGCCCAGAGCCGCGATCGTGGTCGCGTTGATGCGCGACAGCACGCCGAAACCGCAAAACAGGATCATCGCCCATGACACCACAATCCCGACCAAGGGCCAGGAGACCGGGCTTGCGAGTTGCAGCGAGATGAGGAGCCGGGTCTGCTCCATGGCGCTGGCGTATCCCGCCGCGGCTGCCTGGAATTGCTTTTGAGCCGCGGTCTTCGGGTCGAGCGAAGCGACATACGTGTCCGTCGCCTTCAGATGCGGGATGGGTTCGGCGACGGTGAAATCCGGCCGCATCGTTCCCGATTCGCCGCGCCACCACAGCATTCGGCGAACCATCGTCAGCGTGTCCTTCATCTGGGCGCGCGCCGCAGCTGTCTCCGGGCCGTATTGGGCGAGCGCCATGTCGAGCTGCAGCGCCCTGGAGGCGAAGATCTCCATTTCCGACTTCTGTGTCGAGTAGAAGCTGTAAGCCGAGCCGATCAGGGTTCCGAGCACGAGCGCGAGCAACAGCGAGATGAGCCCGATGACCGCCCCGATCATCTCGCGCGAGCGATCGGAGGTGTGCCCCTCGGGCAAGAGCTTTTGCAGATAAAGTCCGGCCAATCCAAACGCGAAAGTCAAGGCCGCGACGCCAAGGCTTATCCAAACCGTCAACATCACGCTTGCCTCGCAAAAGCGCCCGAACCGAGACGTCTCGCCGGCGAGGAGGCCGCAGAATCGGGTCGCGCCGCCGCGTACAATGGGACATCGCCGCGCGCAACCCGAGTGATCGCGCATTGAAGATAGCGAAGGCGGGATTAACGCGAACAGCTCGAGCGCTGCGCGCGAGGCGCGGGCGGCGGGACATCGCTCGCGTTCTCGGCTGTTGCGCGAGCGGCGCGCGCCTTGAGCGCCACCGCCGCGGCCCGTTCGAGATGCTCGCGCATCCGCGCCGACGCGGCGGACGGATCGCGCTCGAGGATCGCCTTGGCGATGGCGCGGTGTTCCCGGACCGACGCCTCGAGCACGGGAGGCGTCAGCACGTCGCCGACCTGCGCCATGATGAGCGGCAATTGCAGCCGCACCGCCAGCTCGCCCAGTTGAAGATTGTCGGCGAGCGCCATCACGGCGTCGTGGAAGGCCGCGTTTTCCTTGAGATAATCGCAAGGGTTGCGCGCCGCCTCGGAATGGATCGGCTCGATCGAGGCGGCGAAGCGCGTGCGCCGCTCAGGCGCGTCGGCGACGGCCGCAAGGCGGGCGGCGAGCGCCTCCATTTCGATCCGGATCAGGAACAGTTCGCGGATCTCGCGCTCGGTCAAGCGCCGGACCACCGCTCCGCGATGCGGCCAATGCTCGATCAGCCCGTCCGCGCTGAGGCGCCTCAAGCCCTCCCGCACCGGCCCGCGGCTGACTGCGAAGCGGGCGGTCAGGTCGGATTCGACGAGCCGCGATCCCGGCTCGAGGCGCGCGGCCCAAATGTCCTCGCGCAAGCGCTCGACGATGAAGGCGACGGTCGCGCCATGCGCGGGCGGGACGGGCGCACGCGCCCGCCTTCGTCGCGGCGGCGTCTGGCCTGTCTTTCCGTTTCTCCTGACGGCGGCGTTTGACACAAGCGGCGCCTCTGATATTGTCCTACAATCGTCCTACACCCATTCGCCGCACGCGGAAAGGGATCGGACGGGAAGGGAACGCCATGCTGATCGGCAAGCCGGGGGCCGCCCGAACCGCGATCTCCGCCGCGTCGAGCGACAGGATCACGGTGCGCGGCCTCGATCTCGTCAATGATCTCATGGGCCGCGTCGGCTTCACCGACTATGTCTTCCTGCTTGCGACCGGCCGGGCGCCGACCGATGAGCAGCGCTTCTTTCTCGATCTGAGCCTGGTGGCGCTCGCCGAGCATGGGCTGACGCCATCGGTCCAGGCGGCGCGCATGACCTACGACGCCGATCCGGCGGCGCTTCAGGCCGCCATCGCCGCAGGCGTGCTCGGCTGCGGCGCGGTGATTCTGGGCACGGCCGACCTCTGCCGCAAGGTGATCGAGGATGTGCTGGCGCGCGTCGACGCAGGCGGCGCGCTGGACGCAGCCGCCCTCGAGGTCGCGCGCGAATATCGCGAGCGGCGCCAGCCGCTCCCCGGCTATGGCCACCCGCTGCATAAGCCCGTCGATCCGCGCGCCGAGCGCATGATCGCGCTCGCGCGCGAGCGCGGAATCGCCGGGCGCTCCGTCGAGGCGGCGCTTGCGCTCACCAAAGCGGCGGCTGAGGTCTGGGGCAAGCCGCTGCCGATGAATGTGTCCATGACCATCGCGGCGACGCTCCGCGACGCCGGACGTTCCCCCCGGCCTCATCCGCGCCGCGCCGATCCTCGCCCGCACGGCCGGGCTCATCGCCCATTGCATGGAGGAGGCGGAGACGCCGATCGGCTTCCTGATGGCCTCGAAGGGCGAGGAAGCGATCGTTCATACCGCCGACGCGGACGGGCGCCGCCCGATGATCGTCGAGCCCGACATCGAGCAGGCGCCGTGGGAGGAGCAGGCGCGATCCGACGCGCCGCTCTATCTCAAGCAGATCGAATATCTGTTCGAGCGCTCGCGCTTCTATCGCGACAAGCTCGAGCGCGCCGGCTTCGCAACGCATGGCGCGGTCGGCGGCCTCGAGGCGATCGAAGGCGCGCCACTGACCGAAAAGGACGAGCTGAGGCGCTCGCGCTCGGCCGACGAGCCGATCGGGTCGCACCGGACCGCTTCGCGCGAGGAGATCGTGCGCATCTATTCGACCAGCGGCACGACCGGAACGCCGAGCTATATCCCGCTCACCGCCGCCGACCTCGAAGTCTGGGTGCGCACGTCCGCGCGCTCCTACGCGGCCTCCGGCTTAACGCGCGGCGAGCGCATCGTCTCGACCTATAACGCCGGGCCCTTCGTCGCCGGGGCGGCGCTTGGCGCCTTCGACCGGCTCGGCCTCTGCCATATTCCCGTCGGCTCGGGAAACACCGAGCGCCTCGTCGCCGCAGTCGAGCTGCTCGAAGCCGACCGTCGTCGCGATGACGCCCTCGTACGCCCTGCATCTTGCCGAATGGGCCGCGGCGCGCGGCAGGGACCTTGCGAAGTCGAGCGTGAGGCGGGTGATGGTCGCGGGCGAGCCCGGCGGCGGGGAGCCCGCGATGCGCGCCAAGCTCGAAGCGGCCTGGGGCGCGAGCGTCACCGAGGCGATGGGCATCGGCGACATTTCCGTTTCCCTATGGGGCGAGTGCGAGCAGAAGGCCGGCATGCATTTCAGCGGCCGGGGCTTCGTGCATTTCGAGCTGATCGATCCGGAGACGGGCGCGGCCATTCCGCTTGCCGACGGCGCCGAAGGCGAGCTCGTGCTCACTCATCTCGTCAATCGCTCGGCGCCGCTCCTGCGCTTTCGCACCCGCGACCATGTGCGCCTGAGCATGGGCAAATGCGCCTGCGGGCGCACGAGCCCGCGCGTGCGCTGCATCGGCCGCACCGACGACATGCTGATCGTGCGCGGCGTCAACGTCTTTCCCTCCGCCTTGCGCGAGGTCGTCAACGAGTTCGCCCCGGCGGTCGCGGGCGTCATCGTGATCCGCCCGCGTGTCGCGGGCGTCAGGCAGGAGCCGCCGCTGCCGGTCAGCGTCGAGCTCGCGCCGGGAGCGGCGTCGAGGGCCTCGCCGACCGCATCCGCGCTCGTTTGCGTGATAAGCTTCTGGTCACGACCGAGATCACGCTTGTCGCCCCGGGCGCTCTCCCGCGCAGCGAATACAAGTCCAAACTCGTCGAAAAAGTCTGAGGAGGAGGCCCATGCAAAAGCTTCAGACCCAGGGTCTGCATCACGTCACGCTGGTTGGCGCCGATCGGGAGACCTCGATCGACTTCTGGGAGGGCGTGCTCGGCATGCCTTTCATCTTCGAGCAGCCCAATCTCGACAACGCCGGCGAAAGCCACATCTATTTCGATCCCGGCGACGGGCGGCTCATAACCGTGTTCACCAACGAGGACCGCAAGCCGGTCAAGCGCCGCACTCCGACCGACAGCGGCTGCGTGCATCATATGGCGTTCAACGTCTCGCGCGCCGTGTTCATGCAGGCGGTCGAGCGGCTGGGCGCGCGCGGCATTCCGAACACCGGCGTGCGCGACCGGATGATCTTCGATGCGATCTATTTCGAGGATCCGCTCGGGCTGCTCATCGAGCTTTCGTGCTGGAAATTCGACGCTCCGCACGGCTTCACCCGCTCGGATGTTTTGTTCGCCGCCCACAATCTGCGCGTCGCGCGCGGCGACCGGGCGATCAACGAAGTCCACCTCGCCGACGCGATCGAAAGTCTGGTCAAGTCGGCGACCAAGAGCCTGTCGGCCGACCGCTCGCCCAGGGATCCATACCAGCGCAGCCACGCGCCTGAGCTCATCGAAAACAAATAGGAGGAAGCGCCCAATGTCCGCAATCAAGCTCCATGTCATCAAGCCGAGCGTCAACAACATGACCGCGCGCGTGTTCGTTCGCGCGGCCAAGCTCGATTTCACCGAGGACGACGTCTACGGCAAGACCCGCACCGATGAATTTCTCGCCAAGAATCCGGCCCATCTGACGCCGATGATGGAGGCGCCGGGCCTGCCGAAGGGCGTGATGTGGGAGAGCTGCGCGATCATGCAGTATCTCTGCAACAAGCATCATCTCGACAAGTTCTATCCGACTGACCCGGAAAAGCGGGCGATGGTCGACAGCGCGATGTTCTATATCGTCGGCACGCTCTATCCCTATATCGTGCGCTCGACCTATGGAGCGTTGGGCTTCCCCCACTATCCGGGCGAGGTCGGCGCCAGCGACGCCACGCCAGCGGAGAAGGAGAAGGCGCGAGAGGCGGCGGCGGGAGCGGTCGGCGAGACGCTCGCTGCGTTCCACAAGTTCTTTCTCGACGGCAAGACGTTCGTTGGCGGCGACCACCCGTCGATCGCCGACATTCGCCTCGCGTGCAGCCTCGAATTCCTCAAGGTCATCGACTATCCTTATCCCGAATGGGCCAAGACCTTCATGGGCGCGGTCGCCAAGGCTTTGGGCGACGCCTATGCGGAACCGGCGAAGGACGTCGAAGGTTACATCGCCTATGTGAAGGGGCAAAAGAGGTAAGATACAGTTGCTTGCAGACACTAGTATAGTATCTGCAAGCCCCGCTCATTCAAAATTTAGACAGAAACGAACTAACCACGTCGAGCGCCTCCAAGTCCTTTATCAAGTTCATTCTGGACAAGAGACGCAGCTTCGCCTTTTGTTATGTGACCGTCATTGTTAACGTCCAAGCTTCGATTCTGCTGGTATTGAATGCTCGGTGTGGAGAAAATTACCGTAGCATCTGGTTCTCCTACCGCTTTCGGCCACAAGATCGTCATGTAAACGTCGGACAACGACTTCATTTCTCCTCGAAATGGTTGGAGGTACTTTTGGACAAATGTTAGCTGCGCCTCGGCAGTCATGTTCGCTAAAGCTGAACTCGTCGTGCCGAGGCTTTGCGCAGTGTCTGGCATGAACTGGATAAGACCTATCGCCCCACTCTTTGGATTCTTAATGGTAGCCGAGAACGTTTCTTCACTTTCAAAGGCCATTGCTGCCATTAAATAACTCGGATCACAACCGAGTGCGCTAGAAATATCAATCACTTTCGCTTTGAAAGGGGCGCTGACGACTCCGCCCCACGCGATCTGCTGCGGGCCAGATGGGGTTGAGGGCGCGGATGGTCCTTGGCCCGCGGCACTTCCTTTTCCTGTAGCCGCTAGCGAAAACAAGAGCTGTGTGGGATTCTGAAGTTGCAAGGGTCTCGGCTGGTTGTCCATCCATGGAATGTTTTGTTTGGCGCCCGGCTCATAGGTCTCGAAATGCAACATGCCCGTTGCGCCAATGAGACCAACGGTCTGGCCGGCCTTAACGGAGTCGCCGATTTTTAAACCGAACTCCTGAAGAGAGTTCGGAGCGACTTCGCCATAGTTGATGACGACTCCCTCGTGTGCGATGACAAGTGCAAAAGTATCGCGACCCTTGCTGTTATAGAATTTGTAGAAGCTAACTATCGTCCCGTCAGCGCACGCAACGACCGGGTCACCCTCCTTGCCAAAAAGATCGACCCCCACATGATGTCTTCCCGGCCGGTCGTCAAAAAAACATCGTCCGATGTTCCCGATCGTTTTGTCAGGGGATGGGTGATAGGAGACGATCCGGGTATTGGGGCCGGGATCCACGACTGGCCAAAATGTCGTGCCGACGGAGGCTGCGAAAGCCGCGAAAGGCGCTGGATCGTCCGGTGGTTCCGCCGGTGCAACTGCGGGCGCCCCTCCAGGAGTTGGGCCTGGATCAGAAACAGTTGTATCCGCCGGATAGAATACGACTACGGTGAAGGTTCCTCTTCCGTCAGGGGAGCTCGTTATATTACTCGGCGTAGGCACCCCATCCTGGGCGTCTTGCATAACTCCCGCGAGCTGATCGCCCGGAACCTCGGTTATAGTTTCCGTTTTGAACCTCATCGCACACTCCTCTACTCAAGTTAAAACTTACGGCATTTTGAATCGAATAATTGCTCTCTGACGATCCGATTCCTCACTGTTATTATCTAAAAAGGCATTCCAGGTAGCAGTAGTGTTTTGCTTCACCCAGGTAGCCAGATTGTCTCTACGCGAGGTGTCCAGAACTCCGTTTGGACGTAGCCATCGTCGGATCGTATCCCTGGAGGCACTCGCGGAAAATGTCATAGTCGTATTGCTAACTACTGTCGCGACGTTATTCGCGGATATAAGCGGGTTTGGATTCGCACCAGCCGAGGCAATGTCGCCGACCTCGAACAATGTAACCGCATTATTAATCTGCGTCTCAATGGTGAACGGCATGCATAGCCGAAGATATGAGCGCAGCGCATAGATCGCCGCTGGCCTATTATTGATCGTTTTTCCTTGTAGTTCTTGCCGAAATCGATTGTCATTGGCGAGTACAACAGACTGTACAGTAGAGTGGTTAATCTCGTAGAGTAATCTAGAATTGAAGTTTGTAAAAGTACTGCTTGCGAGCCCAAAAGCGATGCCGACAACTGTTATCGCCTCCACACCCGCGGGCGTGGTTGCCATGATAGCCTGTGTCGCGACTGACAAATCGCTGAGCTCCTTGAGTATCGGCGCCTGAGATCGGCTTCGGTCGTCCAGCCAAGTGAGATAAGCGTCGCATCGCTGGTCAATGTCGTTCATTCCTGCTTGGACAATGACGGTCCAGCTAGGGGACCCGAGCGCCAGCTCAGTGCACCTAATTCCGGCGCGATCGCAGAGGAGCCCGATGTACAGATCTTCCATGTCCGATGATCCCGAAGCAGCGCTCGCATATAGGTCGGTTCCCACCCCGGCATCGAGGAAGGTCCGATCGAGGGGTGAGCAAGCAGAAAGGAGAACTCCAGACAACAGCGCGGCAAAGCTCGCTGCAAAGAACCGCATCAACCCCCTCCCGACGAAATCTAAACTAGAGAAACAAAAGCATGCACCGTCCGAAACTCAAACCAAAATACGTACGTCAAGCTAGATTATCCAACATCAATTTCTAAACAAGTAACTTGCGTTCCTTGCTTCCTAGATCGCCTCCCCAAAAGGAATATCGCAACAACAACTCAAGCTCTCGCATCAGTACCCAAAACATACCTCGTTCCGAAGGACAACTTCCTGAGTTAGACCAATCAGCTTGCGCGCTTCATCATTGACCTATATTCGATGCCGCCTTCTTCGCTAAATACGCGGCCTGACCGATGCCAAAACTAGCCAGCAGGTAAGAGTCGATGTCAGGCAAAGAGACCTCTTGTGCAATCTCAAGATTACCGAGCTGATGAAAACAGGTGACCACATAGGTCGCTATCGCGATCAGTGTTATAAGAATCATCTGAGTATCTCCCAAGTCGGCGCGGCCCGCATCATCTTGGAAGAGTTGCGTAATATGAGCAGTCCCGGCGGGGGCTTGCTTAATGTCGGCGCTACTGGTCGCGTATAGCTTCGCTTGGTCGGAAGCTGCTTGAGCTAAACCGGCTATTCTTGCAGCTTCCTGCGCATCATCGATCGCGGTGCGCGCGGCCGCGGTTCCGGCATTGTTTGACGCGGCTTGAGCAGCTTCAACGGCGCTGGCTGCGGCGTCGCCTTTGGCCTGAGCGTCTGTCGCGGTAGCTTCCGCGGTAGCCGAAGCAACCGTCACTACGGCGGCGCCAGCGGCCTTTACCGCGTTGACCTTCGACACCGTAATTGTGCGGGCGCCGCCGAAGCTCAGCGCGCTCAAGCCAGAAAATGCAAGAAGGTTTGGTGGAATGCCGACTCCGCCCAGGAGGCTCCAATCCGTCATCCATCCACGCAGAAAAACCGTCGTCAGATAAGCAACAAGCACTGTCGCTGACCAGAACACCATTTGAGTCTGCGAGTTACTCGTTCGATTATCGATGCCGACACAAAAACTGAGAGGATTCCCAAACGCGAGTTTACCGTTATTCGACCTGCCGGTCGCGAGGCCCGCGACGATGAAAACCAATACAAATGCGATAAACCCAGCCGCCAGTCGCCCCTGCGCGCTGACCGGCACGGTAGCGTTGTCTTTGGTGATGTTTGCGGCCGGGACTTCGTCTTTGTCAGCCTCAGCAGCAGGGATGAGGACCGTGTCTCCGAGCGAGAATGTACCGACCTTCTGCTGCGCATCGCTCCCTATGACTTTAATCTTCTCAGGGACTGCGACGGTAAGCGTTTGACCGTCAATCTGTAGAATGTTCCGTTTGACACTTGACCCGGGAACAGCGGTCTGGGCTGAGGTGTGCGATTCTCCGGTATTCTGAGCCGCAGCTTGCAAGCCTTCCGCTGCGAGAATTAGGCAGCTAAGTATCAGGATTACCACGCCTCGACGTTCTATGAGCCGAAGTAGCGTCATTTAGCCCTCCTCCTAAAAAACTTACTTATGAATGGGCAGCGATTACTCCAATAAGCTCAATTTGTCACAATTATAACCGCCACGCGCTGCGAGGTAACAAGTTGTTATTTTGTTCCTGAACTGGAAGACACATGAATCACGAAATTGTGACACATTATCGCCATACACGCAAGGGGTTTGTTAACCAGAATTGTGGAGGAAAGCCGACCTCAGCGCGCAAGCCACTCGACAACCGCCTCGATCGCTTCGGCATTGGCCTTCGCGGCGCAAGCGGGGTCGCGATAGGCGAAAGTTCAATGCAGCGTTCGGTTACCCCTGACACGGTCAAATTGATTGGGCACGATCGCAGTTCCCGAGTTCCCCGGGTTGACGCGTGGGGGACATTTGCTTGGATTGTTCGCGCGCCAACGCGCGCCTTTCGGGGGACGGTTGAGGTCATGATCGAGAACGGCGCGCGCAACGTCGACTTCGGGGCGGAAAGGTTCGGCTTCCGCGATCTTGCCGCCATGAACTGGAACTTCGGCGCGCCGCAGCTCTACGAGCAGGCGCTGCAGCGCCAGGAAGCGCGGATCGCCGCGCATGGGCCCCTCGTCGCCGATACGGGAGCGCATACCGGACGCAGCCCGAAGGACAAGTTCGTGGTGCGCGACGCGAACACCGACGGCTGCGGTCTGGTGGGACAACAACAACGCCATGACGGCCGAGCATTTCGACGCGCTGTTCGCCGACTTCATCGCCCACGCCAGAGGCAAGACGCTGTTCGCTCAGGACCTTTACGCCGGGGCGGACCCGGCGTTGCGCTTGCGCGCGCGCGTCTTCACCGAATACGCCTGGCACTCGCTCTTCATCCGCAATCTCCTGATCCGTCCGCCGGCCGAGGATCTTGCCGGCTTCATTCCCGAGCTGACGGTCGTCGATCTGCCTTCATTCCGCGCCGACCCCAGGCGCCACGGCGCGCGAACCGAGACGATCATCGCCTGCGACTTCACCCGCAAGATCGTGCTCATCGGCGGCACGAGCTACGCCGGCGAGATGAAGAAGGCGGTGTTCACCGTCCTCAACTACCTCCTGCCGCAAAAACAGGTCATGCCGATGCATTGCTCGGCCAATGTCGGCCGGACGGCGACGCGGCGATCTTCTTCGGCCTCTCGGGCACCGGCAAGACCACCCTCTCCGCCGATCCGCAGCGCACGCTGATCGGCGACGACGAGCATGGCTGGGGCCGGGACGGAATCTTCAATTTCGAGGGCGGCTGCTACGCCAAGGCGATCAAGCTGTCGCGCGAGGCCGAGCCCGAGATCCATTCGACGACCGAACGTTTCGGCGCCGTGATGGAGAACGTGACGCTGGATCCGGACTCGAGGATTCCCGACTTCGACGACGATTTCAGGACCGAGAACACCCGCATCGCCTATCCGCTTCATTTCATCGCCAACGCCTCGGCGACCGGCCGCGCCGGTCATCCCAAGGCCATCATCATGCTGACCTGCGACGCTTTCGGGGTCTTGCCGCCGATCGCCAAGCTCGACGCGGCGCAGGCGATGTATCATTTCCTGTCCGGCTACACCGCCAAGGTTGCGGGGACGGAGAAGGGCGTGACCGAGCCGCAGGCGACGTTTTCGACCTGTTTCGGCGCGCCGTTCCTGCCGCTGCATCCGACCGTTTATGGCGAGCTTCTGCGCGAACTGGTGGCGCGGCACCATGTCGATTGCTGGCTCGTCAACACCGGCTGGACGGGCGGCAAGTTCGGCGCCGGACGGCGGATGCCGATCCGGGTGACGCGCCGCCTGGCCGCGGCCGCGCTCGACGGCTCCCTGCACCGGGCGGATTTTCGCACCGACCCGTACTTCGGCCTGGCCGTGCCGTCGCAGGTCCCCGGCGTCGAGCCGCATATTCTCGAACCGATCAAGACCTGGCGCAGCAAGGCCGAATTCGCCGAAGTCGCAGGGCGGCTCGTGCAGATGTTCCGCGACAATTTCAAGCAGTTCGAAACGCATGCCGACGAGCGCGTTCGCGCCGCCGGCCCAACGTCCCGGATCGCGCTCGCCTGAGGGACCAGCTTTGGTGAGCGGCGGAAAGGAGCGCGCCTACTCCGACGCTAAGGAAGCGAGTTGCTCACGCGCTCCGCTGGCGCCCGCGGCGAGCGCCCGCGCATAATAGTCGCGCGCTTTGACGCCATCGCCCTTGAGCCCGATCACGCCAAGACGGGTGAGCGTCGCCGGATCGAAGGTGTCGCCAAGCGCAACCAGCGCGCGAGGGTCGCCAGCCTGGGCGGCGCTGACAAAAAACGCGCGGGCGGTTGCGATGTCGCCCTTCGCGAAGGCCACGAGGCCTTCCGCGCAAAGCCTGCGCCCTTCGTTGATCGGTATCGCCAGGGCCGCGCCAGGGCCGGCTTGTTGCGCGCTGAGGCCCGCGGGCTGGGCGCGCAAGGCAAGCGCCAGCTTGCCTATCGCGTCCTTGGCGATCGACTGGACCATCGGCCCCTTCCGCGCGGCCGGGGCGGGAAGCGCGGTGACGAAGACAGGCTGCTCGACCGCAGCCTTCATGTGAACCGCCGACGGCTCGAGCCGGGGCCAGCACGCTAACACCAGCATGCCGGCGATGAGCGCCCCGAGGACGCTCGAAAGCGCTTTCCAGGAAATGGCCAGCGTTCGCCTCCCTTATTGCATCAGTCCGCGCCAGCGGGTCAGGCCGTCATAGAGCCGATCCGAATCCGCCGCGCTTGGCCAGCCGGCCGAATTCAGCGGCAGACTTGGCGGAAGCGCGGAACGCGTCGAGAGATCCATCGGCCGACGGCTTTTTCGCATCGAGCCAGGTTTGCGCCGCCGCGAGCCGCGGCCATGGCTGGTTTGGCGAAGAGGCGTCGGCTGCAAGATTGACCTCCCGCCAGTGCGGATCGTGGTCGTCGCGCAGGAAGCCGTCATAATTGTCGAAGAAGCCGCGCGCCACCTGTCCGAGCGCCTCGGCTCGCGCTGATCCCGTCGCCGCGTCGAGCGCGACGAGCGCCATCGGTTCGCCGATCGTTTCGACAGGATTCGTCGCGCTGACAAGATTGGGACGTTCGGCCGCCGTGACATGCGCCGGGGCGTAGACCGACTCCAGAGCCGGTGACCAGGGAATGCTCACGATGTGAAACCGCCCATCGGCGCCGAAATCGTCAAGGGCGGCGCCTTCTTCGGCGCCAAGCACCACAACCGCGTCGACCTTGCCCGCCGCGAGACGGTCGAGCGCTTCCGGGAGCGGCCCGTTCGTCTGATTCGCAGTCACGCCCAGGCGAGAAAACAGCATTCTGCCGCTGGTCGAGGTGGCGCTGTCCAGATCGCCGAAGCTTACCGTTTTTCCCTGTAAGTCGTTGATAGACTTGACCTCTCGAGGCGCGATCACCGCCAGGGTCTCCGGAGCGAGGCGGGCGACGAACGGGGCGCGCTTGACCCATTCCGCATCGCCCTTGGCGCTCGACAGAAGGCTGTCGAGCGAGACGATGGCGAAGTCCGCCATATCGCCCTTGAGGACCTTGCCAAGGCCGTTTGGCGAAGTGGAGCCGACGATAACGCGCCCGGCGGTCCCGCTGGCGCTCATGACCGTCGCGAAATCCCGGGCCATCCGGCTCGCCCTGGCGTCCCCAGGGTCGGCAAGGATTGTAAATCCCTTCGAGGCAGCTGGCGCCTGCGGCTCAGGCGCGAGGGCCAGCGCGGGCCTCGCTTCCGCGGCCCTGGCGCCCCGGCGAGCGTATTTGCCCAGGCTGCTGCCGCGCCACGCGCCATGCCACAACATGCGCTTCCCGTTCTTAAAAACCGGATGGCTATAAGGCACCATGCCGTACGGGATTTTCTGTGATTCGGCGGGCCGATCCCCACCCGCGAGCGCCATTGCAAAAGCAAGCCCGGCTGCCGCGCAGACCCCGCCGCGCCTCGGCCCCCGCCCAAGCTTCCCCAGATCAAAATGCAAAAGTCCCGGGCGCCCGCCCTGCCGAGTTTCGCTCGCCATCGTCGCGACCTTGGCCAGCAAATGCGACCTCTTCAAGGCGATCAAGACATTGCTTCCCTGCGGAATTGCAGGAAAAACGGCAAAACTACGGGGGGTGTGTGGCATGTCTATGACGCCTCTCTACGACGCCTCTCTACGACGCCTGGGCGATGGCGTTGAGCGACGCCTCGAGCTCGGCCTCCCCAATCGGCGCGAGCGTCGGGCCGTCTAGATAGACGAGAGCCGCGCGAATCGGCAACCCCGGGTACAGCGGCTGCAGGGCGAGGCGATAAAGGGCGAGCTGGGCGACATGGACTTGCGCTGGGTGAATTGGCTTTTCCCCGAGCTTGAAATCAACAATCAATACACCTTCGCCGGTTGCAACGAGTTCGGTCAAGGCGTCCGCTGTAAGGGAGGTCGGGCCGCCCCGGCCGCTGCAGAAGCCCCGTCAGCGGGACCTCGGCTCTAGCGCCCGGTCCAAAGAGGGGGCTCAGCTCAGGCGCGCCGATCGCCGCGAGCACTTTTAAGGCGAGAGCCGCGCGTACGGATTCGGCAAGCGCGCCGCCCCAGGCCTCGAGATAGGCCGTAGCCGCGCCCAGGCGACGCTCGGGCGGAAGACCGGGCAGCATTTCGATGAGCGCGTGGGCGAGCCGTCCCTCGAGCGCCCGTTCGGGGTCGCCCCCGCGGCCCCCGCCGGCGCGCGAAGGGTTGAGCGGAGGCGCGACGGCCTCGGGCGCCGCTTGGGCGAGAAGCCAGCCGGGCAGGGCGTCGCGGGAGGGAAGGGGCGCCGTTCCGGCCGCATCCTCGGCGCGCAGCGCTTCGCCGAAAGAGAGGATTGTCTCGCCGCCACGGAACGGGGCCGGCGCTTCGACGAGCTTGTCGGCGAGGCCGGCCTCAATGAGATCGTACCAGCAATCGGCTGGACGGCGCCTCGAGGTCTCGTAGCCAGCGACAATGAGGCGCTGGGCCGCCCGAGTCATGGCGACATAAAGCAGGCGCCGGTGCTCGCCCGCCTGGGCGGCGCGCGCCTCGGCTCGCGCCGAGGCGACTGCGTCGGCGTCCTCCGCCGACTTCCTGGCCCAGGCCAGGACCGGCGGGTCGCCCGGCCTCGGCGAGAGCCGCAGGAGCTTGGGTTCGTGCCTCGCGTCCGGACCGCCGCAGGCGTCAGGCAGAAAGACGATCGGCGCCTCGAGCCCCTTGCTGGCGTGGACGGTCAGCACCCGCACGCCCTCCGTCTCGACCTCCATGTCGCGCTTGATCTCGACATCGGCGGATTCGACCTCGCTCAGAAAGTTGTGGAGCGACGGCGCTTCGCGCTGCTCATGCATGAGCGCGAGCGTCAGGAATTCGTCGATCGGGTCGGCGGCTTCCGGTCCGAGCCGGCCGATCAGCGCGCGCCGGCCGCCGTCCTGGCCGAGCAGGAAGGCGTAGAAGGCGAAGGGCGAAAGCGCCTTCGCCCGCCCGCGCCAAACTTCCAGCCGGCGCGCGGCTTCGGCGGCGACGCCATCGTCCGCGCGCTTGAGCGCGTCGGCGAGCGAGCCGCTCCGCTCCGCCGCAATCTTCATGAGCGCGTCGTCGTCGAAGCCGATGAGCGGCGACTTGAGCACTGAGGCCAGCGTCAGATCGTCGTCCGGCAGCATCGCCGCCCGGCCGGCGGCGATGAGATCCATCACCGCGATATGGTCCTTGAGCTTGAGCCGGTCGGCGCCGGCGGCCTTCACGTTCGCCGCCTTGAGCGCCCGGATCATCGCCTCGAAAAAAGCGTTGCGGGTGCGAACCAGGATCATGACGTCGCTCTCGCGAATGCGGCGCATTTCACCCGTATCCGGGTCGATCACCCGCTCGCGCGAGGCGGGCTTGAGCCAGCCTTTGATCACTTCGGCGATCCGCCTGGCGAGGATCACCGGAGGGTCATCCTGGGCGGGCGGATCGAGCGGCATGCTCCAGTCTTCCGGGTCCGGCGCTGGCGTTGGAGCGATCGGCGGCCAGAGTTCGACCACGCCTTTCAAGTCGCGAATGGCCTGGTGACTTGGCGGCGGCTCCCCGGGGGCCGCGACGTCGCGCCAGGCGAGCTCGTTGCGGAAGGTCATGTCGACGGCGTCGAGAATCGTTTGCGACGACCGGAACGAGAAGGTCAGCGGCACGTCGGCGAACGCCCGCTTCGCCTCGCGATGACGCTCGGCGAAATCGCGCTTCATTTCCGCGAACATCCGGGGCGCCGCGCCCTGGAAGGCGAAGATGGACTGCTTCTCGTCGCCGACCGCGAAGATTGTGCGCTCCTTGGGCCGCGCCCCGGCGCCGGCGAAAAATTCGGCGCTCATGGCGGCGAGAATGCCCCATTGCGGCGCGGATGCGTCCTGCGCTTCGTCAAGCAGCAGATGATCGAGCCCATAGTCGAGCTTGTGCATCACCCACGCCGCGCTCGACCGCGTCACCAGCGCAAGCGCGCGCGCGATCTGGTCGCTGAAATCGAGCGCGCCGCGCTCGGCCTTCATCCGCGCGAAGGCCGCGAGGATCGACCGGACGACGACGAACAGCGCCGCGCTGCGCTCGAGCGTGAGCGCGGCGCGCCTTCTCTCGCGCAACGGAAGCAAGCGCTCCTGCTCGCGGCGCAGATCCTCTTCGAGGGACGGGTCGTTCCGGGCCAGATCCCTGGTCGCGACGGCGCCGTTTTCACCCCCGCGAGGGCCCCCTTCGCCGTTCTCCTTGAAAAGCGCGTCGAGCAGGCCCTGGACGCGATCCTGCTGCGGACCTTCGCGATTCGCCGCGCGAAGGCTCGCGGCGATATTGCAGTCGTTCTTCCTGCCGGCCTCGAGGCGTTCGGCCCATCGCTCGCGCCGCACGCGCCCGGTGTCGCCGCCAAGCATCTCCGCTTCGACGCTCGCGACCGTCGCGCCCGGCGAAAGACCCAGCGGAACGCGCAACGCGGCCGCGTAGCTTTTCGCGTTGTCATGAGCTTCGAAGATTTCCGCGCAACGAAGCGCCTCCGTCAGAAGCTCGTCGAATCTCGCCGCGCCCAATTCGCGCGCGACCAGGTCGAGGGCGTTCCTGCTTTCGCTCGAGGCGCCGAGTTCGGCGAGCGCGGCGTCGCGCGCCTCGATGAGCAGCCGCTTCGATTCGGTCTCGTCGAAAACCTTGAAATGCGCCGGGACATTGGCTTCGAAGGGAAAGAGCCTGAGCAACCTCTCGGCGAAGGCGTGCAGTGTCTGAATCTTGAGGCCGCCTGGCGTCTCGATGGCGCGGGCGAACAATTGCCGCGCGAACACGAGGTCATGCGGACCCGGCGTGGACGCGCCGCAGTCGACGATCGCCTGCATCAGGGCCTTGTCGTCGAGGCTCGTCCATAGCGCGAGTTTGCCGAACACGCGCTCGGCCATGTTGGCGGCCGCCGCCTTGGTGTAGGCGAGGCACAGGATCTGCGCCGGCGCCGTTCCATCGAGCAAAAGCCGCAGCACCCGCTGGGTGAGCACATGGGTCTTGCCGCTCCCGGCGTTGGCGGAGACCCAGGCCGACGTTGCCGGATTCGAGGCCCGGGCCTGTCGCAGCCTCAACGGTTCCGGTATGGCGAGAGAGCGGCTCATTGCGTCTCGCCGGAATCGCTCTCGCCGCCGGTCGCCGACCATTCCTTGACGCGCGCGAGATGGTCGTAGTCCGAGAAACGGGGCGCGAATTTGGGGAACGGGCGCGACAGATAGGGCGTCTCTTCGCCGGCGAACGCGTCGAGCAGCGTCTGAAGTCCGGCGAAATGCTGCTCGGCGAGGGCGCTGATATTCTCGCTCTTTCCGCCTGCGGGCTTTTCTTCGCCGCCAGCTGCGCCGCCGAGCTTGAGATAAATCGCCTCCTCTGTTTCAAGCGGCGGCAGGCCCTCAAATCCGCCTCGGTCCAGCATGGCGGCTTCGAATGTCAGTTGCGGCGAGAAACCCGCCTTGACCTCCTTGGCGCTCGGCGGCGCTCCGCTCTTGTAGTCGATGATCCTCGCGGCGCCTGAACGAAGACGATCGATCCGGTCCGCCCGCGCGCTCAGCTTGAACGGGGTTCCGCCGGCGAGCGGGATCGAGATCGCGCCCTGCCGCTCGACCCAGATTTGCTGAATGGCGCCGCGCGTTTCGCGCTCGAAACCGAGAAAGAAGTCGAGGCCCTTTTCGATGTTCGGCCAGTGGAGCGCGAAGGCCGGATCTGCGCGCAAGAGCGCAAAGCGCGCCTGCGCGATCTCCAAAAGCCGCGCCCGCGCCTCGGGCGGAAGGGCGCCGGACGGATAGGCCTCGACGAACGCTTGCAAGCTCGCATGCCACGCCATGCCGGTTTCGCGCGGCCGGTCGTCGCCTTCGACCGGCTCGAGCGCCTTCAGGCGGAGAATATATTCGGCATAGATCGCGTAAGGATCGCGGCGCAGGACCTCGATCCGGGTGACGCTCAGCGCCTTGGGCCGCAGTTCGACCGGCGGGCGCGGCGCCGGCCTTTTCTGCGGCTGAAGCCCGGCCGGCCGGTCGAGCGCGCGCGCATAGGCAAGATAGCGCTCGCCGCGCTCCTGCGGCTCCCTCATGGCCTCGGCGCCGGCGGCCGCCGCCATGCGTTGCAGAAAGCGCGAGGCGACGGTCGGCTCGCCGCCGCGCTTCTTCGCCCGGCTGAGGATCGCCTCGGGCGCGCCGAGCGCGGCGACAAAATCATGCGCCGTCTGGCCGATGCGCCGCTCCGGCGCCGAAAGGCCGAGCTCGGCGCGCATCGGCCGGTTGAGAAAGGCGTCGGTCCTGACCGCCGGCGGCCAGACCGTTTCGTCGAGACCCGCCAGAAGCACGCGATCGAAGCTCAGGAGACGCGCTTCCAACAGGCCAAGGATCATGAGGCGCGGATGGCCGCCGCTGGTTGGCGGCGCCCGCGCCGCGGCGAGCGCATCGTCGAACAGGGCCGCATATTCGACGAGCGCGGCCGGGAAGCTCCCGACCGCCGCCTCGCTCCATTCGTCCATCAGCTCGGCCAATGGCTCGAATCCGTGCGCCTCGCCTTTCGAGCCATGCGCGCCGGCAACCGCGGCGGAAAGCGCGGCGGAAAGCGCGGCGCGATGCTGAGCGAGGCAGTCGCGCAACGAAGCGGAGGGCCCGAGCGCGCGCAAAGGCGCGAGCGCCGCCGCGACATCGCGCGCGAGCGCCTCCGCCGCCTGCCGCTCGCGTTCGCTGACGCGCCGGATCGCCGGGTGCGCGTGGCGGTCCTCTGCGGCCTCGCGCGCCGCGGCGAAAGCTTGATCGAGATCGTCGAGCGAGGCGAGAGGGATGGCGCGAAAGAGCGCGAGCTCGAGCGCCCGCGCCGCGGCCTCGACTTGGCCGAGCGAGCGGCCGAAGCGGACCGAGCCATGCGCGAGGAGCGCGAGGAACGACCGCGGGGTGAACTCGATCGCCGCTTCGAGGACGAGCCTCGCCAGCGCGCCCGCGGGGCTTTGCCCCAGCGTGCGCCCGGCCGAATCCTCGACCTCGACGCCCCAGCGAGCGAGTTCGGCCGAGACGCGGCGCGCGATCGACGGATCGGGCGTAATGAGCGCTGCGGTTTTGCCCGGCGTCTCCAGCGTCTCGCGCATGGCGATCGCGAGCGCCAGGCCCTCTTCATTCTCGTTGTCGGCGGCGACGATGGCGACGCCCTGAAGCGCGGCCGCGAGGGAGAGCGGCGACAGCGTCCACCCGCGCTCGCGCCAGAGATCGGTCGATTCCGCCGGACGAAGCGCTTCGCTCAGGAAAGCGGAGCGCGCGGCAAGCGCGGGCGAGGCCGAGCCGAGCGGTGTCACGTCTTCGCGCTTGACGCCGATTTCGCCGATCAGCCGGTTGAGCAGCGCCTGCGGATGGCCGGCGACGCCGAGCGAAGCGTCCTTGCTCGAGCCGATCATCGCCCAGGCGCGATCGTCGAGGGCGAGGTCGAGGTCGGGCAGCACGACCGCGCCTTTCGGCGCGCGCGCGATCGCGGCGATGAGGCGGGCGGTGGCGCGATTGGCGCCGGTCGAGCCGGCGATGATGGTGGGCCCGCGCCGCGGGCTGTCGAGCGCCTTGATCTCTTCGTCGATGGTGAGCGCGATCCGCGTCGCCCGGTCGATGAGGCCGCGCTCGCTCAGCCATTCCGGCCAACGGGCGAAGGCGATCTTGAGGAAATCGAGGGTGATGCGCCAATAGGGATCATAAAGATCGGGCGCGAGCGTCTCGAGCTTCGTCCATGGCGCGCCCTCGATGATCATGTCGTCGATCAGCGCCGCGAGATCGCCCGCGAGCCCGTAAGCCTGCGCGGGGGTCGCCGCGACCAGCGCGGGCTCGGTGGCGTCGAAAACGAGGCGCCCGTGCGCGTCCGCCCGTCGGATCGCGCCCTTGAGCGCCTTTCCCCAGGCGCGGGTGAGGGTGGCGAGCGCATGGCGGCGCGTGAGTCCGCCGACCGCCGCGGGGATCGCCGCCGGCGGGGCGTCCTCGCCCTCGGGGTCGAAGACCGCCGCCGTCTCGTCCGGCTCGAAGGCGCCGAGCGGCGCGATGCGCGGCAGGAGCAGGCTCCGCCCGCCGCTCGCCGAGAGGAGCGCCCTGGCCAGCGCATGGGCGGCGCGCTGCGTCGGCACATAGATCGTGGCGTCGGCGAGCGCCATCGGCCCGCCCGAGCCGGGGAAGCCCTCGATCAGCGCGCCGTCCAGAAGAGCGCGGCTCAGGGTCGGCAGAAACGGCGCCCCGGAGGGAATCGTGAAGACTCGCGGCGCGCGATGGCCCATCCGCGCCTTTTAGAGCGCGGCTCGCGAAAAAGGGAAGTCGGCTTTTCACGAAAAAGCGTGCGAAACCAAAGAAATAATAAAGCGCCTGGCGCTTCGACCGAACGCTTTATGCGGCGCGTGCGGGAAGGCAAGCGGGTCAGCCGCGAAGACCTGTGGTCAGCCTTTCCCACGCGTTCTCGTCGCCTGGCGTCCCGAATCGGAGCCGGTCCGGCGCGTCGGCGAAAGGGCGGGCCAGTATTCCGGCTGCGAGCAGCCGCTCGAAGGCGGCGCGCGCGTCACCATGGGCCGCCAGCCGAAAGAGGCGCGTTCCGCCGATGATTTGCCAGCCCGCGCCGTGCAGGAGCGCGTCGAGCCGCGCTCTGTCCTTGCCGAGGCGCGCGCGCATCGCCGCGAGCCAGTCCGAATCGCCAAGCGCGCGAACCCCGATCGCGATCGCCGGCCCGCTGACCGGCCACGGCCCCAGCGCGCCTCGCAAGCGCGGAACGATGTCCGGCGAAGCGAGCGCGAAGCCGAGACGAAGCCCCGCCAGTCCATAAGCCTTGCCGAACGAGCGCAAGATGACCGCGCCGCGCGCCGGCAGCGCCGCCGCGAGGCTCTCTTCGCCATCGAAATCGGCGAAGGCTTCGTCGACGATGAGGAGAGCCCCGCGCCGGGCCAGGCGCTCATGCAGCGCGAGCAGCTCGCCGCGGGGAACGAGCCGCCCGTCCGGGTTGTTGGGATTGACCACGATGGCGGCGTCGAGGCGGTCCATGTCCTCGAGCCGCTTGGCTTCGACCACGCGCCCGCCAGCAGCGGCGAAGGCCGCGGCGAAGCCGCCGTAGGTGCGCCCAAGCGCGCCGGCCTCGCCGGCCGGCAGGATGTGGGCGAGCGCGTGGATGAGCGCCTGCGAGCCGGGCCCCGCGATCACGCTTTCCGCCGCCGCACCGTAACGCAGCGCCGCGGCGGCCTCGAGCTTTGCCAGCGCTTCCGATTCGGGCAGGCGCGACCACGCCTCAGGCTCAAGCGCGGGCAGGGGATAGGCGTGCGGATTGACGCCGGTCGAGAGGTCGATCCACGGCTCGGGCGCGCGGGGCGCGAGCCGGCGGGCGACTTCGAGCGCGCCGCCGTGATAGGTGAACGCCCCGAACTTCGCGGTCCAGTCCAATTCCGCCATGTCGCTTTCGCTTTCGCTGCCGCTTGCGCTCGCCGCCACGATCGTCGAGGCGCTGATCGGCTATCCGGCGCCTCTCTATCGCGCGATCGGCCATCCCGTCACTTGGATGGGCCGCTGGCTCGCCGGGCTGGAGGCGCTCGCCAACCAGCCGGCGCTTGAGCTTCGCCGCCCGGCGGGCGATGGGCGTCGTCGTGCTCCTCATCTATCTGGCCGCGATCGGGCTCATCGCATGGCTGGCGACGCGCGCGCTTCTCCCGTCGGGAGCGCTTGGCTTCGCGGCGCTTGCCGTTCTCGCCGCGAGCCTGCCGGCGCAGCGCAGCCTTGGCCTGCATGTGCGCGCGGTCGCTGACGGCCTCGATGCGGGCCTCGATGAGGGGCGCATAGCGGTCGCGAAGATCGTCGGCCGCAATCCGGATGTGCTGGACGGGCCGGGCGTTGCGCGCGCGGCGATCGAGAGCCTGGCGGAGAATTTCTCCGACGGCGTCGTCGCGCCGATTCTGTGGACCGCGCTCGGCGGCCTCGTCGGCGGCGCGCTCTATAAGGCGATCAACACCGCCGACAGCATGATCGGCCACAAGGACGACCGGCGCCGCGCCTTCGGCTGGGCGGCGGCGCGGCTCGACGATCTCGTCAACCTGCCGGCGTCGCGGCTTGCCGCGCTCTGGCTCATTCTGGCCGCCGCGCTGACCGCGGGCGCCTCGGCGCGCGAGGCGGCGCGGGCGGTCGGGCGCGACGCGGCGCGTCATCGCTCGCCCAACGCCGGCTGGCCGGAGGCCGCGATGGCCGGCGCGCTCGGCCTCAAACTGGCGGGGCCGCGGGTCTATGGCCGGACGCTGGTCGACGATTCCTTCATGGGAAACGGCCGGCGCGAGGCGGACGCGGACGACATCCGCCGGGCGCTGCGGCTGTATCGCCTGGCCTGTCTCATCGAGATGGCGGCGCTGGCGGCCTTGGCTATTGTGGCGGCGGTAAGCACCGGTGTCGGAAGGAGATGACGGGTCGGCGCCGGACTCGACTTCGCCAAATTCCAATGCTTCGATCCGCCCGCTCGTTTTTGCTAGAGGCGATTCCGATGCTTCGACTTGCAGTCCTCCTCTCCGTTTCCACCGCCATGATCAGCGTTGCGCTGGCGCAAGACGCTCAACAGCCGAAGCCGGACACCGTCGAGGTCCATGGCAAGGCGCTTCCGCTCAGTTGCGCGGAGTGGAGGCGCAATCAGGACCGATCGTGGACCAGCATTGGAGCGCTTCTGGTCGGGACAGAGACCATGAATGTGACCTTGCGCGGCCCGAAGGAAACGAAGGTCCTGGAGGAGAAGTGTGGAGATACGCAGGAGCCGACCGTCACCCCGGTGAAAAGCGCCGAGCCAACGCGGCGCGCGAGGCACGGACATCACCACATGGATCAGGCCAGCGGAACTTAAGAGGCTCGCGCGGGTTCGCGATGGCGCCGGTCGGAAGAGCCCGGGAATTGTCTTGACAAAATCAGAAATTGCCGCTATATGTTCTTGATTGCGGAATCTCCTCCCCCGGTCCAAAAGCCGGACAAGGAGGCCCCGCGGCTGTTTGACAAGCGGGCTCAACCACAACCGTCGCGCGAGACGGGAAGGGAGGAGAAATTTTTTTACTCCAATCGGGCCCAACCCATTGAAAAGTCCCGATTCGGAAAAATAAACGCTAGTAAATTGGAGTCATTTTACTAGCGCTTATGCGCGCTTACTGGCGTTTATGGGCGTTTATTTGCGTCTGCCCGTCGGAGGCCTCGCGCCCTGGTTGCAGCGGAACCTAGCGCGCCGCCGCCAGCAGCGCGTCGCAACCGAGATGCGCCTCGCAATGGTCGGCGAGCCTGTCGAGCGTCCGCTCGATCGTCGCCTCGTAGTCGAGGTCGCTGACCGTTCCGAGCGAGCCGAGCCACGCTGCGCGCTGGCGGTCGTCGGCGAAGAGACCATGCACATAGGCGCCCGCGACGCGGCCATCCGCCGAGATCGCGCCGTCGAGCCGTCCGTCAGCGAAGCGAAAGAGGGGTCGCGCGCAGTCCGGGCCTTTCGTCTCGCCGACATGCATCTCATAGCCATGGAAGGGCGCGCCATTCGCAAGGCTCTCGCCTTCGACCTGCCGCAGCGTCTTCTCTCCAGTCAGCTGCGTGGCGACGTCAAGCAGCTTGAGGCCCTCGAGCTTGCCCGGCGGCCCCTCCACGCCGTTCGGGTCGGACACGCTTTCGCCCAGCATCTGGTAGCCGCCGCAAACGCCGAGGATCCGTCCGCCGCGACGCGCATGAGCGAGGAGGTCGATGTCCCAGCCCTGCAAGCGAAAGAATTTCAGGTCCGCGATCGTCGCCTTGCTGCCGGGCAGGATGACGAGATCGGCGATCGGCAGCGGCTCGCCAGGACGCACGAAGACGAGCCGCACGGAGGGCTCCAGGCTGAGCGGGTCGAAATCGTCGAAATTGGCGATGCGCGCCAGCATCGGCACGGCGATGGTCACGGCGCCGTCAGCGCGCGCCTTCTTGTCGCCGAGGCTGAACGCATCCTCCGCCGGCAGGCGCGCCGCCTCGGCGAAGAACGGCAGGAGGCCGAAGGCACGCCAGCGCGTATGCGCTTCCAGCGCGGCCATTCCGCTAAGGAACAGGTTCGCGTCGCCGCGGAACTTGTTGACGACGAAGCCGACGACCATCGCCGCATCGTCGGGCGCGAGCGCGACCTGCGTTCCGAGTATTTGCGCGAATATGCCGCCGCGATCGATGTCGCCGATCAGCGCCACGGGGCAGTTCGCTGCGCGTGCGAAGCCCATATTGGCGATGTCGCCTTCGCGCAGATTGATCTCCGCCGCGCTGCCCGCGCCCTCGATGAGCACGAGGTCTCCGCCCGCGCTTAGGCGCGCGTAGCTGTCGAGCACGGCGCTCATGAGCTTGGGTTTCAGCGCCTGATATTCGCGCGCCCGCGCATTGCCGACGATCTTGCCCTGAACGACGACCTGCGCGCCAATCTCGCTCTGCGGCTTCAAGAGAACAGGGTTCATGTGCACGCTCGGCCGGACGCCGCAGGCGCGCGCCTGCAGGGCTTGCGCGCGGCCGATCTCGCCGCCGTCGTCCGTAACCGCCGCGTTGTTCGACATGTTCTGCGGCTTGAACGGGCGGACGCGAAGCCCCCGCCGCGCGAAGGCGCGGCAAAGGCCGGCGACGATCAGCGACTTGCCGACGTCCGAGCCGGTTCCCTGGAACATGAGCGCGCGAGCGCTCAAAACTCGACGCCTTCCTGCGCCCGCACCCCGGCGGCGAAGTGATGCTTGACGAGCGCGAATTCGGTCACGCAATCGGCCGCCTCGATCAGCTCCGGCTTGGCGTTGCGGCCGGTGACGACGACATGCAGGCCGGGGCGCCGCTGAGCAAGAGTCGCGACGACGTCAGCGAGCGGCAGGTAATCGTAGCGAAGCGCGACGTTGAGCTCGTCGAGCACGATGAGGCGGAACGAGGAATCGGCCATCATGCGCCTCGCCTCCGCCCACGCCGCGCTCGCCGCCGCGACGTCGCGCGCGCGGTCCTGCGTCTCCCAGGTGAAGCCCTCGCCCATCGTGCGCCACTCGACCTGGGTCCCGAAGCGCTCGACGCCCAGGCGCTCGCCGGTCGACCAGGCGCCCTTGATGAACTGCACCACGCCGACGCGATGGCCTCGCCCGAGCGCGCGCAAGGCGAGCCCGAACGCCGCGGTCGACTTGCCTTTGCCGGGGCCGGTGTGAACGACCAGGAGACCTTTCTCGAGGATCGGCTTCGAGGCGACCTCGGCGTCCTGCACAGCCTTGCGTTTGGCCATTTTGGCTTTGTGCCGATCGTCTTCCGGGCGGCTCATTGGGGACCTGTCGGTTGGGGACCTGTCGGGCGAGGCGAGGGCCAGCGCGATGCGACGAGCGGCGCCGTCTCGCCGCACCGCTCGAGCGCCATTAGCGACGTCTCCGGTTTGGAGCCTCTCGCGACCCGGAGCAGGCCGTTGTCAAGATCGGTCAGACTGTGCAGTGCGATCGGAGCGCCCTGAAAGACCCGGAACCGGACGCTCACGACCCGGGGATTGCAAGGCGACAAGGGGATGTAGCGCAGCATGATCAGCCGGCCGTAGGCGAGGACTTCACCAAATTCGTACACGCGCTCCATCCTCAATCCTCGCACGTTGCGATCCCGATGCGGCGGATCCACGGAATAATATCCCGTCACCATCGAGGGATCGAAGGCGTAGACGCGACGAATGCGTTGATCAGAATAGGCCGCCAGCTGCGCCAGCCCGCCCCCCAGGGAATGGCCGACGGCGATGATCTCCGTCGTGCCCAGACGGTAGCATTTGTCGCGCTCGATATGTCCGATGAAGTCGCGGATATGGTCGCGAACCTGGTCGTACTGATCGTAGATGGGAAAGGCGCGCAAGATCCAGTGGAAGTTGGACTCCCAGTCTCCCTTGTCGCCGCCGACGGTTCCACGAAAGGCGATGACCGCTTCCGGGCAGTGGGGGCCCTTGCGCGCCCAAATCTGGACCCCAAGTCCCCCGACGGGCTCGCCTTGCCCGGGCGTCCGCACCCCGCATTGGTCCGGCCCGTCGCAGCTCCAGACGTACCGCCATTCATCGAGCCAGCGGGCCGCGCGTTCGTCGTCGGCCTGCGTGTCGCAGTCCTTCGGATCGTCGCACGCGCTCGTGCGCGGCGCGATTCGGTGCGCCAAGTAGACCCCGGGATCGTAGGATTGCTCGGCGAGCAGGGCGTAGGGCAGGACGCGCGCGGCGACGGGCCCGGCCTTCTGTCTCAGCAGGTAATTATCCTCGCCTTCTGTCCGCTGGATGACTTGGTCCGGCTCCTGCCCGAGGTGGAGGCCGGCGCAGCCGCAAAGAAAGAGCAGCGCGATCGCCGCGGCGATCAGCTTCGCGGCCCGAGCGCCTACGATCGGCTCCATTGAAGCCCCCAGTCCGAGACATTCCGCGCCCAGAGGGGATGTTCGGCATTGAAGCCGCCGCACGTCAAGGCGTCGGCGCGACCTTGCCGTCCTGCCGCCATCACGCCGTGTCGAAACCTACAAAATCGGGCGAACGCGACGCCGAGCCAAACCACAGGATGCACGTGGCGGCTCAGCGTCCGCGAGCCGAACTCCCCCGATTTGGGATGTCCACGAAGGGTGAGCACGCTGTTACATTTTGTGCTTGGGTGGACCAACTGGACGCGTGGCCAGGGACCAGGAGAGATGAGTTCGCTAATCGTCGCGCGGCGACAATTTCTTCAAGGCGTCGCCTCGGTGGCCGTTTGCGCGCCGGGGATCGTGCGCGCGTCGAGCCTGATGAGAATCAGCGCCAGACATTGCGTTTTCTCCCCGCCCGCCACGTCATGGGCGACCGCCCCGGACGCTCTCGCCGTGCTGCAGCATGAAATGGAACGTCGATTCGCCGAAACGCTGTTTGGCGAGGATGGTCGTCTGGCGGAGGCGGAAAACGGCGTCCCGACCCGGAACTCGATCGTTGCAGGAGCCAAGATCACCGCGTTGTGGGAGCTCAGGACTTGGTTCGGGCCCCGAGGTTCGCCCCCCAAACCATTCGAAGAGCTGCCTGCTGACGTGCGGGCCGGTCTTTTCTCGATGCTCGGATCCTCGCCGACATAAACGTTTGACCATGGGCCGCGCAGTTTTGCGGCTTCGCGGCGAAGCGAGCGCGCTTTGACCTCCATTTGACAACCCCTCTCGAAGCTGGGACATAAACCCGAGCACGGTCCCTCGATCTCGACCGAGGGTGAAAAGGGAACACGGTAGGCGCCTGACGCCGATCCGTGGCCGCCCCCGCGACTGTGAGCGGCGTGCCGACGCTTTTTCGCCACTGGGCTTTTGCGGGTCCGGGAAGGCGGCGTCGGCGATACGCCGCGAGCCAGGAGACCTGCCGTGCGCCGATGAATTCCGCGCGGCCGCCGGAGGGGCGGCCAAGGAGCGTTGATGACAGCCCTACAGACTTCCAATTTGGCGCCGCGACCCCTCTACTCCCGGCTGGATTGACTGGGCCATGAACGCCGATAGCGGCCGCTCCGCCGCGACCCTGCTCGTCTGCGTGACCTGCAAGTCGGACGAGGGGCCGATGGGACCGGGCATGTTCGAAGCGCTCGAAGCGCGGCTCGCCGCCGAGCCCGACATTGCGCTTAAGCCCGTCGAATGCCTGTCGGTGTGCAAGCGGCCGTGCACGGTCGCGCTCGCGGCGCCTGGCAAGTGGACTTACGTCGTCGGCGATCTTAAGCGCGAAACGCACCTCGAAGACATTGTCGACGCCGCGCGCCGCTATGCGGCTTCGCCTGAGGGGATCGTTCCCTGGCGGGAACGGCCGCTCTCGTTTCGCAGGGGCGTCGTATCGCGGACGCCGCCGCTTGCGTCCGCTGGAATGGCGCCTGCTTAAGGATCAGCACTCCATGCTTGCCAAGACACCCGTCACCATCGTCACCGGCTTTCTCGGCGCCGGCAAGACGACGCTGATCCGCCATCTTCTGGCCAATGCCGGTGGGCGGCGCCTCGCTCTCATCATCAACGAATTCGGCGACGTCGGAGTCGATGGCGATCTCGTCAGGCAGCTGCGCCGACGCGGCCTGCCCCGAAGGCGCGATCATCGAACTTGCCAATGGCTGCATCTGCTGCACCGTGGCCGACGATTTCGCGCCCGCGATCACGGCGCTGCTCGCGCGCGAGCCGAAGCCGGATCATATCGTGGTCGAAACCTCAGGGCTCGCCTTGCCCAAGCCGCTCATCAAAGCCTTCGACTGGCCGGACCTGCGCACAGGCTCACGGTCGACGGGGTCGTCGCAGTGGTGGACGCCGCCGCGGTCGCCGAGGGCCGTTTCGCCGACGATCCTGCGCGTATCGCCGAGCAGCGCGCGGCCGATCCGTCGCTCGACCACGACAATCCGCTCGAGGAGGTCTATGAGGATCAGCTCATGAGCGCCGATCTCGTCGTGCTCAACAAGGTCGATCTCGTCGACAAGGGCCAGCTTGAGGCGCTGAAGGCGCAGATCGCAGGCGCCGTGCCGCGAGCCGTCAAGATAGCGCCCGCGCGCGAGGGCGCGATCGGCGCCGACGTCCTGCTTGGGATTGGCGCGGCGGCGGAGGACGATTTGAGCGCGCGTCCCTCGCACCATGACGCCGAAGGCGAGCACGATCACGACGATTTCGACACGTTCGTCGTGACCATCCCTGCGGTTCGCGATCCCGGATGCGCTGATCGATCGACTGGTTGCAGCGACGCGCGCCAACGACATCCTGCGCGTCAAGGGGTTTGTCGAGGTTATCGGCAAACCTATGCGGATGCTGGTGCAGGGCGTAGGTTCGCGCTTCCGGCGCGACTTCGACCGACCGTGGAGCGTAAATGAGCCGCGCCTGAGCCGCCTGGTCGTGATCGCCCAGAGGGGCGTCGACCGTGAGGCCGTCGCCGTGGCGCTCGGCGGCTGAGCTTTCCGGCCATGCACGTCCCCCGGATCGAAATGAGGACGCTCGACGAGACGGTCGAAGCGGTTGACCTCGACCAGACGCCGGCGGATATCGTGTTCCTCTCTTTCTCCGACAGCGACCTCAACGCGCTCGCGCGCGCCTATGACGCTTTCCCCGAGCCGAAGCCGAGTTTAAGGATCGCTTCGCTCGCGGCGTTGCGCCATCCGTTCTCGGTCGACCTCTATCTGGAGAACGTATGCGCGCGCGCCAAGCTGGTGGTCGCGCGTGTGCTTGGCGGGGCGGATTACTGGCGTTACGGCGTCGACGAACTCGGCGCGCTGGCGCGTCGGAGCGACCTCAAGCTGGCGCTCTTGCCGGGCGACCGGCGGCGCGACAAGCGTCTCGACGAGGCCTCGACCCTCGAGAGCGGCGCGACCGAACGGCTCTGGCGCTATTTTGACGAGGGCGGCCCCGACAACATGGCGGCCTGCCTCGCCGTTCTCGCCTCCGAGATCGGCGGCGCCGCGGCGGCTTCGCCGCCCGTTTCGGTCAGCGCCTTCGGCCGCTTCGAGGGCGCTTCGTTTGAGGCGGGGCCGGAGGCGGCGCGCGCCCTCATCGTCTTTTATCGCTCCATCTATCTGGCGGACGATCTTGAGCCGATCGAAACGCTTGCGCGGGCGCTCCGCGACAAAGGCCTTGCGGTCACGAGCGTGTTTGTAACGAGCCTTAAGGATGACGCGGCGCTCGAAAGCTTACGCGCCTTTCTCAAAGGGCGGCGCTTTGATGTCGTGCTCAACGCCACCGCCTTCTCGGCGCGCCTCGACGCGGAGGAGGGAACGGCGCTTGATACGCTCGATGCGCCGGTGCTGCAGGTGGTGCTGGCTGGAACCGGCCTCGATGTCTGGCGCGCCTCCCAGCGCGGGCTGGGCCCCTCGGATCTCGCGATGCATGTCGCGCTGCCGGAGATCGACGGGCGAATCCTCACGCGCGCCATTTCCTTCAAGACGGCCAGCGCGCGTGACACCCGCACCGAATTCAGCGCGGTCGCGCATCGTCCGCTCGCCGATCGAGTCGACTTCGCCGCTGAGCTTGCTCGACGCTGGGCGGCGCTCCGGCGCATGGCGCCGTGGGATAAGCGCCTCGCTTGCGTGCTGCCGGATTACCCAGCGCGTGGCGGGCGCACCGGCTATGCGGTGGGCCTCGATACGCCGGCGAGCGCCGTCGCCATTTGCAAGACACTGCGCGCCGCGGGGTATGACGTCGCCTGCGATACGGACGCGTCTTCGCTGATCGCGGCCCTTGAGCGCGGGCCGCTCGAGGCGACGCTGACGTTGGCTGAATATGAGGCCGAGCTTGCCGCTGCTCCGGCGGACTTCCAGCAATCGTTGCTCGCGGCGTGGGGTGAGCCCGCTCACGACCGCGATCTGTTCGATGGGGCGTTCCGGCTTCGCCTCGTGCGGCTCGGCAAGCTCATCGCCGCGGTTCAGCCAGACCGCGGCGACGCCTCCTCGCGCAAGGGGGACTATCACAATCTCAACCTGCCGCCGCGTCACGCCTATGTCGCGTTCTATTTCTGGCTCACTCGCAAGGAAAAGGTCGACGCGATCGTTCAGCTTGGGGCCCACGGCACGCTGGAATGGTTGCCGGGCAAGGCGGTCGCGCTCAGTGAAACCTGCGCGCCCGAAGTCCTGCTCGGCCCGACGCCTGTCGTCTATCCGTTCATCGTCAACAATCCGGGAGAAGCGGCTCAGGCGAAGCGACGCATCGGGGCGGTCGCGATCGGCCATCTGACGCCCCCCTTGATCGCCGCGGGATCGTATGGGTCAGCGCTCGAGCTCGAAGGTCTGTTCGACGAATTCGCGGAGGCGCAGGCGCTCGATCCGCGCCGGGCGCGCGCCATTGCGCCGCTCATTCTCGAGCGTGGCCGGGAGACCGGCCTGCTCAAGGAATGCGCCGCAGACGACAAGCCGCCGGAGGAGGCGCTCGTCGCCCTCGACGCCTGGCTATGCGACCTCAAGGAGATGCGCGTCGGCGACGGCCTGCATGTGTTCGGACAGTCGCCCGATAGCGCCGACGGCTTCGCGGGGCTCGAACTTGACCCGGCGGCGAGAGACACGCTGAGCGCCCGCGTGGCGGCCTCTGGCGCCGCCGAGTCGCTCGGGCTGTTGCGTGCGCTTGGCGGACGGTTCGTACCGCCCGGGCCGGCTGGCGCGCCGGCGCGCGGCCGTCTTGACGTTCTTCCTACCGGGCGCAATATCTACGCCATCGATCCGCGCTCCGCGCCGACGCGCAACGCCTGGGAGATCGGCCGGCGCACGGCGGAGGAGATCGTCAAGCGCTATGCGCAGGACCATGGCGAATGGCCGAAGCGCATCGTGCTCGACCTCTGGGGATCCGCGACCATGCGCACCGGCGGCGACGATCTGGCGCAAGCCCTCGCGCTCATCGGCTGCCGGCCGACCTGGGACGCCGCGTCGACCCGCGTCAGCGGTTTTGAGGTGCTGCCGCTGGCGATGCTGGGCCGGTCACGGGTCGACGTGACCCTGCGCATTTCCGGCCTGTTCCGCGACGTCTTTCCGGCCCAGATCGCATTGTTCTCCGCCGCCGTTCGCGCGGTCGCTGCGCTTGAAGAGAGCGTTGACGACAATCCGCTCGCATCTCTCCAAGGCGCAAGCCTGGCGCGAATATTTGGCGCTGCTCCCGGCGCCTATGGCGTCGGGCTTGGCGCGCGCATTGCACGGGGCGACTGGGCCGAGCGGTCCCAGCTGGCGGAGACTTATCTCGCCGCGACGAGCCACGCCTATGACGGCGAGGGCGAAGCGCGGGAAGCGGCGGGGGAGTTCCGAACGAGGGTCGCCGGCGCCGAGGCCTTTGTTCACGCGCAGGACTTGCCAGGGCAGGACGCGCTCGACGCGGACGCCGTCGCCGAGCATGAAGGCGGTTTTGCCGCGGCGGCGGCGGAAGTGGGAGCAAATCCCACGCTCTATCATCTTGATACGACCACGGCCCACGCGCCGAAGATCCGCACGCTGGCGCAGGAGATCGCGCGCTCTCTTCGTGGACGCGCCGCCAATCCGCGCTGGATTTCCGGCCAAATGCGCCACGGCCACCGCGGCGGGGCGGAAATCGCCCAGTCGCTCGACAATCTCTATTGTTTCGCGGCGTTGACCGACGCGGTGGAAAGCCCCCAGTTCGATCTGATCTTCGACGCTACGCTTGGCGACGAGGCTGTGCGCGCTTTCCTGGTCCGCGCCAATCCTCAGGCGGCTTCCCATATGGCGGGCGTGTTCGAGGACGCGGCGAGGCGCGGCTTCTGGCTCTCGCGCCGCAATTCGAGCGCGCGCATTCTGGCCTCGGTGCTTGAGGGGGCGCCATGAGCGCGATTACGCTGCGCCGGTCGGCGCCGCCCTATCGCAAGGGCTGGTGTCCAGGCGCCCTCAAGCCGATGGAGACCGGCGACGGACTGCTCGCGCGGGTGCGGGCGCCGAGAGGGCGATTGTCGCTCGATCAGGCCTCCGCGCTGGCGGACGCCGCCATGCGCTGCGGCAACGGCGCGATCGACCTCTCGGCGCGCGCCAATCTTCACCTGCGCGGTTTGACCGAGCGAACGCTGCCCGACCTGCATGCGCGCCTCGAGGCGGCTGCGCTCATCGACGCCGATCCCGAGATCGAGCGCCTGCGCAACATTGTCGCAAGCCCGCTGGACGACATCGACCCTGAAGCTTCGTTCGATCTCGGACCGAGCTTCGCCGCGCTGGAGACGCGGCTCAGGGCGGACGAGCGCCTGCGGGGCCTGCCGGCGAAGTTCAGCTTCCTCCTCGACGCGCAGGGACGCCTGCCGCTCGGCGATATCGACGCGGACATCCGCTTCGAGGCGTCCCGCGGCGGCACGTTCGGGGTTTTTCTCGCCGGTGAGAACGCGTTGGCCGCCGAGTGCGCGCCGGATGAGATCGGCGACGTCGCGGCGCGGCTTGGCCGGGCTTTCCTCGCCCTAGCCGGCGCCGGTGAAGCGGCGCCTCGGCGTATGCGGGCGCTGGTCGAACGCGAAGGCGCCCAGGCGGTCTTCGCGGAGGCTGGTTGCGAAGCGAAGCCGCGCCGGCGTTCAGCCGGACGCGCGTCGCTGCGCGACCTCCTCGGGGCGCAGCTCTTCGGCGCCGCGGTCATCGTCGGCGCGGCGGCGGCCTTCGGCGCGATCGACGCCGATCGATTCAACGCGCTGATTGAGCGCGCGCGGACGCTTGGAGCGAACGGCCTCAGGCTTACCCCCTGGCGGTCCTTTCTGATCGCTGGCCTCGACTCGGGCGGCGCCGCGTCGATGCTCGGCTCGATCGCTGATCTCGGATTTGTCGTCGACGCGGGTGATCCGCGCTTGCGGGTCGCCGCTTGTCCCGGCGCTGGCGCTTGCGCGCATGGCCATCGGCGGGTGCGCGACGACGCGACGCGCTGGGCGGCGTTGCTGCCAAGGGGGGAGGGCGTCATCCTCCATGTCAGCGGCTGCGCCAAAGGATGCGCAAGGCCCGCCGTGACGGCGACAACTTTGACCGCGACCCAGGCGGGCTACGATCTCATTCTCGCCGGGAGGGCTGGCGACTCCCCTGCGCGGCGCGGCGTCTCGAGCGCGGAGGTCGCTCAGCTCCTTGCCGGCGAAGGCGTGCAGATGTTCGCGGGCGGGAGACCGTCGTGAAGCCGAGCTACGACTACGAGAAGGATCCAGCGCATATCTACCGCAGGTCCTTCGCCATCATTCGCAGCGAGACTGACCTTGCACGCTTCTCGCCGCTCGAAGAACGAGTCGCGGTGCGGGTCATCCATGCCTGCGGCATGGTGGAGACGGCTCGCGATCTCGTCTTCTCGCCCGGCGCGGCGGAGGCGGCGCGGGAGGCGCTTCGAGCCGGCGCGCCGGTCTTCTGCGATGCGCGGATGGTCGCCGAAGGGGTGACGCGCGCCCGGCTGCCCGCCAGCAACGAGGTGATTTGCACGCTTGGCGATGCTTCCACGCCCGCGCTCGCCGCCAGGCTCGGCACGACACGCACGGCGGCGGCGATCGACCTCTGGTTGCCGCGGCTTGGCGGCTCTGTGGTCGCGATTGGCAATGCGCCGACCGCTCTGTTTCGTTTGCTCGAGGCAATCGCCGCAGGCGCTCCGCGTCCCGCTGCGATTGTCGGCATGCCGGTCGGCTTCGTTGGCGCGGCGGAATTGAAAGAGGCGCTGATCGAGAGCGGCGCGCCGGCTATTGTCATGCGTGGACGCAAGGGCGGCAGCGCGATGGCGGCGGCGGCCGTCAATGCGCTGGCGAGCGACACGGAATGAGCGCGATGGGCCGTCTGTACGGCGTCGGCGTTGGGCCGGGCGATCCCGAACTGCTGACCGTCAAGGCGACCAGGATCATCGCCGCCGCGCCCGTCGTCGCCTTCTTCGCCAAGGCCGGACGGCGCGGCAACGCGCGCGCGATCGTCGATTGCTGGCTCAAGCCCACGCATGTGGAGCTGCCGCTCTATTACCCGATGACCGACGAATTGCATTTCGACGATCCGCCGTATCGTGAGGCGCTGGCGTGGTTCTACAAGGAGAGCACGGTCGCGATCGCTGCGCATCTTGAAGCGGGCCGGGACGTCGCGCTGCTCAGCGAGGGCGACCCGTTGCTGTACGGCTCGTTCATGCATCTGTTCGTCCGCTTGCGCGACCGTTTCGATGTCACCATCGTGCCGGGGGTGTCCAGCATCTGCGGGGCGTGGGGTGTTGCGGGCGCGCCGATGGCGTGGGGGGATGATGCGCTCGTCGTGCTGCCCGCGACTTTGCCGCTGGACGAACTCAAACGGCGGCTCTCGCTCGCCGACGCCGCGGTGATCATGAAGATTGGCCGCAACTTCGCCCGCGCGAAGGAAGCGCTCGTCGCGACGGGCATGGCGGAACGCGCCATCTATGTCGAGCGGGCGACGATGGCGGACGAGGTCGTGACGCCTCTGAGCCAGAAGCAGGACGACGTCGCCCCCTATTTCTCGCTGATTCTCGCGCCGGGCAGGGGGCGGAGGCCTTGAGCGGGAGCGTCGCCGTTGTCGGGCTCGGCCCGGGTCCAGCCGAATGGATGACTCCAGAGGCCGGCCGGGCAATCGCGGAGGCGAGCGATATTGTGGGCTATAGCTCCTATGTCGATCGCCTGGCCTTGGGGCCGGACCAGCGCGTCCACGGCAGCGACAATCGCCTGGAGATGGAGCGCGCCCGGCTTGCCTTGAAGCTTGCGGAAGGAGGCCGCCGGGTCGCCGTCGTTTCCGGCGGCGATCCGGGCGTGTTCGCCATGGCTTCGGCTTTGTTCGAGGCGATCGAGGAGAAGCCCGAATGGCTCAAGCTCGACGTTCGGGTCATGCCCGGCGTTACGGCGATGCAGGCGGCCGCGGCTCGGCTCGGCGCGCCGCTCGGCCACGACTTCTGCGCCATCTCGCTCTCCGACAACCTCAAGCCCTGGACGATCGTCGAGCGCCGCCTCCGCGCGGCGTGCGAGGGTGATTTCGTTATCGCGCTTTACAATCCGGCTTCGCAGGCCAGGCCGACCCGCATCATGCAAGCGTTCGACCTGCTGCGGGGCGCGAAGGCGCCGACGACGCCAGTTGCTTTCGCCCGAGCGGTCGGGCGCGCCGACGAGGCGCTGACCCTGGCGACGCTCCGCGACGCCGACCCGAGCCTCGCCGACATGGCGACGCTGGTCATGGTCGGCTCGAGCGAGACCCGCTTCATCGCCCGGGATGGGGCGCGGCCGTGGATGATGACGCCGCGCGCTTATGGGGCCGGGCGATGAGCCGCGATCCAGCGCATGACAGCGCCGAGATCATGGACAGTCTCCGCCTCGGGCGGGGGCGGGCGGCGCAGGATGACGACCTCGATTCCAAGCGCGCGGGCCGCCTCGATCTTGGCGTAGGTTGCGCCCCCGCCGCTGTTTTTGGTCACCAGCGCCTCAACGCGTTCATTGCGCATGAGCGCGAGTTCGCGGGCGAGCGAGAACGGCCCGCGCGCCAGGATCAGCTTGCAGTTGGGCAGCGCGTCGATCTCCGCCGGGCGGTCGATGGCGCGCACGATATAGCGATGCTGCGGCGCTCGCGCGAAGGGGGCGAGCTGCAGCCGGCCTTGCGTGAGGAAAACGGTTCTCGGCTCAGCCCCGAGAGCCAGGGCCGCGTCGTCCATGGTCGCCACCTGGAGCCAGCGGTCGCCCGGCTCGGGCGTCCAGGGCGGTCGGGTGAACACGACAAGCGGTGTACCGGTCGCGCGGCACGCGGCGATGGCGTTGGCCGACATGCGCGAAGCGAACGGATGAGTCGCGTCGACGACGGCGCCGTTGCGCTCGGCCGCGAGATAGGCGGCGAGGCCCTCGGCGCCGCCGAAGCCGCCAATGCGCTGAGGGATCGGCGATCGGGCAGGATTGGCGGTCGCGCCCGCAAGCGAGAGAACGCCCGTAACGTCGCGCTCACCGGCAATCCGCCGCGCGAGCGCGCTTGCTTCCGACGTGCCGCCGAGAATGAGCAGGCGAAGGCGGTTCAGGGGGCCGCTCCGTGAGAGGCGAACGCTGGCTTGGCCTCGTCGGCATCGGCGAGGACGGGTTCGACGGCCTCACTCCTGCCGCGCGGCGGCTCGTCGCGCAAGCGGCCTTTGTGGTTGGCGGCAAGCGACATCTCGCGCTCGCCGGATCGTTGAAAGCCGAGACGCTCGCCTGGCCGTCGCCAATCGAGAACGCGCTCGACGCGATCGAAGCCCATCGCGACCGCGCGGTATGTGTGCTCGCCAGCGGCGATCCGTTCTTCTTCGGCGTCGGCGCGATGTTGATGCGGCGTTTCCCCGTGGACGAGATGGTTTGCGTCCCAGCGCCATCTGCCTTCGCGCTCGCCGCGGGACGGCTTGGCTGGAGCCAGCAGGATTGCGCGCTCGTGTCGCTGCACGGCCGGCCGCTCGAAGCGATCATTCCGCATTTATACAATGGCGCGCGCATTCTGGCGTTGTCGTGGGATCACGCCACGCCGCCAAAACTGGCGGCGCTTATCACGGCGCGCGGCATGGGGCGCTCGAAGCTCACCATTTGCGAGGCGATAGGCGGCCCGCGAGAGCGCATTCGCACTGCGGAGGCGAAAGGCTTTGCGCTCGGCGACATCGCCGATTTGAACACGATTGCGCTCGAAGTCATCGCCGATCTCGGCGCGCGCATTCTGCCGCGTGTGGCCGGGCTGCCCGACGACTGGTTCGAGCACGACGGGCAAATCACGAAGCGCGAGGTTCGCGCCATGACCCTGTCTCAGCTTGCGCCCGGACGCGGTCAATTGTTGTGGGACGTGGGCTCAGGCTCGGGCTCGATCGCCATCGAATGGATGCTCGCCGATCCCGCGAACAAGGCGGTCGCGATCGAGATCCGCCATGATCGCGCCGAGCGCATCGCTCGCAACGCGTTGAGCTTCGGCGCGCCGGGCCTTTCTGTCGTCACGGGCGAGGCGCCTCGAGCCTTCGGCGCCTTGGCGACGCCGAACGCAATCTTCATCGGCGGCGGGGCGAGCGCGCCGGGCATGATCGAACGCGCCTACGACGCGCTCTGTTCCGGCGGACGGCTGATCGTCAACGCAGTGACGCTGGAGACGCAGGCCGCCTGCATCGATTGGCGCGCGCGCTTTGGCGGGGAGCTTGTGCAGATAGCAGTCGCGCATGCCGAGCCGGTTGGGCGCTATTCCGGCTGGCGCGCGGCGATGCCGATCGTGCAGTGGCGGCTTGTCAAGCCATGAGCCGGCGAGCCTCGAGTCGAATCGTCGCCATCGGCGTGGGCTGTCGCGCCGGCATTGCGGGCGAGGCGATCGCGGCGCTGGCGCGCCGGGCGCTTGAGGAAGCCGGCGCGCCCGAAGGCGCGCTGTGCATGTTCACGCTTGAGGCGAAGGCCGATGAGCCAGGGCTTATCGAAGCGGCGCGCCTTCTTGGCGTGAAGCTCACTGCGCTGCCGCTTGTGGCGCTGAACGCGCAGGCCAAACGAATCCTTACGCCTTCGACGGCGGCGCAGAGTCGCTTCGGCGCATTCAACATCGCCGAGGCCGCCGCGCTCGCCGGCGCGGGCGAAGGCGCACGGCTCCTTGGACCGCGGCTCGCCGCCGACGGCGCGACCTGCGCCGTCGCCTTGTCTCCGGAGCGGCCAACCTTGGAGCGACGATGACCGTGCACTTCATCGGCGCCGGCCCTGGCGCTCCCGATCTCATCACCGTGCGTGGGCGCGATCTCATCGCGCGCTCTCCAGTCTGCCTCTATGCTGGCTCGCTCGTCCCGCGTGCGCTGCTCGACCATTGTCCGCCCGGCGCACGGATCGTCGACACCGCGCCGCTCGATCTCGACGCGATCATCACGCTCTGCCTCGAGGCGACGGCGAAGGGCGAGGACGTCGCGCGGCTCCATTCGGGCGACCTTTCGATCTGGAGCGCCATGGGCGAGCAATTGCGGCGCCTCAAGCGGGCAGGGGCGCCATACACGATCACGCCCGGCGTGCCCGCCTTCGCCGCCGCGGCCGCCGCGCTTGGGCGCGAACTGACGCTGCCTGGCCTCGCGCAATCCTTGGTGCTGACGCGCACGTCCGGCCGGGCCTCGCCGATGCCCGAAAGAGAGACGCTGGCTGGTTTTGCGGCGACCGGCGCGACGCTTGCCATCCACCTTTCGGTCCATGCTGTGGAGCATGTCGTTGTCGAGCTCACGCGGTTTTACGGCGCCGATTGTCCAGCCGCGGTCGTGGCGCGGGCTTCATGGCCGGACGAACGCGTAGTGCGCGCGAGGCTCGGGGAACTCGTGGACGCGTTGCGCGAGTCGTCAATCGAGCGCACCGCGCTTATTCTCGTCGGCCCCGTGCTCGACGCGGAGGACTTCCGCGAGAGCGAGCTCTACAACGTCGACTATGTGCGCCGATTCCGTGCCGGCCGCTCACCGGGCGAGCGCGAATGAAGCCAGCGACGCGGCGCCTCATGCAGGCTCCTTTGCTAAACCCTCCTGAACCCGCTGCTTGCGAGCACGCGCCCGTCGCGGCTGACGATGACCGTTTCAACCTCGCTCGGCTGGCCGGCGAGCACGGCCGCGGCGGTCGCCCATGCGGCGTCGGCGACCAGCGCCGGCAAGTCGAAGCGTGCCGCTTGAGCCAGTTCGAACGCATGCAACCCGCTATTGGCGCTGGCGATTGCCTCGGCAAGCGTGGGCGCGCCGCCCGCGTCCGCGACGCGCTTGGCGAGCGCCGCAAGATCGACGGCGCCGCGCTTCGAATGCAAATCCAGCTTGCCCTCGGCAAGCTTGGTCATCTTCGCCGGACCGCCGGCGATGGTGAGGCGCGCGACGGGATGCTCGCGCAGATATTTCAGGAGGCCTCCGACAAAATCGCCCATCTCGATCATCGCATAGTCGGGGAGGCCGTAAAGCGCGCGGATCGCGGCTTCGGACGTCTCTCCGGTCGCCGCGCCGATATGCGCGCATCCACTGGCGCGCGCGACGTCCACGCCGCGATGGATCGAGGCGATCCAGGCCGAACACGAATAGGGAATGACCACGCCGGTCGTGCCCAGGATCGACAGGCCGCCGACGATGCCGAGCCGTCCGTTGGCGGTGCGCTTGGCGATCCTCTCGCCGCCGGGAATGGAGATTTCGACGATCGCGTCGGCGCCCGCGCCGAGCCTCGCGGCGACCTCTCCGAGATTGGCGCGGATCATCGCGCGTGGCGCCGGATTGATCGCCGGCTCGCCCACCGGCAGCGGCAGGCCGGGCCGGGTCACAGTCCCAACGCCTTCGCCGGCCTCGAAGCTCACGCCTGCGCCTGGGCTCGCGCGGCGGACGGTCGCCACGATCAGCGCGCCATGGGTGACGTCCGGATCGTCGCCCGCGTCCTTGACGATGCCCGCCCGCGCGAAATCGGGCTTGAGCTCATGAGTGGCGAGGGCGAATTCCGGCCGCAAACCCTTCGGCAGCGCGACGGGAACAGGATCGGGAAAGTGGCCGGTCAGAAGCGCTTCGAACGCCGCGCGCACCGCCCCGGCGGCGCAGGCGCCTGTGGTCCAGCCGCGCCTAAGCGGCGTCGCCCTCTCTGCCTCGGACATGCGCAAGGGCCTAGCGCGCGTGATCGGGTCTGCCTAGAGGGCTGCCCGTGACCCGCGGCCTCATGATCGCCGCGCCTCGCTCCGGCAGCGGCAAGACGACGGCGACGCTCGGCCTTTTGCGCGCGTTCAGGCGTCGCGATGTCGACGTTGTCGGCCTCAAATCGGGCCCCGATTATATCGATCCGGCCTTTCACGCCGCGGCGTCCGGGCGGGAAGGCGTCAACCTCGATTCCTGGGCCATGGCGCCCGAGCTTCTGGCGGCGCTTGCCGCCCAGGCGGCGGGACGAAGCGCGCTTGCTTTGTGCGAAGCGTCGATGGGACTGTTCGACGGCGTGCCTTCGACAAGCGGGCGCACCGGCGCCTCGGCCGATGTGGCGGCGGCGCTCGCCATGCCGGTCCTGCTCGTCATCGACGTTAGCGGCCAGGCGCAATCGGCGGCTGCGGTGGTCAAGGGCTGCTGGACTTATGACGAGCGGCTCAAAGTCGCCGGCGTCATCGTCAATCGCGTCGGCAGCGAGCGCCACCGCCGGCTGGTCACGCAAGCCATCGAGGCGATCGGCGTTCCAGTCGTGGGTGCGATGCCGCGCAACGAGAACGTCACGCTGCCCGAGCGCCATCTGGGCCTCGTTCAGGCGAGCGAGACGCAAGCGCTCGGGGAGCGCCTCGAGGCGATCGCCGATTTCGTCGAGACGCATGTCGATTGCGACCGCGTTCTCGCACTGGCGGGCGAACTCGATTGCGTTCCGCTCGGGGCGGCGCCGGTCGCGGTTCGGCCGCCGGGACAGCGCATCGCGCTCGCGCGCGACGCGGCGTTCTCGTTTATCTACCCGCATCTCGTGCAAGGCTGGCGGGCGGACGGGGCCGAGATCGTCCCGTTCTCGCCGCTCGCCGATGAGCCGCCTCCGGAGGACTGCGACGTGTGCTGGCTTCCGGGCGGCTATCCCGAATTGCACGCCGGGCGGCTTGCCGCGGCGGCGCGCTTTCGCGAGGGGCTGAGGCTTTTCGCCGAGACGCGGCCGGTGCATGGCGAATGCGGGGGCTATATGGCCCTCGGCCAGAGCCTGATCGACGCGTCGGGCGTCGCCTACCCGATGGCGGGTCTTCTGGGGGTCAGAACCAGTTTCGAAAAGCGCCGCATGACGCTCGGCTATCGCGAGGCCCGGATCGCCTCGAACTGCGCACTCGGGGCGAAGGACGCTCTCCTGCGGGGTCACGAGTTCCACTACGCGACCGTCTCCGCGGACGGTGGCGACGATCCTTTCGCCTTTGTTCGCGACGTATATGGCGCCCCGGAAGCGCCGTCAGGCTCGCGAAGAGGTCGTGTCAGCGGCTCGTTCTTTCATGTGATCGCCGAGGCGTGAGGTTTGGCGTGCGACGCGCAGTCGCGAAGATCGTATAAGCCGCCAGGCCCTGGGCCGGGAATAGCGCTCAGCGGCTTTTGTCTGCTTACGGCAAAAAAATGGCGGCGCGCCCCTTGTTCAAAAGGGATCTCGACGACATTTTTTTCTTGTCGAGGCCTCGATTTCGGGCGTGGCCCCAGTCGCCTAGGTCTCATTTAGAGAATACGGACAATGGCAAGATTTGCTTTTTTGGCCGTCCTTTCTGCGCTTATCGCGCCGATGGCGAGCCTTGCGGCCCGTGCGCAAAACAATAGCGGTTTGGTCGCCCCGCAGCTCGCCAAGCCCGCGCCGGGACAACTTCTGAATCAGGACTATCTGACGGGCACCGGCGCGACGGTTCCGCGGCCCGGCGTTCCGCAGGCGTCGGGTCCGACACCGCTCGACAGGACCATCCGGCATGAGGACAACCGCATCGACAACAGCATTTGCACGGATTGCTGACGAGAGGGAGGCTGGAAAGGAACGCGCGCCTGGTTGACTCTGCGGCCTTGCGGGGTCGCTCGGACCCAGCCTGGGCGAAGCCGTTGGATGAAGCGCCGCCCTAAACCAGGGGCGCATAGTCCCCGCGCCGGCGCGCCAGGACCGGCTCGTCGAGGCCCTCCTTGAGGCTCACGACGGCGCCGAGGACGATTGCGTGGGAGTGGCGTTCGATGACCTCTTCGACCAGGCAATCGAACGCCGCGAGCGCATCGGCAAGGACAGGGGCGCCCGTCGAGAGCGTGGTCCATTGCGCCCCATCGAAGCGTCGCGGTCCATGCACGCCGCTGTGGCCGCTGAAGCGATGGGCGACTGCCTGATGGCGGGCGGTGAGCAGGTTCACCGAAAATGCGCCCACCTCGCGCAATCTGGCGAGCGTCGAAGAGGAGCGCGCGAGGCAGACAATGAGCGTCGGCGGCGCCAGCGACAGCGACGCGAGCGAGATGACCGTGCAGCCGGCGCGGGCTTCGCCGTCGCCGCACGCGACGATCGCGACTCCCGAAGACAACGCCCGCATTGCATGTCGAAAGGCGGCGCTGTCGGCATGGCGCAAGCGCCGGTCGCTCACGCTCTCCACCGCTCGTGGTCGCCGCCACGCGACAGCCGCTTCGCCAAGGCCGGAGCGAACATGCAGATCCCTCACGGCGCATTTTTGAACCCGCCGGCGCCGATCACAAAGCGGGTTGCCGCCTTAATTGGCCGCGCGCCGAGGGCCTGTCAAGGAACGGAAATTGCCGTCCGGCGGCTTAATCCATGACGATGACCGACATCATCCGGCCGTAATCCGGCTCCTTCCGATGCGTGGCGCGGCGATAGCTGAAGAAGCGGCGCTCATCGGCGTAAGTGTCGAGCCGCAGATCCTCGAAGCGTCCAACGCCCGCGCGCTCGGCGCGCTCCGCGATATAGGCGTTGAGATTGAACATCGAGTGGCTCGCTTTGCCCCTTTGGGTGAAATAGCGCGCCGTGTCTTCCCCAGCGTCTGCGAAGGCGGCGACGAACTCCGGGCCAACCTCATAGGACCCGTGGCCGATGCAGGGCCCGAGCGCGGCCACAACATTGTCCCGTTTGGCGCCGAGCTTTTCCATCGCCGCGACGGTGGCGTCGACCACGCCCGAAAGCGCCCCCTTCCATCCCGCATGCGCCGCGCCAATGACGCGGGCGCGCTTATCGGCGAACAAGATCATGCCGCAGTCGGCGCCCGTCACGCCGAGCGCGAGGCCAGACGTTGCCGTTACAAGCCCGTCGCAGCGAGGGCGCGCGTCCGGCCGCCATCGCTCCGCGATTGCGATCGCGTCTGGCGAGTGAACCTGGTAGGGCACGGCAAGGCTTTCCGGCGCGATTCCGAGCGCAGCCGCGGCTCGGGCGCGGTTTTCCGTGACCGCTTGCGGCGCATCACGCGAGCCGACACCGACGTTCAGCGATGCATAGACGCCCTGAGAGACTCCACCGACGCGGGTGAAGAACCCGTGCGCGAGCCCCGGAAGCCGCAGCGACCCCGCAGTGAGGAACTGAACCGCGCTCACGCGGGCTTCGAGCTTGCGGGTTGGAAGCCGGGCGGCGGCCTCAGCCTGCGGTCGGCGACCGCCATCGCCTTGAAAAGAGCGCCCATCTCGCCCTGGCCCTTGCCCACCAGCCGCGCCCGCGCCCGTTCGAATTCCTCCGCGTGGTCAAGAGTGGCGCGCTCGGCGAGCGCCTTTGTCCGCAAGTCGATGCCGATGGCGCGGAGAAAATCGCCCTGGTCGATCGGGCCATAGACGGCGACGCCGGCGGCGCTCGCGCTGCGCGCCATGGCGGCGAAATCGACATGGGTCGTGAGGTCGCACTCACCAGGCGCAATGAGCGGGTCGACATAGCGGTGGGCGCGCAGGGCCTGCAGCGTGTCGCCAAATCGGGTAACGACATGGCCATAGTCGATCAGCAGCGCGGCGCCGCCCTGTTTCACGAGCCGCGCGCCGAGTTCAAACATCACCCGATGGCCGGAAGGGCTCACTTCGAGGACTTCGCCGTTCGCCGCGTTGGCTCTGATATAGGGCTCAGGCTTATCGGCGACGGCGAAGGCAAGCGCGCCCTCCTCGTTCACACGCACGGTGCGCTCGCGCCACTGACCGTTGACGCGCACGAATTGGCGCACCGGCAACGCGTCGAGAAATTCGTTCCCGATCACGATCGCCGGGCCGTCCGGGATTTCCTTCAGGGTCTGCGCCCAAGAGACCGCCACGCCGCAATCGACAAGCAATTCGTGCTGCATCGCTGCAAGCGCCGGGCTCGTCTCGACGAGGCGGACGTCGAGAGCGTTGCGAAAAGCAGGAACGATGCGACCGGCGCGCAGCGCATCGCTCATCAGCGTGCCGCGCCCCGGCCCGAGTTCGACGAGGCGCACCGGATCGGGAGAGCCCATGCTTGACCAAACTTCGGCCGCCCAAAGCCCGATCAGCTCGCCGAACATCTGCGATATCTCGGGGGCAGTTGTGAAATCGCCCGTCGCGCCGAAGGGATCTCGGCTCATGTAGTAACCGAGATCGGGATGGGCGAGCACCAACTGCATATATTGCTCGACCGTGATCGGGCCGCGCTCCGCGATCATTGCTTTGATTTCATCGAGGAGCTCCGTCACGGCGCGGCGCCCCGCCGGTAGCTCCACGCCAGCACTCCGATTCCGACGATGATGAGGGGAAGCGAAAGGACCATGCCCATCGTCAGCCCACGCCCCAAGGCCTCAAGGCGCGGATCGGGCTCACGAAAGAATTCGCTGAAAATGCGCGCCGCCCCATAAACGATCGCGAACACGCCCATAAGGACGCCTGGACGGCGCAGCGCGCCCTTTCGCGCCAGCGTATAAAGAATGACAAACGCCAGCAGTCCTTCGAGCAGCGCTTCATAAATCTGACTTGGGTGGCGCGGCCGTCCATCCGTCCCTGGAAAGATAACAGCCCATGGCACATCGGTCGGGCGGCCCCAGAGCTCGGGACGGATGAAGTTCGCGATTCGGCCAAGGAAGATGCCAATCGGCGCCACGAGCGAGCAGAGGTCGAGCGTGGTCAGCGTCGGCGCGTTGTAGCGACGGCAGAACAGGAGCACGCCGATCAGCGCGCCGATCAGCCCGCCGTGAAAGGCCATGCCGCCTTCCCAGATTTTGAAAATCTCGATCGGATGCGAGAAGTAGTACCGCGGATCGTAGAATAGCACATTGCCGAGGCGACCCCCGATGATGACGCCGAAGGCGCAATAGACGAGCAGATCGTCGATGCTGTCGGCGCTCGGGCGCTTTTTCCCGTTCCAGTACCGGTCGTCGGAGACGATCCGGCGAATGAGCAGCCAACCAAGGACAAGGCCGCCGATATAGGCGAGCGCGTACCAGCGAATGGCCAGCGGACCCCACTGCACGAGAACGGGATTGATCGCCGGAAAAGGCAGAACGAGTATCGGCATCGGCGGCATGCAGATGCTCTGGGGCCGCGCCGACGTCAAGTCGGGGCGGCATATCGAGCCCGAGTCGTTCGCTGATCGGTCGTGGAATCGGCGCGAGTGTTCGACGCATCAGCGCAAGGTGGGCCACGATTCGCGCCTTTCTGTAAAGCTTGGAGATCGCGGCGCAAGCGCGCAGCCAGGCGCCAATCTTGCGTTTGCCTGTTCGCTCGGGCAGGGAGGGCGAGCGGGGCGCCAGGTGAGCCGTTGAGATCGAGGACTGGGATGAAACGCCTTCACGACGCCGCGTGGCCGGTCATCGGCCTTGGCGCCGTGGCGGTGTCGTCGTGGCTTCTTTTCAAGGATTTGCGCGGGCTTTCGCTCGCCAGCCTGAAAAGCGCGCTCTTCTCGATCTCGCTCGCGCGATGGCTGCTCGCGATCGGTTCGACCTCCCTCGCCTATGCGGCGCTCGCCTGGTACGACCAGATCGCGCTCATGCATTTGGGCCGCCGCCTCAGCTGGCGATATGTGGCGGTGGCGTCGTTTACAGCCTATGCGCTCGCCCACAATATCGGCGCTTCGGTGCTCTCGGGCGCGGTTGTGCGGTATCGGGCCTATTCTGAGAAAGGGCTCAGCGTCGGCGAGATCGGCGTGCTCGTTGCTTTCTGCTCCTTCACCTTTGCGCTCGGCGCCGCGACAGTGGGCGGTTTTTGCCTGCTGTTTCACCCCAGGTTGGCCGAGCGCTTCGCCAACGCGCCGCTCTGGCTCGGTCAAGCCGTCGCAGCGGCGCTTGTCTTAGCGCCCAGCCTATACGTCGTCGGCGCCCTTCTGCATTTTCCCCGAATCAAGATCGGCCCCTTCGAACTTGTCTACCCGCGTCCGGCGGTCGCGGCGAGGCAACTGCTCGCTGGCCCTCTCGAACTGCTCGGCGCGTCCGGCATCATCTATTTCGCGCTCCCTGCGGCGGTTAATCCCGGCTTCGTGATCGTGCTCGGGGTCTTTGTCGCCTCGTTTTCGCTCGCGCTTGTGAGCCACGCGCCCGGAGGCCTCGGCGTGCTCGAGGTCACATTCTTAAGGGCGATGCCGGACGCGCCGCAGGCCAATGTCGTCGCAGCCTTGCTGGTGTTCCGGCTTCTGTATCTCATCCTGCCGCTGATCTTCGCGCTGATCGTCGTTTTGGACTATGAGCGCAAACGCTGGCGGGCGCCCTTGCCGACGAGAGGAGTTGACCCCGATGGCCCCGGCAATTTCGATCAATGAGCCAGGACGTTCTTCTGGCGATCGACCTGCAGGCCGATTTCATGCCGGGCGGAGCGCTGGCGGTCGATGGCGGCGACGAGATCGTCGCGCTCGTCAACCGGCTGGCTCGCCGGTTCGAGAACGTCGTCATCACCCAGGACTGGCATCCACCGATCCACGCCTCGTTCGCCGCCGCCCACGAGGGCGCGAAGCCGTTCGATACGAAACGCCTGCATTACGGCGACCAGACCCTCTGGCCGGACCATTGCGTGCAGGGGACGCCGGGCGCGGCGCTGCATCCCGCATCTCGCGGTCGATCTCGCCTTCCTCATCCTGCGCAAGGGCATGCATCCGGGGATCAACTCCTATTCGGCCTTCGTCGAGGCCGACGGCAAGACGACGACCGGGCTTGGGGCGCTGCTCAAGGCGCGCGGGGTGAAGCGGATCTTCGCCTGTGGTCTCGCGACTGACTTCTGCGTCGCCCATTCGGCGCTGGACGCGCGGCGCGAAGGCTTCGAGACCTTCGTGATCGAGGACGCCTCAAAGGCGATCGACGCCAACAACTCGCTGAGCGACGCCTGGGCGCGGATGAACGCGGCCGAGGTCTGGCGCATCCAGTCCGGCGAGATCCTGGGCGAGCGCGCGGCCTGAGCGGCCGCCTGGCGACGGTCGCGGTCCGCGCACAAGGTTACGCGCGCCAACGATTTCATGGGTTTAACTGCTCCTTTGCGCGACTTTTCGCGCTTTGCCTGTCCGTGTCTTCCGCGGACCTCTGCGCCTGAGGTCCAGCGCGCGCGATTCGGCGGAGTCCGGGGCTAAGCGGGCTCGGGTCGGAGCCCGAGGGGCTCACGCAACCAGAGCGCGAACTCCCGCGCAAAGACCATGCAAATAAATGCGCTTAAACGTCAATAAATGCGCGTA
>CAVXVE010000051.1:0-30021 GCA_963764955.1 uncultured Alphaproteobacteria bacterium | reverse complement strand
CGGCCTCGTGTTTTGGCAGTTTTGGCAGTCGCTCCCGGGCGCGCGTTTGAAATTTCATGGCGGTTGCGCGCGGCGACCAACAGGGGCCCGGCCCGTGGGTGCGTGGCATCCATGCATTGAGGGGACCTGCCAAGACCCCAGAGGCTTCGGGTTGTATCGTCCGCCGCCGCCCAAACGCGCTGGGTCAAACCGACCGGTCTCGACGTTTAGCGGACATCGAGACCGCGACAGTGGACGACGCGGCATTGGTGGAAGCTGCCGCTCGCGATCGGGAAATGCAGACGTCGGGGAACGAAAAAGGGGTATGGGTGACAGCGCAAACCACACTCGGAGCAAGGGTGAAGCGAGACAGCCCGGCGGGAATTTGATAGCCTTCATCGTCCGATCACACACTGGGCAGGTAAGGTAGCGAATTCAGGGTTTCCCGCGGAAGCAAGTTGACGGAAGCGGAGCCGCGAATGCCATCGATTGAGGATTGGCTGAACGGTCTCGGTCTAGGCAAATATTGCAAAGTCTTTGCCGAAAACGACGTCGACCTTCGCGCCCTGCCTCACCTGAACGACGCCGACTTGCAGGAACTCGGCGTCTCGCTCGGTCACCGCAAGGTCATGCTTGCGGCCATCGCTGAGTTGCGCGCAGGCCGCGCCGGCGGAAATCGAGCGCGAGACGAGAGCAGGAGCGGCGCGGGTCGATCGTCGATCGACAGACCGACCGACCGGCGCCGAGCCGGCGGGCGCGCCCGGTCCCGACCTCAGGCTGCTCAGCGTTCTCTTTTGCGACATGGTCGAGTGCACGAGCTTGTCGGCGCGCCTCAATGCGGAGGAGATGCACGAGCTCATCGGCGTCTACCAGGAAACTGTCGCTAGCGCGGTGAAGCAGTATGGCGGCTACGTGGCGAAGTTTCTTGGCGACGGCGTGCTCGCCTATTTCGGATGGCCGATGGCCTATGAAGATCACGCCGAGCGCGCGATCCGCGCCGGTCTTGCCGCGATCGCCGGGGTCGAAGGCCTCAAGACACCCGCCGGCGCGCGGCTGCAATCGCGCGTCGGCATCGCGAGCGGCCGAGTGGTCGTCGGCGATCTTGCCGGAGGCGGCGTCCTCGACCGCGGTCAGGTGGCGGGCGAGACGCCCAACCTCGCTGCGCGCCTTCAGGGCGCTGCCGAGCCGGGGCAGATCCTGATCGCGAACACTACCCGGCGCCTGGCCGGGCACGCTTTCGAATTCGAAGCTTTTGGCGCCCGCGAGCTCAAAGGCTTCCCGCATCGCGTGCCGGTGTTCCGCGTCGCCAGCGAGCGGGACGTCGAGAGCCGCTTTCACGCGACTCGGGGCAAGGCGCTCTCGCAATTCGTGGGGCGCAACAGCGAAATCGGCATCCTCCTCGACCGGTGGGAACTCGCCAAGAGCGGCCAAGGCCAGGCGGTGTTCGTGAGCGGCGAGGCGGGAATAGGAAAGTCCCGCCTCTTGGAAGCGCTGATGGAGCGTGTGCAGGATGAGCCGCACGAGTCCATCCGCCTGCAATGCTCGCCCTATCATTCGACGTCGGCGCTTTATCCGGTGATCCAGCGGCTGAGCCGCTCGGTTGGCCTCGCCGCGGATGACGATGCGGCGACGCGGGCCGAAAAGCTCGACCGCCTCATCACGCGATATGGAGAATCCTTGGCCGACGTCCGGCCGGTCTATGACGAGCTCCTGTCGCTCGATCTGGGCCACGCCTCCCAACAGACCGATCGGTCCGCTCTTGAGCGCAAGGAACTGACACTGCGGACGCTCGCCAATCGCGCCCTCCTCGCCGCGAAGCGGGCAACCGTGCTGCTTGCGATCGAGGACGCGCATTGGATCGACCCGTCGACCAACGACCTTCTGCGAGACATCGTTTTGCGGATCCATGGGGCGCCCATCTACGTGCTGATGACCCATCGGCCCGACTGGTCGCCGGATTGGGCGAAGGGCCTTTCGCACGTGACCAGCGTGGCCGTCGGCCGCCTGACCAACCAGCAGATGCGCCTGTTGATCCGATCGATCCTCGGCGCGGTTTCCGATCGGCTCGCCGACCGGATCGCCGAACGGACGGACGGCGTGCCGCTTTTCGTCGAGGAGCTGACCCGTTCGATCCTCGAAAGCGGCGCCGAGGCAAACGAAGACATCGAGATTCCCGACAGCTTGCAGGGCTCGCTGATGGCCCGGCTCGACCGGTTGTCGGCGACTTCAAAGGAGGTCGCGCAAGCCGCCTCCGTTATCGGCCGGGAATTCGACCGCGGTCTCCTGGCGCAGGTCGCCGCGCTCGAGGCGCCGATGCTCGACAGTGCGCTGCGTCAACTTCTGGCGGCCCAGCTCCTGGTGATGGGCGGGACGTCGCAACAATCCCTGCTCTTTCGCCATGCGTTGATCCAGGACGCCGCTTACCAATCCCTGCTGACTCGCAAGCGAGTCCACTTTCACCACGCGATCGCCGACGCGATCGTCCAATCGCATCAGGATATTGCCGCCACCCAGCCGGAGCTGATCGCGCGCCACTATACCGAGGGCCGGCGCGACGATCTGGCGTTGCCCTATTGGAAGAAAGCAGGAGAAAGAGCGCTGGAGCGTTCCGCCAACTACGAAGCGACTGATCACTTCTCGAACGCGCTCGCCCTCGCCGAGAGGTTGCCGGGCGGGCAGCAGCGGGACGTCGAAACGCTGGCCGCACAGCTTCGGCTTGCCGAAGCTCTCACTGAAGCGGGGCGGTTCAAAGACGCCACAACGCACTACCTTGTAGCTGCCGAGCAAGCGCGCCAGGCGAACGACACCGAAAGCTTCGTGCGCGTCGCGCTCGGTTACGACTGCGCACAGGTCCATCTCGGCATGACGCTCCACCAGTCCGCAGCGCTGCTCACGGAGGCGGAAGCGAAGATCGCCCGTGACGACGACAAGCAACGCTGCCTGATCGTGTCGCGACTCGCGCGAGCGCACCTGCTTCTCGGCGACTCGCAAAAGAGCAAGAGTTTCGACAGACGGGGAACCGAACTGGCGCGACGGCTGGGTGACCGTCGCTCGCTGCTCATCCTTCTCGTCAATCGGTTCCTGCTCCCGAGTCAGGTCGCCTCGGCGAGGGACGCACAGACCCGACTGTCGGAAGTGAGCGAGCTGGTTGAATTATCGCAGAGTATCGACGATGACGACATGAAGGGGTGGGCGATTGTTGTAGCTGCCTATGTTTCAGCGGAGCTTGGCGATCGCGCCCGCCTCAACCAATTGCTGACCGCACTCACTGAGCTGGGTGAAGTCCGCCAGCGTCTCAATATGCTGTGCACTTCGCGCCACGGCGCGGCGATGCTGGCGATCCTCGACGGGAACTTCGCGGCAGCGGAAGACTATGCGAGAGAGGGGCTGAGACTCGGGCGTTTGACGTTCGGCGATCAGGTCGAAGGCGTCTACGGCCTCCAGATGTTTTCGATCCGCCGCGAGCAGGGACGGCTTGCCGAGGTGGCGCCCGTCGTCAAGCGTCTCCTTGACGAGAAACCGGACGAGAAGGCATGGCTGCCGGGTTTCGCGCTGAGTCGCCGCCGACCTCGGTTTCGAGGAGCCGGCGCGTCGGCGGTTGCGCGAGCTGGCCGAGGCCGATTTCGAATTTCCGTTCGACGCCAAGCGCAGCGCTTCGCTCTCCTACGTCGCCGAGGTCGCCTTTCTTCTCGGCGACAGCGACGCCGCCGAGCAGCTCTATGAACTGATGTCGGTCTACCGACACATGACGGTCACCATGGGGTTCGTCACGGTGTGCTACGGCGCCGCAAGTCGCTATCTCGGAATGCTGGCCGCGACGCTTGGCGAGTTCGACAAGGCGGAAGCGCATTTTGAGCATGCGCTGGAGATGAACGAACGCATCGGTGCGCGTCCATGGCTCGCCCATACCAAGGCCGAGTACGCGCTGCTACTCAGACGTCGCGGGCGGAGGGGCGACAGCGAACGCGCCGAAGCGCTGGCGAACGAGGCCTGGGAAATCGCCGCTGAACTCGGTATGATGCTGCTAAAACGCCGACTTCAGCCCAACATCCATTGAGTTTGGGTTGGGCTGCGCTGCCCGCAATATTGTCGCAAGGAGGAGACAATCGTCATGCCGCGTTATCTCATCGAACGGAATTATGCTGAGCAAATCGAGCTGACGAAGGACAGCTCGAAGGCATCAAACGGATCAACGATGAGGAGGGCGTCACATGGATATTTTCCTTCCTCAGCGCCGACAAGAGGAAGACCTATTGCATCTATGAAGCGCCGAATCCGGAGGCGATCCGCGCCGCGGCCCGCCGCAACAACGTACCAGCCGACGTCATCATCGAGATTGGGGGAGAACTCAGCCCCAGCATGTTCGGCTAGCGCCCCGCCGACAGTCTAGCCCACGGATTCGTTAGCGTTTCTTTCTTGGGAGGAACGTCATGGATGACGAAGTCATTGCCAAATTTGCTCAAGGCCTTCGCGGCCCGGTTATCGGGCGCAACCATCCGGAATACGAAGAGGCGCGAAAACTCTATAACGCCATGATCGACAAGCGGCCGCTGCTCATCGCCCGATGCGCCGACATCGCCGATGTCACTGCGGCGGTGAACTTCGGCCGGGACAACAAGCTCCCCATCGCCATTCGCGGCGGCGGGCACAATGGTCCGGGCCTCGGCAGCGTCAATGACGGCCTGGTCATCGACCTGTCGACGATGAAGGGCGTGAGGGTCGACCCCAAGCAGAAGACGGTGAGAGTGGGCCCGGGCTGCACGACCGGCGACGTCGATCACGCGACTCATGCGCTTCGGTCAGGCCGTCCCCTTCGGGATTGTCTCGACCACCGGCGTCGCCGGGCTCACGCTCAGCGGCGGTCACGGCTACCTCAGCCGCCAGTACGGACTCGCGGTCGACAGTCTGATCGAGGCGGACGTGGTTCTGGCCGACGGCAGTTTCGTCACCGCCTCCGAGACCGAGAACGCGGACCTGCTCTGGGCACTGCGCGGCGGCGGCGGAAATTTCGGCGTCGTGACCAGCTTCCTCTTCCGCACCCATCCGGCGAGCATGATTTATGGCGGGCCGATCGTCTTCGATCTCGCCGACGCCCCCGCCGTGATGAGATGGTATCGGGAATTCCAGCCAAAGGCGCCGGAGGAATTCTACATCTTCCTCGGGCTGCAGTCGGTTCCCGCCCGCAGATCCGTTTCCCAAGGAGCATTGGTCGAAGAAGATGTGCGTGCTCCTCGTCTCGCACAACGGGCCCCTCCGGAGGGCGAGAAGGCCGTCAACGCGGTTCGCGCGGCCCTGCCGAAGCCGATCATCGACTGGGCCCAACCGATGCCCTATACGGTGATCCAGACGATGTTCGACCCGCTGCTACCCGAAAGGTCTGCAATGGTACTGGAAGGGCGATTTCGTGAAGAACTGCCGGACGCCGCCATTGACGCGCATGTCGCGCACGCGGCGAAGCTGCCGAGCGTCCTCTCCGGAATGCACCTCTATCCGGTCGACGGCGCGGTCCATCGGCAGAAGAAGGATGCGGCCGCGTGGGGCTACCGTGACGCCGTCTGGTCGATGGTGATCGTCGGGGTCGATCCGGATCCGGCCAAGGCGCCGGCCCTCAAGCAATGGGCGCAGGACTATTGGACGGCCGTCCATCCGTTCAATCTGCCCGGCGCCTATGCGAACTTCATGATGGACGACGAGGGCGAGGCGCGGGTCAAGGCCGCCTACGGCGGCAACTACGACCGGCTCGCGAGCCTGAAGAAGAAATACGATCCGGCGAACCTGTTCCATGTGAACCAGAACATCCGCCCAGCGGCCTGACGCTGGCGAGCCACCCTGCGTCACTGTGGAGGCCTGCAGCGTCATACGACCGGGATTTCCTCGCCCTTCGGCTCGAAGAAATTCACTGCGATACGTCTGCTACAGAATCGTCGCGGACGGAATCGCAATGCGTTGGTCTCCGCCCATCGATCACCTAGGAGCGCTTCGGGTCCAGGCCGTGTGAACACTCCGGCACGTTTTCACACGGACCTATTTCGTTCGCTTTTTCGAGCCCCTGACACCGTCCAGAGACGAAGAAATTATGGAAATCTTCGCTCCCGCGCGGCCGGTCGGAAAATTTCGCGCGAGTTTCGACACGGCCTCGGTCTGTTTTGCTCGTCGCGAAGGACCGGTCTTTGCGCATTCCGGTCGTGCACTGCGTCGTCCTCGCACAGCAGCGTCCCCAAGCGGTCACCGGCTAATCTCGCGGGGAGGGGGGCGCTGAGCGCCGCCAAGGCCCGCGGTCAGAAGCTTGGCAATCCGAATATCTCAGCGGCCCGTGAAGCCGGCGCAAGGGCCCTCAAGGCCAACGCAGACCGCCATGCGGCGAACGTCCTGCCGATCATCGCCGAGATCCAGAAGAGCGGCGCAAAGACGTTGCGAGCCATCGCCGAGGCGCTCAACGCTCGCGGCATTCCGACGCCCCGCGGCCGCAAGTGGGAAGCCATGAGCGTCAAGAACGCTCTGGCGAGGGCCTAGAACGCCACGGGAACGCGCTTCCCGGATTTCCCCCGATTTCCCCGCGTCTGATTTCGGTTTGTTCTGCGCCGAGTTGCGCGAGCCGCCGCCGCAGTAGCGGTCGGCGCTTAGCGATTTCAGTGAGTTATTGGAGCGGGCGAAGGGATTCGAACCCTCGACCCCAACCTTGGCAAGGTTGTGCTCTACCCCTGAGCTACACCCGCATCCGATGACGGCCACGCCGCCGGCCGCGCTTATGACGCAATGGTAACGAGAATGCAACACCCTCCGCCCTAGACCCCGTCGCCAAGGATACCCAAATCGAGCGGAGCCCGCGCACGCGAGCTTGATTTGAACCGACAGTTCATCCGTGCCAAGCCAGATGATGAAGTGAGCTTTAGGGATGAACGAGGCCCTTAAACCGGACGACGTCGCGGAACGCTCGACGCCCGCGCCGCACGAGGTCACGCAACGCGTGGCCCCCGCGCCCGCCGAAACCGCTCCGCGGCGCCGGCGGCGCGGTTTCACCTGGATCGCGATCGTCGCCGTCCTGGCCGGGGCGGGCGCCTACGCCTGGCAGAGGTTCCAGCATCACGCCGCGCCCACGAACCGGGAGGAAAGCTCGGGCCGGCCGGCGCACCCGCCGCAAACCGTCCGGGTCGCGCCGGTGACCCTCGGCGACATGCCGCTGACCATCGACGCCCTGGGCACCGTGACGCCGTTCGAGACCGTGACCATCCGCACCCAGATTGCGGGCACCTTGCAGAGCGTCGGCTTCACCGAGGGCCAGACCGTCAAGGCCGGCGACTTCATCGCCCAGATCGATCCGCGCCCCTACGAGGCCGCGCTCGCCCAGGCGCAGGGGCAACTGGCCAAGGACCAGGCGCTATTGGGCCAGGCCCAGGGCGACCTCGCCCGCTTTCAGCAACTCGCCAAGCAGGATTCGATCGCGATGCAGCAGGTCGCCGATCAGATTGCGCTGGTCGCCCAGGACAAGGCCGCGATCGCCGCCGACCAGGCGATGGTGAAAACGGCCGAGCTGAACGTCGCCTACGCCCATATCGTCTCGCCGGTCACCGGGCGGGTGGGCTTGCGGCTCGTTGATCCCGGGAACTATCTGCAGCCTTCTGACGCCAGCGGCATCGTCGTCATCACCCAGATCGATCCGATCAGCGTCGTATTCACGACGCCTGAGGACAACCTGCCGCGCATCTCGGCGCGGCTCAAATCCGGCGCCAAGCTTCCGGTTACGGTGCTCGACCGCGACAATGTCCATGCGCTGGCTACGGGAACGCTGACGACTTACGACAGCCAGATCGACGTGACCACCGGCACGATCAGGATGCGGGCCACCTTCGCCAACCCCGACGGGGTCCTGTTCCCCAACCAGTTCGTCAACGTCCGCCTTCTGGTCGACACCATGACCGGAGCGACGCTCGCGCCCAACGCGGCGATCCAGCTCGGCGCATCCGGCAATTTCGTCTATCTGCTCACTGACGATTCGACGGTGGCGAAGCGCGACGTGACCCTCGGGCCGGCCGATAGCAAGGACACCGTGGTCGCCTCGGGCCTCAAGGCGGGCGACAAGGTGGTGATCGACGGGGTCGACCGGCTGCGCGACGGCGCCAGCGTCAAGGTCGTCGACAACCCTCCGGGCGCCGCGCAGGCGCCCGGACAGGGGCGCGAACAAGCCGGGCCGGCTGGGGCGGCGGGCGGCGACGGCCAGCATCATCGGCGCCGCCACGGCCAGCCCGGAGCCGCCGAGGGCTCGCCGGCTACGGGAGCGGCTTCTCCGGCCGCCCCGCCGGCCAATGCGGCCCCGCAAGGCGCGCCGCCGTCCAGCGCAACGCAGAGCGCCCCGACGCCCGGCGCGCCGGCTCAGGGCCCGGCGAAATGACGACGCCGCCTCCCCCGCCAGGCGCAGGTTGGTGAACCCCTCCCGCATCTTCATCGATCGTCCGGTCGCGACCAGTCTCCTGATGATCGCGATCCTGCTCATCGGCGTCCTGGCGTTTCGCTTCCTGCCGCTCTCGGCCCTGCCCGAGGTCGACTATCCGACGATCCAGGTTCAGACCTTCTATCCGGGCGCGAGCCCGGAGGTGATGACTTCGGCGGTGACGGCGCCGCTCGAGCGGCAATTCGGCCAGATGCCGAGCTTGAGCCAGATGATGTCGCAAAGCTCCGCCGGAGCGTCGGTCATCACCTTGCGGTTCGGTCTCGATATCGGTCTCGACATCGCCGAACAGGAGGTGCAGGCGGCGATCAACGCCGCCGGCAATCTTCTGCCAGCCGACCTGCCGGCGCCGCCGATCTACGCCAAGGTCAATCCGGCCGACGCCCCGATTCTGACCCTCGGCGTCGCTTCGGACTCGATGAAGCTGACCGACGTCGAGGACATCATCGAAACCCGTCTCGTGCCGAAACTGTCGCAGCTCCCCGGCGTCGGACTGGTGTCGATCTCGGGGGGGCAGCGGCCCGCCGTGCGCATCCACGTCAACCCGCTCGCCCTGTCCGGCGTCGGCCTTAACCTCGACGATCTGCGCACCACGATCGCCAACCTCAACGTCAATACGCCAAAGGGAAACTTCGATGGGCCGGCGCAGGCCTCGGCGATCAACGCCAACGACCAGATCCGCGACCCGAACGATTACGCGAAATCGATCATCGCCTACCGCAACGGCGCGCCGGTCCGGCTGTCCGACGTCGCCCGGGTCGAGATCGCGCCCGAGAACGATCGCCTGAAGGCCTGGATGAACACGACTCCGGCGCTGATCGTCAACATTCAGCGCCAGCCCGGGGCCAACGTCATCCAGGTGGTGGACAGCGTCAAAAGGCTTTTGCCCTCGCTCCGCGAGTCGCTGCCGGCGGCGATCACGGTGAAGCCGCTGACCGACCGCACGACCACCATCCGCGCCTCCGTCGAAGACGTCGAATTCGAGCTTGCGCTGGCGGTCGGCCTGGTCGTGATGGTCATATTCATCTTCCTGCGCAACATCCCGGCGACCCTCATCCCGAGTCTCTCGGTGCCGCTGTCGCTGATCGGGGCGCTGGCGATCATGTATGAGGCCGGCTTCAGCCTCGATAACCTGTCCCTGATGGCGCTGACGGTCGCGACCGGCTTCGTCGTCGACGACGCGATCGTGGTGATCGAGAACATCGCCCGCTTTCTCGAGCAAGGCGACACTCCCCACGACGCGGCGATGAAGGGGTCGGCGCAGATCGGCTTCACCATAATCTCGCTCACCGTCTCGCTGATCGCGGTTTTGATTCCACTCCTGTTCATGGGCGACGTCGTCGGGCGTCTCTTCCATGAGTTCGCGATCACGCTCGCCGCGGCAATCGTCATTTCCGCCGTGGTCTCGCTCACCCTTGTGCCGATGCTGTGCGCGAAGCTTCTGCGCCCCCGGGGCCATGGGGGAGAGGCGAGCGGCGGCCGGTTCTTCCAGGCGCTCACCCGTTTCTACGCCTCGACGCTGCGCGTCGCGCTCGATCATCAGGGCGTGGTGCTGCTGATTGCTCTCGGCACGTTCCTGCTCACGGGCTACCTCTATATGACGATCCCGAAAGGGTTCTTTCCGATTCAGGACACCGGCGTCATCCAGGGCGTGACGCAAGCGGCGGAATCGATTTCCTTCGACCAGATGGCCGACCATCAGCAGGCGCTGGCCAAAGTCATCCTCGCCGATCCGAACGTCGCAAGCCTCAGCTCTTTCATCGGAGTCGACGGCTCGAACATCACCCTCAACTCCGGCCGCTTCCTCATCAACCTGAAGCCGCATGCGGATCGCAAGGCGACCGCGAGCGATATCATCCGGCGACTGCAAAAGGAGACCGCGAGCGTCCCCGGCATATCGCTGTTCATGCAGCCGGTGCAGGATCTCTCGATCGACACCGCGGTCAGCGCGACCCAATATCAGTTCACCCTCGAGAACCAGGATCTCAAGACGCTCGAGACCTGGACGCCCAAGGTGTTGCAGCGCCTGAGCCAGATTCCGTCGATCGTCGACGTGGCGAGCGATCTGCAGCCGGACGGCCGCTCGGTGATGGTGGATCTCGACCGCGCCAATGCGGCGCGCTTCGGCATCACGCCCGCGATCGTCGACAATGCGCTCTACGACGCCTACGGCCAGCGCATCATCTCGACCATCTTCACCCAAAGCAACCAGTACCGCGTCATCATCGACGTTGATCCGGCGATGGCGCGCTCGATGAAATCGCTCGATTCGCTCTACCTGCCGTCGGCGGCGACGACCACCGGCCAGACGCCGCTGCCGTCGGTCGCCAATTTCACTGTCCAGACCGCGCCGCTGCAGATCTCGCACCTGAAGCAGTTTCCGGTGACGACGATCTCGTTCAACCTCGCGCCGGGCGCTTCCCTCGGCGCGGCGGTCGACGCGATCGGAGAGGCGCTCAAGGCGATCGACCTGCCGCCAAGCTTCGCGGTCAGCTTCCAGGGCGCGGCGCAAGCCTTCCAATCAGCCCTGTCGAATGAGGTGCTGCTGCTCGCCGCGGCGATCGCGGCCATGTATATCGTGCTCGGCGTGCTCTACGAGAGCTTCATCCATCCGATCACCATCCTCACCACGCTGCCGTCCGCCGGCATCGGCGCGCTGCTGACGCTGAACGCCGCCGGCGCCGGGCTCGATATCATCGGCGTGATCGGCATCGTGCTCTTGATCGGCATCGTCAAGAAAAACGCGATCATGATGATCGACTTCGCCCTCGACGCGCAGCGCGAACAGGGGCTGCCGGCGCGCGAGGCGATCTATCAGGCCTGTCTCTTGCGTCTGCGTCCGATCCTGATGACGACGGTCGCGGCGATCTTCGGCGCACTGCCCTTGATGCTGGGAACGGGCGTCGGCTCGGAGCTTCGCCGTCCGCTCGGTCTGGCGATCGTCGGCGGCCTCGCCTTCTCCCAGCTGCTGACCCTCTATACGACGCCGGTCATCTATCTCTTCTTCGAGCGGCTCGGGGAGCGTCTCGGCATGGGCGCCGCCGGTTCCCGGCTGGCTACGGAAACGCCGTGAACAACCGCTTTTCCGAGCTCTTCATCCGCAGGCCGGTGGCCACGGCGCTGCTGACGATCGGCATCATTTTCGCCGGGCTCCTCGGCTATTCGCAATTGCCCGTCTCGCCGCTGCCGCAGGTCGACTTTCCGGTCATCTCGGTTCAGGCCAATATGCCCGGCGCGAGCCCCGACACCATGGCGTCCTCGGTCGCGGCGCCGCTCGAGCGCCACCTCGGCCAGATCGCCGACGTCAACGAGATGACGTCGCAAAGCTCGCTCGGCACGACCCGCATCACGCTGCAGTTTGGCCTCGATCGCGACATCGACGGCGCCGCTCGCGACGTGCAGGCGGCGATCAACGCCGCGCGCGTCGACCTGCCGACCAGCCTGCGCCAGAACCCGACCTACCATAAAGTCAATCCGGCCGACGCGCCGATCATGGTCATCGCCATGTCGTCGACCACCCATACGGCGGGACAGCTCTACGACCTCGCCTCCAACGTTCTTCAGCAGCGTCTGTCGCAGCTTCCCGGCATCGGCGAGGTCGACATCTCCGGCGCGGCGCTGCCGGCGGTGCGGGTCGAGATCAACCCGGGCGCGATCTTCCACTATGGCATCGGGCTCGAGGACATCCGCGCCGCGCTCGCCTCCGCCAACGCCAACAGCCCCAAGGGCGCGATCGAGGACGACGCCACCCACTATCAGATCTACGCCAACGATCAGGCGACCCACGCGGCGCAATATCGTGATCTGGTGATCGCCTATCGCAATGGCGCGCCGATCAGGCTCAGCGATGTCGCGGACGTCGAGGACTCGGTCGAGGACCTTCGCAACGCCGGCCTCGTCAACGGCAAGCCGGGCGTCGCGGTGGTCCTGTCGCGCCAGCCTGGCGCCAACATCATTCAGGCGGTCGACGGGGTCAAGGCGGAGCTGCCGCGTCTCATCGCCTCCCTGCCGGGCGACATCGATCTCACAGTCGCCGTCGACCGGTCGAAGACCATCCGGCAATCGCTGCAGGACACCGAAAAGACGCTGGTGATCGCCGTCCTTCTGGTCATTCTGGTGGTGTTCGCGTTCCTGCGCAGCGTGCGGGCGGCGGCGATCCCGAGCGTCGCGGTGCCGACTTCGATCATCGGCTCGTTCGGGGTGATGTATCTGCTCGGCTTCAGCCTCAACAACCTGTCCCTGATGGCGCTGACGATTTCGACCGGCTTCGTCGTCGACGACGCGATCGTGGTGCTCGAGAACATCTCCCGCTATCTCGAACAGGGCATGCCGCGCCTCGAGGCCGCGATCCGCGGCGCGGGCGAAGTCGGCTTCACCGTCATCTCGATCACCCTTTCGCTGATCGCGGTGTTCGCGCCGCTCTTGTTCTTCGGCGGCATCGTCGGGCGCCTGTTCACCGAATTCGCGCTGACGCTGACGGTCGCGGTGCTCATTTCAATGGTCGTCTCGCTGACCACGACGCCGATGATGTGCGCGCTGATCCTGCCGCGCGAGCGCGAGGTCCGGCACGGGCGCCTCTATCGGGCGACGGAGCGGGTCTTCGATGCGATGCTGGCGTTCTACCGTTCGACGCTGCGCGTGGCGCTTCGTCATCCCGGCGCGGTGGCGCTGTCGCTGCTCGCCACCGTCGGGCTCAACTACTACATGTTCCGCTACCACATGAGCTATGGCCTGTTCCCGGTGCAGGACACGGGCCTCATCATCGGCGGGATTCAGGGCGATCAGAGCATCTCCTTCCAGGCGATGAAGACCAAGTTCGAGCAATTGCAGACGATCGTCCAGGACGATCCCGCGGTCGACAGCGTGGTCGGCTTCACCGGCGGCCGGGCGACCAACAGCGGCTTCATCTATGTCTCGCTCAAGCCGTCCGACAAACGCGACCTCACCGCTGACGAGGTCGTGGCGCGGCTGCGCCCCAAGCTCGCCGAGGTCGCGGGAGCGCGGCTCTTCATGTTCGCCGTCTCGGACCTGAGAACCGGCGGGCGGCAGAGCAACTCGGCCTATCAGTACACCCTGCTCTCCGATGATCCCGAGACGCTCTACGCCTGGGCGCCCAAGCTCACCGAGGCGCTGGCTGGGAACGCGGTGGTCAAGGACGTGAACTCCGATCAGGAGATGGGCGGCCTTCAGACCAACCTCGACATCAACCGCGACACCGCCATGCAGCTCGGCCTCACCTTGAGCGCGATCGACAACACGCTCTACGACGCCTTCGGCCAGCGTCAGGTCTCGACCATCTACAATGCGCTCAACCAGTATCACGTCGTCATGGAGGTCGCGCCGCGATACTGGCAGGATCCGCGGATGCTGAACCAGATCTATGTTTCGAAGTCGGGCGCCAATCCGACCGGCGTGCAACAGACCGGATTCGCGGCCGGCAATTACACATCCACGACCGGAACCCAGAGCACGGCGGCGACGATTGCGGCCGATTCGGCGCGCAATCTCGCGACCAATGCGCTTGCCGCAAGCGGCCGCGGGTCCGCCTCGACCGGCGCCGCGGTCTCGACCTCGGTCGAGACGATGGTTCCGCTCTCGGCCTTCGCCAAGTTCTCGCCCGGCCACACGCCGCTCAGGGTCAACCATCAAGGCCAGTTCGCGGCGACGACGATCTCGTTCAACCTCGCGCCCGGCCGGTCGCTGAGCGAAGCCAAGACCGAGATCGACAACGCCATTCAGCGCATCGACATGCCGTCCACGGTGCGGGGCGCGTTCGCCGGCACCGCGGCGACCTTCCAGCAGTCGCAATCGAGCATGCCGCTTCTGTTCGGGGCGGCGCTGGTGACGATCTATCTCGTGCTCGGCATTCTTTATGAGAGCCTGATCCACCCCCTGACCATCCTCTCGACCCTGTTCTCGGCCAGCGTCGGCGCGGCGCTGGCGCTGTGGGCGTCCGACACCCAGTTCACCGTCATCGCCGCGATCGGCGTCCTCTTGCTCATCGGCATCGTGAAGAAGAACGCGATTCTGATGGTCGATTTCGCGCTTCAGGCGGAGCGCGAGGGGCGCGACACGCGCGAGGCGATCGAGGAGGCCTGCCTTTTGCGCTTCCGCCCGATCATGATGACCACCTTCGCCGCTCTGTTCGGCGCACTGCCGCTGGCGTTCGGAACCGGCGAAGGCTCGGAATTGCGCCATCCGCTCGGCATCACCATCGTCGGCGGGCTCATCGTCAGCCAGGTTCTGACGCTGTACACGACCCCGGTGGTGTTTCTGTATCTCGACAATTTCGGCAAGTGGCTCAGGGGCCTCTGGCGCCGCTACTACCTGCGCGCAGGCCCCGCGCCGATGGGCGCGCGGTAGCGCGTCGTCAGTCCTTCTTTACCTCGCCCTCCGGCAGGCCAGCCTTGCGCAGGCCCTCGACGATCCGCTGATATTGCGCGTTGAAGGTCGGGTTGTCGCCCCAGGGGATGCCAGCCCAGGTCTGGACGGTGAAGTCCGGATAGAGTTTCCGCAACTGGGCGACGGCCTCTTTCGCCTCTTTGTCGTGGCCGGCCCAGGCGTTGGCGGCGGCGAGGTCGACGTAGGGAAACATGCTGGCGTTGCCGCTCGCGATCGACCTGCCGCACCATTCGATCGCCTGCTCCCACTGCGCGAGATGGGTGTGAAGGTGGCACATGAAGAACTGCCACCAGGTTAGGCTAGGATCGCGAGGGCTCAGCCGAAGTGCGGTTTCAACTCCGGCGAAGCCGTCCTCGCTGTGGCCGAGAAACATGTTCCAGAAGCTGAGGTTGGCATGCGCATTTGGATTGTTGGGGTCGTCGGCAAGCGCGGCCTCGGCCTGCGATATCGCCGCTCTCCATTGCCGTTTGTTGAAGAAGACCTCCGCCTTCGCCATATGGGCCCACGCATCGTCCGGCTGAAGAGCCAAAGCGGAGTCGGCCAGTTTGTCCGCACGCGCAAGGTCGCCCGCGGGGTCGTCGCTCCAGAGATTCTCCACCCGATCGGTCAATGCGTTCGCCACGTCGACCATCGCGCGCTCGTTTTGCGGGTCGAGAGCAATCGCGCGCGCGCCGAGGTCGATGACGTCGCTAGCGGCCGACTTGCTGTCGCCGCTTGAATTGTATCGCGCGCTCGCGCGCATGGCAAAATCGACCGCGTCGGGATTGTTGGGCCGTTCGCGCATCGACCGCAGAGCTTCGGCTTTGACCAGCTCGACGCCAAGCGAATTGGCGAGGCGGGAGACGACTTCGACCTGCAGCTCGCCAAGCTTGCCGCGCTCGCCCTCGAACCGGTCGGCCCATACATGTGCGCCTGTTTCGGTCGAAATCAACTGGGCGTTGACGGTGATGTTCTCCCCCACGCGGCGAACGCTGCCTTCCAGTAGATAGCGCACGCCGAGCTCACGCCCGATCTGCTTAGCGTCGATCGGCTTGCCCTTGAAGGTGAAGGCCGTCCCCCGCGCGATGACGAAGCTGTCGCGCAAGTGCGAGAGGTCGGTGGTCAGATCGTCGGTGATCCCGTCGGCGAAATAGTCCTGCTCCTTGTCGCCGCTCAGGTTCTCGAACGGGAGGACGGCGATCGAAAGCCGCGGCGCGTTCGCAAGCTTGTCCTCCGCCGCGGTTCCGATGAAGCGCGTCGGGAGGCCCGGCCGCCAGGCATAGGCGCCGACGACGAACAGCGCGGCGACGAGAGCGGCGGCGGCCGCCGGGCGGCGCCACGATCGCGTCGGCGCTCTGGCCGCTGAAGGCGGCGCCGGCGCGCCGCATGGCTGGGGAAAATCGGCCGGCCGCGCCGCCTCTGGCGCCGTTTCGGCGGCGGGTTCGGCAGCGGCGTGGGGATAAGATTCCGCCGCGCCGTCGGCGAGCGCGCCGCGCAGCGCCGGCGCCAATCCGTCGAACCGATAGCCCTCGCCGGGCACGGTGGCGATGAGCCGCGGCGCCTTGGGGTCGGGCTCGATCTTGCGCCGCAGGCGACCGACGAGCGCGTCGGCGCTGCGGTCGAACAATTCGAGCGGCCGGTTGGCGACGACCTCGAGGATGGCGTCACGGCTCAAGACGCGGCCCGGCCGGCTGACGAACAGGCGCAAAAGCCGAAACTCGCCGCGGGTGAGCGGAATGGCTTCACCCGATTCACGAACAAGCGTGCAGGCGCTGAGATCGAGGACGAGCCCGGCAAAGCGGACCGGCGCCATCGCTTCGCCCGAAGGGGGCGCGTCGGCGTCCGACCGTTCTTGCGGAACGTCCTGCATCAGCGGCGCCCAGGCGATGGGAAGTAATGTTACACCCTGAAGGCCAAAAATTACAAGGACGTCGCTGGAAAATTACACGGCTGTCGCTTGGCAGCATTCGCTTGTTACGGCGTTCATTCACGCTCTCCCGCTCGCCACACGTCTGGCGGGAATCGAATCGGCCAATGAGGAGAACGCGCATGCGTTCAGGAAAACACTCGCATTTTCGGCATTCTCATGTCGACGGCCGCGATTTTTCGGCGCCCGCCCCGGCCTTGGCGGACGAATCGTGGCGGCAGAAAGAAGGCGATGCTGGATATGCGCCGATCCAGAGCATCAGCTACCAGTTCGGTTCGAAGGCCATGAGCGGGTATTTCGTCCCGCAAGGCTCAGTCTGCCTCGTCACCCTCATGATCAGCGAAAGGAGCGATCCCGACCGGCCGTCGCCAGCGACGGCGGCTCGCGTCCGTCTTGTGCTTGAACCCGGTCAGATCGCGGGCCTCGACAGCGAGGAGGGCCGCTCACTCAACTTGACCTGCGGCGGCGGCGCAAAGACATTGGTCGTCAGCACCGGCGAAAGGTCGAAGCTCGTGGCGCAACAAGGCGTCGCGGTCCAGAACACGATTGCCGATCGGGTTCAGGAGGGACGCTGAATTGGCGCGCGGCCCCGCGCAAATGCGAACCTTCAGAGGAAGGCCGCGGGCCGGTGGCTGCGACGGGCGGGGCGTTTCGCCGTCGGTCGTGCGCTTGTGCGGTCCGGCCTCGCGTGGTCGGTCCTTCTCTGCGTCGCTTGCCTCAACGCCGACGCCGCTGCGCAGGAGGCCGCGGTCCCCCGGAAGCTCTATCGGATCATTGACGGCAAGGTCGACGCGCGGACCTATAACGGCTATCGGCGTTATCATGCGGTTTGCAACCACTGCCACGGCCCGGACGGAATGGGGTCGTCGTTTGGCCCTTCGCTCGTGGATCGCCTCCCCGATATCGAAACCTTCCGTCGTATCGTGCGCGACGGCCAAAGCAGCGGAGCGGCGGTCATGAAGGGCTTTTCAGGAGACCCCAACGTCGCGCCCTACGTGGACGACATCTACGCCTACCTTGAGGCCCGCGCCGATGGCGAACTCGGCCGCGGTCGTCCGGCCAAGTTCGGCGAGTAGCGCGGATGCGCCGTGTCGGCCAACGGCGCGAGATTTGAGCCGATGCGTTCTCGAGCGCGGTGGCTGCGTGACCGCTCCTCCTGCGTCCAACAATCTCTGGCTAAAATCAGAAATCTCCGCTATAAATATTCTGTTGGTCAGATCGACGCCGCGCGGCTCGGCCGCCCGGCGAGAAAGGATCGAGGAATTGTTTGAGGCTTGTTGGCGCACAACCTGGAACGCGAGTTGAGGCGGTCGAAATTTTTTTTACTTTTTTCGCTCATAACCCTTTGAAAAGTCCCGATTCCGAAAAGTAAAAGAAAGCAAAAGAAAGCGATTTTGCTTTCTTTTGCTTTCTTTTTCTTTCTTCTACTTTCGTTCCGGCTCGCGCCATGGTTGCATCCGGCGCCCCCTCGGCCCGCGGCCCAGGGGTCAGAGCGGCAGGGCGTAGCGGTCGGCGACCGCCGCCGCGGCGCGCGCGTCCTCGATCGGGATCGAGCCGTTGTTGGCGGCGCGGGCGGCCCTGATGGCGGCGATAAGCGCCGGCGGACCGGCGACATCGGCCAGTTCGCCCGCTCCCTCAGTGAGGCGCGACCGCAGCGCCGCCTGCGCATCGTCGTCGGCGAAGGCCGCGGCCTGCATGAGCGCCATGACGGGGCGCGGGGCGTTCGAGCAGCGCGCCAGGCGATAGGCGTTGAGGAAGCGCTTGGCCTCGCGCGGCGAATGCGCGGCCAGGGGCGCGAGCGCGGCGAGCAGCGTCGTCTCGGCGCTCGACAGCGGCTCGATGAGCGCCGCGGCGACCGCCGGATCCGGCGCGGAGGCGGGCGGCGGGGCGAGCGCGAGAAGCCTCGCGACCACCGCCTCGCCCTCCCCTGCCTTGCGGGCCGGCAGGTTGATTGTGACCTGCAGCCATTTGCCGAGGCGCCGGCGCGCCTCGACCGGCCCGCCGAGCGCGGCGGCAAGCCGCACAGGATCGAACGCCAGCAATCCGATGCAGCCTTGTCCGATCACGCTCTGTGCGGCGTCGATCCAGTTCACCGCCGCCTCGGGCGCCAGCGCGTCGAGATTGTCCACGACCACGATGAGCCGATCCGGCGCCGGTCCCGACGCGGCGGAGCGCCCGATCCTCACGCTGAGCGCGGCGAGGAATTCGCGCGCGGACGCCGACGGCGCATGGCCGGAATCGAGAAATTCCGGCCCCGGGGCGCGTACCGCCGTCTTGCCGCCGACACGCTCGCTCGCCGCTTGCGCGCGCCTGGCCGCAGCCTCGGCCTCGGCGGTCAGCGTGGCGACGCGCTGGTTGAGCCGGGCCGATCGCGCGTCGAGGTCCTGGCGTCGTTCGCGGACCTCGGAAGTGAGCAGCCGTGAGCCGCGCAGGAGAATGTTGGAGAACTGAAGCGCTCGCCACAGGTTGAGCGCGATCGCCAGCGCGCCGAGGAGATACAAGATCTCCGACGCCCGGTCGAACCAGTCGCCGTGCGCGGCGATCCAGCCCGCGACCGGCTTGAGCCAGTCGTTGGCGCCCCCGACCGCGGCGACGGCCGCGTCGCTGTGCAGCAGCCGGATGAGGAAGCCCAGCACGAAGGCGACGACCGCCCACAGGATGAGGCGCGACTGGCTGCCATAGGCCCAGATCGATCGAATCACGACCGCGGCGCGCCCGCCGGCCCCGAGGGTCGATATGTCACGCGCCAGACTGCGATAGCTCGAGTTCGACGTCGGCGCCGGCGAATCCGAACCGGCGCAACTGCGCCTCGATCGTTCCGCGGCGCGCGCGGGCGAAGACGTCGAGGCGAGAGCCGGGGGTGTCGAACGCCAGCGTATCGGCGATCCGCGCGCGTTTGGCCTCGATCTCGTCGCGCTGCGTGCGCTCGGTTTCGAGCTTCCTCACGAGGTCGTCATGGCGATCGGACGCCGCTCTCGCGGCGCGATGGGGATCGCCGCCGGCATGGCCGGTTTCGTCCAGGAGACCCGAATAATCCACCCCGCCCGGCTCCCGATCGAGCGCGGCATAGGCGGCGCTCGCGATCGCCACCGGCGCCTCGACGCGGTTCGAGGCGTCGACGCGCGCCAGCACGACCCGCTGGAGGACTCCGCCGCCGGCGGTCGCTGACGAAACGCCGAGCTGTTCGATCGCCTGCGCGAAACGCCTGAGCGCGAATGTCTTGCCGGCCCCGGACGGCCCCAGGATCGCCGCCAGAAAAGGCGTCTGAACCTGAGGGGTCACGCAAAGCTGGGCCAGCGGCTGCACGATCTGGCCGGCGTTCAGAAGGTCCGCGCCGTCGGCGGAATCGCCAAGGAAGATCGGCTCCGCCGGGACGGGCGCAGGCGACGGGGGCGGCGTGATCGAGACGGGCGGCGCGGCCGATTGCGCGGAGGTCCGAGGCGTGAGCGACAAGGATGGCTTCTCGGTCGTCCCGACCTCGCCAAGCAGGCGGACCTTCGAGTTCACGCTTGGCTCGGACAATCGATCCTCCTCGGGCGCGCTCGGGAATTCCACCCAAGGCGCGTTTGATTTGAACGCGGCGGCCTAACGACCGCAAGGCCGCCCACGAGTTAAGACGGACTGGCGAGCAGGCTGGCCCGAACGCCGGGCGCCTGCATATCCGGCCGGCGCAGCGTCCGCGAACGCCTGGATCACGACTAGCAGGCAAATTTAAACGAATTGGTTAGGCGCCCTTAATCGGGCAAAAGCACGGCGCGGGCCCTGACTTCGGCGCCCTGAGCGGCAGCCTTTGCCGAGCCGCGAAATCAGGCTAAGCCGCTTCCATCCCATGGAGGCCCAGGCCCTTGCTCGCATTCGCTCCGCCAACACCCGAGGCGACGCCGGTCTGGCTGGTTAGCGCGGAAAACTGGCCGGCGGTCAAATCGACCATCGGTGCGCCCGCCGCGGCCTTCGCCGAACATTGCGGCTTCCAGCCAAAGGCCGGGCGCCCACAGCTTCTCCCGGGCAAGCGCGGCGAGCTTGCGGGCGTCCTGTTCGGGGTTGACGAAGCGGACGCGCCGACGCGCGATCCGTTCGGGCCAGGCAAGCTTGCGACAACGCTGCCCGAAGGCGTCTATCGGTTCGCCAACATGGCCCACGACGCCGATCTCGCGGCGCTTGGCTTTCTGCTGGCGCTCTATCGCTACGACCGCTTCAAGGCCGATAAGGCGCCGAAGCCCCAACTCGTCGCACCCGACGCGGTCGACGCGATCCGGATTCAGCGCATCGCACAGGCGATCGCCTTCGGGCGCGACCTCGTCAACACGCCCGCCAACGCGCTCGGCCCCGACGCGCTCGAACAGGAGGCCGTCAAGCTCGCCGAGCATTTCGACGCCAGCGTCAGCATGGTGCGCGGCGAGGAACTCGTCGCCGCGAACTTTCCCCTCGTCCACGCGGTCGGTCGCGCTGGGGCCGAAGAGCCGCGCATCGTCGACTTTTCCTGGGGACACGAGGACGCGCCGAAGGTGGCGATTGTCGGCAAGGGCGTCACTTTCGACACCGGCGGCCTCGACATCAAGCCGGCCTCGGGCATGGAGCTGATGAAAAAGGATATGGGCGGGGCGGCGACGGCGCTGACGCTCGCCCGGCTCATCATGGAGGCAGGGCTCGATCTCCGCCTGAGGACCGTGATCCCGATCGTCGAGAATGCGATCTCGGCGCCGGCGATGCGGCCGGGCGACGTGATCGTCAGCCGCAAGGGGATTTCGGTCGAGGTCGGCAACACCGACGCCGAGGGGCGGATGATCCTCGCCGACGCGCTCGCGCTCGCCGACGAGGACGCTCCGGAACTCATGCTCGACTTCGCCACCTTGACCGGCGCGGCGCGGGTCGCGCTCGGCCCCGACCTGCCGCCTTTTTACACCGACGACGACGCGCTTGCGGCGGCGATCGCAGATCACGCGGCTCGCGTCCGCGATCCTTTATGGCGCATGCCGCTCTGGCGCCCCTATGACGCGATGATCGAGGGGACGGTCGGCGACATCAGCAATTCGGGCGCGGGCGCCGGCATGGCAGGCTCGATCACCGCCGCGCTGTTCCTGCGGCGGTTCGTCGACAAGGCGAAATCCTGGGCGCATTTCGACGTCTACGCCTGGAACCCGAAGCCGCGCGCCCATGGGCCTGCGGGCGGTGAGATCCAGGCGGCGCGGGCTTTGTTCGAGCTCTTGAGCGAGCGCTATCCGAGGCGATGACGAAGGGGCTTCAACCCGCTAGCCGGTAAAGCGCTCGGTCGTTGCCCATTGCCGTTCATCTGCCTCGTCCCGTAAATGGAGACCCGATTGTAGGATGACAGATGTAATATACCGGCGAGCGACCGATGCGGACATTCCAGCGCTCGTCGCTCTAATCAACCGTGCGTATCGTGGCGACACGGGCTCCGGCTGGAGTACGGAAGAGCCTATCTCGTCGGTGAGAGGACGACAGATGCGCGGCTTCGAGACGATCTCGCCAAAAAGCCTTTAGCCTCGCTTCTCAAATGGCAGGAAGCTGGAGAGTCCGACATCATCGGCTGCGTCTGGCTTGAGCCGGTCGGTGGTTCTACTTGGTATCTAGCGTCCTGATTCTGAGTTTCGTGCTTTGGCTTGGGCTGCGGCGATGTCGAGGGTTTTGAGACAGAAGCGTTTTATGGCGGCGAGAATGTCGTCAGCGGATTTGGTCTAGCGGAAGGGCTTTGGGTTGGCGCTGACGGCGTCGAGGTAGGCTCGGATCGCGGTTTGCAATTCCGCGGTCGAGCGGTGGACGCCGCGGCGGATTTGCTTTTCGGTGACGTCGGCGAAGAAGCGCTCGACCTGATTGACCCACGAGCTGGCGGTCGGGGTGAAGTGAACATGCCATCGCGGCCGCGCGCCGAGCCACTTGCGGATCGGCTCGGTCTTGTGGGTGGCGTAGTTGTCCATCACCAGGTGGACGTCGAGGCCGCGCGGGACATTGCGTTCGATCTCGCGCAGGAAGCTCAGGAACTCGCGTCCCGATGACGGGGATAGCAGCGCCCGATGACCTTGCCGGTGGCGGCGTCGAGAGCAGCGAACAGGCTGAGGGTTCCGTGACGCGCATAGTCGTGGGTGCGCCGCTCGATCTGGCCCGGGCGCATCGGCAAAAGCGGCTGCGTTCGGTCCAGCGCCTGGATCTGGCTCTTCTCGTCAACCAAAGAACCAGCGCGCGCTCCGGCGGCGACAGATAAAGCCCGACGATATCGCGCACCTTCTCGACGAACAGAGGATCGGTTGAGAGCTTGAAGGTTTCGGTGCGGTAAGGCTGGAGGTTGAAAGCCCTCCAGATGCGGTGGATCGTCGAAGGCGCGAAGCCGGCTGCTTTCGCCATCGAGCGCAGGCTCCAGTGCGTCGCATCCGGCGGCGTCGCCTCGAGCGTCTGGCGAACGACCTCGGCGACCTCGTCATCGCCGATCTGGCGCGGCGCGCCGGGACGGGGCTCGTCATAAAGACCCGCCATCCGATGTTCGGCGAACCGGCGCCGCCATTTTCCAACCGTGTTGGGGGCTGCGCCCAGCCGCAGGCTGATGTCCTTGTTTGCCACCCCTTCCGCCGCGTGCAAGACGATGCGCGCCCGCTGCACCAGCCCCTGCGCGGTCTTGCGCCGCGGCGCAAGGCTCTCAAGTTCGCGCCGCTCGCTGTCGGTCAAATCGATCCCAACCGCCGTCTTGCCCATCGCCATCCTCTGCGCCAACGCGCGCAGAGAATCGTATATATTTGTCGATCAGGACACTAGAGCATTTTCCACTCAGGTTGCATCGTATCCCGCGGCGGCGAGATAGTTGGCGCATTCTTTTGGGGTGAAGCGACGAAGGGCGTCAGCGATGGCTTGCCAGAGGTCGGGAATGGTTTGCGCGGCGGCGGCGCGCAGCGCGGCTGTGAAGGTGGTGGTTTTCCAGTGGCCATGAGGCACGGCGGCGCGGCATCGCTCGCCTCTGGGCGCGCGACCGTAAAGGCGCGCCATCTTGGTGTTGGCGGCGGTCTCGTCGATGAAGACGATCTGCGTCGGATCGAGGTCGATTTGCCCTTCAAACCACGCCTCACGCGCCGCGTTCACCGCGCTGCGGCGCTGTTCGGCGGCGTGCGCCGACTTTTTTTGCGCGTGATCTTGCGACGCTTGAAGAACCGCCAGAGTGTGCCGATGGCGACGGGGACGCCGCGCTCCTTCAGCCGCTCCCGCAGTTCCGAAAGCGTTATACCAAAAGTCATAGCGTCTGACCGATGTGGGCCCAGTCTCGCATGCCGATGGACGTGATCGTTTCCGGCTGGGCGATGAGGTTTCGCCAGGCGGCGCATGCGGCGTCGATGATCGCGTCGTAGTTTTCGAACACGGTGTTTGAGAGCCAGTTCTGGCGTAAGTACTGCCAGACGTTCTCGACCGGGTTGAGCTCCGGGGCGCGCGAGGGCAGGAAGATCGGCGTGATGTTGTCAGGCACGTCGAGCTTGCCCGTGGTGTGCCATCCGGCTCTGTCGAGGATGAGAACGGCATGGGCGCCGTCGGCGACATTGCGTGAGATTTCGTCGAGGTGAAGCTGCATCATGTCGGCGTCGGCATAGGGAAGCGCGAGGGCGGCGCCGACGCCCCGCGCTGGGCAGATCGCGCCGAACAGATAGGCGTTGTCATAGCGCTGATCGGCGGGCTGGCGAGGTCTCGTTCCACGCCTGGCCCACTGCCGAACCAGCCCATTCTTCTGGCCGATCCGGGCCTCGTCCGCAAACCAGATCTCGACCGGCGTCGTCTCCGGCAGCCCTTCGAGATGGGCCTTCGAGCCGCGCGCGGGAAGTTTTTTTAAACGCCTCAACGATCCGCTCGTCCTGGGCCGGATGACGCGGCCTGGCGCTGATATGCGAAAAGCCGAGCTTCTTGAGAAGCTTTCCGACACAGCGGGGATGAAAGTCGACGCCGAATCTCTCGGCGATGACCCGCTTGAGATCGATGCGCCGCCACCGGACGACGCCATCTTCCTCACGGTCCGGGCCAGCCTCGACGATCTGCGCGAACTGGGTCAGTTGCTCCTCCGACAGGCGAGGCTTGGGACCCTCCGTCCAGTTGTCGATCAGGCCCTGCGGACCCGAGGCGTTGAAGCGATGCACCCAGTCGCGCAAGGTCTGCCGATCCATGCCGCCGATCTTGGCTGCTCCTCCTCGGTCCATCCCGTCCCGGACCGCCGCCAGCGACAGAAGCCGCCGGCTCTGGTTGACGGCCTTCGACCGGCGCGCAAGCGCCCGAAGCTCCTTAGCCGAATAATCCTCTCGCAATCTGACCGCTGATGGCATGGCGCAAATCCTCCATGCCGTCTTCAATCAGTCCCGCCACGATTTGGGAATCCCCCCTGTGAGTCAGACAGCAGAGCCGTTGGTATAATCTGGTGGCTTAGAGCATTTTCATTATTGGCGTCGATATCCTGAGTTTGCGAGATAATTTGCGCATTCGTCGGGAGTGAAGGTTTCGAGTGCGGTTGCGATGGCGTGGATCAGGGCGTCGAAGGTTCGCGCCTCGGCTTTGCGCAGCAGGGCTTTGAGTTTGGCGAACCACTGCTCGATCGGGTTGAGATCGGGGCTGTAGGAAGGCAAGTAGAGCAGCCGGGCGCCGGCGTTCTCGATCGCCGCTCTGACGCCCTCCACTTTATGGCTCGGCAGATTGTCGAGGATGACGATGTCGCTGGGCTTGAGCTCGGGAACGAGGAACTGCTCGACCCAGGCGCGGAACTTCTCGCCGTTGATCGGCCCGTCAAGGCGCAAGGCGCGACCAGACCGTCTTGCCGCAGCGCGCCGATGAAGGTCGTCGTCTTCCAATGGCCCCACGGAACCGGCGCGACCAGGCGCTCGCCGCGCGGGCATCGGCCGTAGAGCCGGGTCATTTTGGTCGACGCGCCGGTTTCGTCGACGAACACAAGATTGTCCGGCCGCCATTCGCCCTGCTGCGCCCGCCATTGCTCGCGAGCTTCCGCTACGTCGGCACGATCCTGCTCTGCGGCGCGCTGTGACTTTTTTTGAGCGTCAGCCCAAGATGTCGGACCCGCGCCCAAAGGCAACCGACGCTGACTTTCACCGCATGATCGCCGGCAAGCCACGCTTGCAGTTCGATGAGCGTGATATCGCCTTTCTGCGCCACCTGAGCGCGCGACGCCTCGTCATAGGCCGCAAGCTTCGGCTTTGGGCCGCCGCCCGACTTGTGGGCCGTCACATCGCCGGTCGCACGCCGCCGGCCGAGCGCCTTGTAAATGTACGACACGCTGACCCGAAACAGCGGCGCGGCCGAATAGACGCTGAGCCCCCCGTCCACCGCAGCCATCACCCGATCCCGAAGGTCCTGCGAATAACAAATGCCCATGAGGCCCCCAGCGCCGATTCGATCGCCACAGAGAATCATGACCACAACCCACAAGGAATCTGGAGGGTTATGTGAGGTCGCCGGGCGCCGAGATTCGATCGTCACGGAAGGCGACGTCACATAAGCCGGATTGAACGAAGGCGCGGGCCGGTTGGCCGCTATGGGGAAAGCGCGACTACGGTCTTGGTTTTCCGGGCGCTGTTTGCGCCGCGAGGAGCTCGTGGAGCGGTTCGAAGGCGCAGCGGCGGGGATTTGGCCGCTTTTTCGAGGCGTGGTGACGAGGCGTTCGCGACCGAAACGGGGCGTAAGGGAGCCGCGATGGCAGGGAGCGTCAGCGCCGGCGACTTGGCGGCTTGGCGGCGGCGGGCGATCGAGGTCGAGCCGAGACTTGCCATCATGATGTGTCGCAGCGAAAGGTGGGGGCGACCTGGCCGATGTGCCGCATGGGACCGCCGCAATCCGGGCAGACGGCGGATGGCTCGCGGGCGTCTTGGTCTGCCTGCGGGTCGCGCGCGTCGTCGTCGGGCTCGCTGGGCGGCTCGACTTGAAGCAGGTCGCGCACACGCGCGAGGGACTTGCCTCGGTCGCCCTTGGCGAGAAAGCCGTAGTGACGGATGCGATGGAACCCGTCGGGCAAGACGTGGAGGAGAAAGCGGCGGATGAAAACGTGCGGGGCAAGGCGCATGACGCCGCTGCGCCCGCCGCGGCGATAGTCCTTGTAGGAGAACGCAACGTAATCGTCGTCGACGGCGACAAGCCTCGAATTGGCGATCGCCGTGCGGTGGGTGTAGCGGGCGAGATAGGCCAATACGCGCTCGGGGCCACCGAATGGCGGCTTGGCGTAGACGACGAAGGCGCTTTGGCGCAACGCGTGCACGCGCTCGGCGAAGGCGGCGGGGTCGGCGAGCGCGGCGAGTTCGCTGAAGAAGCCGAGCTCGCCGCGACGGAAGGCGGCTTCCAGGCCCTCGAGGAACAGGCGGCGGAAGGTCTTCGACAGAGCGCGGACGGAGAGCAGAAAGTTGGGTTTGCAGGCGACCCATCGCCGGCCGTCGAGGGCGACGCCGCCGCCGGGGACGAGACAATGGACATGGGGGTGATGGGTCAGCGTCTGCCCCCAGGTGTGCAAGACCGCGATAAGGCCGATCCTGGCGTCGAGGCGCGCGGCGGCAAGCGTCATGAGCGCCTCGGCCGCGGCGCGGATCAGGAGGCCGTAGACTGTCTGCTTGTTCTGAAAGGCGATCTCGGCCGCGGCCGGCGGCAGGGTGAAGACGACGTGGAAGTAGGGAACCGGCAGCAGCTCGGCCTGACGAGCGGCCAGCCACTTCGCTCTCGCCGCCGCCTGACACTTCGGGCAATGGCGGTTTCTGCATGAGTCGTAGGCGATGCGGGTGAGCCCGCAATCGTCGCAGCGCTCGACATGACCGCCGAGCGCGGCCGTGCGGCAGGCCGCGACCGCGCCGATGACGCGCCGCTCGATCCGTCCCAGATGTCTGGCGTTCGCTTGAATGTAGACTTCGCCGTGGCGGCGAAAGACGTCGGCCAGTTCGAACGCCGGCCGCGCCGTCACCGGCTATTCCGGCGGCGTCACCTTAAGCAGCAATCGATCCAGCGGGCTCTCGGTCCTGGCGATCACCTGCGATGAGACGCGCGTGTAGCGCGCCGTCGTCGACAGATTCTCGTGTCCGAGCAAGACCTGGATGATGCGAATGTCGACGCCGCTCTCCAGGAGATGGGTGGCGAAGCTGTGGCGCAGGACGTGGACGCTCACGCGCTTGTCGATGCCGGCTGCGCTGCGCGCCGAACGGCAGGCGGCGTGCAGGACGGTCGGCTCGATCGGCCTTTGCTTGTCGCGGCCCGGGAACAGAAACCGTTCGGGATGCGCGAGACGCCAATAGCTGCGCAGGATGCCGAGCAACTGCTCGGACAGCATGACGTAACGCTCCTTGCCGCCCTTGCCGCATTCGATCCGGATGACCATGCGGTCACTGTCGATATCGGCCGCCTTCAGACCGACGACCTCCGACACCCGCAAGCCTGCGGCATAAGCGGTGGTCAGCGCGATGCGAGCTTTGAACTCGAGACGGCTTCGAGAAAGCGGACGACCTCGTCGGCGCTCAGCACGGCCGGCAGCTTGCGCGGCTCGCGAGCATAGGCGATCCGCTCCGGGATCGCGTCGCAGCCGAGCGTCACGCCGTAGAAGAAACGCAGCGCGCAGACCACCTGATTGAGCGACGCCCAGGAGACGCCTTTCGAGATTAAATGCACCTGGTAGGCGCGGACGTCTTCCGACCCCAGCCGATCCGGCGAGTGGCCGAAATACCGGCTGAACTTCGAAACCGCGTGGACGTAGGATTGCTGGGTCGCCGGGGACAGATTGCGGATCGTCATGTCCTCGATCATCCGGCGGCGCAGAGGGCTCATCTCGGCCATCTGAAAACTCCTGCCTGAGAGGGGGCTGAAACACCCAACTCTCTCAGGCAGGAGGATCGTCACGCCACTACGCGCCCGCCGTCCTTCACCACCCCGCCGCGGTAGCGGCTTCGTTCAATCCCACCACGATTCAGTCCGAACACAAAACGCTCTAGTTCTTCCGTGAACGCAGAGGACAGGATCGCCGAAGCCGAACTCGCAAGCACGCTTTCGGAAGCCGCCGCCTTATCAAGGCGGGCAAACACTTGGCATTTGACTTCGACATCCTCGGGCGTGGTTTCCTGGACATGAGCCGCCCCGTCGAGCGCGGACTCGAGCGTAGGGAACGACCGCGTGCGCCCCCGGATCCGCCTCGGCGTCGCCTCATTCGAGAGGTCGGTAGCTGCGAGGTCCGGTAACCGTTGCTCGATGTAACGTAGGGCTCTGCCTGGAGCCTCACGATCCTCATCCCACAAGGCGACTTCGCAACCCGCGCGGGCGAAACTGATCGCCCAAGCGCGCCCGACGAAGCCTATGCCAACAACTGCTGCTTTGCTCGTTCCGTTCTCCGGTCCCGCACATGGCAAGAAGCCTCACTGCGTCTCGACATTGCCGTCAACACCCAGCGATTGCCCGGAAATGTTGCGTCCGGCCGGCGAAAGCAGATAGGCGACCGTCGCGGCAACGTCGCCTGCGGTCACCATTCGGCGCAGCGACACGCGCTCCAGATACGTCTTCTCCATAACCTCATAGGTGACGTTGGTCTGTTTCGCCCGCGCTGCGATCACGCCCGTCATGCGAGTGCCCTCGACAATGCCCGGCAATATGGCGTTAACGCGGATGTTGGCCGGTCCGAGCTCTTTGGCTAAGCTCTGAGTGAGGCCAATGACGCCCCACTTGGCCGCCGAGTATGGCGCGCGAAAGGCGTAGCCGAAACGCCCTGCGGCCGACGACAGATTGACGATCGCGCCTCCGCCGGCGGCCTTCAGCATGGGCACACCATGATGGGCGCATAGAAATTGTCCGGTCAAGCAGACGTCAATGGTGCGTCGCCAATCCTCGGGACGTATCTCCTCAACCCCTCCTGTTGGTCCCGCGACGCCGGCGTTGTTGGAAAATTCCATCGAGCCCTCCGAGTGTCGTCTTTACCTCGGCGAAGAGGCGCGCAAAGTCGGTCTCCGACGAGACGTCCGCCTTGGTCAGGGTCGCGTCACTATGCGCGACGCGATACTGAGCGAGAAACTCATCCGATACGTCGCAGATGTGGACACGGGCGCCCCGCGCGATTAGGAGGTCGCTGATTGCGCGGCCGATGCCCGAAGCGCCCGCGGTGACAAGGACGCGCAAGCCCTTATCGAGGGTGAACGGATCAAGAGAATCGTTCATGCTGCGCTCCGGCATTCATGTGCGCTATTTTCGCTGAGGGCCATAACGGCGTTCCTATTGCCCTCGGTAGGGCCGCCGCCACCGCCGTGCATCCGACAGACGTTAGACCCGAACCGCCCGCGCTCGATAC
>CAVXVE010000050.1:0-50076 GCA_963764955.1 uncultured Alphaproteobacteria bacterium | reverse complement strand
GTGTGCCGGGCATGTCCGGTAGCTTGGAGGTGAAAGTCCTCTACCCAACCTGATGGAGGTGAAGGGTTAGCGATGCGCAAGGGCTATCGCCGCGAGGCGGGGTCTGAAGGAAGCGCGGAGCAAATGTGCGAGTTGATGGACAAGAACCGGATATGAGGCGCGAGCGTCGGACGAGCGGGCGACTAGTCGCGAAGTCCATATTCATCAAGGACGCGAAGCGTAGATTCGGCAACTGCGCACGGAAGGCGACCGAACTTACCCCGGGAGGTCTGCTCCGCGTTCCAACTTCGGAACTGAGGGCGTCGCAAGGCGTCCTGACCGCGGATGCAGAAGTCAGCAGAGGGCATATTAGGCCAAGCAGTCGGCAAGGCTAGTGAGGCACTCCAAAGCCGAAAGGCGGAGAAACAGATAGGCCGAGCCGGGAACGAGGGCCGAAGGCCCGAACGATTGAGAGTGGCGATTAGGACTGACGACTCATGAGCGGAACGCGGCAGAAAACTCTGGGCGAGCAATTGTCTCAGACCTTGGTGGCGGAGGGTCGGGGTGAAGCCCTGGACGCCGAGGCCGAGGATGCCGAACCGTTGATGGCGAAGCCAGCATCCGAAAGTCCGGCCTTGGCGGAACAACTAATGGAGGAGGTGTGTGATCGAGGGAATCTCGAAAGAGCGTGGAAGCGCGTTCGAAGCAACAAGGGCAGTCCTGGCGTCGATGGAATGACCATCGACGCCGCCAAGGATTACCTGCGTGAGCACTGGCCAAACATTCGGGCTCAATTGCTTGAGGGAACCTATCAGCCGCAGCCGGTCAAACGGGTCGAAATCCCGAAGCCGGACGGCGGGATCAGAAAGCTCGGCGTGCCTTGCGTCGTCGACAGACTGATTCAGCAGGCTATGCTGCAAGTTCTCCAAGAGCGCTGGGACCCGACGTTTTCCGAGCACAGTTACGGCTTTCGACCGGGGCGCTCCGCCCATCAGGCAGTGGCTCAGGCGCAACGTTACATCGCCGACGGCTACAACGTCGTGGTCGATCTCGATCTCGAAAAGTTTTTCGACCGAGTCAATCACGACAGCCTGATGGCGCGCGTCGCCGCGCGGGTGTCCGATAAGCTTGTGCTCAAACTCATCCGGGCGTTTCTCAACGCCGGGGTGATGGAAGACGGTTTGGTCCGTCCGGTGGATGAGGGCACGCCGCAGGGCGGCCCGCTTTCGCCCATCCTAAGCAATCTCGTGCTTGACGACCTCGACAAAGAACTGGCCCGACGCGGTCACCGCTTTTGCAGGTACGCCGACGACTGCAACATCTATGTTCGCAGCCGTCGCGCCGGCGAACGGGTCATGGCCTCTGTGAGCCGGTTCTTGACCAACAAGCTGCGGCTCAAGGTCAACGAGGCGAAGAGCGCGGTGGCGCGACCGGAGGAGCGAAAGTTTCTGGGGTTCAGCATCTCGAATGACGGGAGCGAGCGGCGCATCGCGCCAAAGGCTCTCGACACATTCAAAGAGCGGATCCGAGACATGACACGCCGGACACGGGGGTTCGGTCTGCAACAGTTGATCAAAGAGCTGAAGCCATACATCGTGGGATGGCGCGGCTACTTCGGCTTCTGCCAGACCCCGCGAGTCCTCACAAACCTCGAAGCGTGGATCCGTCGAAGATTGCGTGTGTATCTTTGGCGGCAATGGCGAACCAGGCAAAACCGCTTCGCGGAGTTACGCCGTCGCGGCGTAGCAAAGTTCCCAGCGGCGGTCGCGGCTGGTTCACCAACCGGGTTATGGCGCATGTCCGGACACCCGGCGGTCCAACAAGCCCTACGCAACGACTATTTCGAGACGCTCGGTCTTCCCCGAATCTATGCGCCCGCCCAAGCCTAACTCGGTCGAACCGCCGTGGTACGGGACCCGTATGCCCGGTGGTGTGGGAGGGGTGGCGTCGCGAGGCGTCCCCCTATCCCGATCAATCCCCATCGATTCCGTCAGTCCTGAAAATGCTCTAGTTCCTCGGCGCCGGCGCATCCGCCGCTTCAGGAATTCCGACCGGCTACGCGATGATCCGGGATTTCAAGGTGCAAATCTTCTGCCGCGAGAACAACCTTCCGAAGCGGTAGAGTGATACCGCCGACCCAATCTGGATTGCGAGAATCGATGCCTTCCTCCGGCGAACGTCGCTCCTTCCGCCCGATGGCGACCCATTCGAATATGCGGCCGCATTCGAAGCGGTGTATCCGCAGCCCAGGCATCGTCGGCAATATATCGACGACGCGATTTCCAAGGGCACGCCCTGCTTCGGGCACAAGGTTCTCGGGAGCCTGATCGCGGTCGGGAAGGTCGATTGCGCTTTCACGACGAATTTCGACCCGCTGGTGGAGGAATCTGCGCTTTCGGCGAACGCGATCCTGCGTCGTGGCCGACCGGGCCCGTCCGACCGTTGCGGCGATCGACGCCGCTGACCGCGCGATGCGGTGCCTAAACGAGTTGGATTGGCCATTGGTCGCGAAACTCCATGGAGATTACCAGTCGATCGCGATCAAGAACACGGGATCGGAGCTGGAGAAGCAGGACACCCGGATGCGGCATGTGCTGGTATCGATACGTCGTGGTCGGCGCTCGCCGCCTGCGTTGCGTTCGGCGCGGGGTCAAGCGTTGTCCAGCCGCGGACCGGCCCCTCGGCGTCGCCTGAGCTCAAGTTCTCGACGCCGATGCCGCCCGGCGTCGCCTCGCCGGACACGGTCCACACGCGCTTGGGAACCCTGCATTTTTTCGGCGGCTTTCCCGACGCAGCGAGCGTTGAAAAGCTCTACGACAACCTCGACTTCCAGCGGGCGGTGCAGGCCTATCTGCTGGCGCTGCCGGTGGTCAGTCAGGTCGCCAATCGCGACGGGATTCTGAGCATCGGCCCGGCCAACACCACCGTGCCGATCTGGGAGACGATGGCCGATTCGAGGACCGTTGAGCTCACCGCCAACGACAACACGCCCTACACCTGGTTCTGGGTTGACCTTCACGACGACCCGATGGTCCTCGAGGCGCCGCCTAAGGTGCTGGGGCTCGTCGATGACATTTGGTACAAGTGGGTCGGCGACATCGGCATCACCGGCCCCAACAAGGGCGAGGGTGGGAAGTACCGGTTCCTGCCGCCTGGCTGGAAGGGCGAGGTCCCGCAGGGTTATTACGTGTTGCGTCCCGGCTCGTACAGCGTCTGGATTCCGTGGCGGACATTCCTTGTCGACGGCGATCCCGTCCAGCACGTGGCGCAGCCAGATGAGACAGCCGAGGCCGAGCGGGATTCCGTCCCTGCGATTGAGCGATGAGGCGACTTCAAGCGGCGATCTTAGCGGTAGAAGGGCGCGCGGCGACCATCCGCTATCCTGCAACGCCGAGGACCAGAAGGGTATGAGCCGGCATATGCGCGGGGCTGGCCTCGCCGAATTCCCAGATGAGGGCGGATCTTGCTCGCGTCTTCAGCGTGAACGCCAGCGCCGGGTCAATGCGTCCCGGATCGAATGGGCGCCAGTCGATCTCTCGTCCAGGATGTCGTCCGGCTGTCGCGGCAGTTAAGCCCTGCGAAAAGGGCTCAGGCGAGGAGCGCGCTCGCGCGACGAGCCGCTTCGAGGAAATCGTCCGCCGCGTCGGGCGATGCGGGCCCACCGGCGGAGGCGACGCGCACCCCCGCCACCCCCGCCGCCAGAGCCGCCCCCATATCGGCCTCGCTGTCGCCGATGACCACGGCCTCGGCGGGGTAGAAGCCCAGGTCGCGCATCGCATTCCTGATCATGCCCGGCGCGGGCTTCCGGCACTCGCAGCCGTCACCTGGGCCGTGCGGGCAGAAATAGATCGCCTCGAGTTGCAGACCCTCCGCGGCCAGCATGGAGAGAAGCCGGTCATGAATCCGCTCGAGCGTCGCGACGTCGAAATAACCGCGCGCGACGCCTGACTGGTTGGTGATCAAAACCAGCGCAAAGCCAGCGTCGCGCAGCAGGCGGAGCCCCTCGACCGCGCCCCGAGCAAACTCGATTCCGTCCGGATCGCTCAAATAGACCTTGTCGACGATGATCGTTCCATCGCGATCGATGAGCGCGAGCCGCCTCGGCGCGGCAGTGTCTTTCATCAGGTCTCCCCGGCGCTGGGCGCGAAATCAAAGACGTATAGGGCGCGCGGCGCTCCTATACCCGGCCTTGATCAGGCTGTCAGGCTTGAGATCGTCGGCAGGCGCCCCCGCCCGGACATCGACAGCGCGCAGCCCGATTCGCCCGGGCCGCGGCCCACGCCTTTTGGCGGTGGGCCCCCTCAGTTCAACCGGAACTCGGCCCCGACTGCCTTGATTTCGGACGGCCTGATCAGGCGCGCATGCGCCACCGTCACAGAATGGAGCAGGCCGTCGAGCTCGCGCGCCCAGAAGTCGAGGAATTTCCTCAGTTCGGGGAAATGGGGGTGCAGGTCGTGCTGCTGCCAGATGTAGTTCTGCAAAATGTCCGGATGATCGGGCATGCGGTAGAGAATGTTGGCGGTGGTGAGGCCGTATCCTTCAAGTTGGCGGCGGAAGTCGACGCTGGCCATGCGGTTTCTCCAAAGGCTGGCGAGGCGATGCTACACTTGGTACGCCTCTTGGCAATCCTTTTCTCCGCAAAAATTGTGCCAGATCATGGTGTTAGCAGCATTTACCGGAGAGTGCTAGTTTTTCGGTTTTTATGCCTGAGCGCCCATTCCGGAACTCTGTCCCCATCGCTGGCGCGTTCGCTCGCCGCTTCACGATACGGCTGAGGCGAAGCCGCCTCAGCCGCGCTCACTGCGCCGCGACGCCGACCTTGATCAGCCGATAGGTGATCGCGTCGACCAGAGCCTGGAACGAGGCGTCGATGATGTTGCCGGACACGCCAACCGTCGACCATGTGTCGCCGTTTCCGTCGCCGAACTCGATCAGCACACGCGTCACCGCGTCGGTGCCCCCCTGGAACACCCGCACGCGATAGTCGAGAAGCTCGAGGGTCTCGATGTATTTCTGGTAGACGCCGAGGTCCTTGCGAAGCGCGAGATCGAGCGCGTTGACCGGGCCATTGCCTTCGGCGGCGGAAATGAGCCTCTCCTCGCCGATGCGGATCTTCACCACCGCCTGTGACGCCGAATAGGTCACGCCGGGGGCGACCAGCTTGCGCTCGACCCCGACATGAAAGCTCTCGACGGCGAAATATTCCGGCAGGCCGCCGAGCACGCTGCGCGCCAGCAGCTCGAACGAGGCGTCGGCCGCCTCGTAAGCGTAGCCCTGCGCCTCGCGCGCTTTCACCTCGTCGAGCAGGCGGCCGAGGCGCGGATCGTCCGGCTTCGCCTCGACGCCGAGGCGCGCGAGCTCGGCGATGAGGTTCGAGCGCCCGGCCTGATCCGAGATGAGGACGGCGCGCGCGTTGCCGACGCTGCCGGGCGCGACATGCTCGTAAGTGCGCGGATCCTTGGCGAGGGCGGAAGCGTGAATGCCGGCCTTGGTGGCGAAGGCGGACGCGCCAACATAAGGAGCGTGGCGGTTGGGCGCGCGGTTGAGCAATTCGTCGAAGGCGCGCGAGATCGAGGTGATCTGGCGCAGCGCCTCGGGCGTGACGCCGGTCTCGAAATGATCCGCAAGCTCCGGCTTCAACGCCAGCGTGGGAATGAGGCTGACGAGATTGGCGTTGCCGCAGCGCTCGCCGAGCCCGTTCAGCGTGCCCTGCACCTGCCTCGCGCCGGCGCGGATGGCGGCGAGCGAATTGGCGACCGCGTTGCCTGTGTCGTTATGGGCGTGGATGCCGAGTTTTTCGCCGGGGATCACGCGGGCGACTTCGCCGACGATGCGCTCGATCTCGTCGGGCAGCGTGCCGCCATTGGTGTCGCAGAGCACCGCCCAGCGAGCGCCGGCTTCGATCGCGGCCTTGGCGCAGAGAAGCGCATATTTCGGATTGGCCTTGTAGCCGTCGAAGAAATGCTCGCAATCGACCATCGCCTCGCGCCCCGCGGCCACCGCTGCTTTCACGCTGTCGGCGATCGCCTCGAGGTTTTCCTCGAGCGTGCAGCCGAGCGCGACATGGACGTGATAGTCCCACGACTTCGCGACATAGACGATCGAGTCGGCGTCGGCGGCGAGCAGGCCCATGAGGCCCGGATCGTTGGCGGCCGAGCGACCGGGCCGCTTGGTCATGCCGAAGGCGCAGAAGCGGGCATGGCTGGTGGGCTTGCGCTTGAAGAATTCCGTGTCGAGCGGATTGGCGCCCGGATAGCCGCCTTCCACATAATCGATTCCAAGCCGGTCGAGCATCGCCGCGATGTGGCGCTTGTCGTCGAGCGAGAAGTCGACGCCGGTGGTCAGCGCGCCGTCGCGCATCGTGGTGTCGAACAGATAGAGGCGTTCCTTGGCCATGGGATTCACTGTTCAAGTGGGAGGCGCGGCGCTGCTCCCCTCATGCTGAGGGCCGCGCGCAAGCGCGGCGTCTCGAAGCATGCTCCAGTGAGCGCCGTATGGGCGCTCTGGAGCGTCCTTCGAGACGCGCCGCCTGCGGCGCCGCTCCTCAGGACGAGGTGGTGATGTTGGGTCATGGGGTTCTCAATGCCGGGTCGGGGGCGGCGCGGGCGATGCGCCGAGCGTCTTGGACATGGTGGTGTTGGGGAGCCACTGATCGCCCTTGCGCACGAGGTTGCGCATTTGCGCGGCGAAACCCAGCCGCTCGAACAGGGGCTTGGCGACATCGCTCGCCTCTGTGGTCAGGCGCTTCGCGCCGCGCGCTTGAGCCAACCTCGTCAAGGCGTCGACCAGCGTCCGGCCGACGCCCTGGCGGGCGAATTCGGGATCGACGAACAGCATGTCAATCTCGTCCGCGCCCTTGAGGCTGGCGAAGCCGGCGACGGCGCCGTCGATCATCGCGATGAGGGTGAGGGCTTTGGCGAGACGGGCGCCGAAAGCCTGCTCATCGTCGGCGCGCGCCGCCCAGGCCTCGCGCTGCTCCTCGTTATAGTCCTCGGCCGCCAGCTCCTCGATGCTCGAGCGAAAGATCTCGGCGCAGCGTTTTGCGTCCGCCGGCAGATAGGGGCGAAGCGAGACGGCGCTCATCGCTTGAGCTCCCAGGTCGTCCCGTCCTTGTTGTCCTTGATGGCGACGCCGAGGTCGGAGAGTTCATCGCGGAGGCGATCGGATTCGGCCCAGTTCTTCGCCGCGCGCGCGGCAGAACGTTCGGCTACGATCGCCTCGATCTGCGCGCCGTCGATCTTCGCTTCGCTCAGCGCCATCGCCTGTCGGTCGGAGCGTGTTTGCTGCAGGAGGCCGAGCAGGTTGGCGCTGCTCTTCATGAGTGCCGGAGCGGGCACCTGCCCCATCCCGGTGAGGCCCATGGTCATGCGTCCCATGATGGCGGGGTGGGCAAGACGGTGAAGCTCGGAAAGAGCCTCCGGCGTGTTCAGGTCGTCGGACAATGCGTCCAGCACGGCTGGCGCAATGTCGCCCGCCGGTTCGACGTCGCCGATCGAATCATACCAGCGCTCGAGCGTCGCTTCCGCTTCCTCCAGCGCTTTCACCGTCCAGTCGATCGGTTGCCGGTAGTGCGTGCGCAACATCGCGAGCCGCAATACCTCGCCCGACCATTTGCGCCCGCCGAACTTCGTCGTGTGCAGCAGCTCGTAGATGGTGACGAAATTGCCGGCGCTCTTCGCCATCTTCTCGCCCTCGACCTGCAGGAAGCCGTTGTGCATCCAGACATTCGCCATGGCGCGCGAATGGAAGGCCGAGCAGGATTGCGCGATCTCGTTCTCGTGATGGGGAAAGACGAGATCGACGCCGCCGCCGTGAATGTCGAACACATTGCGGCCCGGGTCGTCGCACTCAAGGCCGCCGCCGAACGGCTCGAGCAAGGTCGCCATCGACATGGCCGAGCACTCGATATGCCAGCCGGGACGGCCCGAAGCGGCGATGCCGGCCGGGCTCGGCCAGCCCGGCTCGTTCGGCTTCGACGGCTTCCATAAGACAAAGTCCATCGGGTCGCGCTTGTAGGGGGCGACTTCCACCCGCGCGCCGGCCAGCATCTCGTCGAGCGAGCGATGCGCGAGCGTTCCATAGCGCGGCGCGAAGGCAAGCGCATCCATCGCCGAGGGCGAGAACAGCACGTGATCCTCGGCGACGTAAGCGACGCCGCGGGCGATCAGCCGCTCGATCATCGCCCGCATCGTGTCGATATATTGCGTGGCGCGCGGCTCGTGGGTCGGCGGGAGGCAGCCGAGCGCGGCGACATCATCGTGAAACTGGAGCTCCGTCGCCTCCGTCACCTTGGCGATCGCCTCGTTGAGCGGCAGGTTTGGAAAGTCGCGCACGGCGCGCGCATTGATCTTGTCGTCGACGTCGGTGATGTTGCGCGTGTAGATCACATGGTCGGCGCCATAAGTGTGGCGCAGGAGCCGGAACAGAACGTCGAACACGATCACCGGCCGGGCGTTGCCGATATGGGCGAAATCGTAGACGGTGGGGCCGCAGACGTACATGCGCACCGCCTTCGGGTCGATCGGGGCGAAATCCTGCTTGGCGCGGGCGAGCGTGTTGTAGAGGCGCAGCGGAACGCGCTTCGCCTCGGAGGGCGTCTCATCCTGGGGTCGGGGCGGCGGCTTCATCGGCGATTCTCGTCGGCGTCATCTGATGGGGCGGCGGCGCAAACAGGCGCCGCCCGGGTGGCCGGATGATCGCTTCTCGATGGCTTTGAGGAAATTGAGGAGACGCGAACCAGCCAGCCGGGAGCTAGCGGCTAATGATGCAAATCCGGATGATGGGACAGGCGGGCGTCATGGCATCCATGCAATGGAGAGGCCGGGCTCCGTTGTCAAGACTGGCGTCCGCGCGTGAAACCGCGAACCGCCCCGCTGCGCCTCGACAAATCCTGGAGCGGCCAATCGCCTGTCGAGGGCGGGCGGTGTCGAGGGCGGTGTCTGTCGGAAACAATGCCTTGCAAAAATCTGAAATAGAGGCTATATAATTCTGTTGAACGGAATCAACCCGCTTGCGACCGGCGCAGGCGAGGAACGCGGGCGCGTGCAAGCTTGAGGGATTTAGGCTACAACCTCATGCGCGAGTCGGGGACGGAGGGAATTTTTTTCACTTTTTTCTGCCGCAACCCATTGAAAAGTCCCGATTCCAGAAACTAAAAAAAAGCGAAAGAAAGCAAAAGAAAGCAATTTTGCTTTCGTCCGCTTGCTTTTTGTTTTCGCCGATCTCGCCCTCAGGTTGTATCTGGGCGCGCCGGCCGCCTCCCGCCGGGACGCCCCTGAGCGGGTCTCTCCCAGGGGCGGCCCGTTTCGCTTCGTTTGGCGCAATATTCCCCTCTCGGGCGCCCCGGCTCTAGAATGGCGCCTTCGGGTTCATGGCGAAGGGGGCGATCTTGAGCCGGAAGACGAGCGGCGAGACCGATCCGGATGGGAAGCAGGGGGAGCCGCCCCGACAGGCGATCACCATACTCGGCGCGCCGGTCGAAGCGGGCGCGGGCATGCCCGGCGCGTCGATGGGTCCGGCCATGCTGCGCACCGCGGGCATCGTGAAACCGCTCCGGGATCTGGGGCACGACGTCGAGGACCGGGGCGATCTCCTCCCTCCGGCGCCCATTCGCGCGCCCGCCCCCGAAGGCAGGGCCAATGACTTCGCCGAGGTCGCGGCCTGGGCGCGACGGCTCGCGCGGGAGACTTATGCGGTCGCGCGCTCCGGGCGGACGCCGGTCGTGCTCGGCGGCGATCACAGCCTGGCCATGGGGTCTGTCGGCGGGGTTGCGCGCCATGCGGCCGAGGCCGGGCGCGAATTGTTCGTCCTATGGCTCGACGCCCATTCGGACTTCAATACGCCCCTGACCTCGCCGTCAGGCAACATGCACGGCATGTCGCTCGCGATGCTGTGCGGCGAGCCTGGCCTTGAGGCGGTCTTTGGCGACGAGCCGCACGGGCTTGTCGATCCGGGCCGGCTGCATCTCTTCGGCATCCGGTCGATCGACTCGGGCGAACGGCGGCTCCTGCAGGACCGGGGCGTCGACGTAGTCGACATGCGCAGGCTGGACGAAGACGGCTTCGCCGTCTCGATCCGCCGCATCATCGACCGGGTCAAAGCCCGCGACGGCCTTTTGCACGTCAGTCTGGACGTCGACTTTCTCGATCCCGCGATCGCGCCGGGCGTCGGCACCGCCGTCCCCGGCGGGGCGACCTACCGGGAAGCCCATCTTGTCATGGAATTGTTGTACGAATCCGGGCTCAAGCCCTCGCTCGACCTGGTCGAGCTCAATCCGTTCCTCGACGAGCGCGGCAAGAGCGCGCTTCTGCTGGTTGACCTCACCGCGAGCCTGTTCGGACGGCAGGTCTATGCGGTGGCGCGCGAGATTGCGCGGCCGGAGGCAGGTTAAACGCTCCGGCCGGGGCGGGAGGCGGAATCTCCGGGTAACGAGGTGATATAACAATGGTTTTTCTTCACGGGAACGCGCGGGCGCCGGATTCTTCCGGGCTCGCCGCCAAAAGTTTGGCTTGATCGCGTGCATCGATAGGCCGATAGCTCACGGCGAGGGCCATGACGCCGCCAAAGGCAGCGCGGCCGGCCTCGAACTGCGAAAGAAACTCAATGGCGCGCAAGAAGATAGCTTTGATTGGGGCCGGTCAGATCGGCGGCACGCTGGCGCATCTGGCGGCGATCAAGGAACTGGGCGACGTCGTTCTCTTCGACATCATCGACGGGGTGCCGCAGGGCAAGGCGCTGGACTTGGCGGAATCGACCTCTGTCGAGGGCGTCAATGCCCGACTTTCGGGCGCGAGCGACTATTCGGCGATCGCCGGCGCCGATGTCGTCATCGTCACCGCCGGCGTGCCCCGCAAGCCCGGCATGAGCCGCGACGACCTGCTCGGCATCAATCTCAAGGTCATGGACGCGGTTGCGGTGGGCATCAAGACCCACGCCAAGGACGCGTTCGTCATCTGCATCACGAACCCGCTCGACGCCATGGTTTGGGCGCTGCAGAAGTCCTGCGGACTGCCGCCGAACAAGGTCGTCGGCATGGCTGGCGTGCTCGATTCCGCCCGCTTTCGCTATTTCCTCGCCGAAGAGTTTCAGGTTTCGGTCGAGGACGTGACCGCCTTCGTGCTGGGCGGCCACGGCGACGACATGGTCCCCTCGGTTCGATATTCGACCGTGGCGGGCATTCCTCTGCCCGATCTCGTCAAAATGGGCTGGACGACGCAGGCCAAGCTTGACGCCATCGTCGAGCGGACCCGCAAGGGCGGCGGCGAGATCGTCAACCTGCTCAAGACCGGCTCGGCCTTCTACGCCCCGGCGGCTTCGGCGATCGCGATGGCGGAATCCTATCTCAAGGATCAGCGCCGCGTGCTGCCATGCGCGGCGCGCCTGACCGGCCAATACGGCGTCAATGACGCCTATGTCGGCGTTCCCGTGGTGATCGGCGCGAACGGGGTTGAGCGCATCATCGAGATCGCCTTCGACGGGAGCGAAAAGGCGATGTTCGCCAAGTCGGTCGCCGCGGTCCAGGCTTTGATGGAGGCCTGCAAGGCTATCAATCCAGCGCTTGCCGCCTGATCGTCACACTGAACGCCCTGAGCCGGCCGAGCGTTTGTTTCTTTGAGGTTTTCACCGCCATGAACATCCATGAATATCAGGCCAAGGCGGTGCTGAGAGCCTTCGGCGTTCCGATCGCCGGCGGTTTTCCCGCATTCACGGCCGAGGAGGCGGCTGAAGGCGCGAAGAAGCTCGGCGGATCGATGTGGGTGGTGAAAAGCCAGATCCATGCTGGCGGGCGCGGCAAGGGCCGCTTCAAGGAGGCGGCGGCTGGCGACAAGGGCGGCGTGCGGCTCGCCCGTTCGGTCGAGGAGGTCGAGACGTTCGCCGCGCAGATGCTGGGCGCGACGCTGGTGACGGCGCAGACCGGGCCGCACGGCAAGCAGGTCAACCGCCTGTACATCGAGGACGGCGCGACGATCGACAAGGAGCTCTATCTTTCGGCGCTCGTCGACCGGCAGACGAGTCGGGTGGCGTTCGTCCTTTCGACCGAGGGCGGGGTCAACATCGAGGATGTGGCGCATAGCACGCCGGAAAAGATCCGTAGCTTCGCGGTCGATCCGGCGACCGGGATCATGCCCCATCATGGCCGCGCCGCCGCCCGCGCGCTCGGGCTTACCGGAGACCTCGCCAAACAGACGGAGAGCCTGGTCGCCAAGCTCTACGCCGCTTTCCTCGCCAAAGACATGTCGATGCTGGAAATCAATCCGCTGATCGTCATGTCGAACGGCCAGTTGCGCGTTCTCGACGCCAAAGTATCGTTCGACGACAACGCGCTCTACCGTCATCCCGACATCGCCGCCCTGCGCGACGAGAGCGAAGAGGACGCCAAGGAGGTCGAGGCCACCAAAAACGATCTCAACTATGTCGCGCTCGAGGGCTCGATCGGCTGCATGGTCAACGGCGCTGGCCTCGCCATGGCGACGATGGACATCATCAAGCTCTATGGCGAAAGCCCAGCGAACTTTCTCGACGTCGGCGGCGGCGCCTCCAAGGACAAGGTCGCCGCGGCGTTCAAGATCATCACGGCTGATCCCAATGTGAAAGGCATTCTGGTCAACATTTTCGGCGGCATCATGCGATGCGACATCATTGCCGAGGGCGTCATCGCCGCAGTGAAGGAGGTTGGCCTCAAGGTTCCGCTCGTCGTCCGGCTCGAAGGCACCAACGTTGACCTCGGCAAGAAAATCCTGCGGGAATCCGGCCTGAACGTCATTGCGGCCGACGATCTCGACGACGCGGCGCAGAAAATCGTGAATGCGGTGAGGAAGACGGCCTGACGGGCGCCAGCGCATATCGCAACGAAGGAGACGGGCCGATGCCTCCATCCAGGTCAACGTTCTTCAGGCGGTCGACCAGAAGATCAAGGAAGTCTTTCATCCGTTCATCGTCGGCGATGTCAACGAGGCCCAAGTCAAGGTGGCGAAATTCGGCGCCGAGTTCGACTGGCACGCGCACGAACGCGAAGACGAGGCCTTCTTCGTGTTGCGCGGGCGGATCGCGATCGATTTCCGTGACGGCGTCCAAGAATTGGGCGAAGGCGATTTTGTTGTGGTTCCGCGGGGCGTCGAGCATCGGCCTCGCTCCCTCTCGCCGGAGCCGGTCGTTTTGATGTTCGAGCCGAGCACGACGCTCAACACGGGCGACGCGACAAGCGAATTGACGGTGCGTGAACTCGAACGGCTTTAGGTCCATGGGAAATGGTTGGAAAGCGGCTCGAGTCACACATATATTGCGGACCGGGGCGCCTTATGAAAAACGTCACGTTTGCGATCGACGAGGCGATTTTGGGCAAGGTGCGAATTGTCGGCGCTGCGCCCTGCAAGAACCCATTCCAATCGAATTGAACTGAACCGCCACCGGCCGAAAGCCTCTCATGTCCATCCTCGTCAACGCGGACACCAAGGTCATCACTCAGGGCTTCACCGGCAAGAACGGCACGTTCCATTCCGAGCAGGCGATGGCTTACGGCACGAAGCTCGTAGGCGGGGTCTCGCCGGGCAAAGGCGGGTCGATCCATCTCGGGCTGCCGGTCTTCGACACGGTCGCCGAAGCGCGGGAGAAGACGGGCGCCGACGCCAGCGTGATCTACGTGCCCCCGGCTGGGGCCGCGGACGCGATCTGCGAGGCGATCGACGCCGAGACGCCGCTCATCGTCTGCATCACCGAGGGCATTCCGGTCCTTGACATGGCCCGGGTCAAGCGGGCGCTGCAAGGCTCCAAGTCGACGCTGATCGGCCCCAATTGCCCCGGCGTCATGACCGCGGGGGAGTGCAAGATCGGCATCATGCCGGGCAACATCTTCGCTCGCGGAAGCGTCGGCGTCGTCTCGCGTTCGGGCACGCTCACCTACGAGGCGGTGTTCCAGACGACGCGCGAGGGCCTCGGGCAGACGACGGCGGTCGGGATCGGCGGCGACCCGATCAAGGGCTTGGAATTCGTCGACGTGCTCGCCATGTTCATGGCCGATCCCAAGACCCAGTCGATCGTGATGATCGGGGAAATCGGCGGTGAGGCCGAAGAGGACGCCGCCGAGTTTCTCAAGGACGAGGCGAAGCGCGGCCGCTCCAAGCCGGTAGTCGGCTTCATCGCCGGGCGCACCGCCCCCTCCGGGCGGCGCATGGGACACGCCGGCGCGATCATCGCCGGCGGCAAAGGGGGCGCCGAGGACAAGATCTCCGCGATGGAAGCGGCCCGCGTGCGTGTGTCGCCGTCACCCGCCCGGCTGGGCAAGACATTGGTCGATCTGTTGCGCGGCAAGTAAGGAGTGTCCGTTCGGTGACTCGCCAGGACGTCAATCAGGCGCTGCTGCAAACCTCGTTCCTGTACGGCGCCAACAGCGCCTACATCGAAGCCTTGCAGGCGCAATACGAGAAAGACCCGCAGTCGGTCGAACCCGGATGGCGCGAATTCTTCGAAGCCCTCGGCGACGATCCGGCGAGCGTGGTCAAGACCGCGCGCGGCGCGTCGTGGCGCAAGTCCAATTGGCCTGCGACCCCCAACGACGATCTCATCAGCGCGCTGGACGGCGACTGGCCGGCGGCAGAAACGGCGATCGCCGACAAGCTGCGCGCCAGGGCGGCGGAAGCCGGAGCGAAAGCGGCGCCGAGCGAGGACGAGATTCGCCGCGCCACCCGCGATTCGGTGCGGGCGCTCATGATGATCCGGGCCTACCGCATGCGCGGCCATCTCTACGCCAACCTCGATCCGCTCGGGCTTGAGTCGCAACGGGACCACGAGGAGCTGCATCCCTCGACTTACGGCTTCCAGGAGTCCGACTACGACCGCAAGATCTTCATCGACCACGTGCTCGGGCTCGAATCTGCGACCGTGCGAGAAATGCTCGCGGTCCTGCGCCGGACCTATTGCGGGACCATCGGCTTCGAATTCGTCCATATCTCCGATCCGGCCGAAAAGGCCTGGATCCAGGAGCGCGTCGAGGGGCCCGACAAGGAAATCCAGTTCACGCGGGAGGGCAAGCGCGCGATCCTCGGCAAGCTCATTGAGGCCGAGGGCTTCGAAAATTTTTTCGACGTCAAGTACACGGGGACGAAGCGCTTCGGCCTTGATGGCGCGGAGGCGATGATCCCGGCGCTCGAGCAGATCATCAAGCGTGGCGGCCAGCTCGGCTTGAAAGACATCGCTCTCGGCATGGCCCACCGCGGCCGGCTCAACGTGCTCTCCCAGGTGATGGGCAAGCCGCACCGGGTCATCTTCCATGAGTTCAAGGGCGGCTCGGATTCGCCCGATCAGGTCGATGGCTCCGGCGACGTCAAATATCACCTGGGCGCCTCTTCCGATCGCGAATTCGACGGCAACAGTGTTCATCTCTCGCTGACCGCCAATCCCTCGCATCTCGAGATCGTCGATCCGGTCGTTCTCGGCAAGGTTCGCGCCAAGCAGGATCAGCTCAACGACGTCATTGAGCGTTCGAAGGCGCTCGCGCTGCTTATCCACGGCGACGCCGCTTTCGCCGGACAGGGCGTGGTGGCCGAATGCTTCGGCCTCTCGGGGCTGCGCGGCCACAGAACCGGCGGCTCGCTGCATTTCATCGTCAACAACCAGATCGGCTTTACCACCTATCCGCGCTATTCGCGCTCCTCGCCCTATCCCTCCGATGTCGCGAAGCTGGTCGAGGCGCCGATCTTTCACGTCAACGGCGACGATCCGGAGGCGGTCGTCTTCTGCGCGAAGGTGGCGACGGAATACCGGCAGAAGTTCCACAAGCCCGTGGTCATCGACATGTTCTGCTATCGCCGCTTCGGCCACAACGAAGGCGACGAGCCCTCGTTCACCCAGCCGATCATGTACCGGCTCATCCGCTCGCACCCGACGACGCTTGAGATCTACGCCAGGAAGCTCATCGCCGAGGGCGTCGTCACCCAGGGCGAAGTCGACAAGATGCGCGCGGACTGGCGCCAGCGGCTGGAGGCGGAATTCGAGGCCGGCCAGTCCTATTCCGCCAACAAGGCCGATTGGCTCGACGGCCGCTGGGCCGGCGTCAAGGCGGCGCGGGACATCGCCGACGACGATCGTCGCGGCAAGACCGGGGTCGAGCTTGACCGGCTGCGACAGATCGGCGAGCGCATCACCGCGGCGCCCGAAGGCTTCAACGTTCATAAGACCATTCTGCGCTTCCTCGACAACCGCCGCGCGGCGATCAGGGCCGGCGAGGGGATCGACTGGTCGACGGCCGAGGCGCTCGCCTTCGGCTCGCTCCTGGACGACGGCTTTCCGGTTCGCCTGTCTGGCCAGGACAGCGAGCGCGGGACGTTCTCGCAGCGCCATTCGGTGTTGATCGATCAGCAGAACGAAGCCCGCTACATCCCGTTCAACCACATTCGCGACGGCCAGGCGCGCTACGAAGTCATCAACTCGATGCTGTCGGAAGAGGCGGTGCTCGGCTTCGAATACGGCTATTCGCTCGCCGAGCCGAACGCGCTCGTCTTATGGGAGGCGCAATTCGGCGACTTCGCCAATGGCGCGCAGGTGTTGTTCGACCAGTTCGTCTCGGGCGGCGAGAAGAAATGGCTGCGCATGTCGGGCCTCGTGTGCCTGCTGCCGCACGGCTATGAAGGGCAGGGCCCGGAGCATTCCTCGGCCCGCCTCGAGCGCTATCTGCAGCTCTGCGCCGAGGACAACATGCAGGTCGTGGTCTGCACGACGCCGGCGAATTTCTTTCACGCGCTGAGGCGCCAGCTCAAGCGCGAGTTCCGCAAGCCTTTGATCGCGATGACGCCGAAGTCGATGCTGCGCAACAAGCGCGCGGTCTCGAACCTTGAGGCCTTCGGGCCGGGAACGAGCTTCCACCGTCTGTTGTGGGATCACGCGGAGACCCATAAGGGCGAAAAGATCAAGCTCGCCGAGGACGACAGGATCCGCCGCGTGGTGGTGTGCTCGGGCAAGGTCTACTACGACCTTTACGACGAGCGCGAGAAGCGAGGCGTCGACGACGTCTACCTGCTCAGGGTCGAGCAGCTCTATCCGTTCCCGGTCAAGGCGCTGGTCAAGGAGCTTTCCCGTTTCAAGAAGGCGGAGATCGTCTGGTGTCAGGAGGAGCCCAGGAACATGGGCGCCTGGAGCTTCGTCGAGCCCTATCTCGAATGGGTGCTGGGCCAGGTCAACGGCAAGTCGAGGCGCGCCCGCTACGCCGGACGCCCGGCATCGGCGGCGACCGCGACGGGCCTCATGTCGAAACATCTGGCTCAGCTCAAGGCCTTCCTTGACGATTGCCTAGCCTGAGCGAAGCCGGTCCGAGATGCCCCATTTCTTTTGCAGGCTGAAGCCGCCCCGAACAACCTTCATCTCCGACATGACGCCGGAGGAGCTGCAGCTCATGCGCGCCCATCGCGAGTACTGGACGCCCCGTGTCGAGACGGGCGTGGTGATCGCGATGGGGCCGGTCGCCGATCCGCCGGGCGGCTACGGCGTCGCGATCATCGAAGCCGCCTCCGAGGCCGCGCTCGAGGCGATGCAGGCGGCCGATCCGGTCATTGCCGCCGGACGGGGCTTTGCTTACGAAAATCGCCGCATGCTGGGGATAGCCGTACGCCCAAGCCAGCCGCTCGCGCCCATCACTTCCGTATCTCCCTGACGGCAAAGAAGGACGCCTCGCGGCGCGATCGAAATGGCGACTGAAATTCGTGTTCCGACGCTGGGCGAATCGATCACCGAAGCGACCGTCGGCAAGTGGTTCAAGAAGGCCGGCGATTCTGTGAGCGCCGACGAGCCGCTGGTGGAGCTCGAGACCGACAAGGTGACGCTCGAGGTCAACGCGCCGAGCGCGGGAGTCTTGAGCGAGATCGCCGCGGACACCGGTCAGACTGTCGCGATCGGCGCGCTTCTCGGCCAGCTCGCGGGCGGATCAGCGGCGGCTCAAGCTCCGGCGGCCAAGCCCGCGTCCGCCGCCTTGACTCCGGCCGCTGCGGCCAAGCCCGGGCCCGCGCCCGCGGCGACGACAATGCCGCCGTCGCCGGCCGCGGCCAAGATCGCCGCCGAGGACAAGATCGATCTCACATCGATCGCCGGCAGCGGCAAGCGCGGCCAGGTGCTGAAAGGCGACGTGCTGGCCGCCGTCGCCGAGCCTCGCAGGCCGGCGCCGGCGCCGCTGCAAGCGCCTGCGGCGGCGCTCATTCCTGCCTCCGCCCCTGCTCCCGCCGCGCGCGCCCCTGACGAGAGCGTGCGCGAAGAGCGGGTGCGCATGACGAAATTGCGCCAGACCATCGCGCGCCGTCTCAAGGACGCGCAAAACACCGCCGCGATGCTCACGACCTTCAACGAGGTCGACATGAGCGAAGTGATGGCGTTGCGCGCCCGCTACAAGGACGCCTTCGAAAAGAAGCACTCAGCCAAGCTTGGCTTCATGGGCTTCTTCGTCAAGGCGTGCGTTCAGGCGCTGAAGGAGATCCCCGCGGTCAACGCCGAAATCGACGGCGCCGACCTCGTCTACAAGAACTATTACCACATCGGCATCGCCGTCGGCACCGACAAGGGTCTCATCGTGCCGGTCGTGCGCGACGCCGACAAGCTCAGCATCGCCGAAATCGAGAAGGCGATCGCGGCGCTCGGAAAGCGCGCCCGCGACGGCCAGCTCACGCTCGAGGAACTGCAGGGCGGAACCTTCACCATCACCAACGGCGGCATCTATGGCTCGCTGATGTCGACGCCCATTCTCAACGCGCCGCAGTCGGGCATCCTTGGCATGCACAAGATCCAGGAGCGCCCCGTCGCCGTCGGCGGCAAGGTCGAGATCCGGCCGATGATGTATCTCGCGCTGAGCTACGACCATCGCGTCGTCGACGGCAAGGAGGCGGTGACCTTCCTCGTGCGCGTCAAGGAGGCGCTCGAAGACCCGGCGCGGCTCGTGCTCGACCTCTAAGAGCGAGCGTCGCTTGCGGTCAACGGGCGCAAGCCCTATCTTACCCTCGTCTTACTCGCGTCCAGGAAGCGATATGGCTGTTGCGAAAAAGGCGACCACAGTCGTCTCGACCAAGGGGCAGGTCATCCTGCCCAAGGCGGTTCGGGATGGCAGGGGCTGGCGTCCCGGCCAGCGGCTTGTCGTCGAGGAAACGCGGGATGGCGTTCTTTTGCGGGCGGCGAGCCCGTTCGCCCCGACGAGGCTTGAGGACGTGTTCGGCAGCCTGGACGCCAAGGGCAAGCATGTGAGCGACGAAGACTTCGACAAAGCGATCGCAGATGAAGTCCGCAGGCGCCATGCGCGCGGTCGATACTAACATCGTCGTCCGCTACCTCGTTAAGGACGACGACGCGCAGTCCGCGCGCGCGCGCAACGTCGTTGGAGGCGGCGCGATATTCGTCCCGCTAACGGTGGTTCTGGAATGCGAGTGGGTTCTTCGGAGCCTTTATGGTTTCTCGCGCTCGGTGGTGATCGCCGCTCTCGAGGCCTTCTGCGGCGCGCCCGGCGTCGAAGTGGGCGAGGCCGCGGCCGTGAGGCGAGCGTTCCGACTGGCGAAGCAAGGACTGGACTTTGCCGACGCGCTCCATCTGGCGCAAGCGAGCGAGTGTGAGGCGTTCGTCACCTTCGACAAGCGGCTCGCCCGAAAGGCCGGGAAGTTGGCCGACGTCCGGGTTCGGCTCGCATAGCCTCCGCCAGGCCCGGTATGGACCCCGAAACTGACGGAAACGGAGGGAAAAGCTGAACGGCCGGCCGCGGGCGGTCTCGGACATATGGGCGGCGGTCGACGCCGCCTCGACGGGAGGGCAGAATGATGAGCGAGTTGACCTGTCTTGAATTGAGCGTCGTGCTGTGGGTGGTCCATGTCCTTGTTCAGGCGGGCGCCGGCAACGTGGAGCTGCCGTCCGGTTATTTGTTCACCTCCCGCGACAAGCCTGCCGCAGCGAGCGGCTTGTTGTTTGGGCGAGCTACGCGGGCGTTGGCGAACTACGTCGAAAACCTCACGCCATTCGTCGCTGTCGCGCTTGCGCTCATTGTCACCCAGCGGACGGGCGGCTCCGGCGCGCTCGGCGCGACGATCTGGATTCTGGCGCGCATCGTCTATATCCCGCTTTACCTGTTCGGCCTTGTCTACGTGCGCACAGCGGTATGGGCGATTTCGATCGTTGGCCTCTTGATGATGCTGCGGCGGTTGATTGGATGGTAGCTGGCGCCGAAGTGTTATCGGCGCGTCCAGCGAGAAAGATCGGCAATGAGCTATGACCTAGTGGTGATCGGCTCCGGCCCGGGCGGTTATGTGTGCGCAATCCGCGCGGCGCAGCTCGGCATGAAGGTCGCCGTCGTCGAGAAGATGAAGACGCTCGGCGGAACGTGCCTCAACATCGGCTGCATTCCGTCCAAGGCGCTGCTCTACGCCATCCGAGATGTTCGACGAGGCGGCGCACGGTCTTGGCGGCCCTCGGCGTCGTCGTGTCTCCGCCGAAGCTCGATCTTGCGGCGATGATGAAGCACAAGGACGCGACCGTCGCCGCCAACGTCAACGGCGTCGCCTACCTGTTCAAGAAGAACAAGATCGACTGGCTGAGCGGAGAGGGGCGCATCGCCGCTTCCGGGCGCGTGGTCGTCAAGGGCCCCGACGGCAATGAGGCCACGCATGAAACCAAGGCGATTGTCATCGCTACGGGATCCGACTTCGCGCGGCTCCCGGGCGTCGAGATCGATGAGAAGACGATCGTCTCCTCGACCGGCGCGTTGAGCTTGGCCGTGCCGCCGAAGAAGCTGATCGTCGTTGGGGCCGGCGTCATCGGACTCGAACTTGGCTCCGTTTGGCGCAGGCTGGGCTCGGAAGTAACGGTGGTGGAGTTTCTCGACCACGTCCTCACGGGAATCGACGGCGAGGCCGGCAAGTTCATGCAGCGCATGCTGGAAAGACAGGGTGTCGCCTTTCACCTTGGCCACAAACTGGCCAAGGTCGAGAAGCCGGGACCGGGCGTCAAGGCGACGATCGAGCCTTCGGCGGGCGGCGAGGCCAAGACGCTCGAGGCTGACGTCGTGCTCGTCTCTGTCGGACGCCGCCCGTATATCCAGGGCCTCGGGTTGGAGGCTGTGGGCGTCAAGACGGAGCGCGGGCAAGTCGTGGTCGACGCGCATTTCATGACCAACGTTCCCGGAATCTATGCGATCGGCGACGTCATTCGTGGGCCGATGCTCGCCCATAAGGCGCAGGAAGAGGGGGCCGCCGTCGCCGAGCTGTTGGCGGGACAGGCAGGCCACGTCAATTACGGCGTCATTCCCAATGTCGTCTACACCAACCCCGAGGTCGCCTCGGTCGGCAAGAGCGAGGAAGAGCTCAAGGCCGAAGGCGTCGCCTATGCGGTCGGCAGGTTCCCGTTCACCGCCAATGGCCGGGCGCGCGCGATGCGCCATACCGACGGTTTCGTGAAAATCCTTGCCGACGCCGCCAGCGATCGGGTGCTCGGGGGGCACATCGTGGGGTTCGGCGCGGGCGAGATGATCCACGAGATCGCCGTCCTGATGGAGTTCGGCGGCTCGTCCGAGGATCTCGCCCGCACTTGCCATGCGCATCCGACAATGTCGGAAGCGGTCAAGGAAGCGGCGCTGGCGGTGGCGAAGCGGGCGATCCACATTTAGCCGGCTTCGCTTTGGAGAAACACGACTAGATTACTGTTATTTGTCCTTGCCCCACCCGGACGCGCCGGGCTCAATGAGTCCGACCGGCAGGACGGAACTAAACGGGGTCCTAAGGAACTGAAAACATTGGGGCGCGCCGGTAAAATGGCGGTTAGGCCAAGCGCGCCGTCGAAATACGCCGGCGCTGACCGCCGCCGCCACTCACTTGAGAGTCGCTACGATCTTCTGGATCTCGGCGGGGGTATGCTCGCCGGCGAGCGGCGTGCCGGGCACGAGATATTTGCCCATCGCCAGGCCCCCGACCGGCGCCGGCTCGAAGCCGATCTCTCTGATCAGCTTCGAGGCAAGCGCCTCGGCCTTCGGGTCGTCGCTCGCGATCGGTATGCCGAGCGGTTCGCCCGACCGATGCGCGTCAGCGGTCAGCTTGAGGAAGTTGATCGCATTAAACCCCCGCACGAGATGCGCGCCGGGCAGAAGCTTGGCTGTGGCGAGACCCGCCCCGCCCTGTTCCGACACCCAGTTCACGATCGCATCGCCGTCGCGCCTTGCGATCGGGTTCGAAACGTCGATGACGAGCGGCTTGGAGGCGAGAACCTTGCCGTAGTCCTTGCCGATCTGCTCGACCGCCGTATACGGCACGACGAGCAGAATGACGTCGCCGAACTGAACCGCCTGCTCGACCGTCCCGGCTTGCGCCGTCGGGCCGGCGCTGGCCACGAGCGCCTTGAGCTCGTCGGGATGCCTCGAGGAAAACATCACCGGATGGCCCTGCTTGGCGAAGAGCGTGCCGAGCGCCCCGCCTTCGTGGCCAGCGCCGATCGTCGCGATTTTAAGTTGCGCGTCGCCGCCAGCCGCGGCCAAGGCGGCGGACGGCGCTGCGGCCGCCACGCTTGCAGCGGCTCCTGCCGCGAGGCCGAGAAATCCGCGGCGGTCGAACGCGATGCGCAGATGCTTCATGATCGGGCTCCTCCAGTACTATGTAACGTGACTACCAGCGGCTCGCCGCTAAAGGGCATCGATGAAGGCGACCATCCGCTTGCGCTGTTCCTGATCGGGCAGCACGCCGCGCATCGCGCCAAGATTATCCGCCATATGCACCGGATCGGATGTGCCAGGAATGACTGCGGTCACCCGCTCGTCGCCGAGCAGGTACTTGAGAAAGAACTGCGCCCAACTGCCCGCGAAGCCGGCGGCCCATTCGGGGACGGCCTGGCCGTGCACGGCGCGGAACAGACGGCCGCGCCCAAAGGGGAGCGCGGTCAAGACGCCAACTTTCACCTCGGCCGCCAACGGCAGGATGCGCTTCTCCGCTTCGCGGTCGTCGAGCGAATAGTCGATCTGCACGAAATCCGGCCGTTCGTGCTCAAGCACCGCCTCGACCGCGGGGAAATCGTCATGGAAGGTGGAGGTGATTCCGACGTAGCGGCACAGGCCTTGCGCTTTCCAGGCCCTGAACGACGCGAGGGATTGCTGCGGATCGCGCACGTTGTGGAGCTGCAAGAGGTCGATCTTCGCGGTCCTTAGCCGGGCGAGCGAGCGCTTGAGCTCCGACGCGTCAGGCGATTCGAGCTTGGTCGCTATGAAGACCTTGTCGCGCAAGGCGCCGCCGGCGACAACGTCGCCCAGCACGCTCTCGGCCGCGCCGTAGGATGACGCCGTATCGATAACGCGACCGCCAGCCTCAACCAGTGTCCGAATGACCTGGGCGGCGGCCCGCCGGGTCCGCTCGTCGTCGCTATTGAAGATACTGGCGGTGCCGAGGCCAACCACCGGCAGGCGCTCGCCGGAACTCGGAATGGCGCGCGTGATGAGCGGCGCCGACGCATTTTGCGCCGAGGCCTTCCGCGCAAGCAGCGCGACGGCTGCCAGCGCGGCGAGATCTCGGCGGGTTATCCAGGTCATGGCTTACTCTCCCGGCGCCGGAGCTGGCGCCGCCTGCAGCGCGGCGCGGCGCTCTTGCGCACGCCCGAGCCCCGCCGACAAAACGAGCCAACCCGCCGCCACCGGTAGAGCGCACAGCGCGATCGCCGCAATCTTAAGTCCCAGCGCCTCCAGACTGCCAAACAGCCAGCCATAGAACGCGTCGGACCCGCGATAGATCACCACGTCGATGAGGTTTTTCGCCTTGTATTTCTCCCCGCGGCTGAGGACCGTGAAGAACACTTGCCGTGCTGGGTTGGCGATCGCGAAGTTCATCCAGCGCTGGGCGACCTGGATCGCCACCACAACGATGAGGCTCGGCGCGAGCGCCAGCGCCGCGAAGCCCACGACATAGACCGCCGGCAGCGCGGCCGCCGCTATCCCGGCGCCGAACCGCTTGAGCAGCTGGCCGGTGGCGAACACTTGCGTTGCGAGAGTGAGCAGCCCGACCGCGAGGTCGATGCTTGCGAAGATGCGCGTCTGCGCGCCGGCTCCGTGAACGGTCGCGGCGACGATGTTGGCCTGCTCGAGATAGAGAATTGTCGCCCCGAAGGACAGCAGACTGACCCACCCGGCGACGCCAAGCAGATAGGGAGAGCGGACGAGCTCGGGCAGCGCGGCGAAGGCGCCGCCGCCAACCAGCGACGGCTCCGGACGCGGACCGTGGCGGGCGTTCGTCGTATGCTCCAGCCGGTGGACGCAGAACACCGCGAGCTCCAGGAGCACGATGGCGGCGATCAGCAGGTTGACGGGGCCGAGCGGCGCTGAAAGGCCGATGGTGATGAGCGGGCCGAGCAACGAGCCCGCCGTGCCGCCGGCGCCGATGAATCCGAAGAGCCGCCGGCCCTGCTCGCTGTCGAAGAGGTCGGCCATGAACGACCAGAACACCGCGACGGCGAACAGGTTGAACACGCTGACCCATACGAAGAAGACGCGCGCCACCGCCACCGGCGCGACGCCGAGGCTCAGCATCAGCCAGAACACTGCGAGATTGACGGCGAAGAAATGATAGACGATTGCGATAAACCGGGCACGCGGCAGTTTGGCCACCAGCGCGCCGTAGAGCGGCTGCATCACGAGCAGCGTCAGGAAGGTCGCGGTGAACATCCACGGCAGCGCCCTGACGCCGCCGGCGATGCCCATCCGGTCCCGCAGCGGCCGCAGCACGTAATAGCCCGCCAGCAGCATGAAGAAATAAGCGAAGGACCAGAGGGCGGCCGCGCGCTCCTCGGGCGTCGCCGGGGCCGCCCATCCGAGCCAGCGTTCGAGCAGCGACGCCGCGGCCGAGGCTTCGTGAGGGGGCCCAGACGACCGGTCGAATGGCTCAGGCTTTCGCAGCGACGCCTCCTGACGTTGGCCCGTCGTGAGCCAGCGATCTTAATCCCAATATTCTCGGACCACGGCGCCGGCCGGTTTTGACTGCCGCCACAGGCGCTTCGGAAGTAAGAGTGGAAGAACCTCGTTCCTTTCGGCGCCGAAACGAAACCCGCCAATTTTCCGTGATCGAGACCAGCTTCGCCCTCGGTTTTCCTCGAACGCTTGGCGCGAATCCCCATCTCGCCCGACGGAACGCCAGTTTTGCCTGGAAAGCGGCGGCCCTAGGACCTTGAGGATCACGATTGCGCGATCGCCCATTCGACGCCATGGTTTGAACTGGCTACCTTGCGGCCTAAGGGACAAACTCAAAGACGGTTGGGACACGCTTTGACGGCGTGAAGTGATCCAAATGGGGCTGCTGTGCGCCTGACGGGTCGACCGGACAGGGGAGCGGGGCGAATGGGGACTTTCTTCACGCGCATTCTCGCGCTTATGATTGTGTTCGCGGCGCCGGACTACGCCTACGCCGATGTTGAGATCAACGTCGATCTCAGCTCGCAAACAATGACCGTCCATTCGGGCTCCGGCGAGACCTACGTCTGGCCGATTTCCTCAGGCAAGGCCGGTCACCCCACGCCCCGCGGCGTCTTTCGGCCACGAGCGATGTACGTCATGGTGCACTCGGCCAAATATGACAACGCGCCGATGCCGCATTCCATCTTCTTCCATGGCCAATATGCGATCCACGGCACGAACGCGGTCGGCAATCTCGGCCGGCCTGCGTCGCACGGCTGCATCAGGCTTTCGCCTGCCCATGCCGCGACGCTGTTCGCCATGGTGCAGAGGCAGGGGGCGGATATCCGCATTGTCGGATCTCCATTCAGCGATGTCGCCCGTGCTTCCAGGCATACCGGATCTGCGCTGGGGTTCGCGCCGGTGCGCCATATGAGGACACTCAAGCAATGGGCGCGCGATCCGCTCGGCGAGTGAGGCGGCTGACCTGAACGTTGCGGGCGCATTAATGACGCGTCACCTGCGCCAAAATTCGTGCGCGGGGCATCGCGTTTTCTGTCCGTTTAGGATATCAGGCCACCTTGGAATCGAACCGGGGAACGGCCGGTTGAGGAGGCCATTGGTGCAAAGACGTCAGTTTATCGCCGGCGCCGCCGGCCTGATCGCGAGCTCGCTCGCGCCGCGGCTGGCGATGGCGGACGTGCCTACGCCCTTTACGTTCGACATGGCGCCTCCGATGGACAATCGGGAGAAATTTGTCGCCTGGGGCGTTGCGCAACGGGGTGAGGATCCGAAATTTCTGGGCGAGCGATTCGACCGTTTCCGCGCGATGGTCCGCAATGAGGACCTGGTCAACGATCGCAACAAGCACGCCTTCCTTCTGACCCCGCGCGAGAAATTCGTGCTGCAGCAGAATCTGGCCCGCGCCTATGACCACGCTTTTCTCGACATCGGCTACGGCGTCACGATTTCAGGGCCTCATATCGTTGGCCGGATGACGTCGAACATCGATCCCAAGCTGGGGGAGAGCGTGCTCGAGATCGGCACCGGCTCTGGCTATCAGTCCGCGTATCTGGCGCACCTGACCGATAAGGTCCACACGATCGAGATCATCAAGCCGCTGGCCGAGCGCACGCGGGGGATCTACGACCAGCTCATCAAGGACGGCTATACGGAGTTCGAGGCGATCAAGAGCAAGGCCGCCGACGGCTACTATGGATGGGAAGAGGCCGCGCCGTTTGACAAGATCATCGTCACCTGCGGCATCGACCACGTTCCTCCGCCGCTGCTGCAGCAACTGAAGCCTGGAGGGATCATGGTCATTCCGGTTGGGCCGCCGGGAGCGCAGCGCGTGTTGAGGGTGGTCAAGACGCAACAGCCCGATGGCCAGATGACGGTCGCGCGATCCGATATCTACGGCGGCCGGATCGTTCCATTCGTTCCGTTCACGAAGCTTGAAGGCGACCAGATCATCGGCACGCACAACAACTAGCGCCCGGTTGACCCAAGAATCGCTCCGACCGCCTCGGCGCCCGGACCTTAGGCCTGACCGGCCGCTCCGAGGCGGAATGGACGACGCGAGCAAAGCCCCAGCCGCTGACATTCTCGACGGGCGTCCCGAGTCTGACGCTGAGCCCGATTCGGCCTCTCGCGTCGGGCTCTATTTTGCCGTGGGTCTAGCCGCCGGCTCGGTCATCGCGCTGCAGATCGACGTCATGCGGGTCTTTGCGGTCAGCAGCTGGGCGCATTTCGGCTCGCTGGTGGTGAGCCTGGCGATGCTTGGCTTCGGCTTGGCGAGCGCGGTGATGACCGTAGCCAAGGACTGGTTCGCTCGCAACTGGCGCTGGGCGGCCACGGTCTCGCTCGCCCTGTTCGGCCCGCTCGCGGTCGGCGCCAACCTCTATGTGCAGCATCTCGGTTTCAACGCGATCTTCCTGGTCTCTGACCCGGCGCAGAAGTGGAAACTGTTGGCGATCTTTTTGGCGGAGCTGACGCCGTTCCTGGCGGGCGCGTTTTTCCTGGGATGCGTCTTTCTGAGGAGCAACCGCACTTTCAGCCGCGTGTACTTCGCCGACCTCGCCGGCGCTGGACTGTGCGGGCTGGTCTTCCTCCTAGCGATGTATGTCTTCACGCCCGCCAATTTGATCGCCGCCCCATTGGCGCTGTGGTTCGCAGCCTGTCTGGCCTGGGCGTTTGGACCGGGAGGGCGCGTGGCGCTCGTTCCGTTTTTGGTCTGCGGCGTTGTCGCCTTTGCCGGCCATTTCGTCGTCCCGCAAGCCTTTGGCCTCAAGACGCTTGCGACGAACGACTACAAAGGCGTGGCCTACGCGCGCAAATTTCCGGATGCGAAGAAAGTTTACGAGAGCGCCTCGCCGTTCGGATTTCTCGAGGTCTATTCGAGCTCCTATCTGCATTTCGCCCCCGGCCTATCCGACAACGCCGGCTTCAATCTGCCAACCATGCCGGCCAACGCCTATCTCGGCCTCTACATCGACGGCGACGGCCCGATCGGCATCATGCGCGATCTGACCGACAAGGAAACGGCCTACTTCCGTTTCCTGCCTATGGTCTACCCTTACCTCATCAAGTCGGCGCCGAAGACGTTCATCGTCCAGTTCGGCGGCGGCATCTCGACCGAGGTCGCGCTCCATTCCGGCGCGAAGGATGTGACGGTCGCCGAGGGCAATCGGGCCGTGCTCGAGGCGTTTCACGCCGATGTGATACGAAAGTTCACCGGCGACGTCCTGTCCAAGGTTCGCGTCATCGGCTACGACGGCCGTCACTTCCTCGCGCACACGAATGAGCGCTTTGACGTTATCGACCTCAGCCTCGCGGATTCGGTCGGCCTCTCCAATCCTGGTGGCTTCGCCATCACGGAAAAATTCTCCTACACCAAGGAGGCTATGGAGACCTACATGCGCGCGCTGGCTCCCGGCGGCGTGTTGTCGGTCACACTGTGGAACAAGGAGGAGCCGCCAAAGTCGGTCCTGAAGCTTTATGCGACAATGGCCGCCGCGGCGCGCGAGGTCGACCCTGCTCATCTGGCCAATTCATTTTTCGTCGCCTCGACGTACCTTTCGACGGCCACGGTGCTCTACAAGAACGGCGGCTTCACCCCTGGGGAGATCGAGAAGCTGCGCGCCCATACGCGGGCCATGTCGTTTGACGAGATCTACTCGCCAGGCTTTTTCTACGATCCGTCTCAGACCGACAGCACGCTCACCGGTTACGTCGAGCAGATTTTCGGGGGCGCGGCTGGGGGTCCGCCTGCGGGGCAACCGGCGCAAGCCACCAATGCGAACGATGGGACCGGCGATCAGGACGATGCCGGCCCACCGTCTGGCCAAGCTGACGACGGCGTTTTGCCCGCGACGGTCATGGGCCGTCTCGCCTGGCATGCGCTTATCGCTGGGCAATGGCCTGAAATCGCCGATCGCTACGTCTTCAACACCCGGGCGCTCACCAACGACGAGCCGTACTTCGCAGCCTACGTCAAGACCGCTGACCTACCCCGCGTGCTCGACAGACTGGAACTGTTGCAGGACGAATGGGGCTATCTGCTCATCTGGGCGACGCTTGGCGTCGCTTGCCTAACGGCAACTGTGCTCCTTGCCATACCCCTGATTTGGGGCTGGCGGACTATATTCTCGCGCTCGCGCGGCAAGGCGCTGACCGTGCTCTATTTTGCCTGTCTCGGCGCGGGCTACATCATGGTCGAGGTCGGCCTCATCGCGCATTTTGTCATGGCGCTGGGAAACCCGACGATTTCGGCGTCGGTGCTGATCACGGGGATGCTGGTGTTCTCGGGTCTCGGCGCGCTGACCTCGGAACGCGCCTTGCCTCATATGCGGAAGGTTATGCCGGTTCTGTTCCTGACCGTCGGGACCATGCTCATTCTTTACGGATTGTTTCTCGGGCATGCGCTCGACGCGATCGGCGCGATCGCCTATCCCGCCCGCCTCGTCATTTGCTTCCTTTTGATCGCCCCTCCTGCCTTCCTGATGGGCTTTCCGATGCCGATCGCGATGACGACGCTCGGACGTCTCGGCAAAGATCACATGTTCGTCTGGGCGTGGGGCGTGAATGGTTGCTTTTCGGTGATCGGGGCTGCGGCCGCGCCTGTTATTGCGACCAATTTCGGCCTCGCGGCGGTGATCGAGGTGGCTGGTCTGGCTTACCTCTTGGCGATTCCCGCGTTTTACGGCGTCATCGCTTCGGACCGAGGCCAAGGTTCAGTTGGGGCGAAAGCGAGGGCTTGATCCGATGGTCATTGTCGGCGCTCGCAAGCCAAGACTGACGCTGAGACGACACATAACAATTTTGCAACGAATAAACGACAGCGCGCGGGTTCGTTGACCGCTCACAAAAAATTCATAATTGCCAGACCTTTAATTGCCAAGCATCGCGCCGTCCGGGTCAGGGCGTAAGCCCGTCGCGCCGATTGGAGCGACGCCAGTTCACTCCAGCACAGCAATTTGGGCGCCGCTGGTTACAACCGAGCCGTGATCTTGTCACTCGAATCAAGACTTTGCATAAAAACATAAATTAGTTGTTCAGCAATTGTCCACTTTCGCCGTTGTTACGACGCTTTTTGGCCGGGGAGGCAAGGTTGCGCGGTGATCCGACCCGTGCCATAGTTGGCGACAGCAAGAAACGAGAGAAATTGCGGCCGCGGTTGGCGTGTATGGGCAAAGCAAGCGGAAATAGAGAACAAGAATAGACGCTCGCGTAAGAGCGAAATATAAGGGCGGTCGCATCTAGCTGGGCGCGGAATTGGGCCAGAGTTTTTTGTTGGCCCGTTTTCAAGAATAGATTGAACTGAACAGGAATCCGCAGTGTGGGCTGCGGAGGGAGAGGCAATGTCTTATCAGAATTTCGCTGGATATGCGGGAGATCTTCTTGCAATCGACGCCTATGCGCTGCTCGAGGGCGACTCCTCATCAGTTCTTATCGATGTTCGGACCCAGGCGGAGTGGACCTACGTGGGGACACCAAACCTTCAAACGCTTGGCAAGACGTTATTGTTGTTGGAATGGCAGAGCTATCCTTCAATGGCGGTTGACGCCGAATTTGCTTCGCGCCTTGAAGCTATGCTGCAGTCAGGGGGCGTCGAGCGCGGCGCGCCGCTGATATTCTTGTGTCGCTCGGGGGCGCGATCGCGCCAGGCCGCAATCTCGATGACGAGCGCGGGCTGGGCCCCATGTTTCAACGTGTCGGATGGTTTCGAAGGTCCGCTTGACGGCTCGCTTCGGAGGGGCGGCGTCAGCGGGTGGAAGGCGGGGGGGTTGCCCTGGTCGCAAACGTAAAGCGTCGACCCGTGTCCCGTCCCTTGGCATCGCCGCTTTGCCGGGTGTCCACCTCGCGCCTGAGACAAACCATGGACATGTATGACGAACCCGATCCGGAGCGCTTTGACCATCGCGGTCCGGGCAGTCCTCCGCTTGGCGAGGCGTGGCGGCGCTGCTGCGATCGTCTGCGAGCGGAAGTCGGCGACGCTGTCTTCAACAGCTGGTTTGGGAGCATCACTCTGGAATCGGTCGGATCGGGGCAGGCTCGACTTTCCGTCCCCACCCGCTTTCTCAAGAGCTGGATCGTGACCCACTATTCGGGGCATGTCGCTTCGGCGTTGAACGCCGAAGTCGGTCCGGTCGGGCAAATCTTGATTTCCGTACGCTCCTCGGCGCCTCTCGCGCCGCTAGCCAAATTTTCGCCGACCGAATGCGTCTCGGCGGCGAAGACGACGCCCAAACCCATCGAGCCGGCGGTCAATCACGCCCCCGCGGAGCGCCGGGCGCCTAGCCGAACGACCACAGGGCCTGCGGTTTGCGACGGCTTGACCGGGTCTCCCCTCGATCGGCGGTTGACCTTCGCCACTTTCCAGGTTGGGCGATCCAATGAGCTCGCCTTTAACGCCGTGCAGCGCGTCGCTAACCCCAACCGGGGCGGGACGCCGGCCTTTTGTCCACTCTACGTTCATTCGGCCGTTGGCCTCGGCAAGACCCATCTCTTGCAAGCGGTCGCGCATACCGCCGCCCAACAGGGGCGCTCGGTCATCTATCTGACCGCCGAGAAATTTATGTACGGCTTTGTCGCCGCCCTCCAATCCCAAACGTCGATCGCCTTCAAGGAGCGGCTGCGAACGATCGACCTCTTGATTTTCGACGACGCACAGTTCCTGCAGGGAAAAAACATCCAGGCCGAATTCGGTCACGCGCTCAATGCTCTTTTGGACGCCGGCCGAGAGGTGATCGTGGCCGCCGATCGCCCTCCGAATGACTTGGAATCGCTCGACGAGCGCGTCCGCTCGCGCCTCAGCGTCGGTCTCTGCGTCGAGGTCAGCGCGCTCGACGAACCGCTCAGGCTGAAGATCCTGGAGGCCCGCGTCGCGGCGGCGCGGGCGGAGGAGCCGCATTTCGAGGTTTCCCCGGCCGTGCTCGCCTTTGTCGCCCGCGCCATCCGCTCGAATGGCCGTGATCTGGAAGGCGCGGTCAATCGCCTGCGGGCGCACTGCACGCCGACGAAGCCTTCGATGACGGTCGAGATGGCGGAGACCGCCATTCGCGACCTCATCCGCACGCACGAACTCAAGCGGGTGAAGATCGAGGACATACAGAAGCTGGTCGCCAGCCATTACAGCGTGTCGCGCGCCGACATCCTTTCCTCCCGGCGCACCGCAGCCGTCGTCAAGCCGCGCCAGGTGGCGATGTTCCTCGCCAAGATGCTGACCTTGCGCTCGCTGCCCGAAATCGGCCGGCGGTTCGGCGGGCGTGACCACACCACCGTGCTGCACGCGGTGCGCAAGATCGAGGGGCTGTTGCACACCGACACCATCTTGCGCGAGGAGCTTGAGCTTTTGAAGCGGATGCTCCAGGAGTAGCCGCGTGCGGCCCGCCGGCTCGCGACGGACGCTGATTGGCCATGCTGGTCTACAAGATTGTCGCAACCGAGGAATGGACCGAAGCCGAGGCGGCTGGCGTCTTTACGGGCGCGTCTGTCGATCGCGCCGACGGCTTCATTCATTTTTCCACCGCCGAACAGGCTCCGGAGACCGCCGCCAAATGGTTCGCCGGCCGGGACGATCTGACCCTGGCGGCCATCGACGCTGAGGCGCTGGGGGGCGCCTTGCGCTGGGAGCCGTCGCGGGGCGGGGCGCTTTTCCCTCATCTTTACGGGCCCCTGCCGATGAGCGCTGTCGTCTGGTCGCGGCTGCTCAAGCTCGGACCCGACGGCGCCCATGTTTTCGGGAGCCTTGAGCCGTGAGGCTGGCCAAAGTCGCCAGCCTGGCGCTCAAGCGCCTGCCGGCGGAGACCGCCCACCGGGTGGCGATCAACGCCTTGAAGATCGCGCCGCCTACGACGGCGCCGTCCGTCGACCCGCGGCTTTCGGTCGAGTCCCTGGGGCTGCGGTTTCCCAATCCGCTCGGCCTCGCAGCCGGCTTCGATAAGAACGCCGAGGTTCCGGGCGCGATGCTCAGCCTCGGCTTCGGCTTCGTCGAGGTCGGCACGCTGACCCCCCGGCCGCAAGGCGGCAATGCCCGCCCGCGCCTCTTCCGGCTGAGCGAGGACGCCGCGGTCATCAACCGCTTCGGCTTCAACAACGACGGTTTCGAGCGGGCGCTCATGCGGCTCAAGCGTCGTCCGCCCGGCGTGATCGGCGTCAACATCGGCGCCAACAAGGACGCCGCCGACCGTGTCGCGGACTATGTGCTTGGCGTCAGGACCTTCGCCCCGTTCGCCGATTATCTGACCCTCAACATCTCCTCGCCCAACACGCCCGGCTTGCGCGACCTGCAGCGGCGCGAGGCGCTGGACGATCTCATCGCCCGCGTCGTCGACGCTCGCGACGAGGCCGAACCGCGCCGTCCGCTCATGCTCAAGATCGCGCCTGATCTCGACGAGCGGGGGCTCGAGGACATCGTCGCGGTGGCGCTGACCCGGCGCATCGACGGCCTCATCGTCTCCAACACCACGCTGGCGCGGCCGACGTCGCTCGTCTCGAGGAACCGCGGCGAAAGCGGCGGCCTGTCCGGGCGCCCGCTGTTTGCGCCATCGACGCGCCTCCTCGCGCAGACCTATCTCCTGACCGGAGGGGCGATGCCGCTCATCGGCTGCGGCGGGGTCGAGGATTCCGAGACTGCGCTGGCCAAGATCGAGGCGGGCGCCAACCTAGTCCAGCTCTATACCGGCCTCGCGCTCAAGGGGCCGGGGGTGGTCGGTGAGATCCTCGAGGGCTTGAGCCGCGCTGTCGAGGCGCGGAGGCTCGCCCGGGTCGGCGAGCTCACCGGCTCCCGGGCCGGCGCCTGGGCCGGGCCGGAGCGGTCGCCGGCCGACCCGATGCAACCCGTGCGTGAATTGGCCGATAAATAAACGCCCATAAACGCCAGCAAGCGCTAGTAAACGCTAGTAAACGCTAGTAAATTGACTCCAATTTACTAGCGTTTATTTTTCCGAATCGGGACTTTTCAATGGGTTAGAGCCGATTGGAATAAAAAAATTCCTTCCTTTTCCTGCCTCCCGCCTTGGTTGTGGCCGTGCAAGCGTTTCAACCAGCCGCACCCTCTCCTCAGCCAGGCCGCATGGCCCAGTCTGGATTGATTTCCGACAATGAGAATGTATAGGATAAATTTCTGATTTTGTCAAATAAATGTCGCGGCTCTTATCGCCTTACGCATTGGTCGGCCCAGTTTTGAGCTCTGGGAGGGTGGGGCGGCTCATGAAGCGGCATGGCCGCGCTCGACGCGGCCATCCACGAGAACACGGCTCCATCAGGATAAACATCTGATAAGAAACACAATCTGTTGGCGACAGAGATCATCGCGGCAGGGCGGCGTGGATGGCCGGGTCAAGGCGGTCAAGGCCGGCCATGACGACTTAAGGCAGAATTCCGCCACGAATCCGCCTAGGCACATTTGTTACGTGGATATCCACAGGGTTCGCAAAACCGCCACGAGCGCAGGGGGCGGCAGCCGCCCGGTCAGGCGGCGGGCCGCGATCTCGCCGGACTGCCGGACGAAAGGCGAGCGAGACAATCTTCGATCGGGGCCCAGTCCCCCGCGTGCGCCGCCGCCGCGACATAGCCATCCGGCCGCACCAGCCAGACGCCGGCCGGATCCGGGGGAGCGCGGAGCTTTGCCTCCATCAGCGTCGAATGGCGCTGGATGAAATCGCGCGCCGGTTCACTGTCGCCGGCCATCAGCGCAAAGCGCGGCTGGTCGCCCGCGCCGAACGGCTTCTCCGCCATGATCCGGCGCCCGGGCGCCGGCCCGTTGACGCCCCGCGCCGAGCCTTTGTTGATTGGGCTCTTCGGATAGCCGATCGTGATCTCGGAGAGCTGGTCGGCCATGGCGTGCTGCAACGTCGGTGAATCCGAGAATGCGATGGGCGGCAAAATTGCGAATGTCCTGCAGAAGATGGCTCCGGATTGTAGCGACCCGGGTCATGCGCCCCGATTCCTCCAGGATTCCCCTGGCGACCGCGGAGCGCTCGGCGCTGTAGCTGTCGAGGAGGCCGGGGCTCGCCAGACCCTGCTCGACCAGCGCCAGTTTCCAGGCGAGGTTGAAGGCGTCCTGCATCCCGGTATTCATGCCCTGTCCGCCGGCCGGGCTGTGGACATGCGCCGCGTCGCCGGCAAGGAACACCCGGCCAGCGCGATAGTTCTCGACCTTGCGTTCATTGACGCCGAAAGCGGCGAGCCAGACAGGGTCGGAAAGAGCGACGCCCGCAAGGCCGCGCCCGGCGACGATCGCCTGAACCTTTTCGAGGCTCGGTTCTTGCCGGGGTTCTCCACCGACATCGGCGATGACGCGGTACCGCCCGGCGGAAATCGGGAAGAACACGACCGACCCGTCCTCGTGCCAGACGATCACGAGTTCGTCGGGCGCTTCGTCGAAGCCGGCGACATGGACGTCGGCAAGAATGAAATTCGTGGCCAGCGTGTCGCCTTCGAACGCCATCCCAAGCTTGTGGCGGACGAGCGAATGCGCCCCGTCGCACCCGATCAGCCAGCTCGCTTCGATCGTCTCTTCCCGGCCATCCGCATGACGAATCGCGCAAGAAACGCCTTGCCCAAGATCGTCGAAGCCCGTCAGCTCCACGCTGCGCTCGATTGTGATCCCGAGCGATCGCAGACGCTCGCCCATGAGGCGCTCGGTTTCCGACTGGGGAAGCATCAGGAGAAACTGGAAGGGCGAGGCGACCGAATCGAACCTGATATGGGCGATGCGCTCGCTCCCTGAGCGAATGGTCGCCCCGCTCGACTTGAGACCCGCGCTGACAAAAGCCTCGGCGCATCCGGCGCGGTCGAGAAGCTCGAGCGTCCTCGACCAGACGCCGAGCGCTTTCGATTTGTCGGTTGGGGCCGGCGCCTGATCGATGATCCGGACGGGAACGCGATAGCGGGCGAGCTCGGCCGCCATGGTCAGCCCGACCGGCCCGGCGCCGACCACGAGAACTGACTTTGTCATGCAGGCTCCTTCCGAAACGTGAGTGCGCTGAAAGCGACTTTATGGCGCCAGGGCCGGCGGCCTCCCGGCCTTTGGCGGGGAGGCCGCCGGCAGGCGCCATGCAGGGAGTTTCGCACGCCCTGGTATATAAATTGGCGCATATCGCGGGCGGTCCTGGAGGCGCAAGTTGGCGGGCCGCGAGTTCGACGATCTCGTCGCCGGAGCCCGCTTAAGGTTGCTGGCTTCGCAGGAATGCGCCAGCCTGCGCCACGCATTCGCGTTCAGGAGCAATGTCCGATGAATGGCGCAGAACTCTTGGTCGCCGCGCTCGAGAACGAGGGCGTGGGTGAGATCTTCGGGATCCCGGGCGAGGAAAACCTCGACGTGGTCGAAGCTTTGCGCCGCTCCAAGATCAGGCTGGTCCTGACCCGCCACGAGCAGGCGGCGGCTTTCATGGCGGCGACGCATGGACGCCTCACCGGCAGGCCCGGGGTCTGCATCACCACGCTCGGCCCCGGCGCGCTCAATCTCACCACTGGCGCGGCCTATGCGCTGCTTGGCGCGATGCCAATGGTGATGATCACCGGGCAAAAGGGGATTCTGAGCCGCAAGCAGGCGGGCTTTCAGGTGGTCGACATCGTTTCGGCCATGACGCCGCTGACCAAGATGGCGGATCAGATCGTCAGCCCCGCGACCATTCCGACAATGGTGCGGGAGGCGTTCCGTGTCGCCCAGCAGGAGCGGCCTGGCCCGGTTCATCTCGAATTGCCGGAAGACATCGCCCGCGAGACGGCCCCCGACATGTCGCCGATTCCGCCCCACCCGATCGAGGCGCCGCTTGCGCCCGGCGGCGCCCTCGACCGGGCGGCTCAGCTCATTCTGAACGCCGAACGCCCGCTGATCATGCTGGGCGCGGCGGCGAGCCGCCCGCGACTTTCGGATGCGTTGTCCGAGTTCGTGAGGCGGGTGCAGATTCCGTTCTTCAACACGCAGATGGGCAAGGGCGCCGTCACCGGCGGGTCGGACCTCTATATCGGCACCGCCGCCCTGTCGGAGCGCGACTACGTGCATCGGGCGATCGACCGTGCGGATCTCATTATCGCGATTGGCCACGACACGATCGAGAAGCCGGCGTTCTTGATGGGTCCAGGCGGCCCGATGGTGCTGCATGTCGGCTATCTGCCGGCCATTGTCGAGGAAGTGTACTTTCCGCAAGCCGAACTCATTGGCGACGTCGGACCCAGCCTCACGCTGCTCGCTGACCGGCTCGAACATCGGCTGCCGCGGGCGCAGGCGCTCCTTCCCCTGCGCGCGGAGATCCTCGCCCATATCGCCGACCGCGCGGAGGAAAGCCGCTATCCGCCAACGCCGCAGCGGATCGTGCACGACGTGCGGCAGGCGGTGCCGGAGGACGGGATCGTCTGCCTCGACAACGGCATGTACAAGATCTGGTTTGCGCGCAACTACCGCACCCATGTCGCCAACACGCTTCTGCTCGACAACGCGCTCGCCACCATGGGCGCTGGCCTGCCCTCGGCGATCATGGCCGCCTGCCTCAATCCGCACCGCCGCGTGCTCGCCGTGTGCGGCGACGGCGGCTTCATGATGAACTCGCAGGAGCTGGAGACGGCGGTCAGGCTCAAGCTCAATCTCGTCGTGCTGGTGCTCGTCGATCACGCCTACGGCATGATCCGCTGGAAGCAGGCGGCGGAAGGGTTCCCTGATTTCGGCATGACCTTCGGCGATCCCGACTTCGCGGCCTACGCGCGGGCGTATGGCGCGAAGGGCAGCCGGGTCGAGAGCGCCGATGGGTTGGCGCCCGCGCTCGAAGCCGCGTTCGCCGGCGGCGGCGTGCACCTGGTGTCGGCGCCGATCGACTATTCGGAGAATGAGCGGGTCCTGGTCGACGAATTGGGCGCGCAAGGGGCGACGATGGCGGCAAGCTTCGAATGATCGGGGCGCTGTCCCGGCGTGATGGGAGAGGCGCGAGGGCCCCCGTCGCCGAGATGATGGACTGTCCATATTTCTGGTGGATTTGCTTCACCATCGGTTTTGCGCTCGCGGCGGCGGCGCTGCCGACAGATGGGTCCTCCGACTTCAAGAATTATCACCTGTACAATGGATTCGCCGCGTTCCATGACCGGCGGGCGCTGGATATCGCGTCCGCTCAGCTGCAGACGGGCTACTTTTATGGTCTGGACGCAGTTTACTAGCGCCTATTCACATCATTGAACCGCCACCCGACCCTCATCAATCTGCTTCAACCGACGTCAGTGAATTGCCGATGCGCGACCCGCGCATCCAGCTCGGCTGCGCGAGCGCCCTCGTCGTCGTCCTCGCTTTCGCAGGTCGATGGCTGCGCGAACGGACCGCGCCCTCGATCGGCGGCTTCAACTCGCTCGCGCTCTTTTTGGGGATCGCGTTCCTTGTCTCCTACGCGCTGTGGGAGAAGGTTTGGTCCATCTATCGCTATCTCGCGATCCAAGAGAGTTTGAGCGGCGTTCTGATGCTCGCCGCGCTGCGGATTGCGTTTGGACCGCGCGGCAAGCCGCTTCTGCTCTCGGGCCTGTTTGCGCTGGCCGCCGTCTGGACCGTTCGGACGACGCAATATCCGTGGTGAGACCGCGCGCAACGCGGTCCGGAGGCGATCTCGGTTCAACTACCGCCGCTCGAGCCGGACGCGATGGTTCTCTTCCTCGATTCCCAACCTTACGCCTACCTTATCCCCTCGATGCCGATTTCAGCGCGCGCGATCGGCGTCAATAACAATCTCGTTCATCCCGGAGCTTCGGGCAGGCTCTGGAGCATGGTTGAGGCCGCCGTCCGCGACCACCGTGGACCACTATGGGGCGTCGAAGATCCCGCCGATGACCCGGGCGTCGCCGATGTTTCCTTGAGCAGTCTCAGGCTGGCGCGCGACAGCGAATGTTTTCCGCTGATCACCAATATGGAGGCGGCGCAGCGGATCAAGATATGCAAGCTTCGGCGGGAGTGAGCCGTAGGTTGGCGCGAAAGGAAACTTCCAGATGGCCGATCGCATCGAGGCCGGAACCGCAGGCGCCTTCCAGGCTCAGAACTCCACTTCAAGCCTCAGCTTGGCGAGCTCACGCGGGAAATCATCGAAGTCGAGCCGGCCCGCCGGCGCCTGGGCGAGGAAAGCGGCGGAGAGATCGATCTTCTCGTTGATCTGGTAGTGGAACGTCGGACCGAGGTAGACCGCCTGCCCATCGAACCCGCGCGGAGCGAGGCCGCTGTAAGCGCGATCATAGTCCGCTTCCGCGCCGAACATCAGCGGCGGCGTCAGGCGATAGGAAAGCGCGGTGGAAGCGGAAAGGATCGCGGTGTCCTGCCACGGCTGGCCGGGAAGCCGGGCGCCGTCCGGCGCGTAGCCAAGATTGACCGCGCCATAGAGGCGACGATCGCTCGATATCATGTCCGCGACGGCGAGGAAGGTCGTGCTGAAATCATTGGCCTGCCGCCCGGCCTCGGCGATGGAATTGTATTCCGGCTCCACTGTCATCGTCAGCTGGATCGGAAGATCGGCGGTCCGGTGCATCACCACATAGCGGAGCTCGACCGAGGCGCCCATGAAATTGACGCCGGCGAAATCGGGCAGGCCAGGCACGCCGTGGATGTCCTGGCCGAGCACATGCGCTCCGAACTCAACTCCAAGCGAATCGGTCAGCGTGGGTTCGAAGATGATTTCCTGTTCGATCGAATTGTAGACGCCCTGCTCCCTGCCGAAGGATCCGGTGGTCTCGAATTCGAGTGAGCGATCGCCCTGCTCGCCCACGTCCGCTCCCTCCAGGAAGCCGAACAGGTTCTTGGTGTCGAGCGCATAGAAAGGGCCGGCTGACGCCCCCGTCTCAGGCGGCTCATCATCGTCCGCCGCAGCGATGGACGGAGCGACGGCGATTGCGAGCGCGAGGCCAAGGGAATGAAGTCCGCGGCGGCGAGAATGGCGAGCGCCCAGGATCCTCCCCCCTTTAACCTTGGTCGCGCGTTGAGCCGGCGCCAAGCCCAAGCGGAATGACGGCGCTAATCGTCATGCTCGAGCGGCGACCGATCTTCGTGGCGGCGCATTGAAGGCCCGGCGATCGGAAACGGGAAAGTTTTGGAGGCCCGGCTCCGATCAATTGCCGAGAAACGCAGCAAATAATCCCGCCATCGTTGCGGAAAGTCCAGCAAATTCACACGGTCGCAAATTGCCGGCAAGTGATAGCTGGCGGGAAAAACTCCCGGAGATGGGGCTCGCAACCGGCGGGCCCAGTCATGCCTGACAATAGCTGCCGCGCCGCCGCTCAGGCGAATGCCGGCTAACCGGCATGGCGCTTGAGAAACACCAGGGTCTTCTCGTTGAACTCGCTCACCCTTTCATAGATCGGAGCGTGGGCGCACATCTCGAATATGACGAGTTCGCTGTTCTTGATCCCGCTCGTGAACGGCTCGACGAAGCGGGTCGAGGTCACGATATCGTGCTGGCCGAACGTGATCTGCGTCGGCGCCGTGATTCTGCTGAGCTGGCCCAGCGCGTCATGGGCGATGACCGCGTCCGACTGGCGAAGGAAGGCGTCGACCGGCTGTTTCGGCCGGCTGTGCACGAAGGCGGCGAGCTGGTCGATGTACTCGGACTTCGCCGCGTAAAGCTCGGGCGTGAAGCAGAATGGAAAAATGCCCTGGATGATCATCTCCGGGACGCTGCCGAGCGCCTTGGCGATGATCTGCCAATCCCCCACGACAACCTTCAGAAACGGATCGGTCTTCGGCCAGCAGGAATGCAGCGACAGCGTCTTGACCCGCTCGGGATGTTTGGCTGCGAGCCAGAGACCGATCGCGCCGCCCAGCGACAGGCCGCTCACATGTGCTTTCTCGACGCCGATCGCTTTCATGAATGCGGCGACGTCATCGGCGAACAATTCGGTCGAATAGGCGCCGGCAGGCTTGTCGGTCTCGCCCGCTCCACGCGGATCAAGCGAAATGCAGGTGAAATGCTTGGCGTAATCGGCGACCTGGAAGGCGTAACAGGCGTTGTCGGCGGCGAGATAGGGGATGAGGATAAGCGGCTCGCCCGATCCCTGGGTCTCGTAATTGATCGTGATGTCGTTGACTTTGACCTTCGGCATGAGGACCTCCCCGCGTAGCGCGCCGACGCCTCTTCTTGGCGAAGGCGTTAATGTGAGGCTTAAGCTCAAGCCTCCGCCAAGGTCAATGCGTCGCGCCTCCCGCCTTCGTCCAGGCCGACATGCCGCCCTCGATGTGCCGGGCTGAGGCGAGGCCCTGATCCTGCGCCGCCTGCACGGCCATCGCCGAGCGCTCGCCGAACGCGCAGTAGAAGACGATGGTCTTGCCCGAGCGCGCGAGCTCGTGAATGAGGCCGCCCTCGCCGATAGCGTCCTGAAGCTCGCCATAGGGGGCGTGCAGCGAACCGGGAATGGCGCCGGTCCGCTCGCGTTCCCTCTTCTCCCGCAAGTCGATCAGCGTGACATCCGGTCGCCCGACGAGCGCCTTGGCGTCCTCGGCCGAAAAGGCCCAGCCCTTGCGCGCCACATCCTCCTGATGCAGCCCCTGATGGATGTTGGCGGGAACGGCGACGTCCATCATCTTCGGATTGGACAGGTTGAGGCTCGCCATCAGCTGCGCATATTCGTCGGGGCCGCGAACCTGAAGGCGCGGGTTGAAGCGCCTCTCCTCGCCGATGGTGCTGACGGTGTCGCCTTTGTAATCGTGCGCGGGAAAGACCAGCGTCTCCTCCGGAAGCCGCATCAGGCGCATGAGGCTCTCGTACTGGGCGCGAGAATCGCCGTTCTGGAAGTCGGTGCGGCCGGTGCCGCGGATGAGCAGCGTGTCGCCGGTGAAGACGCGATCGCCAAAATGGAAGCTGTAGGAATCATCGGTATGGCCGGGCGTATAGAGGACGTCGAGGCTCAAGCCCTCGACGCCGAGGCTGTCGCCATCGGCGATGCGCATCGACACCACGTCGACCTTGCTCTGCTCGCCCATCACGGTCACGCAGCGCGTGCGGTCGCGCAGCGCGCCCAGGCCGGTGATGTGGTCGGCGTGCAGATGCGTGTCGACCGCCTTCACGAGCTTGAGATCGAGCTCCTCCATCAGCTTAAGATAGCGGTCGACCTTCTCCAGGACGGGATCGATGATGAGCGCCTCGCCGCCGCGCCGGCTGGCGAGGACATAGCTATAGGTGCTCGAGACGCTGTCGAACAATTGCCGAAAGATCATCGGGGCCTCCCACCGCCGCGCGATTCTCGACCTTCCGCGGCCTCTATTTTAACAGCGCTGCATAGCACATCTTGCCTGACCAGTCGTCCCCAATCCTCAGGGGGCCACCTCTTCAATGACCTCGTAGTGCAGCACGCTTCGATCGAAATCGACGAGCGCTGCGATCGCGCCGGGTTCAACGATCGCCTTAGCGATATCGCTCCCGGCGAAATCCTGGATTGCGCCGATCGTTCGCCAGCGCGTGAGAACGAGAAACTCAATCGTATCGCCGAGCTGACGCTTGCTCAGTTGCGCGCCCAGAAATCCGGGAACGCGCGCCAACTCCGGAAGCACTTTCGTGCGAAAGTGTGTCGGGTAGGCGTCGGCTTGCAATGGGCTTGCGCGTCCGCGCCATTCGCGAAGGATCATCAGGAGCCTATGACGATGCGGGTCTTTAAGGAGTTCCGTCCTTGATCATTTCGCCGTTGGAGCCCCGGACGTTTCGATCAGGGCTTGCTGCAAAGCCATGAACGCTCCACCGATCACGGTGGGACCGAACTTGTCCTCGCCGTTCGGCGGGCGGCTGTTGACCGACCCGGTGATGAGGAGATCGTACTGCGGCCAATAGGCGAAGATCGTGCGGAAGCCGAGGGTCTCGCCCTCGTAGAACCAATAGCCGCCGCCAAGCTCCTGTCGATGGAAGCGGCCGAGGCCAAGGCCGAAACCGACTGGATCATCGGCGGAGACCTCTTGAAGAGGCAAGCCCGTCTTGTTGGAGACCAACGTGGTCATCTCCTCGAGCTGCTTTGCCGGAAAGACGCGCTTCTCGAAGAGCGCGCGGATCCATAAGCCGAGATCGCGCGGGTTTGAGATGATCGCTCCCGCCTCGGCGGCCCAGGAGCGGTTCTGCATCCGCATGTCCTTGCCGATCAGCGGCGCGAGCGTCGACACGGAGCAGGGCTCCGGCTGGTAGCCGAGGCAGTCCTGCAGCAGGTAGAGCGCGCGGGGCACGCGCGACATGACGGGGCCGGCAGACGCCGGCCCGGGATGCGGTCCGTCGGCGTAGAACGTGTCGTGCAGCCCGAGCGGCTCGAGGATCATCGTCGTCAGCGCCTGCTCGTAATTCATGCCGGACGCGGCCTCGATGATAAGGCCCGCAAGGATATAGTTGGTGTTGGAATAGAACCAGCCGGTCGCGGGCGGAAAGTGTTGGCCGTTGGCGGGATCGACAAAGCCGATCAGATCCTTGGCGCTGAATTGATGGTGGATGTCGGCGACCTCGATCTTGCCGATGGCGACCGTCTCCGAATAGTTGGGGATCGGGCTCGTCATCTGGAGCAGCGAGCGGATCGTGACGTCTTTCCACGCCGGATACTGCGGCAGCCAGCGGCCGATCGTGTCATCGAGCTTGAGCTTGCCAGCGGCTTCGAGCTTGAGGATCAGCGCGGAGGTGAATTCCTTGGTGTTGCTGCCGATGTCGAACAGCGTGTCGGGGCCGATCGGCTTGGCGTCGGCGAGCCCATCATTACCGGCATAGAATGCAAGGATCGGTTTGCCCGCGCCGCGGTCCACCTGCAACGCGGCGCCTGTGAGACCTTCGATCGATGCGCGATCCTTGACGTAGGCGTCAAGGATCTGCTGCAGGCGCGCGGTCAGCGCCACATCATCGGCCTTTGACGTGGCTGGGAGAATGAGAGCCGCGGCGAAATGCGCGAGAACGAGGAGGCTGGCGAGCCGCACGAAGTCCCTCCAACTCTCACACAATGCGTCACGCCACCCGCCTCGTCGGACTGCGGGCGGCCTTAGGCTCAGCCCGGCTGCTTGACGATGCGGATGTAGGGCTTAGGCGACCGCCAGCCGGCCGGGAACAGCGTCTTGGCGTCGTCGTCGCTGACCGAGCCCGAGATGATGACGTCATCGCCCTGTTTCCAGTTCACTGGCGTCGAGACCTTGTGCCTGGCGGTGAGCTGCAGCGAATCGATCACCCGCAGGATCTCGTCGAAGTTGCGGCCCGTGCTCATCGGATAGGCGAGCAGAAGCTTGATCTTCTTGTCGGGTCCGATGACGTAGACGGTGCGCACGGTCTGGTTTGTCGCGGCCGTCCGGCCCGCGGAAGTTCCCGGCTCCTCGGCGGGCAGCATCTCATAGAGCTTGGCGACCTTGAGGTCGTGGTCGGCGATGATCGGGTAGTTGACCTTTGCGCCTTGAGTCTCCTCGATGTCGTCGAGCCAGCGCGCATGGGCCTCGCTCGGATCGACGCTCAAGCCGATCAGCTTGACGCCGCGCCTGGCGAATTCGGGCTCGATCTTCGCCATATAGCCGAGCTCGGTCGTGCAGACGGGCGTGAAGTCCTTGGGATGGGAAAACAGGATCGCCCACTTGTCGCCGATCCACTGATGAAAATCGATCGGCCCCTGCGTCGTTTGGGCGGTGAAGTTGGGGGCGGTGTCGTTGATGCGAAGAGCCATGGATTCCTCCGTCGATCGCTATAAGTCCAGTAGAATTATATAAGGTGTCAACCTAAAAGCGCCTCCCGGCGCGCCGACCGCTACGACGCCGGAACATCAGGCGCAAGCGGGCCCGTCACGCGTTGGCCTTCCGTTCCGGACGATTTATGATTGCTTCCATGACCGAGGCCGAAATCGCCAAGCTTGCGACCTGGCTCGCGAAAGCCGGGCTCGAAGGGCGGAGCGAAACCGCTCTGGTCGAGGGCTTTTGCAACCGAGCCGTCGTCGGCGGACTGCCGCTTGCGCGCGCTCTCGTGCTCGTCGACACGCTCCACCCCATTCACGAAGGGCGGGCGTTTCGCTGGGAAAAGGAAAAGCCGGAAGCGACGCTGACCGAGTACGGGCGAACCGCCGAAGGCGAGGCGGCCGAACGCTGGCGGACGAGCCCGCTTTACAGGCTCTTGATGAGCGGCGATTTGCTGTTGCGCCTCCGTGTGACCGCGGAGACCGAAGCCGAGTTTCCTTCCTTCGCCGAGTTTCGCGAAGCGAATTTCACCGACTATATCGCGATCATCAACCGCTTCGCCGAGGACGGCGTGATCGGCGAAATGGATTGCGTGTATTCCTATTGGACGACGGATCGGGCCGAAGGTTTTTCCGACGAGGACGTCGGGGCGCTGAAGCGGCTCACGCCGTTCCTGGGGCTTGCGATCAAAGCGGCCTCTCTCGCGCGCATCGCCGAGACGCTGGTCGAGACCTATCTCGGTCGCGACGCGGGCCGTAGGGTGCTGCGCGGCCGCATCGAGCGCGGGGTGACGGACCGGATCGAGACGGTGCTGTGGTACAGCGATCTGCGCAACTACACGCGCATCGCCGACACCTCGCCGCCCGAGGAGATCATTCCGCTGCTCAATGACTACGCCGACGCCATTGTCTCATCGATCCAGGAGCACTCCGGCGACGTGCTCAAGCTGATCGGCGACGGCGTGCTCGCCATCTTTCCAGCCGAGGAACGAAATCGCGCCTGCGCCGCCGCGCTCGACGCCGCGCGGGTGGCGCGGGAGGCGGTCGCAGCGCTCAACGCCCAGCGGCTCGAGAAGCGCCTGCCGGCCACGGAAATGTATCTCGGCCTCCACCTCGGCGAAGTGTTTTACGGCAACATTGGCAGCAAGGAGCGGCTCGATTTCACCGTCGTCGGACCGGCGGTCAACGAAGTGAGCCGGATCGCGGCGATGTGCCGGTCGGTGGACCAGCCGATCCTCATCTCGGAGGCGTTCGCAGAATCCTGCGTCGATCAGCGGCCCGCGTTCGCCTCCGTCGGACGCTTTGCGCTGCGCGGCGTCGGCCGGCCGCAGGAATTGTTCACTCTCGATCTTTTCGCTTGAGCGACTCTCCAGGTTCGACTTGGGGTTTTCAAGGATGCGCCCGGACGGACTGTCTGATACCAGCGCGCAAATGAATTGTTCCTCGCCGCCCGCGGTCCTCAAGGTCGAGCGCCTCGAAAGGTCGTTTGGCGACGTGCGAGCGGTCGACGGCGTAAGCTTTCACGTCGCGCCCGGCGAGATCGTTGGCCTCCTGGGCCCGAACGGCGCAGGCAAGACGACGACGATCAACATGATCCTCGGCGTGCTCGAGCCGAGCGCGGGACGGATCGAGATCGAGGGCGTCGATCTCGCCGTCCACCGCAGTAAGGCTTTGTCCTGCACCAATTTCGCCGCCGTCTACGCGCCGCTGCCCGGCAATCTGACAGTCGAGCAGAACCTGCGCGTGTTCGGGAGGCTTTATGCGGTCGAAGACCTCCCGGCGCGTATCGAGAAACTGCTTCAGGTCTACGATCTCATGCGTTACCGGCGGACCAAGGCGGGGGTGCTTTCGTCCGGCGAGCAGACGCGCCTTTCTCTCGCCAAGGCGATGCTCAATCGGCCGCGGCTGCTTCTCCTCGATGAGCCGACCGCTTCGATCGATCCGTCGAACGCGCGCGACATCCGCGCCGGCATCGCCAAATTCGTCGACAACGGACTCTGCGGCGTGTTGTGGACGAGCCACAACATGTACGAGGTGCAGGCGGTCTGCGACCGCGTGCTGTTCCTGTCGCATGGGCGGATCGTGCTCGAAGGCGATCCGAAGACGCTGCCTAAGGAACATGGCGCGGAAAGCCTCGACGATCTGTTCGTCAATGTCGCGCAAGAGGCGCTGTACGACGGCGGCCGGCGATGAACGCCTCGCGCGTCGGCGCCGTCGTGCTGCGGATGGCCTATCTCTACCGCGGCAGCCCGCAGCGCGTCCTTCCCATTTTCATCTTTGTCGCGATCGATGTTCTGGTCTGGGGCTTTCTCACCCGCTACCTCAATTCCGTCTCGCACGCAGGCTTCAATTTTGTGCCGGCGCTGCTCGGCGCGGTGCTGCTATGGGATTTTCTGACGCGAGTGATGCAGCAGATCACGATGACGCTGTTCGAGGACGTGTGGACGCGCAATTTCCTCAATTTCTTCGCGTCGCCCTTGACCACCGCCGAATATCTGATCGGGCTCCTCATCGTCGCGATCATCACCAGCGGGTTGAGCCTGGTCGCGATGCTCATCCTCGCGCAGATCGCATTCGGACTGTCCTTTCTGTCCTATGGAGCGGCGCTCGCCCCCTTTCTCATGGTGCTGTTCATCACTGGCATCGCGCTCGGCGTCGCCGCCTCGGCGCTGGTGCTGAGGCTCGGGCCTGCTTCCGAGTGGCTCATCTGGCCGATCCCGATGATGATCTCGCCATTCGCCGGCGTATTCTATCCGGTCACAATCCTGCCCGGATGGATGCAGGCGGTCGCGTTGATTCTGCCGCCGTCGTACGTTTTTGAAGGCATGCGTTCGGTCGTCGCCGGCGAGCCTCCGCCCTGGGACCGGCTCGCGATCGGGGGCGCCCTCGCGCTCCTCTACCTCGTCCTCGCCTGCATGTTCTTCTTCGCCACCTACCGCGCGGTGATCCGCACCGGCCTTATCGCCCGCTATAGCGCGGAGACGGTGACCTGAGCCTTCGGGCGCTGCCTCCAGGAGGCGGGTCTCGGGCGCAGAATTGTACGCGCGGACACGGTGTTAGATTTTGCGCGCGACTCAATCTTTTCAGCCGGTTAGCCTCATTTTTCTGCAACTCAAACAGGCCGACGATCGGGCTATAATACGTGTCATATATGTTATATTGGCCAGCCTGCGAAAGCCCGGAAACCAACCGTCGGCGGGACACTTTCCCGACATTATGCGCCGTTAGCGATTCCTTCGGGGGAACGAATTGGAGGGCCGGGTGTTCTCGACCGCCGGGGGCATGATGCAGCAACGGTTGAAGGTGGTTTTCAATATTATTCTCGTCTGCGCCGCGCTTCTCGCGGCGGCGGGCGTCCAGGCTCAGCAAGCGGGGCAAAATCCGCGCATCGCGCTGGTCATCGGGAACGCGACCTATCGCGACGCGGCGCTGGCGACCCCGGCCAACGACGCGGGGCTCATCGCCCAGACCTTGCAGGCCGCGGGCTTCGACGTGGTCGGAGCGCGCGACCTTGATGGCCAGTCGCTACGCACGGCGTTTCGCGATTTCCTGCAGAAGGCCGAGGCGGCCGGGCCCGATATGCAGGCGTTCGTCTATCTCGCCGGTCGGGCGGTCCAGTACAACGGAGACAATTATTTTGTTCCGGTCGACGCTCGGATCAGCCGCGACGCCGACGTGCCGATCGAGGCGATCCGCATGTCCGATTTCACCCACGCTCTTGCGGCGACGCCGGGAAGGGCGCGCATCATCGTGCTCGATGCGGCGCGCGCCAATCCTTATGCGGCCCAGGGCGCGCCGCTTGCGCCGGGGCTCGCTTTGGTCGATCCCGAGCCGGGCGAACTGATCGCCTTCAACGCGGCCCCGGGCACGCTGGCCGGCGATGAGGAAGGTCCTTACGGCGTCTTCGCCAAGACGCTGGCCGGCGCCATGCGGCAGGGCGGCGTCGACATCGCCCAGGCGTTCGATCAGACCAGGGTGTCGGTCAACGCGGAGACTTCAAGGGGCTTTGCTGCCGTTCAGCGCTTCCAGGCTTGGCGGTCCGTTCTACGTCTTCGAACGCGCCGCCGACGCTCCCCCTCCCGGTCCGTCGCTCGCTGAGACCGAGCGCCAGCCCCTATCCAGTTTGTCGGCCGCGGACGCCTATGCGGCCGCGCTCGAACGCGACACCATGAAGGGCTATCGCGAGTTCCTAGCGGCCTTCTCCAATGTAGAATGGCTTATATGTAGTTCCAAATTTTCTGGAGAAGAAGTATATACCAGATCTCTTCTGGACCATACTCAGTAATTCCGCTTCCGTAACAATGACCTTCCGATTGCTTCGTGAGCTGAATCGGATTTTGCCAATCAACTTTGACCTGCATGTCGCCTCATCACCAACCGTGCCGATCTCGCATTTGCCGCACGTGTATAGGATCGGCTAGCTAAAAGTGGATATATCATCATCTAATTCAGGCAAGCGCCCGTCTTGCCGTCGATCTACCTCAAAGGGCGGAGGCGCTCGGCAGGAAAACCGACATTCGCTTGACGCACCGGCGGACGTCTGTTATCTGTTTTTCAGAATTCGCCGGCAAGACGGCGGCCGCCCCCCCATAGGAGCCGGGCGGGTGCCGCTTAATCACGCGAAACGAAATGGAGTTCAAGCCATTGAAAACAAACAATTCCGCGAAATGACCGATTTCGCGGCGATAATAATTTCAATCACTTACGGCCGCGTAGCGAAAAGCACCGATTTCGCTCTGCGAAATGACTTCCCGCTTTGGCTTGTTCTTGCCACCTCGTGAGGCCCAAAACGCAATGAACGCGAAAGCAGCAGCGGCGTCGGGGCTCGCGCGGCGGACGTTGGCGGACCCTGCGACTCATCCTCCCAAGCCGGGGCATCGGAATGCCGGGCTCATCCACCGCCTTCATCCTGAGGGCCGTGCGAAGTACGGCGTCTCGAAGGATGATCCAGAAGGCGGGCCGCCGTGCGTCTGGACCGTCCTTCGAGACGCGCCTGCGGCGCTCCTCCAGGACGAGGTGGTTGGGAGTTTGCTGTGGCTCGGGGATGGGCGCCGCGGTTGTCCTTGGAATCGCCGCAAACCGAACTCGAAATGGCCAGGGCCTCCCGCCGCTTCGGCGAGGCCCATCTAGGAGCGCGGCTGCGAACCCCGCCGTGATCTCGAGGCCATCGTCGGCAGGTCGGCGAAGGCGTCGTCAACCGCCGTGCTCGGCGATATCCTTCGCCGCGCGCAGGAACCTCACCAGGCGGCGCAGCGAGCGCGCCCCCGACGCTGATCCTTTTCACGCCGAGATCCTCAAGCTGCACCTCGGTGAGCTCCGGCCAGCCGGCTAGCACATTGACCGGCAGTTGCCCGCGACCCGCACGACTTCGGCGACCTCCTCCGGCGTCCTCACCAAGGGCGCGTAAAGCACCCGTCGCGCGCCGGCCGCCGCATAGGCCTCGAGGCGCCGCAACGCCTCGGGAAGGCCGCCCGCCTGGCGCAGAATCGCCTCGGAGCGGGCGGTGAGCGAGAACTTTTTCGCCGCTGGCGTCGATCGCGGCGCGCGCCGCGCGCAACCGGTCGGTCGCTTCCCTCAGGCCGTAGAGAGGCGCCTTGGGGTCGCCGGTG
>CAVXVE010000049.1:0-33222 GCA_963764955.1 uncultured Alphaproteobacteria bacterium | reverse complement strand
ACTGGCAGGCGCGGAGGCGATCGAGGGCGTAAATTCCTTTGCTACCGATCCGGTGGCGTCCTTTGCTGCGGCCGAAGCGAAGCTGACCAAAGCCCTGTCGTCGGTCCCGGACCACGCCGTTGGCCATATGTGGCTAGGACTTGTCTACATATGGACGAAGCGTGCTGCTGATGGCATCGCCAAATGCGAACATGCGTTGGCGCTGGATCGAAATCTCGCTACAGCCGAAGGCGCAATCGGATTTGGCAAGATAAATATCGGTCGCGCCGAAGAAACAGAGGCTCACATTGCTGAGGCCCTGCGCCTCAGCCCGCGCGATACGACGGCCTTTGTCTGGATGACTTACGTAGGGCTGGCGAAGAACCTGCTGGGGAGTTGGGAGCAAGCGGTCGCATGGTGTCGACGTGCGATCGAGGCGAACCCAAATTATCCTAGAGCGTATTTTCAGTTAGCCCTCGCCCTCGCGCAGCTTGGTCGACTTGACGAGGCGCATTCCTCGGTCAACGCCGGTATCGCGATCAACCCGTCCTTCACCGTCTCTCGCGCCCGCGTCGACTGGACGGCGCTGAGCGACGACCCGACCTATTTGGCGCAGCTCGAGCCCATTCTTGAAGGCCTGCGCAAGGCGGGGTTGCCGGAGGAATGAAGGAAGTTTGAAGGCAGCCTGCGGGGAGCGGGTGCAATGCTCGTCGCTTGTCGACTGGCCGGTCTATCCGCGCTTGGAGCGTACTATGCGCGGGTCAGAGTGGGCGCGCAATTGGCGAGGCGTCTCGCGCCTGAGCGCCCGCGCCGCGGTCTGGACACTTCGCCCGGGATCGGGATGATCCGCCTTCATGACAAGATCCCGGTCGCCGGCGCGGCGTCGCTATGAAGCCTCGTGGACGGCGGCTGCTTCGGCCGCCATCGCGCTGGCCGGCTTTCTGGCCGCAGGCTCCGGCGCGCCCGCCGACCTGAAGCTGCCGCCGCGGCCGCGCGGCGATCCGCCGATGCGCATCGTCCGCGTCACGAGTTCGGACCCGGCGTGCGAGCCCAATTGTCCGGAGTGGATTTCGGCCGAGGGGATGATCCTGCCCGGCACGGCGGGCGCATTCCGCAAGGCGATCCTCGATCTCCGGGGCCGGCGACTGCCGGTTCTCATTTCCTCGCACGGCGGCTCGCTCGGCGCCGCGCTGCAGATGGGCGCGCTCATTCGCGAACGGCGCCTCGCCGTGGCGGTGGCGCGAACCCTGATCGCGAATTGCTCGGAGCGCGCGGCCGTATGTCCAGTCGCCCGTGGCGAGGCGATCACCGGGGGCGCCTTCTGCGCCTCCGCCTGCCCGCTGATCCTAGCCGCCGGCGTAGAGCGGCTCGTGGGCCCGGTTCCGATGGTCGGCGTCCATCAGATCACTGAGGTCTTGAAGGAAAAGGAGGGTGTGGCGAATTTGACGAAGGTCGAGAAGATTTACGAGCCGGGTTTCGCCGACGCCACCGTGCAGGCTTATCTCGCCGCTATGGGGGTCGGCGATCCGGTGATGACCTTGCTGCGCAAGACGCCGGCGGGGAGCATCCGCTGGCTCAGCATCCCAGAGATGACCGAGTCCCATCTGGCGACGCAGGCGCTCGACGCCGCCGCCCCGGTCATGACGAGCGGCGCCAACGGGCTCAACGGCCATGCCTTCGATGGCGCGACGGCGCGCGCCGGCCTCGTAACGGCGAAAGGCGCGGCCCCGATTGCCCAGTCCGGCGACAGTCCGGGTCTCGCCATCGAGACGACCCTCACCTATCGGCGCGGCGGCGGAGCGGTTGAGGTCGCGGTCGTCGCCCAGGACGGGAGCGCGGCGCCGAAGGGCTGGACGCTGACGGGAACGGGCGGCGAGCGGCTCCCGATCAAAGCCGCCAGCGCCGGACCGGCGCGCGCAACGATCCCGCGCGAGCGCTTCTGCGCGCTTGCCCACGACGGCAAGCTTGTCGCGGCGCCCGACGGCGGGGCGCGCGCCTCGCCGCCGCAATGGCCAGTCACGTTCGACCTCGCCGCGATGGAAGGCGCCGGTGCGCTCGTCGCCGAGGCGTGCCCCTGAGGCGCGTCGACCCGCTGCTTGGCGGCCTCGCGGCATTGCCCGCCCTCCCTGACTTCTCGACGCCCGTGCGGCGCAGGCTCAGGCCGCGATGCCGCTCGCGTCGTGGAACGACGGACCGGCGAAACAGGCGATCCTCGATTTCATCCGTGCGACGACAGACCCGTCGAGTAAGGATTTCGCGCCACCCGAGGAACGTGGGCTTCGAGAACGCAGTCGACGCCGAGGGCTAGCGTTTGATCTGGCTCGACCGGGGTGTGGTCGATCGGCTCCGGGCGATGCGCCGGCCGGGCGAGAGCTACAGCGACGTCATCCTGCGGGCGGCGGCGGCGATCTGATCGGTCGCCCGCCCTTCGGTCGCGCCTCACGCGCCACCTTTCTTCGCAATCAAACGCTGCACAGCGCCGTGGAGTTCGCTGCGCGGCCCAGATTCGTCGCCTCGTCAATATGGCGCAAAAAAAAGCAGATTGGCAGGCAATAGCAGGCTTGGCAACGAGGGCGACAGTACATCGTTGGGCAATCGATACCGCCGCGTCCTCGTCGGACCGTGTGACGAAGTGCTGACAATTGGTCGTCAGCACTGACAAGAAGGAAACCCAACCGATGAACCGCTCTATCTACTGGGGCATTATCGTCAGCTCGGTCGTCATGGGAGTAAGCTCGGCGGCTAACGCCACCTACCTGCAATGCAGCGAGTTCCATCAGTCGTACGGTTATGCCGGGACGAACCCGCCAGTCACTGCCACCGTAATGCACAGCGACATTGGCGGGTGGACTGTCACCTATACGCTCAAGAGCGGCATGCTGGTGAACCGCTCGGCGCAGTTCGGCATGACCGATGGCAGCGACGCCAACAATACGCAATGGTCCGGTTGGCTCAACAAAGACCCGAACAAGTGGATGCACGGCCAAGTGCGTCGGCAGAACTCCAACGGCCACCTGATCTATGTCGAAGAACTGTTCGACCGCAGCAATACGCTTCTGTCACGCAATTGGATTGATTGCGGACCTGACCCGCGAACGCCCGCGTACGACGCGCCTATCGTCGCGCAAGCGCCCGCCCCCCCCCGCCAGCACCTGCCGTCACCACAATTGTGCCAGAATCGTCAACGTTGGATCGCCTGCCGGTCAGCATCATCGACAACCAAGCGCATGTCGCCGTGACGCTCGGCGCCCTGCCAGTCACCATGCTGATCGATACGGGCGCAACTAACATGACGGTTACGCAATCGGTCGCCGATCAATTGCTTGCCATCGGGCAGGCGACGCGCGGACCCGACAGCGGAGTCACGCTTCGCTGACGGTTCGGTTCACCCGCACGCAACCATCATCGTTAACACCTATGACGATTGGCGGGCATGTGCTGCACGACATCTATGCTGGCGTGTCGCCGAACGGCGCGGACATGCTGCTGGGGTTCGCAGTGCGGCAAGTTCGCTATCAACGCCAACACCAACACGTTGGATTTCAACTGCTTAAAGACCCGCACCTCGGAGGAATGCGGGCGTCATGATGCTCGCGCAATCCCGGCACCGATTTGCGGGCCCCAAAACAAGGCTTAGAACGGCGCTGGGCACCAGGGTCGGCGTCCCTCCTGGGGTGCGTCACGGTTAGCTGAGACATCTGGCTGCGGTAATTGAACCGCAAACCGGAGGTTTCGACATGACGATTGACGCAGGGCTGAAGCCCGAGGGGGCGCCGGAGCGCTCCCCCATAGCTGGCGCAGGCGCCCCCTCGGGCGTCGATGCAGGACCGAAGCGCTATTCGGTGCAGCGCAAAATGGCGGTCGTGGCGCGTTTGTTGCGTGGCGAACCGTTGGACGTCGTCGCCCGGGAAGCGAATGTCTCTGTGGCCAAGCTGACCGAATGGCGGGACCGAGCGCTCGCCGGCGCAGCGTCAGCCCTGAAGGAACGCGAGCGCGACGATCGCGAGGATGAAATCGTCCGACTGAAATCCAAGGTGGGCGAGATCACCATGGACAACGAATTGCTGTCCGCCAAGATCGCCGCCATGGAGGCCAAAAGCCCTTTGGCCCGAAGGAGGTCGAGACGATGAGCCAGACGGTCTCGCCTTCCACGTCTCGTTGTTATGGCCTGGCGCGGGTCTCGCGCGCGTGGAGCGTTTCGCGCGCCGGCATGTATCGCTTTCTCAAGGGAACGCCATCGCCTCCGATCGCCCGTCGCCCCGGTCCGACAGGCCCTTGTCCGGATGCTGACCTGGCCGATCATATCCGCCGGGAAATCGAAGCGTCCGACTTTCACGGCGAAGGCTATCGCAAAATATGGGCGCGACTGCGCGTTGCCGGGTTTCGCTCGAGCCCTCGCCGCGTGCGCCGGGTGATGGGAGAGAACGGCTTGCTCGCGCCCCATCGCGTCGGGCGCAACCAAGAGAAGACGCACGACGGAACCATCGTCACCGACATGGTCAATGAAATGTGGGGAACGGACATGAGCCAGACGGTCACCCTCGAGGAAGGGCGGGCCTATGTTTTCGTCGCCGTCGAACACGCGAACTCAGAAATCATCGGCATTCACGCCGCGCGTTCAGCCAATCGCTTCGAGGCGCTGGAGCCGGTCCGGCAGGGGGTGCATCGGTGCTTCGGCTCCATCGCGCCCGGCGTGGCGCGTGGGCTCAAGCTGCGTCACGATCATGGCTCCAATTACATGTCCGGCGATTTCCAGGGCGAGATCAAATGTCTGGGCATCGAAGCTTCGCCGTCCTTCGTGCGCGAACCCGAGGGCAACGGCGTCGCCGAGCGCTTCATCCGAACCTTGAAGGAGAACTTGCTCTGGGTGCGGACGTTCAAAACCATCGAGGAACTGCGCGCCGAGCTCGTCGCATTCGCCAGGCGCTACAATGAAACTTGGCTCGTCGCGCGGCATGGATACAAAACGCCCGCGAGGCTCAGAGAGGAGCAAACCATGCCACCAATTGCAATTGACCCGACGCGCGCAGCCACCTTACCCTTGGCCGCCTGAGCATGCGCAGCCGGGTGTCTCAAAACCGTGCCGCACTACAGTCGGCGTCCCTCCGTCGGCGCTAAAACAGAGGCTCCTAAACCCCGAGGGCCTTGCAAGAGAGCCTAATCATCCAAAGCCTATTTTCGGTCCGGCGGCGCTTGCATTTCTTTAATCGTCGTCTGTACGAGTTCCCTCACGTTCATCCCGCGTGCGAACATTGCGTCGCCATAGGTCCACAACGCCGCCATGAGGCCCGCGAGCGCCACTCCCACGGCGATTACCGTGCCCATGACCCAACGGCGCGATTCCCTTATCTCAGTCCGCGTTTCTCGGTTGTCGGCTTGAGCCGCCGAAGCCTTGTCGTTCAGAGCGTCAATTTTGCTCCCCAACATATCTATCCGACCCCCGATGGTCGCGACCATCGTGTCAATCTTTCCCTCCAAGCGCGTCACCCGTGTTTCCGTGTGCGCCTCAGACGCGGCGAATTTTGCATCGATTTCTTCGCGCGTTGGGTCTGGCATCAATTTACTCTCGTAGTCGATATTCGCAGCTGACCAAATACGCGGGCTATAGTCCGAGGCTCTCGCTGAACTTGGCGACGAAAGCGTAGCCGTATTCGCCGCGCTGTTGTAATCCTTCGACGAATAATATTGGCCTCCCTCGGCCCGTTGGTCGACTGGAAACTTCAATATCTCCGCCGAACCCTGACTGGACTGAACCATCATTCTGTTTTGGCTTGCGATTCAACCCAAAAGCGTCGGGCCTCCTCTACTGCGTCCTGGGCTACGGCTTGGCTGTCCACCATCATCTTTAATCTGTGCTCTAGGAACGCAACCATGCGCACGAAACCGTCGTTCGGCATCACTATCTGGGCCACAAAATTTTGCGTGTTGGGAGACGTCGCAAAGGGATCCGAGTTGAATTCTTACAAAGTAAAACTTCGAGAGGTTCGGCGTCCAAGCGTGGCTTGCTATATTGTCTGCAAATATAACCGGTATCTCTGGGGTAATTCTGACGTTGGCCGTGGGGGCAACACCGGGTGCCTGGGGCGTGATTTCAGCACCCGCAATTTTGCTCCCTACTTGGATCCCGTCATCCCGCGCTCCCGTTTCGAGGGACTTTAATCACAGAACGTTTTAAGAGTCTCCCAATGTTCCACATGGAACAGTCGGCTTGGCGAGCAACGCGACGAGCGGATTGTCTATCACTGTGACTTCAATTAGCGGTCTCGCGCGTGTGCCAGACATGCCTCTCCGCTTCACCCGTCGTTTCTCGCTCATCCCCGGCTTGCGGGTGAACCTGAGCAGGGCGGGGCGAGCTTGTCTAATTTTGCGGATCGTCGCGGTCTTCGGATTTAGCCTTCTGGCTGCGGGCTTCTTTTAGCCTTCTGGCTACGGGCGTCACGAGTTTGCACGTAAGCAGATGCTCCAAAGAAAAATGCAACTACAACCCCTACTATGGAAGTAAAGTTTGTTACCAGCGTTTGAGTTAGAGCCTGACTCAAAAGCTACCGCCGGGCGAGGCGCCTGAGGGCGAGGCGGATGCAGGCGAGAGAGATGAAGGCTGCGAGGGTGTCGGCGAGGTTCTCGTAGTCCTTAGCCAAGCGGCGGTTTCGGCCGAACCAGGAAAAGGTCCGTTCAACGACCCACCGGCGCGGCAAGACGATGAATCCTGAACTGCCGTCGGGACGTTTGACGATCTCCACCCGCAGCGGCGGCTGGGCGGCCACGACGCGTTCGACCTGGCGGGCGTTGTAGCCGCCATCGGCCCAGATGAGTTCAAGCCAATTGAAGCGCTGGCGGATGCGATCGAAGACCAGGGCGGCGCCATCCCGATCCTGGATGGCGGCGGAGTGAACCACCACACGCAAGGGCAAGCCCTCGGTGTCGACCAGAGCGTGGATCTTGCGCCCCTTCACCTTCTTGCCGGCGTCGTAACCCACTGCGTCTGCTTCACCTTTCGCGCATCCCCCTTTTCGGCCGACTTGAGCGACTGGCTGTCGATGACGCCGGCGCTGGGGCTCGCCTCCCGCCCCAGCCGTTCGCGCAGGGCCGCGCGCAGTTCCTCCCAGATCCTCTCCCACACGCCCTCGCGCTGGAAGGCGCGGAAGATGTTGTAGACCGTCGAACGCGGCGGAAAGATCCCGCCGGGCAAATATCGCCATGGGCAACCGGTTCGCAGGAGATAGAAGATCGCGTTCATCGCCGAACGCATGTCGGTCTTGCGCGGCCGCCCGCCAGGCTTCGCCGCCGGAATCAACGGCGCCAGGCGCTCCCATTCGCCGTCGCTCAGATCGCTGGGAAGGCGATCCCCTGCTTGGCGATATGTGCTCCGGTCAGCCTCCGTCCACATCCCGAATCATCCTCAAAATTGCCGATGACCCGGTGAATCATTCCTTCCTTAACGGCACGGCACGCTACCTTTTGAGACAGGCTCTTACTGCCGGAGTCATCGCGTCACTCCACTCATGGAAGAAAGCAACGACCCCAACCAACACCATATACTCAGTGACGATTGAGACCGCGATTGTTGCGATTATATGATCTGGGCTGGATATCCAGCTGACACCGGATTCGTGAGTCCAAAATAATACAAACGGCGATCACAATTAGACCCGCACCAACCACGGCAATGGCCAGCCACATGTCATTCTCTAGTTTAATCGACGCGGGAATACAAAGCGCAAGAAGGAATAATATTAAAAGGAATGCGCTGGTCACGATAGCAAGTGTGGATCGCCTCATGTTGCCCCTGCCTCTAAAGCCAATGGGAGGATTTTCTCCTGCGCGGTGAATGCTCATTCGCGAGCGCAGGGTCGACCCAGCTACCCACTTCGATGCAAAACTCAAGATTTCTTGCAGCAAAAATCGGCTGTAGAGCGCGCCGGAAAGCGAATCAACGCCCGCCCTGCATGCGCAGCACGCGGGGGAGGTCGCGTTTCGGCCCGTCGCAACATTGAGGCTCTCAGCGGCAGCGTGGTTCGTCAACGACGCGGCGACGGCTCGAAAGTCGTTATCCCCAGTCCTCGTTGAGGCAACCGATCTAACCCATCCGCATAGTCAGCATCGTGATCACCGCCGCCGCCTTTGAAGCCATCTGCTCGACGTTGCCCAAGGACGCCGCCTCTATGGCCGGTACGTTGCAAGGGGGTGAGTGGGATTGCCTCTCCACGGCGAAGCGGCCGTCCTCGACTGTCTGAGGGCCATGTGCAGGCCCGGCGAGAGCTTTGACTACGAGCTCGCGGTGGAACCGCCTTCGTTGCACCGTGAGAGACTCGACGGTGGCCAACAATTCGGTCTTTCGCCGGGCACGCTAAATCTGATCAATGCGCACGTGGGCGACGCCCGTTTGCCGGAATCCGAGCGCTACGGCGGCCGCCGTCGAAACATCGATCACTCGGCCACGGATGAACGGTCCTCGGCCAATGATCGTGACCACCACGCTACGGCCGTTGTCCAGGTTGACGACCCGGACCTGCGACCCCATCGGCAGGCTGCGATGCGCCGCAACCAGTCCGGTGAAACGCGAATACTGAAAATATGATGCGAGTCCCTGTTCTGCCGCCGAGGCCGAACCGGTCAATCCGCAGAGCACCGCGCACGAAAAGACGACATTTCGCATCCGCCCAGCCCTTTCAACGTCAGTGAAGCCCTTCGTAACAGTGCTTGGAGTATGTCGAGACGGCCTGCGTCGTGCAACACGGGTAGCGCGCCGATAGGGCGATTTGCCGGATTTGCCGCACTGGCGGATAGGCTCGCCGCGTTGGCGGAAGAGCTGTTCCCGGCCTTGGTGGCGCTGGCGCGTAGCTACGCGCTAGAACGGCCTACCGTGGCCTTCGCGCCCTATCCCGACCTCGACACGGCCGCGTGTTGCCCACCCTGCTACTCTGCCGCTGGGGATATCGGGTTCGCCCGCGCGGCGTCCTCACGCTGTGCGGCCCCGTACCGCGCGGACGATCCAGATCAACAAACACGCGCCGACGAACCCAGCAATCAGGTAGCCGATCCATCCGCCCAAGACGATGCCAAAGAAACTGAAAATGGCGCTGGCAATCGCCGCTCCAACGATGCCAAGCACGATATTCATCAGCAATCCCATATCACTCTTCATGAATTGCTCAGCCAGCCAGCCTGCAATCCCGCCGATGAGAATGGCGGCGATCCAACCAATTTCTTGGTCTACCATGGCTCGTCTCCTTAGAAGGGGTGCAGCCCTGCACCCCTTTCTCGTGCGCGCGACCATGCGCCGTCATGGTTAACGAAGACTTATAGCGCGCTTCCCAGTTCGACGACCCGCAGGTTGACGTCGGGCCTACCGACTGAAATTCGAGGCCGTCGGGCAGGCGGAGGCGAGGACCATCGTCCGGCTCGCTGGAACCGTGGCGCGAGACGTGAATTGACGTGCGGCCGCCCGCGTGGAAATCTTTTGGTTAGCGGGGCGGCGCGAAGGGCGGCCGCATGGGTGCTATCCGGAAATACGCGTTCGTTTTGGTGTTGGCGCTCGCGGTCATCTATGCCTACGCGCCGCCGAGCCTCGAGTACGTCACCAAGCTCCAATGGCTTGATGACATAAACGTCATCGTTGCCAAGTCCCTCGCACCCGCAAAGCCGGAAGCGGACGTTTCCCCAGTCGATCCAATCGCCGCAGCGAATGTCGCCGAGGACCTGGACTATCGAATTGCCCAACGGATGAAATCGACCGAAGGATGGCGCTCGTTCTTGGCCGCTCATCCGGCTGGCCCCCATGCGCAATCTGCGCGCTCGGAACTCGACAAACTACTTCCGGTCGAGAGGCCTCCCGCGCCGGTGGCTGCCCAACTCTCGGATGGTGGGTTGCCGGACATGAAAACTCCGCGCGAGGACACCTCAACGGACCAGCCTTCGCCACGGTCCGAAGTTGCCTCCGATGAAATCTGCAGACGCGACGAGGATCGTCTCCTGCGATTGCCCAACAGCCCGACAAGCGACGAAGCGATGCGTTTCCTGACTGAGTTACGCTGCGAGAAGTTGCGTCCAGAGCTATTCCGGCTAACGGAACATCTGGACTACCAAGCTCCTAGCGCCGCCGTTGCCGCTCAAAGTCATCCTTCAATTGTCGCTGAAGCAGGGGTCGCGGGACGGCAAGCGACTGAACCTCGGAATAAGGCGCACTGGCGTGTCTCTTCGCGCGGCCCTCAGGCAAGACGACACGCGAACAGGCGAGCAGCCCCCAACTTACCGCCCATCCTTTTGGCGCTTTTTGGCGAGACGCCGAGGAACTCGACCGTGTTCCAACGAAACCGAATCAGTGGCGGACCGAGCGGCGGACGCGGCGGGGTGAGTGGCGGCGGCGCCGCTGGGGGAGTGGCCAGCGCCGCAAGCGCCAGCGGAAGTGGCTCGGGCGGCGGCGGATCAGCTACCGGCGGATCGAGTGGCAGCGGCTCGGGCGGGGGTAGTGGCGGCGGTGGTGGAGGATCGGGCGGCGGCGGATCAGGCAGCGGATCGGGCGGGGGTAGTGGCGGCGGCGGATCAGGCGGCGGCTCGGGCGGCGGCGGAGGTACCGGCGGGGGCAATGGCGGCGGCAATGGTGGGGGCAATGGTGGGGGCAACGGCGGCGGCAACGGCGGGGGCAACGGCGGAGGGAACGGCGGAGGCAACGGCGGGGGCAACGGCGGAGGCAACGGCGGGGGCAACGGCGGCGGTAGTCATTAATCGGGTTTCTTTGCGGTAGCGGCCTCGATGCGTCCCAGACCGAGCGCGGCGAGCGCCTGATTTGGCTGCCCCCACTGTGGTCGACCGCCTGCGCTCGCTGCGGGACCGAGCGAGTCATTCAGCGACGTGATCCTGCGGATCGCAGCCCGGAAATAGGAGGCGCCTATGACGGCGTACCGAAATTGCGAGGTGAGCGAGGTTATGCGGTGACGCTTCCCAGCGGCGTTGCGGGAGCGGGATAGGGCTTCAGCCTCCGCAGCGAGAACAAGCGACCTCTCGTCACGCTGTCGTTTGGGACGTGGGAAGACGCCGAACAGGCGCGAGCCGAGGTCGCGAGTGCCGTCGGAAAGGCTATTGAGTCGCCCGTGAAGAACACCTTCATGCCGGTTTCAGCGAGCAGTCCTGACTGGACGGGGCGTTGAGGGCGGCCAGGATTATGGACAACAAGAGAGCCAGCCATTCGATGAGCCGGCGGAAGTTGTAGCCGGCTGCGGCGAGAACGGCGTTGGCGGCGTCGCCATGGGACCCGGCGAGATAGTTTCGACCCATGCGATGCTCGGCCTTGGCATGGCCGATGACCGGTTCGACCGCCGAGCGGCGGCGGAGTTCGCGTTTGATCGTCTCGGTGACGCGGCGTCTCTGACCCGAGATATAGACCTTGAACTTGTGGTCGGGCGGAGCGTTGTGGCCGCGATAGCCGCGGTCGGCGACGATGCGCGAGAGGTTCGCGCCGATCTGCGTCTCGATCTCCGGGATCACGGTCGCGAGGGTGTGGCCGTCGTAGGGGTTGCCCGGCATCGCCTTGGCGTGGGCGATGAACTGGCCGCCTTTGGAGCGATGGAGCGTGGTGGCGAGCGAGACCTTGACGCCGAACTCATAGGGCCGATGGGCCTTGCCCTTGCCGATGCACTCGACCTCGGGCGCGTGCAGAGAATAGACCTTCTTTCCGCGCTGATGCTTAAGCTGCTCGCGCACGCGGCGGGCGAGCATCAGCGGATGGGCGAAGACGCTCTCCAATGCGGCGTCGCCCTTGATCTTGCGCACGATGTCGCGCGTGACCCGACCGAGATAAGTGCGGATCGTCCTCAGCGCCCGGTTGGCGCGCTTGAACTGCTTGGCGTGGGCGTAGCGCTGATGGGCGATCAGCGCGTGTTTGCCGACCCGCTGGTAGGATTGGCGAAGCTGGACGCCCGTCTTCCGGGCCAGCCTCGCCAGCCGCTCGCGCGCCCGATGCATGAGCTTGGCGTCGGTCGGAAAGGCCACCGCCTTGGGCTGAACCGTCGTATCCACAATCACCTTGGAGAAGTCAGCCGGCCTGGCCGCGCCGGTGCGCGTGGCGACCGCAAGGCTCTCCTGGATCAGCGCCACGAGCTTCTCCTCCCCCATCCGCTGGCGCCAGCGCGTCAGCGACGAGCGGTCGAAGGTCAGCTTGTGCCGGAAGAACTCCTCGCCGCAGAACAGCTGATAGTACGGGTTCTCGACCCAGCGCGCGCACAGATCCTCGTCGGAGAGATCGTGCATGTGCTTGAGGATCGAAAGTCCCGCCATCAGCCGCGTCGGCAGCGGCGGATGTCCGGTCTTGTCGGAATAGACCGCGCCGAACCGCTGCTCGAGAAAGCGCCAGTCGATCGCCCGGCCGAGCTTCGCCAGCGCGTGGTCCGTGTCGACGATCTGGTCGAGACGGGCCTTGAACAGATCGTTCTGCCCGCTGTCGCGCCGCTCCCTGGGCCGCATCGAATCACCCTCCGCCAAGCCGACGGAGAGACAGAATCACGACCAAACGCCCCGATCAATTTGCAAGAAATCAAGCCAACAGACGCTCCATTCTTGCAAATGCAACGACTTGCCAACCTTCGCCAACCCCTCAAAAATCAGGCGAATCCGGATACTTCACAGACGACTATTGAGCTCGCGCCACAGGGTTAGGCGGGTCGCGGTCCGGGGCGTGCCGCCCGCTCCTTCCATCTGTCTTGCGCGCATGGGAGGGAACGGGCGGTGAAGACGCGTCGAAACGGCGGCCGGATTGCTCCGAGCGCGTACTCACGCCCGCGGATAATGCGCGAAAATACCCCTTTCGAGCATTCGCAGCGCGGCGCACGCCGAGTTAAGGAAGGCGCACAACCCGCGCCTGTGTTTTCAGGCCAAAAGGGTAGCGGTAAAGTCTTTTCCATCAAAGACAGTTCGGAAAAATTATCAGCGGATTGAGGCCCAAAAACAGCCTTTTTCCGAACTGCTGGTAGTGTCTCAGTTTGAAAATTGATGGGCTTGACGCGCACTCGCGCCGCTCCGATGTGCCGTGGTATGCTTGGGGCAAAGCATGGGAGCAACGGGATGCCAATTGAGGCCTACCTTCCGACATCAGGGGCCAGCTTTGGCCCCGAAGCTGTCACGAACATGGGAAAAGCCCTTGAGGGCGCGGTAAACACCCTCGGGATTGTGCCGAGCGACGAAACCAAACGCGAAGCTGTCGCTAGGTTCATTATCAAACTTGCCGAAATCGACGGGGGCGTGGATGCGGCGAGCTTGCGCGATAAGGCCGTTATGGCTTTAGGTGGCTCGATCCATCTCGCTTCACTGTCAAAGGACGGACAACCTGATGCCGACCGGTCCTAAAGGCGAGAAGCGCTCCGCCGACGTGAACGCTTCTTGATGCACGCTACACTCGCCGGTCAGAGAGCACTGCCGCAATTCGCGTAGCATTGACGGTTGATGCCGGGTTGCGCCGGCCCCGTTGACCCGACCTATGCATGCATCCCCACCGGCATTAATCGATACGTGCATGAGTTTCAGAATCGCCCAACTGCAGGAAGTTCGGACTGCCCCGGCTGCGCACGACGTGGGGCGCCCATGGGAAGGACCCGTAAGGCTAAGCGGGGAAGGCTCAGGGCGGCATAGGGGCTGCGATGGTACCAAGTGGCCTATGGGAATGGAGAGCCGCTGGCGGGCTTCTGTACCCCGCCTCTGCCGTAGCCCCAAGGACCAGCACAAGGCGGCTCATGATGGCCGGGAGATGGCTGAGGGCGCGGCGACACTTCGGGCACCTTCCTCAATTGCCCGGCTCGAGAAGCGCGCCTATTCGTTGAAATGCCGAGAAGGAATGACCGGCGGGAGGTCCCGGGAGGGTTGGGAGGGTCGGGGGTGGGTGACGAGGCGGGCCTTCGCGTCCTCTCTAGACGCTGCCCTATAAGGGAAAGCCTGCGCTCCGCTGTCGTTTCGTCGGGGGCGAGCGCATCGACAACAGCCGGTCACGCACCGCTATTGCGTCTCTAAGATAGTCGAGGCGCGCAAGGCCAAGGCGCTGAACCGCCAAGCATTCACGAATTCGCGTAGTGACGAGCGCAAGGATAGACGCCAAACCACACTCAGGCGGGGGCGAAAGGCCAGCGCGAGCCTCAAGGCAATACGGGGGGTTTGCCATGTCTTTCACATTGAAGTTTAGCCTGATTCGGCGCTCGTTCTTGACGCGGCTGTTGCGGACCACCGGGCTTATGACGGCGAGCGCCATCGGGGTTCATGCCGATATTGTGACGGACATCGAAGTCGGCGCCACCGGCGCTCTAGGCTTCGGAGACGGCTTCGGTGACATCCCCGCCGGGCCCGGCCAACCCGCAACGGCCTTTGCGGTGGACAGTCCGGCAACCGGCAATGATACGGCTACGGCTATAGCTACAGCGACGGGCGGGGAAGGCGGAACCTCAATTGGCGAGAATGATGACTCTCCTGGCGGAGACGCGTTCGCCACTAGCACAGCAAAAACGACCGGTTCCGGTGACGCAACGTCAACCGCGAACGCCACTGGCGGCATCTTTGGATTTGGCGGAGGTGGCGGTTTCCAAGGCAGGGGCGGCAACGCCACTGCCGCGGCCGATGCGTCGGCGACAGGCGGCGGAAAGGCGATTGCGACGGCGGTCGCCCTGGAGGGCATGTCAAACGGCGGTTTTACTACCGTGTTCAACCCCATTGCCGCCAACGCAACATCTAGCGCCGAGACCACAAACGGAGCGATGGCAGAAGCGGTGTCCACCACTAGCGGGGAGATTGGAGAAGCTCAGTCTACCGCGAAGACCAGCCTGGGGGGTGTGAGCGTTCAGTCGACCCTTACGGCTCCGTCATCATCACAATTTGTTTCAGGTTTTGGAACGTCGACCGATGCGATCGCGCAGGGCGGCTCGGCTCCCGCCTTTCCCAATGCCGTATCCTTTGCCATCTCGACCGTCCTCACCGACAAGGCCTACGCCACAGCGCTAATCGGTGGCGCGAGCAATGTCGCCGACGCCCTGTTAGGACCGCAAGACCAGATTTTCGGGACTGCAAGTCAATTCGCGAGTATTTTCACGCCTTTAGGCAAGGAGATACCGGTACTGCAACCTCGACGTTCGATTTTCGCTTTCAGGGCGATCTGCTCCTTGGCGTGATCGACGCTTTCGATTTTGACATTATCGTCAATGGGGCCGAAGTTTTCGCCGGAGATTCTGTAACTGATACCGTCATCAATCTGGGTTCCAACTTCGGACCCAATATTGATTTGACGATCAATGGGTTTGGCGACTTTGCCATCGGCGGAGTGGTCGAGGGGGTTCCCGAACCATCCACGTGGGCCCTGATGCTGCTCGGCTTCGCGGGGCTCGGCTATGCGGGCTATCGCAGAACGAGAGAGCCGCGCGCGGCGTAAAAGTGCAAAAAAGAGCCCCGCGCGAGTGTTGGACTCGACCGCGGGGCAAAGCGCGCTTGGGCTGGGGGGCAAGAACTAAGCGCGCTCAACACTAAAACGCGACCCCACACCATCTATTCAATAAAATCGCCGTGAACGGTGGAACTCCCCGTTACACCCAAATGAAAAGGGCCGCCCAAAAAGCCGCCCTTTCCTTTTGGCCCCGACGTTCGCAGCGCCGGGGCTTTTGTGGCGAGAGCTTCTCGGACATCATTTTAGCGCTGGCGAAGAATGAGCGGGTTTGAAAAGCCGCTTTATTGGGGTGATTTGGGCGCACCCGACCCTGTATCAGGCGCTTGTGGCCGAGCTTTCAAGCCGGTCACAGTCACGCTATCCGAGGGGCGGCAGAGGTTGACTAGGACTTGCCCGAAATAAGCGCCGGATGGATCGTAAGCGGCGCGGCGGACCCAGCAGTTAGTAGGAATGATCAGGGGCGGAATGTCTGCGCCTACCGGATCAGGGACATAGCCGCCGGTTAAGCCGTTGCTGATGCTGACGGCATTTCCCGCGCCGTTGCCATAGCCGTACCCGTTGCCATAGCCGTACCCGTTGCCATAGCCGTACCCATTGCCATAGCCGTACCCATTGCCATTGCCATTGCCATAGCCATAGCCGTTGAAATAGCCATAGCCGTTGAAATAGCCGTTGCCATAGCCATAGCCATAGCCGTTGCCATAACCGCAACCCGCGCCGTAGAAACCCAAGCCGCAAACGTAACCGCCAAAGAAACCGCGGGCGCGACCGCCGCTGCCGTGAAAGCCGCGGTGAAAGCCGCCGCCATGGAAGCCGCCGCCGCCGCCCCGAAGCGGCTTCCCGCGCAAGCGGGAGCGGCGAGCAGGATCATCAGCAACGCGAGAAGAGAGCGAGCGTCAAACGCGGCTTGGCTGATGGCAATGCGGAGCACGTGACCGATATGGGAGCGGCCCGCGCCGGCCGCCAGAGTTCGGCTCGTCCAATGTCAGGGCAGAGGACGGGCCACGGCACGCTAGGCGCCGATCGAGGACCGCAGGCGAGGGGAGGACACCTGCCTGCCGCTTCGATGCAAAATCCTCATCGCACTCTATTGAAAAGAGACCCCGCGCCGCAAGCGGCTGACGCGGGGCAACGCGCGTGCTCCAGTGTGTGGCCTAATGAAGCGATCCGCGACGCGGCATATACTGCGGCTTCCTCGACGGGTCGCCAAGGGACATATTTGCGGAGCCACATTGACGCGGCATATCAAATCAACGCGCGCGCCGATCGCCAGCGCTTCATTTCACCTGCGCGCCCGGTGAACATCACACAATTGTGGCTTGTCGGATCAGCGGGAACGCCGCCCAAATCGCCTCCTCTCCCACGCGCCTCCATTAAGATGACCGAACCGATCACCCCGTACCTTCTAACTACGTTTGTAGAGCCTGCTCCGTCTCCGTCGGACCCACCTGACGCGCCAGACGTCTACCGAGCGCTTGGTGTTGCAATGGTCGCTTGGGGACGCCTGGAAGGGCATTTCACCCTCACCACGATCGCGCTTCTCAACCTCGGACCCCGAAAGCAGAAGAAATTCCCGATGAAGTGGGAGGGTCAAGCCGCAGTCTGGCGGGAAGCTCTATCCGCCGTCCCTCAGCTGGCCGGATTGAGAGGCGTCGCCGAGCAATTCCTCTCGAAGATGGCCGCGCTCGCGGAGCCCCGACATTTGATCGTACACAGCAATTGGGGCCTGTTCCAAAGGGAATCGCCGGCCGCAATCGACGCAATAGAGGTCCGAGCGCAACCGAAGACGGAAGATGGCCTGCTTCACGCCAGAACCATTTTCACCGCTGCAAATCTTGGCGAGTTTTCAGAGCGGGCTAATCAGCTCAATCTCGAACTGATGAAAGTCAGCGTTCCGATTACGGCACTCAGAGGATCACCGTCGAGCGCGGCGAGGCGGGTTTGACGCCTTGCCATGCGGGCGAGTCTCAGCCCTGCAACTCCTCAGGCAGTGTCGCCTGATCGCGGCGAGAGCGTCGGGTGGAAAAGTGAGAGATGGTGACCACGCCATCGATGTGGGAGCGACGCCGGGCGGTCGCTAGCGTGCCGCAAGCCCCTCGTAGACCTGCATCGATCGTAGATGCTCGCGGACCGCGCCTTGGGGCAATCGGCTAGCGTATGCAGGAGATCGGTCAGCTTCGCGTCGCCGTGCTCCGCCATGAGCCTCTCCACGCTGTAGCGCCCGCGCCGGCCGCACGGCCCACAGACGATTCCGAGCGTCGGCCCGCGAACGTCGGAAAGTGCGCAAGTGCCGACGCCGCTGATCTGAGCCAGTTTCGGTGGCCCGCCGACGGATGGCTGCCCTTTTAATCGGCCTGCGTGCTAGGCTCAGGTACCCGAGCGACCGCAGGGGAGCACGATGAAGGAAGACGTCTTCAACACGAGCATCCGAAAGTTGCTCAAAGAGTTCGGCATCACCGCTCAACGCGAGATTGAGAGGGCGGTGCGTCAGGCCGTGGCTGAACATCGGCTGGAGGAAAGCGAGAGGTTGCCCACAACGCTGACGTTGTCGATTCCTACGGTTGGTCTGACACATACCATAGAGGGCGACGTCGATCTTGGTTGAGTGCAATTACTCGCTCCACCCACAATGACGCGACTTATGCCGCACTGTAGTCGCGGATCATCTTCGCCGACCGCGCATCGCTAGGCTCCATAGCTGAGCGGACACTTCGACATGCGGGCCGAATTGTCGTTTGCGCGCCAGTCCTTCAGCAACTCCGATCGTTTGCGGCGGCGGATCCTTAGATCGTCGAGCGCCTCGGCCCATCCGCCGCCGACAAATGCTGGATCGTTGGGATCAAGGCGGAATAGTTGAACGCCATTGATCTCACCCGCCCGCGCGGCTTCGAGCGAGACCCCGGCACGCGACATCGCTTCGGCGACAACCCTTTCCAGCATCTCGGGTTCGACGCCGACGCGCTCACGCGAACTCCTCGCGCAAGGAGCGCAACTCGTCCAACTCCTTCGCCTGCCGCGCCCTCCGAGCCGCAGTCTCGTCGTCCATTTCAGCGACGGCCGTTCTTTCGAGGCGTTCGTCAGAGGCTTCATCGATCTCGCGCGCCTGCGCCTGCGCCCGCCAGATGCCTTCGCGTTCGAGCTTTTCCGAGAGCCGCTGGCTGATGACCTGTCCGACCGAGCCGAGTTGCTCGCGGATGCGCTCGGTCTTGCGGACGAGGGCTTGTAAGACGACGTCTTCGGGGCGCTGCTCGTAGACGAAATAGCGGCACCAGACCTGCAGCGACGGCTGCAATTTGCGGTCGATGCGGCCGTTGCGCTGCTCGAGCCGCGCCGGGTTCCAAGGCAGATCGACATGGATGAGGTCGTGGCAACGCATCTGCAGGTTGATGCCTTCGCGCGCGGCGTCGGTGCAGATCAGGATGCGCAGCGGCTCCATCGCCGGATCGGTATTGAACCGACGCTTGAGCTCCTCGCGTCGCTCGGTCGACGTGGCGCCGGTGAACGACGCGATGCGGTCGTCGGGAGCAAGATCGTCGAGCCCCTCGGCGAGTTGGACTTCGAGCCAGCGCCGGGTGTCCTCGTATTCCGTGAAAAGCACCAGACGGCGGTCGTTCCACCGGCCCTCGGAGCTCATGTGACGGCGTATCCATGACGTCAGTTGGCGAACGCGCGCGTCCGGCTGGTGGGCGTGCTTGCGGGCCAGCGTCAGCATCTCATCGACAAGCGTAAGGTTTGCGGCTGTCGCGGCCAGGGCGCCCGCGGCCTCGGCCGCCTCGGTTTCCTCGGCGTCGATGAAGGATTGGCCGACCGACGGATCGTCGGACTCGTCCTCCGGCTCGGGTCCGCCCTGTACGAACGCCTCCGCCGACGCCGGAGATGCGGCGTCATTCGGCTTGACGAGGCCCTTCCTGTGCACGATAAGGTCTTCGCGAAAGCGGCGATCGAGGACAACAGGCGTTGCTGAAGGCCGACGAACGACAGCCTCAAGAAACCCGGCCTCACGCGCGCCCATGTTCGCCGTCTTTGCGCGCAGCGCCTCGCCGTAGCTCAGCAGCATGCGTGACAGGAGAAGCTCGGGCGAATCGTTCGGCAGGTCTTTGATGACGAAGGCTTCGACCTTTCGCTCGGGGAACTTCGCGCCGAAATGGCGCAGGTCGGATTTCAGCCGCCTCACCATGACGGGGTCGAGTTCGCGCGGCTTGACCGGAACGCCGCTGGTGAAACGCTGCGGATCAAGGATCTCCAACAGCGCTGAGAACGAATTGGAATGGCCGTTGTGCGGCGTCGCCGACAAGAAGAGCCGGTGCTCGAAGCGCTCGGCGAGCCCACGGATCGCTTTGGTGAACTGACTGTCGACCGCATAGCGGGAGCCGCTCGCCGGGGCGGCGTGGTGCGCCTCATCGAGGATCAGCAATGCGCGAGCCCGGAAGTCGCCGAGAAGGTCGCGGAGGCCGCCGACATAGGTTTCGTCCGACATCAGCGAATGGGAAATGAGAAATCGCGCCCCGGCGGCCCAAGGGTTTGCGCCGTAACCGCGCTCGCGACGCAAGACGGTCAGGTAGTCGCGGTCGATGATGGTGAACGTCAGGCCGAACTTGGTTTCGAGTTCGTCCTGCCACTGGCGGACCATGCCGGCTGGCGCGCTGACGAGAGCGAAATCGATCCGCCGCCGTAGCAGCAATTCGCGCAGGATGAGTCCCGCTTCGACAGTCTTGCCGGCGCCGACGTCGTCGGCGATCAGCAGGTTCACACGGGGAAGGCGCAGTGCCTTTCGCAAAGGGAGAAGCTGATAGGCGTCCTGATGGATGCCGGCTCGGAACGGCGCCTGAAAGAGGTCGCGATCGGCAGCGGTCGCGGTGTTCCAGCGCAGAGTGCGCAGATACGCGGAAAAGACGCTCGGGTCGTCGGTCCCGTGTTTGGAGACCGCGGCCCATCCTTCGTCGGCCAGAACTTCGGCGTCGAGTTCGGCGTCCCAAAGCACAGAGACGGATTCACCTTGAGCGTCATCGTCGATACAGGTGAGGCGCAAGGCGCTCAGCCCCTCGACCGCCTGCCCGTCTTCGACGAGCCACCGTCGGGATCGAACGCGGACGAAGTCACCCGGTTGTGGCACGAGTTTCATTTCCCCGCTTCAATAGACTTCCCCGCATGTACGAAAGTGAGTCGAGCACCTTCGAGGCCAAGTTCAAACCCTCAGTCGCCATTGTCTCGATCGAGAACACCCTCCCTTACCCCGGAAATGAACGCAGCGCGGCGCTGATCGAAAAAGACGTCGGCTCCGCCAACCAGTCCATCCATGCCGTGGTCCGTATCGGCGTCAAGGAGGCCACGTCTAGTCGCAAATCTGGCGAAGTCGTCGGCGGCATATCGAAGATAATCCTGCCTTCTCGTCGCCCGTGTTCAGAGTCCGGCCCAAGGCGGCCAGATGAGCGAGCAGGATGCGGCGACGTTCCGCGCCATCGAGATGACCCGCGCCGGATTGACCGCTCAAGAGGCCAACGCAGCGCACCCCTTCATCGAACGCGCGCCGATGGAAGAGCACAACGCCTTCGACATCCCGATGCGAAGATCGCCGACGTTTGCTGAGCCGCGAAATCTGACCGATCTTGCGCGCCAAGTGGGCGGCGATCGTGAGTTTGGCGCTTTTGATCGCGGCGATGGGATCACGGTGTCGCGTTTGGGCGATCTCGCCAGACCAGTGGGCAAGCCTGCAACAGGCGCTCAATGCGGCGAAGCCGCTAGACGCAGGGCCGGTGCGCTCGAAGAAGGCGCAGAGCGTCTATGAAGAGCCGCCATGGGGCAGGCTATACGCGGTCTTGCGAGCCGTCGGTCGACAGGGCGCGGCAAGCTTCCGGCGATCACGGACAATCCGGCGCTGCAGCCGCATATCGAAGGCCTCTGTCCGCGCGACCAAGAGCTGGGCGCGCCGCCAGAGATCGGGCGCCCGCCGTTCAAAATCTGCGGAGAGATTTTGACGAGCCGGGTGGATTCGATCAGCTGGGGAAATCGTCAGGAATCGCGTCGGTCCAGTCGAGGCGACCAATATCGAGGAAATAGCCCGATGTGCGGGTTGGCTCCCGCGCCATCCTCGTCGATCCGGCCGCCATCGCCCCGCTAATGCAAAACATCATCGCTTCGACCCGCAGAACCCCGCCTTCCTAAAAGAGTGCGGAGAAACCGTGCTGGCCCGCTGCGGCTGACTTTTTGTGCCCCCTCCGTGCATGTAGACTCCACCGGAAGCAGTTTGAATCGCTCTGAGATGAACTTCTCCACTGTCGCCCAGGGCACGAGCTCCCTCCCGGCTATCATCCCGCTCGCTCCTTCCCACATGGTCTTTAGTGTCGAGAGTGACGCCGTGCGCCACTCTTTGGTGTTCACAGTTTTCCACCATTCGTCGAGCAGAGCAGGAGTCAATCGGGCCCGATGTATAGGGGGGAATCTTCGCCTCCAGGAACTCAGGAATGTGTCCATAGCGGATGTTGATCCACTTGAGCTCATCGAGTGACTTGCCCTCATATTCGAGTTTGGCACGCTCGTCCTCGAAGTACTTCCTCACCTGTGCGCCCGCCAGTCCGAAGAAATCCGTACCGAATTGTCGTTGGTACGCGATGAAACAGCCCCAGTCGGCGCTGGCGGCATCTCCACTCCTAATCATGTCGAGGACGAGATCCGCGAGTTCCCGATCCCCGCCTGAGGGGACCAGCATGTCGGGAATTACGTGGAACGGCCCAGGCTCACCTGCGGTGGCAAGATACGCGCCGATCTCATCCATATCTTCGCGGATTATGTCGGGGGAGATGGTCTGGCGGGTTTTGGCGGCGAAAGTGGTTTTGCCGCCGAGCATGTGCATCCACCTCAAATAGACGCGCGAGCCGCTAGGCGTCGTCTTCGCTCGTTGCTTGGGACGGCCACGGTGCCTAGCGTGCCAACAAGGCGACTGGCTACCAACAAACATGGCATATATGTTTATTATCGTCCGATCGGGCCATATTTTTAACAGCGGGCTTTCAGGCGACAATTAGGCTGCCGAAGGTCCCCCCGGCCCCCTCAAAGGGCCTGATCGGCGCGCTGACCCCGGACGGCGGTCAGTGCACCGTCCCGATGTAGGCGAGCGCGTGAGATTTGGCTCGCTTCGTCTGGGGTTGTCAGGGTTGCGAAGGGTTCCACCAACGGCGCGTTCGCGCGAGCGTGATCTTTGCGCTGGCGCCAAGGCTTGGGACCGCCGGCAATTTTGCGCCGAGCGTCGAGTCCGCGGGCCCCCGAGGCGAGAAAGTGATCCCGATGGGTCCGCCACGGGTCCGCACGTAGGATGTGTTTGTTAGCTATCGTTGGCTTAGGCTCAGAAAAACCACGTAACTTCAAGCTGTTAAGATGGTGAGCGCGGTGGGAATCGAACCCACGACCCTCTGATTAAAAGAAATCGGGTCTCCTGCCATACTCAACTCGCCGCGGCGGTCCTGTTGCCAAAAGGTTCAACGTAGTCCCGTCGACCCGCATTCGGCTCGCACCACTGCGCCCAAGCCTCCATCAGCGCCCGGCGCTTGTCGAGGACGTCCGTACGGCGGTAAGCGCGCTCAACCTGCGTGCCGACCTGATGCCCCATGGCCTGCTCGACCACGGCATGGGGGAACGTCGCGACCTCCTCGGCCCACGTCCTGAAGGTCGCCCGGAAGCCGTGGGCGGTGATCGGCCGGCCGCTGGCCGGATCGAGCCACTTCTTCTCGCCCGAGTTCATGCGCTTCAGTAGCGTCAGCAGGGCCATGTTGGATAAGGGCTTGCCGTGGGCCTGCCCGGGGAAGACGTAGCCCGAGACCTGTCCCTGGCGCATCTGCTGCACGATCTCGACGGCGCGCTCGACTAGCGGCACGCGGAAGCCCTCCGTGCGGTGTTTGCGGTCCTTGAGGTTCACCAGCGGCACCGTCCATACCGCTTGGTCGAGATCAAACTGATCCCAGGTGGCCTTCAGGACCGCGTCGGTGCGCACGTTCGTGAGGATCAGGAACTCCAACGCGCGAGCGGCGATGGCGTCTCTCGCGCGCAGATCGGCCATGAACTCCGGCATCTGAGGGTACGGCAGCGACGGGTGTCGGCCCTTGCTGAGTTGCGCGGGCGTCTCAAACCCCATCGCCTTGAGGTCCGCCCACCGCGCGGGATTGTCGGCCATGCTGATGCCGTGCTCGTCACGGAGCAGGATGCGGGCGCGCTCGAAGACGCGCCTGATCGCCGGGTAGAGCTTGCGGGCGACCTCGGGCTTGGTGCGCCAGACCGGCTGCAAAACTGCGGCCACCTCGACTGTGGTGATCTCGTGCACTGGCCGCGCCAGCAGGGGCCCTGAATAGGCCGGGCCGAGGTGGCGCTCCCACTGGTAGCGCACCTTGGCGTTGGTCGACTTGCTCTGGGCGTCGGCGATGACGAGCTGCGCGATGTCGCCGAAGGTGGGCACAGGCTTGGCGGCCTTTCTGGCCGACCGGCGCTCCTCGATGGGGTCGACGCCCTTGATGATCAGCGCGCGGTCTGCGGCTGCCCTGGAGCGCGCCTCCTTGAGGCCAACATCAGGGTATGGGCCGAGGCCCTTGTCCCGGCGCACGCCCCCGACTTGGTAGCGCAGCACCCACTTCTTGCGGCCGGTCTCGCTGACGACGAGGTGCAGGCCATCGCCGTCACTGTGACGGCCAGACTTTGCGGTTTGAACGCCTCGTTCAGTCAGCCTTGCCATAGCCTCGGTCCCACATCAGGTCCCACATTTCGACGCGGATTGTGGCACACGTCGGCGGACATTGGAAGACGAGGCGGATTGCTATCCCCTGTAATTGATGATGTTTTTCAGACGGCTGTGGACTGAGGAGAACAGAGATTATGTGCCCTCTTGCGGCACCACTTTTGGACCCGAGATCTTTTGCCAATACATGAAGCGCTGGGTTGTCCGGCCTGGCGAGAGAGGCGCCAAGCGCTGCTCGGTCATTGCGTGACCCCCGCCTTTCGCTTGTCCCATTCTTTTCGGAACCCCGCGACGGCGCGTTTGGCGAGCTCGGCCGGTTCGAGATTGTAGAGGGAATTCGGATAGGTCTGGCCCCAGAGGCCATTGTCCGAAAAAATCTCGAGATCGTACCAGCCCTTAAAGCCGCCGCTCTCTAACGCCCCGAAAAAGGCCGGCAGGTCGAAGTCGCCGTCCCCGGGAATCAACCGGTCGCCCCAACTACGGGGCTGTCGTCGGTCGTTGACTTGAATGCAGATGAATCGGTCTGCGTATTTGTGCAGGTCGTCCACTACGCCCGGCAGGTCCCAGAAGTGCCAGGTGTCAAAGATGATTTTGATGTTCGGGGCGCCGATCTCCTCGAGGATGTCCAGGGTTTGCGGCAGAGTCCAAATCAATGAGCCGGCGTCCTTGCGGATTTGCTCGAAGCCAATCGTGACGCCAAGCTCGCCGGCCACATCGGCTGCGGCCTTGACGCCCTCGACGACCATGCGGCGCGTCTGAGCAGGATCGTCGCCGGGCGGTCCTGGGACCACCATGACGCCGACCGGACTAAAGGCGGCGAACCGACGGACCGAGGCGCAAAGCGCCTTGCGGCGCTCAACCGGCTCGCGCGGCTCAGGGAACAGGAAATCGGGCAGTATGCACGGCGCCTTAGGAACGCAGATGGTCGGCGTAAGACCTGAAGCGCGTAGCGCGTCAATGCTTCGCCCGTCGTCTCCATCGGGGAGCTTGAATTCCCAGATGCCGATGCCGTCAGCGCCCCCGGCCTTATAGGCCGCGAGATCCTCTTCGTAGGTCGCCGGGTGGGTGCTGGCCTCGCTAATCGAAAAGCGGGGATATGACATGCGTTCCTCCGGTCTCGATTGTCAGCCGATTATCTTGCCGCATAGCCGCGCCAAAAGCCGATGGCAGTTTTGCCTAACGCGGAGGCGCGATCTTATCCGGCTTGCCAATGGTTGGATGACTATCCAGTTGCCGAACGGCTAACCCTGCAAGATCAAGGAACCGCGTGTCGCGCTGGCGTCAGGCGTTGCTCGGCGTTCCGCAAGCTAAGTCCAGTTAACGCTCCAAGTCGGCTCATCGGCGCTTCGGTTCTGATCGTACGCATTTTGCCGGGCTACCCGCGCTTCCCGGCCGCTCGGCCTCGCGCGCAAGAAAGCCGGCCGCAGCATCGGATCCACCAGTTGGCGGCGTGCGGGCGTTCCCCCGAAAAGTCGCTGGCAAGGAATCCAGAAAGGGATCAATTCGTTTGTGACGCCGTCCAAAGACTGGGCAAGGTCGATATGCCAAAAAGACTGAGCAAGATCGATATCCAAAAAATTAGCCTTGGGTGTCTTCGACGCCAACCAGGCTACGGGGCCCGTCGGGAGCCCAGCTTCAGTTTGGGCGATTTGCAGCGGGAGGAGCAACAGCCGATGAAAGCTGAACTTGAGCGGACCGAGAGATCGTGGCGCCTCCGGTTGACGTTCGCCGCGCTGGCGGCTTTGAGCCTCGCGCCGGCTGGCGCCCTAGCCGAGGACAACGGCCCGCTGGGTTATCCGTGCGGCAAGATGCCGGGCAAGCTGCCGCAGGACAACACGGGCGTGCTCGCCGGCCTTCCGCAGGCGACCCTCGCCGGCTATCTCGACTACCCGATCACGATAAAGAAAAGCCCTTACGAGAACTTCAAGCCCAAGCACGGAGCTCCGTGGAAGGTCATCCACATCGGCAACTTCGTCGGGAACGACTGGCACGTGATCCAGATCGCCCAGTTCGAGAAGACGGCCGACGCGATGAAGAAGGGCGGCCTGATCAGCGAGTTCAGCCAGGTCCACGCCGACGCGTCGGTCCCGGTTCAGATTCAGCAGATGCACACGGCCATCCAGCAGGGATATGACGCGATCGTTCTCGAGCCGAACTCGGAGAGCGCGCTGAACACGGTCATCGACCAGGCGTTCAAGGCCGGGATCGTCGTCGTGATCCAGGACTCCCCGGCCGATTCCATCAACGCCATCAACGTTGGCGGCAACGCCGTCCAGTACGGCGGAACGAAGGCCGAATTGTTGGCCGACAACCTGGGCGGCAAAGGCAATGTCCTGATGGTCTCCGGCCTCCCCGGCAATCCTGATAACGCCCTCTTCGAGAAAGGGGCGCATTCGGTGTTGGACAATTGCCCCGGCATCAAGGTCGTGCAGACCCTGGAGGCCGGCTGGGACCCGGCGCAGGCCAAGTCGATGACGCTTCAATATCTCGAGACCCACCGGGGGCAGACGGTCGATGGCGTCTGGGATTCCTCGGGCATGGCGATCCCCGCAATTCAGGCGTTCCAGACCGGCGGCGTAGCGGTTCCCTCGGTCGTCAACGGCAACCCCGACAAGGGCTACCTCGCCTACTGGAGCATCAACAAGGGCAAGGGCTTCCTTGGCGGCGCCAACGCCTTGCCGTCGGCGAGCGGGGCGGACGCGGCAATGCGAGTGGCGCTCAAGGTGCTTCAGGGGCAGGGCCTCAAGGTCAGCGACATTCCGGCGCAGATCCCGACCGTGACCGCCAACGACCTGAGCAGCTGGGTCGACGCCTCGTGGACGCCCGATACGCCCGGCATGACGGACCAGACCGTTGGCAAGTACCTTAGCGACGAAATTCTCGCGCCTCTGTTCAACAAGCCGTCGCCGACGATCCCATGATCTAGGCAGACCTAAAAAAATGGCCGCGAGGCCGGGAGCCCCGCGTGAGGCGCTTCCTGCGGCTGCGTATTCGTGAGTCGTTGACAGATTTGAGATGACCTACGACGCGGCGCATTCAGGGGACGTGATCCTCGAGGTATCCGCAGTCGCCAAGGCGTACGGCGAAACGCGCGCTTTGACTTCGTGCTCCCTCACCCTGCGCCGCGGCGAGATCCTGGTGCTGATGGGCGAGAACGGCAGCGGCAAGAGCACGCTGATCAAGATCCTCTCGGGGCTCGTCCGGCCCGATCGCGGCGAAATCATTGTCGCCGGGTCCAGGCATCCTGGGTTCGCGTCGCCGAGCTCGGCGCGCCGGCTCGGAATCGCGACGGTGTTCCAGGAGGTGCTCCTCGTCCCTGGGCTGTCCGTGCTCGACAACGTGCAACTCGGGCTGGACGGACTGGTGCGGCGCCGAGGCCAGCCCGCCGGTCGTCGGGCTCGGATAGAGGCTTACCTCGCCCGGCTGCTCGACCAGCACATCGATCTCGACGCGCCGGTCGGGTCGTTGGGTCTCGGTGTCGGCCAGGTGTGCGCCGTTGTTCGCGCGCTCATGCAGGCACCCCGGGTGCTGCTGCTCGATGAAGCGACCTCGGCCCTCGACTTCAGGGTCCGAGATCGGTTGTTCGAGATCATCCAGGAGCTCAAAACCGACGGCGTGGCGACCGCCTTCATCTCGCATCGGATGGACGAGGTGGAGACGATTGCGGATCGCGTGACGGTGCTGCGCTCCGGCTCGACCGTATCGACCCTCGACCGGTCCGAGGCGAGGGGGGAGACCCTGGTCAGATTGATGTCGGGCGTGGAGGCCCAGTCAGCCGTCGAACGGACGAACGGCAGGGCGCTTAACGCCGACGCTTCGTTCGCCATCGCGGCCGACGGCGTCGTGCTTCGTGAAGGCGCGAAACCCTTCGACGCCAAGGTGCACGCGGGCGAGGTCGTCGGGCTGGGCGGCCTCGAGGGCCACGGGCAGGAGGTTTTCTTGCAGACGATGGCCGGGCTTGTGATGCCGCTCGCGGGCGGCGTCTCGGCGATTAAGGAGGGCGCGAGACGGGCCATCGTCACCGCGAACGACGCGGCGTCGATCGGTGTCGCCTATGTCCCTCGCGACCGCAAGGCGGAGGGCATCTTTGCGCCGCTGTCGGTTCTCGATAATTTCGTCATGCCCAGCATCTCGAGAGACTCACGCTGGGGGCTCCTGTCCGTGAGGGGCATGATCCGCCGCTATCGGACATTTGCGCAAGCGTTCGCGATCAAGGCGGCCCGCCCTTCCCTTCGGATCACGTCATTGAGCGGCGGCAACCAGCAGAAGGTCATAATCGCTCGCTGGCTGGCGACGGAGCCCCGCGTGCTGCTGCTCAACGATCCCACCCGCGGCGTCGATCACGCAACCAAGCAGGACATCTACGCGAGGCTGCACGAGATCGCGGCGAGAGGCATCGCGATCGTCATGCTCTCGACGGAAGTCGATGAGCTCCTCACCTACATGGACCGGGTGATGGTGTTCAGGGAGGGCGCGCTGTTCACCGAGTTCGGGCGCGACGACCTCGACCGGCAGCGCCTGATCGCCAGTTTCTTCGGGCGAGAGCACAGAACATGAGGTGGTGGGCGACCGCGCTCAGCCGGCCTTGGGCCCTGGCCGCCGGCCTAACGGCCTTCCTGATCGTTGTAAACATCCTCGTCGAGCCGCAGTTCGCCGCGCCGCAGTACATCAGCGGCAACCTCGACTTGTTTGCGCCGCTCGCGTTGGCCGCAGTGGCGAGCACGCCGTCCATCCTCGCCGGCGGAATCGACGTTTCCATCGGCCCGTTGCTTGGACTCGTGAACATCCTGGCGGTTGCGCCGCTGCTGCCGCCGGCGCTTCAGGGGCCCCTGGTCACGCCCCTCATATGTCTCGCGGTTGGCGCTTGCGTTGGAATCGTCAACGGCCTGGTCGTCGCCGTGGTCCGGATCCAGCCCGTCGTGGCGACCATCGGAACCTACCTGATCCTCGCCGGTCTTGACGTCAAATTGCTCCCGATCCCTGCGGGTCCCGCGCCCGACTGGGCGACTCAGCTTCAGGCTGGGATCGGGCCGATCCCGGGCTCCCTCATGCTCATGGCGGCGCCGGTGGTCATGTGGACCGGTCTGCGCGCAATCCCATACCACAAGTCGCTTCTCGCCGTCGGCGGCGACGAGCCGACTGTCTTCTCGACCGGAATGAATACGGCGCTCGTGAAGGTTGTCGCCTATGGCCTCGGAGGCCTGTTCGCGGCGGTCGCCGGGATCGCGCTGAGTTCGGGACTCTCGGCCGCCGATGCGGCGCTCGGTCCCCAATATACGGTGGTCGCCATCGCCGCCGTGGCGCTTGGCGGCACGAGCCTGGCGGGCGGCAAAGGCGGCCTCACGGAGGCGTTCCTTGGCGCGCTGGTGATCTTCCTTATCCAATCGCTTCTGGCGGCGCTCGGCCTGACCTCGCTCTGGCTCCCGCTCATCTACGGTACGATTCTGGTGGTCAGTCTCATAATCGGCTCGCGATTGACAGCGGGAGCCGGAATGCGCCGGGGCGGAGCATGACAGCCGGACAAGCCGCGAAGCCAGAGGGTCTTGTCACGACGATCATCAGGCGCGGTCGCGATCTGCCCTGGCTGCAGTTGGCCGCCGTGGTCGTGGTCTATCTCGTGACGGTCGGGATTGTTCCGGGGACCAGCGGCTGGCGGAGCATCACCTCGATTCTCGTCCTCGCCTCGTTCGTGGGCCTGGCCAGCGCCGGGCAGACATTCGCAGCCTTGCTCGGAGGTCTGGATCTGTCAATTCCGGCGGTCATCGGCATGGCGAATGTCTTCGTCTGCGAGCTGACCGGCGCCCGCGGTTGGCCGTTCGTGTTCGCCGCCGGACTCCTGCTTCTGATCGCTGCGGTTGTTGGGGCGTTCAACGGCTTCGTGTCAAAGCGGTTCGCGATCCATCCGCTCCTGATCACGATTGGCGTCGGAGCAATCCTCACCGGCCTTGTGCGCGCAATCGGTCCGAACGGGGGAAAGGCGACCGCCGCCCCGCCAGCATGGTTGCAAGCCTTCGCATCCCCTGGTCAGACAACCGGCTTCGTGCCCCTCCCGCCGGTCGTACTGCTGTGGCTCTTGGCGGCGATTCTTATCGGTTTGCTTCTGACGCGGACGTCGTTCGGCCGGCATATCTATGCGACCGGATCCAATCCGCGCGCAGCCGATCTGGCGCGGGTCGACACCACCGCGGTGTGGATGGGGGCGTTCGCGCTGAGCTCCGTCTTTGCGGCGATCACCGGCATCATGCTGGCAGGTTTCGCGGACCAGGGCGCAATGACGTTGGGGGATCCGTACCTGTTCCTGACGATCGCCTGTGTTGTCCTGGGCGGAACGACCCTGCAGGGGGGACGCGGGGACTACTGGCGAACTGTCCTTGGCACGTTGATCCTCACCGAGTTCACACTGCTCTTCAATGGCCTCAACGTGGATTCGACGACGCTTCAGATCCTCCTCGGGATCGTCATGATGGTCGTCGTGGCCGTGTATGGCCGCGAGGAGCACGTCAGGAATCGGATCTAGAGCCAGACGCGTTTTGGCGGAAAGGCGCGCCTCCCGGCCCGAACCGGGAGGCAAACAGTCCAGAAATCCGGTCGAATTGTTTGTCACGTCGTCCAAAGACGGGGCTTGCACGCGGTGGCAAAATGTAGCCGCAGCGTTTCGATATGAGTTTTGACGGGAGGAGGCTTAAGTGGCGGAAGCAAAGGTCGCTATTGTCACGGGCGCGGCGGGCGGACTTGGCGCTGAAATCGCGGGGCAGCTCAGCGCGCGCGGCGCCAATGTGCTGGCTACGGACCTGAACGAAAAGGCTTTGCGCGACTGCGCCGCGAAGCGGAAGTCGCGCGGGGAGATCGTCGCCCACCCCGCGGACATTACGAAGCCGGACGCCGTGAAGGGCCTGATTCAGGCGGCGATCGACCGTTGGGGGAAGCTAGACGCGCTGTCGAACAACGCCGGGATTCAGGGTGCCGTGAAGCCGTTCGTCAACTACGAAGACGAAGAGCTTTGGCGCGTGATGCAGGCCAACTTCTACAGCTGCTGGCTGACGATGAAATACGCGATTCCGCAGATGGTCCGCGGGGGCGGCGGAACGATCGTGAACACAGGTTCTTCGCTCTCCAATCGCGGCTGGAAGGAAGTGTCGTCCTATGTCTCGTCCAAACACGCGCTTTTGGGTTTGACCCGGTGCGTGGCGCTCGAGCACGGGGCCGACAACATTCGAGCGAACCTGCTTTGCCCCGCCTCGATGGACACGCCCCTGTTGGGGCCGGTCGCCAAGTCGGTGGGCGATGGCGACATTGAGCTCGGCTACAAGCGGCTGAACGCGCTGAGCCCCAACGGTCGCATCGCGCCGCCGGACGAAGTCGCGAATGTCGCGGTCTATCTGCTTTTGGACGCGCCGCGCCATCTTTCGGGAATTATCGTCCCGGTCGACGGCGCGGAAACCGCAGGCTAGCAGGCAGCGAACTCGTCCTCACCCGTCGCCGCGCGATCCTAGCAACCAGGGGTCCATCTGATCTCGGAAGACCTCCGACCTTCAGAGGTACGCACAGCTCGACAACCGTCTCCAACCGGCTCTGGCGAATCCAACAAAACGACCGTCGTGATTTTAAAGGTTCCGCCAACGACGAGACCTTGCTTCGCGGATAGGCTGACCAGTGTGAATTCAGCCCGAGCACCGCGCCGAAAGAGTAAAAGGGACCGAACCGGTCATTGCGGTTCATGGTGAACCGTTAACGCTTTGGAGCGTGACTTGTCTAACAGCTTCCCAAAGGGTGAACCGCTTTCTTGGAATATGGAAGCGATTGGCTACACGGACCTCGACCGCCGCCCTGGATTTAAAATGGCGATCCACAAAGCTGGGGATCGTTGGTATCTGTACGTTGCGCATCTTTGGCACAGCGGGTTCTCGGTGATCGAGATCACCGACGCCGCGACCCCGCGCGTCATCCGCTTCGTGCCCGGCCCGCCAAATACATGGACCCTGCAGGTCCAAATTGCAGACGGCCTGATGATCACATCCCAGGAGCGGATCCCGGAGGGATGGGGAACTCAATCCGGCGGCGCCTTCGGCGAAGGATTCGTCATCTGGAGTCTGGCGGACCCCGAAAATCCGAAGCAGCTTGGAATCTATCGCACGGGAGGGAAGGGCACTCACCGGAATTTCTACGCCGGCGGCCCTTACGTTCACACGACCGCCCTGCCCGAGGGCTATGATGGCCACATCTATCAGATCGTCGATATCAGCAATCCTGCAAGCCCGTTTGAGGTCTCGCGCTGGTGGCGTCACGGTCAATGGACGGCTGGGGGTGAGCCCGGCGTCAAGTTCGGGACGCTGCTTCATGGAGGCGCATACGTTCGGGGCGAAAGAGCGTATCTTCCTTACAGCGCCGGCGGGTTTGTCATCCTCGACATCTCCGATGTGAAGGCGCCGAGGCTCGTTGGCGACCTGCCGTTCTCTCCACCGTTCCAGGCTTTCATCTCCGTCCATACCGCAGTGCCGCTGGGCGATCGACCGCTGGTCGTCGTCAACTCGGAGGCCATTGAAGAGCAGGGCGACGAACCCCTTGGCTATGCGGGGATCGTCGATATTTCGGACGAAACAAATCCTCGTTTGATTTCGCTATTTCCTCAGCCGGTCCCGCCTCAAGGCCTGGGCGTACGCAACTTTTACGAGCGACCCGGCCGGTTCGGTCCCCACAACCAGCATCAGCAACAATATCAGGACGTCCTTTATCACAATGAGAACCTAGTGTTTCTTACCTACTTCAACGCAGGCCTGCGCATCTACGACATTTCGGACGAAAGAACGCCTCGCGAAGTGGGGTTTTTTCTCGCGCCGGACCCAGTGGAAAGGCGCGGGTTGCTGCCGGCTACAGGGTTAGTGACACAGTCTGAGGATGTTTTAGTCGACAGCCGCCGAAATATATTCGTCACCGATAAGAACCACGGCATCTATGTCCTTAACTACAACGGGATCTGAAACGGACCCGTTCGATCACCTGAATTGACCCGCCCCCTAAGCCCAAGATGGAGACTGGCTGCCGGTCTCCTGGACAGACAGTTTCGAACAACTGGGCTGTCGCCAATGGTCGAGTGCCTGCGAATTGATTTGTGGAA
>CAVXVE010000048.1:0-95892 GCA_963764955.1 uncultured Alphaproteobacteria bacterium | reverse complement strand
CAACCGCGGTGACAACCTGATCAACGTTCGCGTTGGTCATTGTGCTCTTGGGCCGAAGATCCCATGAGTAGTGTCCTTCTCCGGTCCCACGCATCGCCTCAGGGAAAATGTGCACTTCGAGTGCGCTCAGGCTGCCGTCAGCCTGTGGCATCGCCGTCACGCCCACAAACAAGCCCTGTTTGATGTCGGTGAGCGAGGCCTTGACCACCGCGGCGATCTGGGCTTTGTCGGCTAGTGCCAGCCTTCAGATCGGCACCGTCGCGTGCCTTGATCAGATAAGTCGAGCCATCGATGGTTTCGATGGTACCGCGCACGCGGACTGTATCCTGTGCCAGGGCGGCGTGACCCGATACAATTATCGTGAGAGCGCCAAGAGCGATACCAGCAAGCGCAGCCATCGTTATTTTGTAGTTGGCCTTCATCAGTTCCTCCAATCGATTGGCGCGTGCAATCAGATGTGCGGCGCGGCTTCCTGTGCAACCCGCGACTCATAGTGCGCCGCTTTCTCCTCGAAGCGTGAAAGCATAGCTCGCGCCGCGGCGGGCACGACCGCTGTCTCCCAGTCGGGGCCGGCAAAGCGAACGACCGCCTCGTGGTTAGTGAACCACATCACGGTCATGAACTCAGTTTCGGCATCGCCTGCGCGGCGATAGAGGTCCAGACGGAACAAGCCGTCGATCCCTCGGTCGAGAATGTCAGGAAAAATGGTCGAGCGAATAAGCTCCTCATATCCCTCGGCGTTAGCCGCCGTCGTCCAGCCGCGCCAAATCCTCACGATCATGTCTGCCCTCCCTGCTCATCGCGCGACTTTGAACCATGCCTCGCGGCAAGGGGTACGCCTCGCACTTTCAATCCCCGACCACTTAGTACTTGGCGAGGCGCTTGATGCCCGCGTCTGCAGGCCGTCGCTTCTTGGCATGTCGGCCTGCGACAGTCGCTATTGCACCACGGCGACAAATCGCTGTGGCGGACTTAAGAAGGCTCAGGAGCGACCTTCGCGGCCGAGAGGGGCTGAATCCCGCCAGCGGCGAATCTAGCTCGCCTTCGGACCCTCCCGGAGCGACCTGATAGACCCTGCCATCGCCGCCCACCATGCCCGCGTTGGCGCTTGACGGCAGACCGTTTCGATTATGCGTGTCAAGCCGCTCGACGTTGCGGCGGCGTCTCCAGTCAAATCGGCTGGAAGAAAATGAACACGCTCACCACCGTCAAGACTTTCGCAGACGTTCGCCAAGTCCTGCGGCGGTCAGGCTGCGGCGCATCGGCCGGGGGCGGAGGACTACTACCACCGCCGCCTTTGAGCGGGCCGCAGCCAGTGCGGGCCGAATTCGAGGCGCGGCTGGCGGCGCTCGAAGAGCACATCAAGGCGCCGCGGCCCAGTTGTCGGTCAGCGTATTTATGCAGGATAAGTGCTAGCGTGAGCTTTGATGTTGACCGTGCGACGGCAGGAGGTTCCTCGAATGAGCAATGCGTCAGGACCGAGGATCGCGATCCGCTACTGCACGCAATGCAACTGGCTGTTGCGCGCAGCGTGGATGGCGCAAGAACTCCTTTCGACGTTCGGGACCGATCTGGGGGAAGTGTCACTGCAACCCGGAACCGGCGGCGTCTTTGTGATCACGTACGATGGCGAGGTCATCTGGGAGCGCAAAACGGATGGCGGCTTTCCGGACGTGAAGCAATTGAAGCAGCGTGTCCGCGATCACTTGGACCCCGACCGTGACCTCGGCCATCTTGACCGGCTCCCTATTGACCAAGGCGACCAGGCACCATGATCGATTTCACTATGCCGGGTCACCCGGCGCCGGTTCCGCAGACGTGGAAGCAAGGCCGGGTCCAAAGCTCGCCCTTGAACCGCAGAAAAGGGCGGATTGTGATGAAAACAAGCTGTGCCTCGTGCGCGCGCCGGGCGAGAAATTCAGCGACGTGATCTTGCGGCTCGCGAGCGACGCCAAGCCCTAGAGAAGCCCGCTGGCGGCTCTCCAGCCTCGTCCGCCGTCCTTTTTTTCCGCGCCGAATGTCCGGAGGCCAACGACGCGCCTCCAGCGGCGTTGAGCGGCGGCGTCGAAACGGACTCGGAAGGTTTCATCTGCCCTAGCTGTAACGCAACGGGCGGAGCCTCCAAGGCAATGCGTCGCGGAAATTTCACCGTTGGGACACCAACGAGACACTGGCGTTGCGCCTAAATCTCAAGTTCTTGAAACATCGACATATTTATACGTAACCGGCATCTTGGCGCGGCCCTATGAACGGGTGGCGGGAACGCTAAAGAGGTCTTCCGCTGAGGGCCTTGGTTTGCGCCAGGGGCGGACCCTCTGGAAGGCGACCTCCGCATTGACGCAAAAACCCGGCTGCATTTTTGCGACACGCGCGATTGGGACAAAGAGTCGGGTGGCAATCGTGGGAATAACACGACAGAACCGTAGTGTGCTACTTTTCGTCCCAATGTCGCTGGGACCGCGGCAGCGGAACCCTGTCGAGAAGGGTGGCGAAGCCTAACGCGATCTGGCTGGCGGAAAGAGGAGACTCCGCGACTTTAAGAAGGTCCCGCACAATGAGGCAGCTGGCGGATCAAGGCGACCAACATGCGCCGGCTCAAAGCGGCGGGGCGAGCGGTCCTATTCAACAGCGAACTGAGCGGCTGCCCGAACTGCACATACACTGCACATATCGACGCTGCCAGCGCCTTCCGCGCCGACCTCAGATCCCGGCTATATCCTTGAAAGAACTGGCTCCCCGAGCAGGACTCGAACCTGCGACCATTCGATTAACAGTCGTCTGGACGGCTTAAGCGCCGCCTGAGCTCCAGCGAAGCCATGGACACCACATCCCACTAAATCAGCGACTTAGCTGGTAGCAAACTGGCGCAAGCTGGTAAATAGCAGGTGGACACTGGCAGGGTTTTGGGTGTAATGCGGGTGTAAAAAATGACGAGCGCCGATTGGGCTGGCCGGCCTTCTGACGCGCGGCGGAGAGCCGACCATGACGAAACTCACCCAAACGACCGTGGGCGCGCTCTTGAAGCGCAAATCCGACGGAAACTTCACGCCAAGCAAGACGCGCGACCATGAAGTCGGCGGGCTTTTGCTCATCGTCCGCACACGCGCTGCGACCTGGTTCGTCGACTACAAGCCGCACGGCTTCAATCCGGAGACGGGGAACCGATGGTCACGCGTGCGAATGAAGCTCGGCGACGCGATGACTATGCCTTTGCCCGACGCCAGGACTGTGGCGAGGGCCGTCAAGGTCGAGGTCGCGCAAGGGCGCAACCCGCACGCCGACAAGATGGACGCGCGGGCGCAGGCGATCGCCGAGCGGGCCGTCAAGTCGATGACGCTCGCCGAGGCCGTCGACGCCTACGAGAAGGACATGTTGAAGCGGCGCGAGCCGTCGGAGACATCTCGCCGGCAGGCGATCCACTACGCCAAGAAAGCCATCGCGTTGATGGAGGCTGGCGATCTCGCCGTCGATCGTCTCGACGTCGGGGCGGTTCGAAAGCTCATTCGCACGATGGACGGCAGCGCCGCCGAAGTTCGCCATGTCTATGGCGCGCTGTCGCGTTTCTGCGACTGGATGGTTGAGGATGAGCAGGGCTGGATGAAGGCCAATCCCTGCGACGCGCTGCCGCGACGCACGAGGCCAAAGCTCGGCAATTCTCGCGACTACGTTCCTTCGCTCGCCGAGCTCAAGGCCGTTTGGGCCGCCGTCGAGGATGAGCCAATGCGCGACCTCGTCCGCTTCCTGCTGCTCGTCCCCCTTCGACGCGACGAAGCCGCTGGCCTCTCGTGGTCAGAAGTCGACCTCGACCGGAAAAGGATAGTCGTCGACGGTGGGCGCATGAAGAACGGCGAATCGCATGAACTGCCGCTCGCCGAACAGGCGTTCGCCATCCTCGCCGCCCGCAAGCCCGCCAAGATGAAGCGCGGCAACCTCGTATTCCCATCAGGCGAGGGCAAGCCCTTCGACGGCTGGAACCGGTTGCTCACCCGCATCCGCAAGGCGCTCAAGCAAGACGAGGCGGGGCGCGACCGCCGTTTCAGCGTGCACGACGTCCGCAGGTCGTTCGCGTCTCTGCTCGCCGAGCGGTTCGATGAGAATCTCCTCGACCTGATGCTCGCGCATCGCCCCGCGTCTCGTTCAGGTTCGGGCGCCGCCTACCAGAAGGCGAAGCGCCTGAACGAACGCCCCGCGGTCATGACGGCCTGGGCGGCCATGGTCACGGGCGAAGAGGCCGAGGCTTCGTACGCCTAATGTGGTCTCGTTCTGCGTGCGGGCTAATACGATGAGCATAGGGCGTTGCGGGGGCCGGACGGCCAGCCGAGTGCGGAAGATTCCTTCGTCGGTTCGTCTGCCGCCGCCCCCGCATCCTTCCTTTGAAGACCCGGCGAAGAACCGACGATTTCCGTGAGCGACGATCAGCGGCGCGATGACCGACCGCGCAGGCGGCCGGTCGGCGCGCTCGGCATGACAGCCGAGGAGCTCGCCGAGCTACACGCGAACGGGAAAGTGGCCTGAACGCACCTTGAGCCCCAGGACAGCCCATGGGCGGACCTCACCCTGACGTCCCTCCCATCAGAATCCGAAGATTTGCGGCGGGTATATGGCCGCGCTTCGCCGACCCTCGCCCGAGAGGTCGACCAATCGGAAACTCTCGAAACGGTGCGTCGCGAGCAACGAGGAAGCTCTTCGGCGAGACGGGGCGCGGAAAAATCGAGCGACGCCCGCGCAGACTCGTCGACGTCAAGCCGCGCTCCTCGACGCGCTCGTTTGCTGAGAGGGACACACTTAGCCGACAATTTTCGCGAGCAATGAAGATTATTCAACCCAATTCGGAGCAGTGATTAGCGGACCGCTTTGTTTCCGTCGCCTTTCTAAAAATGTGAAAACGTAAGATGGCCTACTTTCGCCAAACGAGAGAGGCCCTCTCCCAATGAACACCAGCCCGCCATGGGGCGACATTATCGCCGCCGCCGGCCTGCCGCCGACAACCGACACCAAAGGCGTCTGCGACATTATCGAGGCGATCGAAGGTGACAGGCCGTCGGAGGATACCGTCCGGCGGTGGGATGATCCCGAATACCGCCTCCGCGGAAGGAAAAGGACCTACGAGGTCGACGACGTCATCGCCAAAGCGCGCGCGCGCTTTGAGCAAGCCCCGATGAGAGCGCGCCGCTGTCTCGCGACGTCGCCCAGTCGAAAACAGACCAAATTCCCCGCAAGGGATCGTCGTCGCCATGATGGCGAAGGACCTGATCCTCAGCGTGAGCCATGAGTGCGTAGCGCGGCGCTGGTGGCTCAGTGACGGTCGCTCCGTCAGCGACATCGTCGCTAGGCGCATGATCAGCGACAGCAGCATCGTCCCGAACGACGACGCTTGTTTCCGTCCGCCACGCTTAGCCAGACCTACAGGCACGTTTCCACCGAGCGATAGGAGAATCCCATGTCTGAAGACCCCGCCGCGAAACCAGCGCCCGAGCCCGAGCCGCTCTCAATCGAGAAGCCTCCGCCGGGAGAAATTCTAGCGCGGTTCAAGACCAAGCGCTCGCCCGACGAACGCATCCAGACCCTTTTGCCGGCGCTGCCGCACTTGAAGATTTCCGACGCCAAGGACTACGTGCGGCTGCACCCCGACGATGCGTACTGGTCGGATGAATATTGCTTCGTCATGGTTCCGGTGCCGGGTCTCAAGGACTCCGTGCTGCACCTGCTCGCTTTCGACTTGGCGGAGACGCGCCCGCCCGGGAAGTCTCCAATATTTCCGCCTGGCCTTGGCGACGAAGCCGCACAATCAGTTTTTCCTGGCGCACGTCCCTAGCCGGAACCTCGACAACGAGTGGAACCGCTCGAACCTGGAAGCGTGCGTCGCCGCCCGAACGTCCTGGAAACAGGTCATCAGCAGGAAGAGCGAAGGCCTGGAAGGCTACCACATCAAGCCGACCGAGTCTGAGCTGAGGGGCGAGGGCGACCCGTTTCCTGAGCCGAATTGGCCGACTGAGAGCTTGGACGCGCTCGTCGCCAAGACCTTCGACGGCCGCATGATCCTGGACCGGGATAGTCCGGCCTGGCGGCGCTTGGTCGGCCTGCGGCAGAAGCTCTCATGAGCGCGATATTCAGGACGGTCACGGTCGTTGACTTCGAGTATGAGGTTGCGACCGGCGGCCTCCCTAACGTTCTGTGCATGGTCGCCTACGTGCTGGACGCGCATCTTCAGCACGTGCGCACCGTCCGATGGTGGCGCGGCGATTTTGGCTCGAAGCCGCCCTTCGACACCGGCCCTGACGCGGTGGTGGTCGCCTATTCCGCGTGGGCGGAGATGACTTGTTTCCTGCAGCTCAGCTGGCGGTTCCCCGAGCATGTTTTCGACCTGCACACCGCCTATCTCGCGGCCAGCAACATCATGGAGCCTTTCGACTATGACGAGGCTCAGCGCCCGAAGAAGTCCAAAGGTTTGGTCGACGCCTGCCGCGCCCATGGCATCGAAGGTTGGGAACGCTTCGACAAGACGACGATCGCCAAGGACATCGCCGAAGGGCGATGGGGCGTTTGGGGTCGGGAGACGGTCTTCGACTATTGCGAGGAAGACGTCCGCAAGACGCTGGAGCTCCTGCGCGTCATGCTGCGCGGCTCCAATCAATTCGGCCCGGTCGACGTCCGACGCGTCCTTCACTGGTCGAACTACAGCGCCAAGGCGATCGCCCGCGTGCAGGCGCGCGGCATGCCGATCGACATTTATCTCTGGAACGTCGTGCAAGAGAACCTAGGCCTTGTCGTCGCCGAGCTTCTGCGGCGCCTCGATCCAAGCCAGAACACGCCCTTTCCGATCTACACGCCTGAAGGCGAGTGGTCCTACGAACGCTTCGAGCAGTGGCTCAGCTACGTCGGCGCTCACGCCTGGCCGCGCCTGGACAGCGGCCGGCTCGATCTCGACAGCGACGCCTTCCGCCTCATGGCCGGATCTATCCGCGGCATTGAAGAACTGCACGCCCTGCGCGACTCGCTTGGCTTCATTCTGAAGGCCAGGTTGCCGATTGGACCTGACGGCAGGAACCGCCCGAGCCTGTTTCCGTTCGGCACCGCGACCGGACGCAACGCGCACCGCAGGAGCCCTTACAACGCCCACGCCGCCATGCGGTCGTTCATGCTGTTCGATCCCGGCCGGGTTGGGTTCTACCTCGATTGGCGGTCGCAGGAGGTCGCCGTCGCCGCGGCCAGGTTCCAGGACGAGGTGCTGCGCGCTGAGTACGAGAGCGGCGACGTCTATCACGCGCGCGCGATCGAGTGCGGCCTTACCGGCGAGCTGGATCCGATCAAGTGGAAAATGGCCAACCCGGCGCAACGGGATCGGATGAAGGTGATCCAGTTGGGGATCGGCTACGGCATGGGCGTGCCTTCGCTGGCGCGCGGGCTCAACCGCCACCCGCTGATCGCCGCCGAGGTTCTATGGCGCTTCGCAAAACGGCACCCGAAGTTTTGGAACGGGCGACTGGCCGTTGTTGACGCAGCCTTAAACGCTCGACGGACCGAGAGCTCCTACGGCTGGCCGCTGCGCATCAGCCATAGCCCTAACCAACGCTCGCTCTTGAACTTCCCGATGCAAAGCGACGGCGCGGAGATGCTGCGCGAGGCGACCGTGCGTCTATGCGACGCCGGCATTGTGCCGATTATGCTGGTGCACGACGGGATCCTGTTCGACGAAGACGACCCACGCAAGATCGAAGAGGCCAGGGAGATCATGCGCGCCGTGGGCCGCGAAATCTGTGACGGAATCGACGTCGGCGTCGATCTCGATTGGTCGACGCTGAAGTCCGGCCAGCGTTACTGCGACAAGCGCCCGATGGCGATGAAGATGTGGGCCGACATTATCAACATCCTGCGATCGATTGGCGTGGACCTGAGGGAGGCAGCCTGATGAGCGACGTTCTGACCCGGTTCCGCACGAAACGCGAGCCCGAGAAGGTCCCGCCAGCTCCCAAGCAGCGCGCCAAGAAGCCGCCTTTCGCGCCGGTGCCGCTGGATGAGGCCGCCCCATACTTTCGTGCGATCGACGGCGCGTCGGGAGCCGTGGTCGTGGTTCTGCTGTTCTACGTGGCTTGGAAGACGAAGGATCGGACGTTTCCCCTATCTAACGAGCTGTGCGCCAGATATGGCGTCTCCCGGTGGGCGAAGTATCGAGCCCTGGCGCGGCTGAAAAAGGCCGGGATGATCGCAACTCAGCGGTTGGGGCACCAGGCAATGACCGTCACGCTGCTCACCAGGTAGTGCGGCAGCCGCTACACCCTGTGCGGCAACTCCGCACATCTGAGTGTAGCGCTATCCGCACACCCCCCTGTGCGGGCGCCGCTACAAGGTGTTGCGGCAGCTCCGCACATCAGGCCCTATTTCATCTTTCTCTTCTTTTGGGAATCTTCTTTTAGATTCTTTCTAAGGCCACAAGCCGGAGCTATCTCGCCGGACGCAACGACCATGAGCGCGTCAGAATTTCAGCGCCGGTTCTCTCCCTGCGAAGAGGACAAGCGCAGCCGACCCAACCCGCCGATGTGGAACGGCAGCCGGCGCTGGTTCCGCTCGGCCAACGTCATCGATCTCTGGATCCACCGCAGCCCGGATGAAAGGCGGCGGATGATCGACCTCGCCTTCGAGTGCTGGCGTCGGGCCAATGGAGGCATCCCGGACTGGCCGCCGGCTTGACCTAGTACCAACATCCGCTGATCAGGATCTGTGAGCCCATTCTCGCTGTCCGGCGCGGGGTGGGCTAGTTGACGTCTTGGCCGTCTGCATTGCCCGCGGGCGGGCCCTTTTTATGCGCGTGCGGGCCCCGCCACTAGCGCGGTTCAAGCTTTACCCCGGTCACGCTTTCCTCCGGGCCGCAGCGGCATCGGGACGAAATAGACAAACTAGTAATCGGCACGTGGCTCTGACGCGGAATTGTTATCCCGATTTCACAGCACCGGAGGCGCGATGCGAAGACGACCTGCAACAGCTGAGCTATAACCGCCAGATGCTGGCTGCCTCGCTTGAGCCCAACGTCATCACCATCCCGTACTTGGCGCGGCCGCATTTCAGGCCGTTCCACGCCTCGACCAAACGTTTCCGATACATCGTCAGCCATCGCCGGGCCGGCAAGTCAGTCGCCCTCATCGTGCACATGATCATCCAGTGCATCAACAACAAAAGACAGCAACCGCCGCCGAAATACGCTTATGTCGCCCCATCTTTCGCCGCCGCCAAAGATCTGGTGTGGCAATATCTAAAGTATTACACAGCGAACATCCCCGGCATGCGGTATGTCGAGGGCGAGCTCAGCGCCATATTTCCCCATGGCGGGACGATCAAGCTGTACGGCGGCGCGGACGCAGTGGAACGGCTGCGCGGCCTGCACCTCGACGGCGCGGCGATGGACGAGTTCCCGTTGCTCAACCAGCAGGCCTTCTCCTCCATCGTGCGGCCGGCTCTCGCCGACTATCATGGCTGGGCGGTTGTCGCCGGCACCCCGATGGGCGACGCCAACGCCTTCTATCAACTCAAGCTCATCGCCGAAAAAGACCCAGAAAACTGGGAGGTTTTCGATATCCCGATCTCCGCGACGGCTGAGGACGCCCTCACCCGCGACGAAGTCGAGGCTTTGCGTCGCGACATGAGCGCCGACGAGTTCGCCCGCGAGATGATGTGCTCGTTCGTCACCCCCGTCGCCGGCGCATACTACAGCGAAAGCCTCAACGCCCTGCGTCTCGCCGGCCGCGTCGCAACAGTCGCCCCAGACCTCGCCGCCGACGTCATCACCGCCTGGGATCTCGGCATCGACGATTACACCGCGATATGGCTGTTCCAGGTATGCGGCGCTGAGCTGCACTTCCTATCCTACATAGAAGACGCTGGGCGAAACCTGGAACACTACGCCCGCGAAATAGAGGCCTGGCTTGCCAAGCACAACCTGAAAGCGAAGGCCCACCTCTTGCCGCACGACGTCGAAGCCCGCGAGTACGCCACCGGCGAGTCGCGCAAGGACACTTTGACCAGGCTTCTGACTGCGCCCATCTACACCGTCCCGCGCAACAACCCCGAAGACGGCATCAACGGCGTCCGACGCCTGTTGGCGAAGTCATGGTTCGACGCAACAGGATGCCGCCTCGGCCTCAGCCGCCTCGCGGGCTACCATCGAAACAAGTCGGGCAAACCCGCGCACGACGACAACTGCCATGGCGCCGACGCGCTGCGCACCGCCGCCGACGGCCTGCCGCTGGTCACCGGCATGTCGCTCTCGCGCTACTCGTCCTTTTCGCACCCGGGGCCCTTACGACGGCGTCTCCGCGGCGTCGTCTGACGGCTGCTTCACCACCTCGCCGTCAAGCAACTTCACCGTCGATTGCTCAAACCGGCTGCCCACCTGCACAACGTTGATGGTCGCATCCGGCGCGCCCCAGCCGACCTGCCGCGCCGCAGGACTGTTCTTCAAAACGAACTTCGACACATCAAGCGCGACGTTGATCCCGTGCTCCCCGCTCAAGGCCTGGTCGAACCACGCCACCGACTTCGAAACCCGGTCCAACTCAGCCCCGAACAGATCATCGAGAACGCGAGGGTTCCTCGAGGCAAAGCGATAAAGGTCGATCGTCTTCACCTCGAGCTCGCGCGCCGCAGCGGTGAAGTCCATTCGATGCTTCGCCAGCGTCCTAAGCACAGTCTCAAGATCAAGCTTTTGAGCCTCCGGCGATAGCTTGTAGGCCCAACCCATGCCGATCACTCCTTGAGGCGAGTCGCCTTGCCCAGGGCGACCAGCGCCGCCTGCAGCTTTACCTCTTTTTTGCGGAAACCGCGCGGATTGCGATAGCGCTTCGGCGTGCGAGGCGGGGTGGCGAACGAGTTCATGCGCTTGTAGGCGATCAGCGCCCGCTGTCCCGCCTCGGTCACCGGGCGGCGATACCACAGACCCGCGGCGGCGCAGCACCGAAAGCAGATAACGCGCTCGCCGAGCAGCCGCAGAACTTTGGCGCGCCGCCCGCATCCAGGGCACCGGAAATGCCAGTGAGCCCCGCCGTTCTTCATCGGCGTCTCTTCGACCGCCACCGTCAGGAGAGAGCCGCCAGCCTCGATCACGACGCTCCGTGTCCCCCGCCCAATGAGCCCCGCGGTTCGCAAACCCCACACCTTTACGGCCGGCAGTTCGTCAAGGGCGAGGCGCAACTTTCAGGCTCCAAAAAATGTTTACCCCATGGAACAAGAAGCGACTGGCGGCCTTCTTGAGGCCTTTGAATCGGGCGACCCCGACCGCTAGACGGGGGTCGATGCCACCTAAGTGCTTTCACTGAAATATATGAGCGCAATCTACTGTTTCGATTGTTTGGCAGAAGCTGCATCCGCCAAACTATCGCATTAAGCCATTGATATCGCATGATATCGCCGCGCGGTAATGGCGCGCTTCCCATCCATCTCCATATTTCGCTCGGGAGATCAAAATTCGCCAAAAAATGTCTACGAAAAAGATGCGCGCGCAAGCGCTTTGGCGTTCCCTACAACAATCTGGCTGAGTCAATAAAAGGGGCGCATTGAGACGATAGGCGCAAATTTGCTATTGCGTTCGCTTTGATGGGACGTCGTCCTAGTTGACTCGCGGCGCTCTAAGCGCCATCGATTGCTCTGTCGCGGGCGCTTCTTCCCCCGCTGCGCGGTCCGATGGCCCATATCCCTCGTCCATGGCGCGCTCGGGCTGCCCGGGTCACTCTCGGTGTCCTCAGGTCCGCCTGCGGGGGACTATCGGCGCGCCGTTTCGTCACATCCACTCGGCGATCTTAAAGATCAGCCAAGCGAGGATCGCGAAACCCGCGGCCATGAGTAGGACGGAAATCCCAAGCCTCCAGTTTTTCCTGCCTTTATCGTACGATTTTAATGACCGAATCACAAATACAATTTTGTGAAACGCAGTTTGCTAGGCCGGAGGCGGCGTTAAGGGACGGCTGGTTACAAAAGGCTGGCCAAATGTCGGTCCGGATAGGTGCATAGCCCGCTGAATCACGGAACCCGGGGTAGCCTGAATAGAGGAACACTTACGATGCTAGAAATTGCGCCCTGTGTTCGCACTAATTCGTGCGCCATCCGAGCAATTTTGTTCGCCGCCGCGCCCCTTATTAGTCATTCGGCCACGGTCATAACTTGACGGAACGATTGCTTTTCCAGACGCCTTTCACGCGTATCCTTCAGTTCGGGGGTCATCCCGAGTTCACGGTGCCGTTGACAAGGATTGCCCAAAAAAAAAATAGAGAGGTGGTCCGTAGTTCTATTTCCGGTACAGATGAATTTAAACCACATCACGAGGTTGGGGAACTTCCCCCAAACGTCGACGGAATGGACCTTTTAGACATAGCAAGATGCTATTGCTTGGTGATAACAGTTGTTTCGAGCATCGCGTAGTCGCCGAGCGCCTTAACCTGCATTGTCGCGCCTTGCTTGACCGCCCAATAGTCACCCGGAGAATGCCGTGTCGTAGCGCCATCGATCGTGGCTGTAATTTCGCCCGTGAGGACATGCGCAACGTAAAACCCCTGCATGGGTAGCTCTTGTGGCATGCTGTCTCCCCGCCGGTCGCCCGTGATTCCCCATGACTTGATGGAGAGCCGTACATCCGACGAAGCGTTCATTGCGGCGTCATCGAGCCGTCGAGGACTTCTTTAGAGGACTCGTAGACGTCCTTCGAGGAAAGGTCCTCGGCAGAGGCCCCATGAAGCAGAATCACCACCAGCGCGGCGCTCGGAGGCGCGATTCTACAGGCGCTTGTCATTGCGGCTGTTCCTTCATGGTTGCAACATGTAGACATGGCCATGGCCATTGCCAGTCGTAGTCGTTACAAAAACTCTTCCGTTCGCTAACACCGGCTCGGTGCGAATTGGCGTCAGACTCCCGCCATCCGAGACCTGAACATCGGCCAGCGTTTGCGGTATCGGCACGAGACTATAGCCGTGAGTCGTACAGCTCGACGCGGTCGCATAAGCTGTGTTGGAGCATCTCCATCCCGCAGCGGGTGCCGACGAGATGACCTTGGTTGGTGCCGACGAAGACGATTCCGCCAGTTACGGTGGGTACACCGACTGATCCAGTACCATTGTGCTGTGAGGAACATCCACCATCCAGCGCACACGCGGTGGCATCCGGTTCAAAGAAGCCATGCGGCGGCGGCGCGCCTCCGAGCACGGCGGGCGCCTCGACCGGCGGTGCCAGCAAGCCGCGCCCTTCAGGGGCGAGTTTAGGGCTTTGTGCGTAAGTCGCGCCCGTTGACAAAGCAATGCAGACAATTGCTACGGCGCTCGAGACGAAAACATAATGTCAAGCTCGTCGGCGAGCATCGCGGGCTGGAGACGCCTTGAGACGGGGCGTGTCGGCGAGGAAGCGGCGCCGCCGCGAAACAGGGCGACGAGCGTCGCCTCACTTTGGGGCGAGCCGGTAAGCCGTGTAGCCGCCGAAATCGCGCTGCTCCGTCACCGAGTAAGCGGCGAAGTACAACGCCGGCCAGGGGCTCGACTGCGAACGGTCGATCAGGATCCAACCGGGCCGGTGCAGGTCCTGGGCGCTGTTGCGTATGAAGCGCTCGACTTCGTCGGGTGGCAGAAGCGCGTAGGCGCCAATGTCGTTCATTCCGGTCCATACCGGCCCCACAGTTCCGTAAGGCAGCAGCAACGATGGGGACACCCACAACGGCGACCCCTCTCCCTTCGCGCGCAGCCAGTCCTGCGCGGCCGCTGCGTCCGCCGCAGGCGCATGCGGGTTCGGCGAACTCGCGAGGCTCTCGTCAAGAAGCGCGAAAGATTCGGGGCCGGCTAGGCGTATGTTATTGATGAAATGGCTTGGCCCGATATTCCAGGCCTGGCCGCTGCGCGCGGCATCGTCCCAGGATTCGAAGCCGAACGTCGCCAGAAACGCAACCAGGCCCGCGAGCGCGACCTGCGCAAATCCGAAGGCGACGTCTTTCGAACCGATCGCCAGCGCCGAAGTTAGCGCCAGCACGACAAAAGGCAGGAGATTGAGCACATTGTTGTCGTGGCTGCGCCCCAGGTAGTAGGAGCCGACGGCAAGCAGCCCCATGAGGCCCACGAAACCTATGCGAATCCCCCGCGCGTCGGCCCGCAACTGGGCGACCGCAACAAGCGCCGCCGCGGCGAGTGCGAGCCAGATCGGACCCGTTGGATTGGCCGGTAGAATGCCGGGCGGATTTCGGACATAGGTCGTAAAGCCCGCAATTGAAGGCCAATCGTGATAGGCGATCCGGAACACAACCGCCAGGACAGCGAAGCCGGCCGCCGCCGCGGCGAGTGCAAGGGCAGCCCCGCGCAAGGCCGCGATTGCAACGCCTGTCGCGCTCGAAGCCCCAATCGCCTCAGCCCGCCTCAGCGCGAGATACGGCCACCAGACGACCGTGGCGTAGAACGCTGCTTCCGGCGACCACACCAGTCCCAGAAACCACAGAGCGTGCCCCACGGCGTCCAGCCTGAGGCGGCGCTCCTCGGCGAGCATGATGAAAAGAAGGAGTGCCGCCAGCGGGAAAAACCGCATTCCGTCGACGGAGGGCGTAGCAATGGGTCCCTGGTAGTCTGGCGGATAGCCGGTCCAGAACAGGACAGCGCAGCCCATGGCGGCGAGCGCCAAAAGTGCGAGGCCGGTTGGCAGCTTCCGGGTCAACACGATGACGCAGCCGGCCATCGCCATAAGATAGAACAGGTTCGCCGCAGCGACGGCAATGTATGTCCCGGTCCAGCACTCTCCGAGGCAAAGGCCTGCGAGAAGCAGCGTGGGACCCATTCCGTACTGCACGGGGTAGTCCCGAAACGGGATTGCTCCGCCTAGAAGTGCTTCGGCCGAGCTGACGTAGACCGACCAGTGGTGCCACAGCGTTCCAAAGGCCTTCGGAGACGACTGGACGCCCGTGAGCGACACCCCTGCGACTCCCACAAGGAACAGCACTATCAGCGATTTGAACAGGGGAGCGCCTTCGGGCCGGGGCAGCAGGCGCGGAAGCGCCGCGGCCAATATGCCCACAAGCAGGAAAATTCCCGCCCGGGTCGCATCGAGCCGCAGGCTTGGATCCCACCAGGTCGCCCCGGCAAGCAAAGGCAGCGCCAGGATTCCGCCGACAGCAGAGGACCATGCGCCCTCGAGAATGACCGGCGCGACGAAGGCTATTGAAAGGGCCAGCGGACTTGTGAGTCCTGGCCGCGGGCGCGTCACAAGCAGCGCGAGTCCGGCGACGGCCAGCACCGCGCCATAAACTCGGTCGATCGTCGATGCCGAAGGATATTTGTAGGTCCGCAGCTGCAGAGCGAAAGGCAAAATGCAGGCAACAAGCAATAGCACAGCGTATACCGCCAAAAGCGCGGCCTTTTGCTCAATCACTGGCCCGTCCTTTCTCCGATTTGCCGCCCGAGCGTCAGCAGCTTAGGGAGGTCCGCGTCGTTTAACTCGGTGAGCCGTCACGTCAACAGGGGGCGGGGCAAGGTGACCGGCCGAGGGAATGACCCCGCGGACCATGTTTGAGCCACAGCGGGCGCGATTTAGGCCCTTGCCGAGACGAAATGAGACTGCGCGAGCCAGCGGGTCGCCGCGGTTGCCTCGAGCGCGGGCTCGATCGCGAGGATCGGTCGCGCCGCGGCTTTCGGCAGACCCGGCAAAAGAAAGTCCTTGGTCGTCACGGTCACGTCCCGCCAACCCGCCAGCGGAAGCGCCCGACGTAACTGGCCGGGGGTGAACGCCATTTCGTCGGGTTCGAGTTTGGCGAACCGTCGACCGACGCGGGTGCCGAAGATGAAGGCGCAATAGGGATTGAGGAAATTGGGCTCAATGAACGCGAGGCCGCCGCCGGCGTCGCTGAGGGAATGCAACGCGCGCAACACGTCGTCGAGACGCAGGACCAGATGGTGCAGGATGCCGTTGCCGAAGACAAGATCGAACCGGCCGAAACGTCCCAGGTCGTCGGCCAGGAGGTCCAATTTTTCGAAGCTGAGGTTTGGAAGCGAATACGTCTTTCTCGCGTGATCCAGAAATTTGTCGCTGATATCGACGGCGACCACCTCAAGCCCCGTCTTGACAGCCATATGCGCCGCCGCGGCGCCGGAACCGCAGCCGATCTCAAGGATCCGCCTTGCTCCGACCTTCTCCGCCATCTCGACGAACCAGTCATTGCGCCGGGTCGCTCGTTGGGGCGTAGAGCCAATAGATGCGAAGATCTGGTTGAACCCACGTTCGTCCTGAAGATTAAGTTTCGCCACTGCCGGCCCTTAGATGTTGGAGTGAGCGGGTCGGCCCTCTACCAAAGACGAAACGGCGCATGCCCACAAAGCCAACGCCGGCGAGCACGGGCAAGAGGAGCGCCTGCGCCCATAGCGGCCCCAGGCCTCCCCATATCAGGGCGCGCAGCAAGAGAAAATTGAGACCGCCAAGGAACGCGTAAAAAACGAGGAAACGGGGCAGCAGCCGATGGGATGTGTCCCCGAACACCAGGCCGCCGTAGCTGAAAAAGTTGAACACGATCGCGAGCACCGTCGAGCTGCCCACCGCCAGCCAAATCGGCGCGCCAACGAGCACGAAAGCCGCATAGCAAAGATAGCCGAACGCCGTATTGAGTCCGCCGACAGCGAGGTAGCGCAAAAAAACCATTCGATCGCTTTTCGTCGGGCAACCTCGCCCGCCTACTCGTCGACGTCAGAAAACCCGCCGCGCCTTTTGCTCCGCCGTGGACGTCTCGGCGGGAGCGCGATCGAGGTTGAATTCATTGTCACGCTCGTTCCTGCCTTGCAAATGGGATTGCTGCGTTTCCTGAATTGTGAGCATCTTACGGGCTGATGACATCCAAAACCTCGCATGCTAGGCGTCCGACGTCACATGTTCAGGTCGCCGGGGGAGCGGCGTGTATTATGCCGCTATCCACAGTCGCGCTCAACAAAGCGCGCCGTCGCCTGATCGATATGCACTATCGCGCCAAGGTAGGGCATCTCGGCGGTAATCTCTCGTGCTTGGACGCGATGATGCTGATCCACCACGAGCATCTGGGCACGAATGACAGATTCATCTTGTCGAAGGGGCATTCCGCGGGCGCGCTCTATGTCACCTTGTGGAGTCTGGGTCGGTTAACGGACAGCGATCTCGACCGGTTCCACCAGGACGATACGCTCCTCGCAGGCCATCCGCCGGCGAGAGGTATCCCCGACATCCGCTTCGCGACCGGCAGTCTTGGCCACGGTCTCTCGCTCGCGGCCGGCTTGGCTCTCGCGGCAAAGCTGCAGGGCGCCAGTCGACGCGTTTTCTGCTTGACCTCCGATGGCGAATGGCAGGAAGGCTCAACCGTTGAGGCCGCGATTTTTTCGGCCCACCATCGTTTCAACAATCTGACAATACTGGTCGACCACAACCGCCTGCAAGGCTTCGGCTCAACGGACGCGGTCGCGTCGATGAACCCCCTGCATGAACGCTTGAGCGGCCTCGATTTCGAGATCCGCAAGTGTGACGGTCACGATCTCGGGAGCATCCGCGCAGCCCTTTCGCCGGACCGACACCGCCCTCTCCTCATTATCCTCAACACCATCAAGGGGCGCGGAATTCCCCAATGTCGCCAACACCATGGAAAGCCACTATTTGCCTTTGACCGCCGAGCAATATGCCGGCGCGATGGCGCAGCTGGACAAAGAAAGCCGCCACCCACCCATGAGGGCGGAAGAATATGCCGGCGCGATGGCGCAGTTCGAGACGGATCGATGAGAGACGAGCTGTGTCGCCGGCTTGTCGCCCGCTCGGGAAATGAGCGTATGGTCTTTCTGACGGGCGATCTTGGGTTCATGGCCCTGGAGCCGCTGCGAGACGCAATGGGACCGCGCTTCATCAATTGCGGGGTAGCCGAGCAGAATATGATCTCCGTCGCAGCCGCTCTCAGCTACGAGGGATTGGAGGCTTGGACCTATACGATCGCGCCATTCTGTTATGCTCGCGCGTTCGAACAGATCCGCAACGATGTCTGCCTTCACGGCCTGGCGGTGAAGCTTCTGGCGAATGGCGGCGGCTATGCATATGGCGTCATGGGCCCGACCCATCACGCGCTCGAGGACTACGGCATTCTGCTGACCTTGCCGAACATGACCGCGTTCGTTCCGGCCTTCACGGAAGATATTGACGAAACCCTGGAACGCGCCGGCGATTTGTCGGGCCCTGCCTATGTTCGACTTGGGCGCGGTGAACGACCCCAAGGCGAGGTTGTTCCAGCCTACGCTCCTTGGCGCCGCCTGATCGATGGCGACGCGGGCGTTATGATCGCGGTCGGTCCCCTCGCGGGCTCATCCTGGGACGTCTTGCGCCAACTCGAGAAAGCCAACCGGCCAGCTCTATGGGTCGTGAGCGAATTGCCGATTGAGGCAAACACGCCGCCATCGGAGTTGGTTAATGTGCTGAGGCAGACCCGGCGACTTGCGGTGGTTGAAGAACACGTCGCGCATGGCGGAGTCGGACAGGCGATGTGCCATTGGGCGATCGAAGCCGGAATAGGGCTGGATCGCTTTCGCCATCTCCACGCTCAAGGCCGCCCGGGATCGACCTACGGCTCACAAGCCTTCCTGAGGCGACGCAGCAGTCTCGACGCCGAGGGAATCGCGCTCGCAGCAAACGCACTGGCGAGCTGACCATGTTGGAGACTGGCGACTGGGTACGCGCTCTGCGCGGACCAATCCTGGTGCTTGGGGGGGGCGGCTTCGTCGGGGCCAACCTTTTGCGCCGGCTGCTCAAATACCGCGAGGACGTGTTCGGCGTCGTTCGCACGCTCCCCGCCTGGCGTCTCGACGGGATCGACCGGCGTCACATTTTGGAAGCCGATCTCGTCGATCTCGCCGCGACTCGCAACTTGGTGACGAGTGTTCGTCCCAGCACCATCTTCGATTGCGTCGCCTACGGAGCCTATTCGTTCGAGACCGATCAAGATTTGATCTATCGAACCAACTTCACCGCTCTCGTCCAGTTGATCGAGTTGCTGGCGGATACGGGTTTTACCGCGTTCATTCACGCAGGAAGTTCGTCAGAATACGGAACCAATAGCGCTGGTCCGTTGGAGGAGGACTCTCTTCAACCGAATAGCCACTACTCCGTTTCGAAGCTCGCGGCCAGCAATTACATTTCATACGCTGGGAATTTTCGTCGCCTGCCTGTGCTGAACCTGCGACTATACTCTGTCTATGGTCCCCTCGAGGACTTGTCGCGTTTGATCCCCAATCTCGTCGCCAAGGGTTTGAAAGGCGCCTTTCCGCCCCTAGTCGACCCGAATACCTCGCGGGACTTCGTCTATATCGATGATGTTTGCGATGCGTTCGTCCAGTCAGCCGCGCGCCTGACGCCGGACATTTACGGCCAGTCGTTCAACATCGGCACCGGTCGAGCCACGACAATCCGTCAGGTCGCGGAAGTTGCGCGCGATGTGTTTGCGATCAGCGAGGAGCCTGTATTCGGCTCTATGGCTGGTAGATCGTGGGACCTGCCGGATTGGTACGCCGCTCCAGGCAAGGCGGAACGATTGCTCCACTGGACCTCGAAAACCGATCTCGCCACGGGCCTGAAGCTGACCTCGGAGTGGGTTCGCTCGCTCGAAGGGTTGGACGCCGGCGCCATGACCAAGCGCACGCCCAGTCCTCGTCGTCGGAGCATTTCAGCAATTGTGGCCTGCTATATGGATGAGCAGGCCATACCGGTGATGCATCGGAGGCTAACCGACACGTTCAAGAAACTGGACGTCAATTACGAGATTATTTTCGTGAATGACGGAAGCCCCGACAATGGCGCCGACCGCATTGTCGAGATTTCGGCGACAGATCCGCACGTCCTCGGGATTGTCCATTCGCGCAATTTCGGCTCGCAGATGGCCTTTCGAAGCGGAATGGAAATGTCGGTCATGCAAGCTTGCGTCCTTCTCGACGGCGATCTGCAAGACCCGCCCGAATTGATCGAGCAGTTTTATCATCGATGGATCGATGGCTACGACGTCGTTTACGGGCGACGCGTGAAGCGGGACATGCCCCTTGGTTGGGGCGTGTTGTACAAAGCCTTCTACCGGCTCTTCGCGTATCTGAGCTACGTTAAGATCCCCCTCGACGCTGGCGATTTTTCCTTGATCGATCGAAGAGTTGTGGGCTGGCTGTTGCGATCCCCAGAGCGAGATTTGTTTCTCCGCGGATTGCGGGCTTACATCGGCTTCCGTCAGACTGGGGTCGATTATGTCCGGCCAAAGCGGATGTTCGGGGAGAGCACAAACAGCCTCCTGAAGAACCTGGAATGGGCAAAGCGAGGCATCTTTTCCTTCAGCAATGCGCCGCTGAAAATGCTCTCCGCTGCAGGGATCGTCCTGCTCGGTCTATCCGTTGTGTTGGGGGTGATCGTAGCCGCTTTGCGTATACTGATACCCGATATCGCGCCGCGCGGCGCCACGACGTTGCTTCTCGCGTCGCTGTTTTTCGGCGCCATCAATCTTTTTGCGGTCGGGCTCCTTGGTGAGTATATCGCGAAGATTATGGAAGAGGTGAAGGCGCGGCCTCGTCTGATCCGCTCCGGATTGATCCGCAACGGTGAGACCAGCCAGTTGCTGCCGGACGAGTCCACGCGGCGATGAATCCCCGGAGACGATGTCGAATGTCTTGTCCCCAGACAGGATCAATGAGATGGGTGGCGGGTTTCTCTGGTGACGAGGCGTAAAGGGTTGGCTTCTAGGAATGCCCTCGACCTTTCCCAATCAAACGGCGTTACCGGTTCAATGATCGCATGAGCGGCATTGTCGGCAACCCCAGCAAGCTCGTTGGCTGGTTGGGCCTTGGGATAGCGGGCACTGGAGCCCATGCACGGGACCAGGATGTCGAGCGCGTCGGCGAGTTCCGACACAGGGCACAGGGTCCAGGCCAAACGCGCGAGCGGTTTCGTACCATCCCTTCAGGTCGTGGTTATAAAGACCCTTAGGGCGCGGTTACCCGTCATCTACGCATTGGTTGCAGTACGCCGTCAGAGCCAACTCTATGGCTTGCAAAAGCAAGGATATTTCGGCCAGTTCATTTCCGCATTGACGTACCCGGTAACTCCAATCGTGGCGTCTCGGAACAACCGTGCGCGCGCCAAATATTGGAGCGGCATAAGCAGGTCATGCGTCGCCGACCCGAAAATAGGTGGCTTTGGTGTCATGCTCGCGCCCCTATGCTCACAAGTACGGCGTTAGGAGCCATCGGATTTCGAAGGACGCAACCTCGTAGTCAGTTCCCGCCGCCGCGATGCATCGTTCGTGAACAATCGGCGGAGTTTAGGAACGACCTCGAAAGGCATCAGAGGGTCGATTTCCGTCGAGCAACGTAGTCCTTGGTTCGGCGGTCGGTCTCGTTAACGTCCGATGGCGATGATGTGTAATGCGCTTTTCGCTTCGCGATCTCCGCCGCGGTTGCGCCTATGAAGACGATCTTCCGACGAATCCGGATCGGCAATCCGGCCTTTACCCCACGATCTTTTCCGGTTCGATGCCCTATGAGGCTGGTAGACATTTTTTGGTGAATTTAATTTCCACTAGCTAAATATGGATATTTCCTTAACCGGCGCTGGTTCCGGTCGAGCCAGGGTGGGGGCAAAACCGTTTCGACTGGCGCAGTTTGATCTGGAGGGCGATCGATAGCGCAGCCCCCAAAAGCCGCGCGCGAGGCCGAACGCCCGCCATGGGCCACGCTATTGCCGGGAAAGAGCTATACAGCGCGTGACGCTCGACGTTGGCCTTTGCGCTGGCCAGGCGAGGAGGGCGAGCGCGTATCAGCAAAGCAGGAAACAACTGTGCATCGACCACCCTGCCTTGGGACGAAGGGTTTCGTGCTTCGCGGGTGTACAGCGGGTGTAAAACTAAAGGCCCCGCCTACCTAGTCTTGCCAAAAATAGCCGCTAACTATTTGAAATTGTTGGCTCCCCGAGCAGGACTCGAACCTGCGACCATTCGATTAACAGTCGAATGCTCTACCAGCTGAGCTATCGGGGATCAGCGCCGGCGGGATATACCAGAATCCGGCGCGATGGAAAGCGTGTTTTTGACGCTTGCGCGTGGCGCAAGCCTCGCGCACCTTCGCTTCCATGGGCGATCCAAAGGCGTTCCCGGAACTGCTGACGCCCGCTGAAATGAGCAAGGCCGATCGCTTTGCGGTCTCGGCCGGCACGCCAGGCATCGCGCTCATGGAGCGGGCGGGTCTTGCGATCGCTGACGAGGCGGCGCGGCTGACAAAGTCGCGCGGCCGGATCGCCGTCATCTGCGGCCCCGGCGGCAACGGCGGCGACGGCTTCGTCGCCGCGCGGCTGCTCGCCTCGCGCGGCTACGAGATCGAGGTCGGATTGCTCGGTCGGCGCGACGCGCTGAAAGGCGATTCGGCGCTCGCCGCCGCGCGCTATCCGGGGCCGGCCCTCGACGCTGCGGCGGTTGATGTCGCGGGCGCCGACTGCGTGATCGACGCGCTGTTCGGGGCCGGGCTCGCGCGCGACATCGACGGCGAAGCGAAGATGATCATCGAGCGCCTCAACGCTTTCGCACACGCCGGCGGGCGCGTGATCGCTGTGGACGTCCCATCCGGGGTCGACGGCGAAACCGGCAGGGTCCGTGGCGTCGTGGTCGAGGCGAGCGCAAGCGTGACTTTCTTCCGTCTCAAGCCTGGCCATCTGCTGCTGCCGGGACGCGCGCTTTGCGGCGCGATCAGGCTGGCCGACATCGGAATCCCCGAAGCCGCGCTCGGCCCCATCGCGCCACAAGCCTTCGTCAACGCGCCCGCCGTCTGGCTTAAGGCGCTGCCGCGCCCGAACGCGGCGAGCCAGAAATACGCGCGCGGCGCGGTTCTCGTTCTGTCGGGCGCGGGACACCGCACCGGGGCCGCTCGGCTTGCGGCCCGTGCGGCGCTCCGCTCGGGCGCCGGCATCGTCACGGTCGCGAGCCCGCCCGACGCAGTCGCCGTCAACGCGGCGCATCTGACCGCGGTCATGGTCGCGCCATTCGCGAACGCCCGGGAATTCGAAGCGCTGCTGGCCGACGAGCGGCGGCGCGCGATCGCTCTCGGCCCCGGCGCTGGCGTGGGTCCGACGCTGCGCAAGCTCGTCGCGGCGGCGCTGACCAGGGCCGCCAAGCAGCGGACAATCGTGCTCGACGCCGACGCGCTGACAAGCTTCGCCGGCGAGGCCGCACGGCTCGCGGCGCTGATCAAGCGCGGCGGACATCATGCCGTCATGACCCCGCACGAGGGCGAGTTCGCTAAGCTGTTCGAAAGCGCGTCGGACATTCGGCTCGAGGACGACAAGCTCAAGCGCGCGCGGGCGGCGGCCCGCCTCCTGGGCGCCGTCGTCCTCATCAAGGGCGCCGACACGGTGGTCGCCGCGCCGGACGGGCGGGCGACCATCGGATGGGACCTGCCGCCCTGGCTCGCCACCGCGGGTTCCGGCGACGTGCTCTCGGGCCTCGTCGCGGGTCTCGCGGCCCAGGAGATGCCGGCGTTCGAAGCCGCTTCCGCCGCGGTTTGGCTGCACGGCGCCTGCGGCCGGGCGGTCGGCCCAGGGCTCATCGCCGAGGATCTGCCCGAGGCGCTGCCCGGAGTCCTGCGCACGCTTGGGTAGGCATCAAGGATCCGGCCATTCGAGCGAGGGTCCCCGGTTGCTTAGGAGCGTCCGCTCGGTATCAAGAGCCTGGTCCTCATCGCCCAGGACATGACACGCGCACGGGCGGTGAACAGCTTCACCCTTCGCGCCGTCACAAATCTCGCAAATCCGGAGAAAGCCTTGCGCTATCGCCGGCGGGCGGGCAGAGTAACGGCAGAGAGTTCGGGCTCTTCCGAGACGGCCCGCTGATTCTCGAGGCGTGGGGCCAGAATGCGCTTTGTCTTCCTGATCGGGATGCTCGCAGCTCTGAGCGGCTGCTCAAGCTATCGCGACGTCACATTCCTCTATTATCCCAATGCGCCACACCACGACACGTTCCCGAGCCGGTCGCAGTTCTACGCGCAGGCGGCGGAGGAATGCGCAAAATATGGAATGAGGGCCTATTATAACTGGAGCAATTACACCCCCGATTTCCAGCGCATCAGGGTGAACTACCTCTGCGTTCAGTGATCCTCGCCGCCCCGCGGCCTCGGCGAGCGGCCAAAATTATAACTGAGATAAATAGGCGACCAATGCGGGGGCGCCGGATATGGCGCGGCTTCGGCGATCGCCGCCATCACCGCGATGTCGAGGTTCGGCGATCCGCTTGAACTGACCAGCTTGCGGCCCACGAGATTGCCGCCTTCATCGATGTAGAAATCGACCAAGCCGTGCCGGTTGGCAAGGTCGATATGGAGCGCCGAACTCTCGCGCAGGTGCGCTTTGATCATCCCATAGATGATCGTCAGATAGCGGGATTCGGCGTTTCCGCCGGCGACCGGCGACTTCTCGACTGACCGCGCGAACTTGTATTGCGGCAGATCCTCGATTGTCGGTATCGGGGTCCCGACGGGGGCCTTGACGGGCGCAGGCGGCGCCGCTGGCGCGGCGGCCTGAGCCGGGCTTTCCTCTGGCTTCGGATTCCTATCCGCAGGCAGTTCTCCGTCGGGCGAAGGGGCAAGCTCGTGCGCGGGAGGCTTGGCCTCCGCCTTGGGCTGCTCAGCTGGCTCGGGCGTAGGCGCCTGGGTTTCCGCTTTCGGCGGCGCGCCCGGGTTCGGGGGTGGAGGGGTCTCGGGGGCGGCTTTGGCCTCGGTCTTCTTGTCAGGCGCCTCCCGGTTGACCTTCTCCTCGGTGGGAGCCGCGGGCGCGTCATAGGCGGGCTTTTCCACCTCCGGTTCGGGCGGCGGCTTCGGTTTCTCTTCGGCCGGCTTTGGCTTCGGCTTGGGCGGCGGCGGTTGCTCGACGACCACCTCGACCGGGATTTCCTGCACGGCTGTCGGGACGTTTTGCGGCCAGAACCAGTAAGAAAGGAGGAGCGAGACCGGAATAAGGAGATGGAGCAGGACCGCGGCGATAAGCGCGAGCGCATGGCCCCGGCGCTCGGCAGGCGTCGGCGGATCGGGCGCGTCCAGGCGCTCGACCGGTTCGGCCGTGAAATCGGCCTTAGACAACAACGTGGCGGACAGGCCGCAATTCCTCTCGCGAAGACGCTCTGTGCTTCCTTGGCCGAATCGCTCATGGCCGGTCAATGCCCCAATCGGTCACTTTGCCGCGCGCCCCGGATTGGGGTAATGCCATCGCGCATGAAGCTGGCAGGGGGCGAGGGCGAAGCGCCGCGAAATCCGTGCGGCGAGCGCGGCGCAGACGGGCCGGCGCCGCGTGCCCCGTGCGCGCTTGTGTTCGATTCAGGACTGGGCGGCCTTTCTGTGCTGGCCGAAATCAGGCGGCTCAGGCCCGATGTCGAGATCGTCTACGCCGCCGACGACGCGGCCTTCCCTTACGGCAGACTCGGCGAAGCGGAACTCGTCGCCCGGGTCGAGACGGTGATGGAGCGCCTCATCGGCGAAACCAGGCCCGATATTGTCGTCATCGCCTGCAGCACCGCCTCCACCTTGGCTCTGCCGCCGCTGCGGAGCGCCTATCGCCTGCCCTTCGTCGGAACCGTCCCTGCGATCAAGCCCGCAGCGTCGGCGTCGCGGTCGCGATTGATCAGCGTACTGGCGACGCGCGGCACGGTGGCGCGCGACTACACCCATGCGCTGGTGCGCGAGCACGCGGGCGACTGCGAGGTGACGCTGGTCGGCGCAGCCGAGCTCGCGGTCATCGCCGAGCGCGTCATGCGGGGCGAACCGGTCGACGACGCGGAGATCCAGCGCCAGATCATGCCCTGTTTCGTGGAGCAGGGCGGGCGGCGGACCGACCAGATCGTGCTCGCCTGCACCCACTTTCCGCTTATCGTGGACAAACTCGAGCGCCTTTCTCCCTGGCCGGTGAACTTCGTTGATCCGGCGCCGGCGATCGCGCGCCGCCTCGATGCGCTGATCGGCGCGGCTCGCGCCGGCGCGCCGGCAAGCCGCGAAGGCGCCGCGATTTTCACCAGCGGGGAGGCGCCTGAGCCGGCTTTGCAAAAGACCTTGCGTCTCCATGGGCTGACGTTTACCCCCGCGGCGATGATCGGCTTCGCTCCGGCCTGATCGCCCCCGCAATCCACAGCTTCGAAAGGGCGCTCCCCATGCGCACATCGGTCGGACAGCCCGTTCGTCTCAGCGACTATCGCGTCCCGGACTATTTCATCGACCACGTCGAGCTCGACGTCTCGCTCGAGATCCACGCGACGCGCGTTGTCTCGACCTTGTCGCTGAGGCCCAATCCCGCCGGCGTCGAAGGCGCGCCGCTTTCGCTCGACGGCGACGAGCTTCTGTTCGTTTCCGCCCGACTGGACGGCGAGCCGCTCGAGGCCGCCGATTTCGAAGTGGACCCGTCGCAGTTTGTGCTGCCGAGGCCGCCGAAGCGTCCGTTCACGCTCACGATCGAGACCCGCCTCGATCCGGCGGCCAACACTAAGCTCATGGGTCTCTATCGCACGGGCTCGGCCTATTGCACCCAATGCGAGGCCGAGGGGTTTCGCCGCATCACCTATTTTCTCGATCGCCCCGACGTGCTCTCGACCTACCGCGTGCGGATCGAGGCGGATAAAGCCGAGGCGCCGGTGCTGCTCGCCAACGGTAATCTCGAAACCGTGGGAGAAGCGGAGATACCCGGCCGCCACTTCGCCATCTGGAGCGATCCGCACAAGAAGCCCTGCTATCTGTTTGCCCTGGTCGCGGGCGATCTGGGCTCGATCACGGATTCCTTTGTCACCGCCTCGGGCAAAAGCGTCGCGCTTGCGATCTATGTCGAGCACGGCCGCGAAGAGCGCGCGGCTTATGCGATGGACGCGCTCAAGCGCTCGATGGCCTGGGACGAGCGGATTTATGGGCGCGAATACGATCTCGACCTGTTCAACATCGTCGCTGTCTCCGATTTCAATATGGGCGCAATGGAGAACAAGGGCCTGAATGTCTTCAACGACAAATACGTCCTCGCTTCGCCCGAGACGGCGACGGACGACGACTACGCCAATATCGAAGGCGTCATCGCGCACGAATATTTTCATAACTGGACCGGGAATCGCGTAACGTGCCGCGACTGGTTCCAGCTCTGCCTCAAAGAGGGGCTGACCGTCTTCCGCGACCAGGAATTCTCCGCCGACATGCGCTCCGCGCCGGTCGAGCGGATTGGCGACGTGCGCGCGCTGCGCGCGGCGCAGTTTCCCGAGGACGCCGGGCCGCTGGCGCATAACGTGCGGCCCGAACTCTATCACGAGATCAACAACTTCTACACCGCAACCGTCTATCAGAAAGGCGCCGAGGTCGTGCGCATGCTGAAGCGCCTGATCGGTCCCGAAACGTTTCGCGCCGGCATGGATCTTTACTTCGATCGCTTCGACGGCCACGCGGCCACGGTCGAGGATTTCATCGGCTGTTTCGAGACGGTTTCGGGACGCGATCTTGGCCAGTTCATGCGCTGGTACAGCCAGGCGGGCACGCCGAAAATCACGGTTCGCAGCGCCTACGATCCATCCGCCAGGACGTATCGGCTCGACATCGCGCAGTCGCTTGCGCCGACGCCTGGACAGGCCGTCAAGGCGCCAATGACAATGCCGCTTGCGCTCGGCCTGGTCGGCGCCAACGGCGGCGATTTGCCGCTCGCGTCATCGGACGCGAGCGCCGAGCGAACTCGCCAGCGGCGTCTTCGAACTCAAGGACGCCGAGCGGTCGATCGTGTTTCGCGACGTTCCGCAGCGCCCGACCCTGTCGTTCCTGCGCGGCTTTTCCACCCCGGCGCGGGTCGACGACGACCTCACCGAAGAGGACCTCATCGTCCTCTCCCGGCACGACAGCGACAATTTCAATCGCTGGCAGTCGCTTCAAAGTCTCGCGACGCGCGTGCTTTTGCGCGGCGTCAAGGCCATTCGGGCCGGCCGCCCGCCCGAGCGTGACGGCGGCCTTGCGTCCGCCTTCGGCGCCTTGATCGAGGACGCGAGCTTAGGCCGCATTGACCACGCCTTCGCTGCGCTCGCGATGGCGCTCCCCACCGAAGCGGACCTCGCGCGCGAGATCGGCGAGGACGTCGATCCGGACGCGATCCATGTGGCGCGCATGGGTCTGCGCGGCGCGCTCGGGCGCGCGCATGGGGGCGCGCTCGCCGCGCTGCACGCCGGACTCGCCGGTTCCGCGCCCTTCAGCCCCGACGCCGCCGCGGCTGGCCGGCGCGCGTTGCGCAACGTGGCGCTGGCCCTGTTTGTCGACGGCGATGTGATCGAGGGACTGGAGCTTGCGCATCGCCAGTTCGCGGACGCCGACAACATGACCGAACGCCTCGGCGCGCTGACCGCGATCGCCTTCAAGCCGGGCGATCAGCGCCAGCATGCTCTGGAGGCGTTCGAGCGGCGCTACGCGACGGAGCCGCTGATCCTCGACAAGTGGTTCGCCCTGCAGGCTCAGATTCCCGAGCGGGAAACGCTGGAGCGCATGCGCAGGCTTATGAGCCACCACGGGTTCTCGCTCGGCAATCCCAACCGCGTGCGAGCGTTGATCGGCGCCTTCACCGCCAACCAGACGCAGTTCAACCGCGCCGACGGCGAGGGCTATGCGCTGCTCGAGGAGGTGGTCACCTTTCTCGATCCGAGCAATCCGCAGATCGCCGCGCGGCTCCTGACTGCAATGCGGTCGTGGCGCTCGCTCGAGGAGGTCCGCCGGGGCCAGGCGGAGGCGATGCTGAGGCGCATCGCCGCCATCCCGTCGCTGTCGCCGGACGTCCGCGACATCGTGACCCGCAGCCTGGGCTGAGGCCGCGTCCCTCTTCCACAGCCCGTCGAGAGACGGGCGTCCCTCTCCCAGAGGGAGAAGGGAAGGGGCGCGTCTCTGAGCGCCGATTGCACATTTCCGCACCGGCGCCCTTCGGCCACATTTTTTCATCCCTAGGCGATGTCAAGGACTGGACAAAGATTTGCACAAGGATTCTTATCGTAGTGATTCGGGCGTTAAGGCGGCAGTCCGAGTGTAATTTGTGGCGAAGCTGGGATGGGCGATGACGCGTGCAAGCGCGGCAAACGGGGACGTTTGCCCTTTAGGGCCGGCTCGGGGGATCAGCGGCGAAGCGGCGTTTCGCTTCGCTCGGGCGTGGGCCAGCCGGCGAACCACGGCGCTCGAACGCGCGCATGCTCGCCCGATCCCGGCTGTGGTCCGCCGGCGGCGGATTCCCGCGGCGGTTTTCCTCGGCGTCGCGATTGCGATCGTCGGCGTCGTCGGCCTGACGGTTCAGCATTTGCGGCTCGAACGTGATCTGGCGCTTCGCGCTGGCGCGAACGAGGTCGGCATGCGCGCGACGCTGCTCGCTGAGCGCCTCAACGAAGCGCTGAGCGCTGCGCCGGAAGCGTCCGAAGCCGATGTCTTCCGAAGCGTTCTTAAGGCTCATCCCGGTGAGCGTCTCCCTCAAGCGATCCTCGTCGATCGCACCGGCCGCCTAGTCGAGTTCGAGCGCGCCAAGGACGGCTCCGATTCGGCTTTGGCCGCCCTCGTCCAGCGTGCAACGCCGCCCGCGGCGGGCGACGGCGTGATGCGCGTTGAGACCGAGCAGGGCGATCGATTCGCCGCCGTGCGAGCGCTGCCGGCGGCCTTGGCGAGGGTGGCCTTCGCTTCGCCCGTCGATCGTCATCTCGCCCGATGGCGTCGCACAGCGGTGATGACGGTTTTTCTTTTGGCGCTGACCGTCGGCTTGATGGTCGCGGCGGCCGCCCTCTACGCGGTGAGGGCGAGAGGCGGTCATGAGCGGCGGCTCATCAACTCCCAGCGGCTGCTTTCGGCCACGGCGGCTGAGCTTAAACAGTCGCGCCGGTCGCTCGAAGAGCAGGCCCAGCAGCTCGCCGATCTCGCCGAATGCTATCATGAGCAGAAATCGCGCGCCGAAGCGGCCAACCGCGCCAAGGCGGAATTTCTCGCCAATATGAGCCACGAGCTGCGCACCCCGCTCAACGCCATCATTGGCTTCTCGCAGCTCATGGGCAGCCAGACCTTCGGTCCTCTGGGGTCGCAAAGGTACGGCGATTATTGCGCCCACATTCTCGCCAGCGGCGAATATCTTTCGCGCGTGGTCGGCGATGTTCTCGACATGGCGCGGCTCGAGGCGGGCCGCGAACGCCTGAACTATGAGCGCTTTCGCGCCGACGAGGCGGTGAGCCGGGCGGTGCTCGACATCGCGCCGACCGCACGCGAGAAGCGCATCGCGGTCAGGGCGGAGGTCGGAGCCGAGTTGACGGTGGAGGCGGACCCTCTGGCGCTCGAGCGCATTCTCACGACGCTTATGCGCAACGCGGTGAAGTTCGCGCCCGAAGGAGGCGAAGTTTCGATTAGAGCCGTGGCGCTCGCCGAGCGGGTCCATTTCACCATTGAGGACAACGGCCCAGGCTTCGCCTCCGAGGACATCGTGCGGCTCGGGCGGCCGTTTGAGCAGGGGCGCGCCGTCATGGCCGACGGCATGAAGGGGTCGGGGCTTGGCCTCGCCATCGCCAATTCGCTGGTCGAGCTTCATGGCGGGACGCTGCGTCTCAAGTCGAGGCCCGGCGAGGGCGCGTCGGCGCTCGTCACGCTGCCGAGAGCTCAGTGCGGATCGCGCGCGGCGGCCCTGGCGCGCGTGGCGTGATCGCGTCCGTGGATAACTCCGCAAACCGGATAGTCCTTCCAGCCGTATTGGAGGTCCTGGGACCGGCGCATGCCGGCATCCTCCACGCGCGCAGGGCTTTCCCTGATTTCGGCTGGCGAATCGAGCAAAAGCGATTGGCCCGTCAACGCCCCGACTCGCCATCCCTGGCGCGCGTGTGTTCGGACTGTGACGGGGATCACAGCCACCGCCGAAGCGCCGCTGTATGCTCGGCTGACTCCGTTTGACGGGGTCCGAGCGGAACGCAGGTTACGGCCAGGGTTGTGGAGGGTTGAGCGATGGGGAATGTTCATCAGGCGCAGATGTCCGACTTCGGCGAGGCTAAGCCGTTCGTTGAGACGGCTGCGTCCTCGTATGTGGCTGGTATAAGCAGAAACCAGGACGACGCGATCTTGGCGAACGCGGATCCGCTCGCGAGCGGCCTGACGGCGGAGGGGGCGGTGAAATGGTTCAACGCCGAGAAGGGATACGGTTTCGTCGAGCTTGCGGGCGGCCGTGGCGACGCCTTCCTGCATCTTAAGACCCTGCGCGAGACCGGGCGCGAAACCCTGCCTTCGGGCGCGAAAGTTCGCATCGTCGTCCGCGCCGGGTCCCGAGGGGCGCAGGTGGTGCGGGTTATCGAGGTCGACACCACGAGCGCCATCGAACGGCCGACGCGAGTTCCGACTCACGATCTGGCAAACGCCTTCGACTTGACTGGAAGGGTCAAGTGGTTTGACGGGGCCCGGGGCTTTGGGTTTGTCGCCAGCGACGACTTCGGCAAGGACGTGTTCGTTCACAGCACGACCCTGGGGTCCTCCGGCGTCGATCGCCTGTCCGAAGGTCAGTCGGTGTCGATGCGCGTTGTCGAGACCCCGAGGGGTCGCGAGGCGGTTGCGATCCTCGTCTAGACATGGAGGTTTAGGTTCGAGCCCGGGTCAAAGCCGCGAGAGAATAGGCAGCCTCGGTCCGATCGCGTAATTGAGCTGGATCAGCAAAATGAGCGTGATCCCGAGCGTCACATTGACGAGGCCCAGGAGCGCGCCGATCGCGTAGAGCGTCTGCGCGAGGACGATGCGCCGCTTGACCGCGCGCGAGATGTCGCTGTGCGCTTCCTCCTGAATGAGATCCGCCCATTCGGCATACGCCCAGGTGGCGTAGAGACACGCGCCGAGGAGCAGGACATTCGCCCAGTAGATCAGAAAGGCGGCGCGGTAGGTCAGGAAATCGGCGAGCAGCCTGGTCGAGAACGGCAGCACCGTGACCACGGCGAGGAAGAGGAAGTGGAGCCAGGTCAGGTCGCGGTTCGAACGGGCGAGCTGGCTGAGCTGCGTCTGCTGGCCGAGCCAGAAAATGCCGAGCGTCAGAAGGCTGAGCAGCCACGGCAGGAGCCTTGGCGCTGAGGCTGCGAGCGCGCGCAGGAACTCGGCCTCCGAGTGGATGTCGGCTGGCTCGGGGGTGTGAAAGTCGAGCACCAGAATGGTCGCCGCGATGGCGAAAAGGCCGTCGCTGAGCGCCGCGATGCGGCCGACCTCGCCGCCGGCCAAACTGTTGTAGTGGGTCTGCATCGCGCGACCATCGCCTCCGGGCTCAGTCGGGTCAATCCGCCGGCCAGGGCGCGGAAAGTTCGCCGGCCGATCGGCGGAGTTCAGCTGCGGCGCCTGTCCGTTTGACTTCGAGCCTGCCCCCATTCGAGAATCGCGGGCCAAGGAGCAGGCGATGCCGCAGCCGTTCACATTGCGCGTTCCCGACAGCGATCTTAAGGACTTGCGCGAGCGTCTCGCGCGCACCCGCTTTCCCGATGCTGCGCCCGGAGAGCCTTGGGGTTACGGAACGGATGTGGACTATCTTCGCAGCCTCGTCGAGTACTGGCGCGGGCCCTTCGACTGGCGGGCGCAGGAGGCGCGGCTCAACGCCTTCCCGCAATTCAAGGCGACCCGGCCGGATACCGACCTGCACTTTCTGCATGTTCCGGGCAAAGGCCCCGATCCGATGCCGTTGCTTCTGATGCATGGCTGGCCGGGCTCGGTGTTCGAGTTCATCGACTTCATTCCGCGTCTCACCGATCCAGCGCGCTTCGGCGCCGATCCGGCGGATGCTTTCACCGTCGTCGCGCCGTCGCTGCCGGGCTATGGGCTTTCGTTCCGCCCCGGGCAGAAGCGCTTCGGCGTCGAGGAGATGGCGGATATGTCTCGCCGGACCTGATGACGCGACACGCTCGGCTACAAGCGCTTCGCGGTGCAGGGCGGCGACTGGGGCGCGATCACCGCCGCGCGGATGGGCTACGCCCATGCCGACAAGCTGATCGGCATTCATGTCAATCTGCTCGCCGTGCGCCGTGATCCGGACATGGTGAAGAACCCGACGGCCGAGGAGCGCGTCTTTCTCGATGAGCTCAATCATTGGCTCAAGGAGGAGACCGGCTATCAGTGGATTCAGGGCACCCGCCCGCAGACCCTGAGTTTCGGCCTGACCGATTCGCCTGCGGGGCTCGCCGCCTGGATCGTCGAGAAATTCCGCGCCTGGTCCGATTGCGGCGGCGATGTCGAGAGTGTCTTCACCCGCGACCAGATGCTCGCCGACATCAGCTTCTACTGGTTCACCGGCGCGATCGGATCGTCATTCTACCCCTATTATTTTCGCTTCCATCGGCCGTGGATGATCCCGGATGGCGCCGCGGTCACGGCGCCGACGGCTTATGCCGAATTCCCGCGCGAGATCCTCAAGCCCCCGCGCTCGCTGGCCGAAAAAATGTTCACCGACATCCGCCGCTGGACGGTCATGAAGAAGGGCGGCCATTTCGCCGCCATGGAGCAGCCCGAGGCGCTGGCGGAGGACGTGCGCGCCTTCTATCGGCCGCTCAGAGGTTAGGGCGCGCCGCCTCCGCGCTCGGCCAGGAGCCGCGCGACATGCGCGCGCAAGTCCGCGATCCCTTCGCCGGCGCGCGCGGAAGTCAGGAACACTTCCGGATAGGCGGCGACGTGCTTGCTTAAGGCTTCGAGCGTCGCCGCAATGCGCGCGTCGCGGTCGACGGCTTTCACTTCGTCGCCCTTCGTTAAAACCACCGCGTAGGAGACGGCGGCGGCGTCCAGCGCACGCATCGTAGCGTGATCGCTCTCCTTCAGGCCATGCCGCCCGTCGATAAGCACGAACACGCGGGCGAGCGAGGGACGGCCGCGCAGATAGTCGCGCGCGAGCTCGCCCCAGGATGCGGATTTCGATTTCGCCACCGCCGCGTAACCGTATCCCGGCATGTCGACGAGACGCGCCTTGCCGCCAAGATCGAAGAAGATGAGCTCCTGCGTGCGGCCCGGCGTGCGCGAGGTGCGCGCGAGCGACGAGCGGCCGGTCAGCGCGTTGATGAGCGAGGACTTGCCGACGTTCGAGCGGCCGGCGAAGGCGATCTCCGGCGGCCCGATCGGCGGCAGGCCGTCGGAACGCGCGGCGGCAAAAATGAATTCGCAATCGCCCGCGAACAGCTTGCGGCCAGCCTCGGCCCAGTCCGGCGCGAGGGCCGGTTCACTCATGTCGGCGTCTTGGCCGGACTGCTCTTCTTCGGGAACAGTCGGGCGAGGTTGCCCCAGAGCTCGACCTTCACCCCCGCCTTGCTCATGATGTAGTACTGCTGGAGGACCGTCAGGGTGTTGTTCCAGGTCCAGTAGATGACGAGGCCGGCCGGAAACGTGCCGAGCATGAAGGTGAAGATGACCGGCATCCACGAGAACATCGTCTTCTGAACCGGGTCCGCGGGCTCGGGGTTCATCTTCATCTGGAAGAACATCGACACGCCCATGATCAGCGGCCAGATGCCGAGGTGCAGGAAATGGCCGAAAACAGGCAGCGCCGTCGGATCCCAGGGAACGAGGCCGAAGAGCGTGAACACATTGGTCGGGTCGGGCGCCGAGAGATCCCGGATCCAGCCGAAGAACGGCGCATGCCGCATCTCGATGGTGATGAAGATGACCTTGTAGAGGGCGAAGAACACTGGGATCTGGATCACCATGGGCAAGCAGCCGGCGACCGGATTGACGCCCTCGCGCTTGAACAGCGCCATCTGCTCCTGCTGCTGCTTGGCGCGATCGTCGGGATAGAGATCCTTGAGCGCCGCAATCTGCGGCTGGATCTTCTTCATCTTCGCCATCGACTGGTACGAGCGATTGGCGAGCGGGAAGAAAGCGAGCTTGACCATGACCGTGACGATCATGATCGCGACGCCGAAATTGCCGACGAATTTGTAGATCGTGTCGATCAGCCAGTACATCGGCTGGGTGATGAAGTAGAACCACCCCCAGTCGATCATCAGATTGAATTTCTGGATGCCGAGCTTGGCCGCGTAATCGTTGATGGTCGAGACTTCCTTCGCGCCCGCGAACAGGCGGGTCGTCGTCTCGAATGTCGCCCCAGGCGCGACCGTCTGCTCCTTGCCGAGGAAATCAGCCTGATAGTCGACCGCCGGCTCCACGCCGGTCGCCGAGTAGCGCGCCTCGATTGGGGCGGTCTGTCCGGGGATGATCGCCGAGCCCCAATATTTGTCGGTGAAGCCAAGCCAGCCGCCGTCGCCCTTGAAGGTCTCGACTTTGCCGGTCGCCTTGTCGATTGCAGCGTAGGTCGGCGCCTGCTCCTTCTCGCCGATCACGCCCTCGAAGCCTTCGTGCAGCACCGAATAATTTGCGACGTTCGGCTTGCCGTGGCGCAACACGAGCCCGTAGGGCTGGATCGTCGCCGGCGCTGAGCCCGAGTTCACCACCGAATCGGTGATCGTGAACATGTATTTGTCGTCGACAGCAATGACGCGCTTGAAAAGGAGGCCCTCGCCATTGTCCCAGGTCAGGGTCACCGGCTGGGTCGGAGTCAACGTCTGGCGGTCGGCGGTCCAGACGGTGTCGAGATTGGGGGTCTTGCCCCCGGCCGGGCTTACAAATCCCGTCTCGGCCCAATACGCGTCAGGCGCGCCGGCCGGCGCGAACAATCTGACATTCGGGCTCTTCGGGTCGACCGTCTCGCGATAATCCCTGAGAATAATATCGTCGATCTTTCCGCCCCTGAGATTGATCGAGCCGCCGACGCTTGGCGTGTCGATGACCACGCGGGGGCTCGCTGCAAGCGCCGTGCTCACAGTCTCATGACTTACAGTCTCATGGGTCGGCGTGCTTGGGGCCCCAGGCAGGGATGCCGTCGCAGGGCGCGACTCGTCCGGCGACGTGGAAGCAGCGTTCGGCTGCGTCTCGCTCACCGTCTGCTGAGTATTGGCCTGCGTCTGGGCCTCATGCTGGCGATGATACATGGGACCAGCGTAGAAATACTGCCAGCCGGCCATGACCAGGACCGACAGCGCGATCGCGAGAAAGAGGTTCCTGGTGTCCTCGGAGTTCATCTTGGCCTGTCTTTGCCTTTCGGCGTCTTCGCGGCGAAACCGCGCCCGCGAGCGTCCGCGCCGCGGCGCCGGGCGGCGCGGAAGGCGTTTCGGACATCGTCGACGAGCGCGGCGAAGCGGCGGCCCAGCGCCTCGCGCCGGGCCATCAGCACGTAGTCGTGGTCGCCCTCCGCCTCAAGAGGCTGAGCGGCGCGCAACGCCTCTTTCAGCCGCCTGCGGACCCGATTGCGCTCGACCGCGCCGCCGATCGCTTTGGTCACCGTGAAGCCAACCCGCGCGCCAGAGACGGCCCCTCTCTCCACTTCCTCGCGCGGGCGGGACTGCAGCGTGAAGGTCTGCGCCGGGACACGCCGCCCATGCGCGACACGCTTAAACTCGGCCCGCCTGGTGAGCCGGCCGACAGGGCCTGGCGCTCCATCGTCGCACAAGGCGTCAGGCTCCATTCCATGGCGATCGCCGCCGACAAGCGAGCGGCCGGAGGGCGGGCGAAGCCGCAGCCGGCCGATCAGGCCGAAAGCTTCTTGCGGCCGCGCGCGCGGCGGGCGGCGATCACCTTGCGGCCGCCGACCGTCGCCATGCGGGCGCGAAAGCCATGGCGGCGCTTGCGCACGAGTTTGCTGGGTTGATAGGTCCGCTTCACGGGGCTTGGTCTCCGAATGCTGGATCGCCGGCGGAAAACATCGAGCGCCGTCCGGTCCTAAACGTGCAAACACCGACCCAGCCGCTGCAGCCAACGCAACCGAGAGGCGAGCCGGAAAAACGAATGCGGCGCTTCACGCGCCGCTACGGGGCCGGCTTATGCCGCGCCGGCGGGATCAAGTCAATCGCGCGCCGTTTTGACGGCGCCCCGGGCGGGCGGCAAACGTCCAAGGAACAGGTTGGCGCAGGCAGGTCGCCGGCCTCACTTCCCCCCGTACACGCGCTGTTCGCAGTCATGGCGACCCGAATCGAGGCAATCCTGCAACTTGCGCTGCTGGTCGATGTAATGGAAAGCCAAATAGCCGAGCGCGACGAGAACGACGACGGCGATCAGCGCGAAGAGATTGCCGCGGCCGGTTGGGGGAGGCGCCTCGTCCTCGCCGTCGGATCGGGTCACGCGAAGCGGCTCGACACCCTTGGTTCGACGTCTCCAAGCGCGGCGATCGCCTTGGCGACAATGCCCTTGGCGTCGAGCCCGGCCGCCGCGTACATGCGGTCGGGCTTGTCCTGATCCTGGAATTTGTCCGGCAGCGTCATGACGCGCACCCTGAGTCCGCTCTCAAGCGCGCCGGCTTCACTGAGCAAGGTCAGGACATGCGCGCCGAAGCCGCCGGCCGCGCCTTCCTCGATGGTGATGAGCAGCTTGTGCTTGGCGGCGAGCTTGAGGATGAGTTCCTGGTCGAGCGGCTTGGCGAAGCGGGCGTCGGCCACCGTGGTCGACAAGCCGCGCGCCGCCAGTTCGTCGGCCGCCTTCAGAGCCTCGGCGAGCCGCGCCCCGAGCGACAGGATCGCAACCCGCGAGCCCTCGCGCAAAACCCGTCCCTTGCCGATCGGCAACGGTTCGCCATGCTCGGGCATGTCGACGCCGACCCCTTCGCCGCGCGGGTAGCGCAAGGCGATCGGGCCCGAAATCATGGGCGGCCGCGGTCGCGACCATGTGGACGAGCTCGGCTTCGTCCGCCGCCACCATCACCGTCATGTTGGGCAGGCAGGTCAGATAGGCGATATCGAAGGCGCCCGCATGCGTCGGGCCGTCCGCGCCGACGAGGCCCGCGCGGTCGATCGCGAACCGGACCGGCAGCTTCTGGATCGCCACGTCGTGCACGACCTGGTCATAGGCGCGCTGCAGGAAGGTCGAATAGATGGCGCAGAACGGCTTATAGCCTTCCGTCGCGAGCCCCGCCGCGAAGGTCACCGCATGCTGCTCGGCGATGCCGACGTCGAAGACCCGCTCGGGAAAGACCTCCTGCATCCGATCGAGGCCGGTCCCCTCAGGCATCGCGGCGGTAATGCCGACGATCTTGTCGTCGCGCCGCGCAGCGTCCACCAGCGCGTCGGCGAAGACGCGCGTGTATGTGGGCGCGTTGGTCTTGGGCTTGGCCTGGGCGCCTGTGATGACGTCGAACGCCGATACGCCATGATACTTGTCGTCGGCAGCCTCGGCGGGCGGATAGCCCTTGCCCTTCTTGGTCACTACGTGCACCAGCACCGGTCCGTCCTGCATGTCGCGCACGTTCTTCAGGATCGGCAGCAGATGGTCGAGATTGTGGCCGTCGATCGGCCCGACGTAATAGAAGCCAAGCTCCTCGAACAGGGTGCCACCGGTCCAGAAGTTGCGGCCGTATTCTTCCGTAAGCCGAGCCTTGTCATAGAAAAACTTCGGCAGCCGGCGCGCGACCTGCTTCGCCGCGCCGCGCAGCGAACGATAGGCGCGGCCCGAGACGAGGCGCGCCAGATAAGCCGACATCGCGCCGGTCGGCGGCGCGATCGACATGTCGTTGTCATTGAGGATGACGATCAGCCGCGAGCCAAGGGCGCCGGCGTTGTTCATCGCCTCGTAAGCCATTCCCGCCGACATCGCGCCATCTCCGATGACCGCGACCACATGATTGGCGCCCTGCGACAGATCGCGCGCCACCGCCATGCCGAGACTGGCGGAGATCGATGTGGAGGAATGCGCGGCGCCGAATGCGTCATATTCGCTTTCCAAGCGCTTGGTGAAGCCGCTCAGGCCTCCGCCCTGCCGCAAACTGCGGATCCGCTCGCGACGGCCCGTCAGGATCTTGTGCGGGTAGGCCTGGTGGCCGACGTCCCAGACAATGCGATCGGCCGGCGTGTCGAAAACGTAGTGCAGCGCAACGGTCAGTTCGACCACGCCGAGGCCGGCGCCGAGATGACCGCCAGTCACCGAAACGGCGCTGATCGTTTCGGCGCGCAATTCTTCCGCGAGCTGAGAAAGATCGCTCTCTCTCATCTTACGAAGATCGGCGGGCGAGCCGATCTGATCCAACAGCGGTGTGAGAGGCTTGCTCAATTCAATCCCCAACGCGCGGCGCTTCTCGTTTGATCCCGCCGCGGCAAGCACTCGTACACCAAGTCAGACGCCCGCCGCAATTATACCGTTTTCGCCATCAAGGCGCCGTAAAGTCAACCCTTTTTGACTTGGGTTGACGCGAGCGTGATCCACGCCGCGCGCTCGGCGATCCGGTAAGCCTGATTTGCTATCGCCCGCCTTATGACGCAAATTTGGGCAATGGACCAATTTGCGCGCCTTCCCGCGTCCGCTGGCCGATACGTTCCCGACGGCGCCTACGCCTTCACCCGGCTGGCCCTGTCGCTCTTGATTGCGACCCTTGTCGGGGTCGGCATGTGGGCGATCATCGTGGTCCTGCCGGAGGTGCAGCCGGACTTCGGCGTCGATCGCGCGGCGGTCTCGCTTCCCTATACGGTGATGATGTGCACGCTCGCGGTCTCGACCATCGCGCTCGGGCGGATGACGGACCGCCGCGGCATTGTCCTGCCCCTGGCCATCTCCGCGGTGGCTTTGGGGCTGGGTTTCGTCGTTGCCGGCTATGCGCCGAACTTGCCCGTATTCACCGGCGCCCATGTGCTGATCGGAGTGGGCGCAGGAACCGGCTTCGCGCCGATGATGGCGGACATCTCGCATTGGTTCGTGAGGCGCCGCGGTCTCGCGGTCGTCGTCGTCGCGTCCGGCAATTACTTCGCCGGAACGATCTGGCCCTTCCTGATGAGCCTGACAATCCCGCTGATCGGCTGGCGGGCGACTTACGTCGGCATTGGCGTCATCGTCGCCGCCGCCGTGCCCCCGCTTGCTCTCATGATGAGCCGCAGGCCCTCCGCCGCTTTGTTCGATGAGGCGGAGGCGGCGACCCAAGCCGCGCGCGCCGATGTCGGCATTTCTCCGCGGCTCCTGCTGGCGCTCCTCGTTCTCGCCGGCTTCTCCTGCTGCGTCGCGATGTCGATGCCGCAGGTCCATCTGGTCGCCTATTGCGGCGATCTTGGCTATGGCGTCGCGCGGGGCGCTCAGATGCTGTCGGCGATGATGGCGCTCGGCATCGTCTCGCGCATCGGCTCGGGCTTCGTCGCCGACTCGATCGGCGGCACGGCGACGCTGATGATCGGCTCGTTCATGCAAGGGCTCGCGCTTCTGCTTTATCTCTTTTTCAACGGGCTCGAGTCCCTCTTCGTCGTCTCCGGAATCTTCGGCCTGTTTCAGGGCGGCATCGTGCCGATGTACGCGGTTATCTGCCGCGAGCTGTTGGCGCCGCGCCGGGCGGGCGCGGCGATCGGCCTTGTCGTCTCCGCGACCATCCTCGGCATGGCGTTCGGTGGCTACATTTCAGGGGTGATATTCGATCTCACCAACTCCTACCGCATGGCGTTTTTGAACGGGCTCATGTTCAATGTCTTCAATTTCGCGATCGTCGCCTGGCTCGTCTGGCGCCGCCGGCAGCGCCAGCCGGTGGGCGCTCTTGCGCCGGCCGCGTAGAGCGCGGCTCGCGAGGCGCGGCTGGGTAGTTCTCCGCATTGCCAACTCGGCTTCGCAGCCTCATCACTTGGCAGGGGCCAACATTTTTGGCGCGCGCCCGACGGGCGCGGAGCGCGTTGTTTCTGTCGATGAGCGAAGAGCTCTCGCGAGCTGCGACGCAAGGTCGAGGCCTACAGGCGCCGCGCCTCACCGCTAACTGTTCATGGCCCTCTCACGGAGATCGAGATGGCAAGCAACACCACAAGCTCGGGCGCTGACCGGCTGACGCATCCGCTTCTCGAGGAGCTCGGCGCCATACCGGCCGCAGCCGAGGGCCTTTTCGCCTATAGCGCGAAGATCGTGTGCGGCAAGCAAACCGACGCAAGCTGTTGTTGCGTCGCAGGCGTTCGGCCGGGCGTGTACGCGACCGAAGTCAATATTCAAAATCTCAATCTCGTCACTGCGCCGGTTTTGAAGTTCGTCCTTCCCCTGATCAATTCGGGCGCCGTCGTGGCGCGCGAGCCCAACGTCGCCGATCCCGCCGCGCCCCTGCATGGACGCCCGGAAGTCATCAAACTTCCCCCGCTCGGGGCGACGATGGACGATTGCTGCCGCATCTCGGAGCTCCTCCTGGGCGCGGCCCCGAGCGGAGACGCTCCGCTCACCATCGCCATCCTCACGATCGTGAGCCAGTTCGAGCTGGCTGTCTCCGTGGTCTACACGGCTAACCCTCTGAGCGGAGACGGCGTCAGCATCGACGTCGAATACCTTCCGTCCCGGCTTCTGCGCCTGCGCGGCCAGGGCTGACCGAATTGCCAAAAGCACTTGCCGAGGATCGAGGCGCGGGTTTCGCCAGGAATGGCGTCCTCCTAGTGAGCGTCGCCATTTCCACCGCCAAGGTGCGGAATGAGCGCGCCCGGCAAATGCGCCAGGTAGCCGAAGGCGCCCGTCACGCCATTGGCGAACCGCTGCGGGACCGACGGCGCCGCAGCTGGCGCGACTGCAGCCGGACTGCCGGCGGCTGGCGCGGGCTCGGGCGATTTCTCCGCTTCTTTCGGGTGCGCCGGCTCGACCGCGCGACGCTTCGCCTGCTCAACCGATTCTGTTGAGGCTTTCGCGCCCCTGCGAGGCTTTCGCAATGGCGTTTTCTCGGCAGATTTCTTCCCTGAATCGAGCTTCGGCCCCGATGGTTCGGCAGATTCGTTCGAGATGGACGCTGCCGACGTTGCGTTCGGCTTCGGCGCCTGAGGAGGATGCGCTGAATCCGGCGAGAGGCGGACCGGCGGCGCCGTCGCGATTGTCCCCTCGTCCGGCTTGGCCGTTGGCGCGGCGGCAGGCGCGGCCGCCGTCTTCGGCGTCTGAGGAGAATGCGCCGAATCGGTCGAAGCGGCGGCCGGCGCTGTCGCCATTGTCCCTTCGCCCGGCCTGGCCGGCGGTTGCGGGACCGCCGGCGGCGGCGCTGCCGTCTTGGGCGACGGAGGCTGATGCGCTGAATCGGTCGAGGCGGGGGCGGGCGCTGTCGCAATTGTCCCAGTGTCCGGCTTGGCCGGTTGCGCGGCTGCCGGCGCGGCCGCCGTCTTCGGCGCCTGAGCCGGAGGCGCCGAATCGGTCGAAGCGGGGGAGGGTCGGTCCGGTGCAATTGGCGTCCCGTCCGGCCTGATCACTTCCGAGGGCACCGGCGTGGCCGCCAAGCCCGGCGGGGTCTGGGTGAATGCGGCCGCCGACGACTGCGCGCCGGCGGAGGGGGGATGCTTCGCGTCGGCTTCGCCGGCTTGCACAGGCGCAACCTCCTTGACGAAGCGCTCCGTCGCGGCGGCGGAGGGCTCGCGTTCGGGCGCATTGGAAGCTTTGTTCATCAAAGCAAAGCTCACGCCGACAGTGGCTGCGGCGGCCAGCGCGAGCCCGCCGGCGATCAGTTTCCAGCTTCGGGAACTGGGGGACTTTTGGAGGGCGGGGCGCGGTCCGACCGATATCTCGGGGTTCGACTTGACGGGACGGCCGCCTTTGCTGTCAATTTGCGATCGCCCCTTCTCCCGGCCTGCGGAGATGGGCTTGACCGCCGTCGACGCGGAGGGTGGCGGAGCGCCCGGCGCAGGCGTCGAGGCCTCCACCGCGCGCTTCAACTCCGCGAGCATTTCTTCAGCGTTCATTTGCCGCTTCGGGGCGCCCTGCATGGCTCGAAGTCCTCTAAGTCCGATTTCTCTCGCCCCCGAGAGATGTCCTGCTCCTGCCCGTCCCATCACGCCGATGGTTAATAATTCCAGTACGAACCGCTCATATCAGCGCGAATGGCTCGTTCTCAACCTCCTGCTAAATATGTCGAATTGAGGGTTGCTCGCCCTTCATGGCCAGGAGAGAGGGATTCGTCGCCGACGCTTCTGGTCCCGTTGCCGGGTCAAGCCCGGACGTGACGGCCTCGGGCAAAAATTAGAAATGAGAGAGAGCGCTGTAAGAGCCAACAATTGATTGCTGAAAAACAGAATATCCGCTAAAGTCGCCCGATGAGCAATACCGCGCAACGCATCGCCTCGATTAGCGCTATTCAACGCGCGCCCAACGGAAGAAGGCCCAAGAAAAAATTTTCGTCGTTTTTCGCGCGTAACCCATTGAAAAGTCTAGATTCCGACGAAGGAATCCAAGGAAATCCAAGAGAATCCAGCCCTCATAATTGAGGCCTTCGCGGCGAAACGGCCACCAACCAAGAAAACCCAAATCGACCGGACGAGCGCTGAATCCGCCGCCGGGGCGGGCCGGCCTATTCCTCCAGCTCGCTGTCCCAGTAAAGATAGTCCATCCAACTTTCGTGCAAATAGTTCGGCGGGAAGAGGCGCCCATTCTGGTGCAGGTCGTGGACGGTCGGCTGGTAGGGCTTGGTCGCCGGCCACATGCGCGCCGCAGCCGGCAAGAGGTCGGCCTTCTTGAGATTGCAGTCCGAGCAGGCGGCGACCACGTTCTCCCAGGTCGTATGGCCGCCTTTCGAACGGGGAACGACATGGTCGAAGGTGAGGTCCTCGCGCTGGCCGCAATATTGGCAGGTGAAGCGGTCGCGCAGGAACACGTTGAACCGGGTGAAGGCGGGAAAGCGGGTCGGCTTCACGTAGCTCTTGAGCGACACCACCGAGGGTAGCCGCATCTCGAAGCTCGGGCTGCGCACCAGCGTGTCGTATTCCGACAGGATGTTGACCCGGTCGAGGAAGACCGCCTTGATCGCGTCCTGCCAGCACCAGATCGACAAGGGGTAGTAGCTGAGCGGACGGAAGTCCGCGTTCAACACGAGGGCCGGACAATTCGCCGGCGAGACTGAACGAACATGAACCGTCAAAACCCGACGCTCCGTCCTCCGCACGTTGACGCGGCCGTCTCCGAATCCGGCCGCCTGCTTACTCTACAGCTTGCGTGACGCCCTTGTGAAGGCGCCGAAATCCGGCTCAATCCGGGGCTTTCGCGCAGTCGCCAAAGGATCGCGGGACGAATCGGTCAGCGCGCCGACCGCTCGATCGCGTCCATGTCGGCGTCGGAGAGCCCGAAGTGGTGGCCGATCTCGTGGACGAGAACATGGGTCACGACCGCGTCAAGCGTATCCTCGCCGTCGCACCAGAAGTCGAGCAGCGGGCGACGATAGAGCCAGATCATGTTGGGCAATTCGCCCGTCTCCTCGACCGCGCCGCGCTGAGCGAGCCCGCGGCCGCGAAAGAGGCCGAGCAGGTCAAACTCGCTTTCGGCGCCCATCTCGTCGAGCGTCTCTTCGTCCGGGAAGTCGACCACCTGAATGACCAGCCCCTCGGTAAGGCGCCGAAACGAAGTGGGCAGCCGGTCGAACGCGGCCTGGGCCAGGGAGTTGATGTCTTCCCCCGTTGGCGCGCGTAACGAGGCGAGGTCGTTCAGAGTCTCGGCGGTCACTGCGCGGCCCGAGATCTCGGCGCGCTGGGGCGTTCGAGCGATTTCATTCGGGTGGCTTCCAGACCGTCGACCAGATGGCGCGTTCGCGCGGCGAGGGCGGCGCGAATCTTCTTGGCGCCCGCCGGGAACTCCTTGAGCACCCGGCGGAACGTCTCGCGCGGAATGCGCATGACGACGGCGTCCTCGGCGGCGCGCGCGCTGACGCGGCGCGCAGTCGGAGCGTAGAGCGCCGTCTCGCCGATCAGCGCTCCCGCGCCGACGCGCCGCTCGCTTTTCGGCTCCGCGCCGTCCTCGAGCAAGGTGATCGCGCCGGAATGGACGAAATACCCGGAATCGGCGGTCTCGCCGGGGAAGAACAAGGCTTCTCCCGCTCGCAGGCGCCGCTTTTCGCACGAAAAGGCGATCAACTGCAGCGCTTCACGCGGAAGGAGGTCGAACGGACGGGTCCGCCCGAGCCTTGCCACGTCGTCGTCGAGCGTCACTCCGTTCGTCCCCCCGCCGCGGCGCCGGCCACGAGCTTATAGCCGCCGCCCTCGGTGACAAGAAGTTGCGCCTCGGCCGGATTGTTCTCGATCTTTTGCCGCAGACGATAAATATGCGTCTCCAGCGTGTGCGTGGTGACGTTGGCGTTGTAGCCCCAGACATTCTTGAGCAGCGTTTCGCGCGCCACGGGCTGTTCTTCGGCGCGATGGAGATAGCGTAAGATCGCGGCTTCTTTCTCCGTCAGCCGCAACTTGACGCCCTGCTGGTCGACAAGGTTCTTCGAAGTTGGCCGAAAGGTGTAAGGCCCGACTTGAAACTCCGCATCCTCGCTGGCTTCATATTGCCGCAGTTGCGATCGGATCCGGGCAAGCAGCACGACGAACCGGAACGGCTTGCCGACATAATCGTTGGCCCCGGAATCAAGGCCGGACACGGCGTCGGCATCGGTATCGTGCGCAGTGAGCATGATGATAGGCCGGCGGTACCCATCCCGCCGCAGTCTTTTAACCGCCTCGCGACCGTCAATGTCAGGCAACCCAACGTCCATGATGATGAGATCGGGAGCCGTGGTCGTGACTGCCTGAAGCGCCGCTTCCGCCGTCTCGACCGCTTGAACCTGAAACTCGCGATGCAATGCCAACTGCTCGACGAGCGCATGACGCAGGTCGGCGTCATCGTCCACGATCAGCAATCGCCGCGTTTGGGTCATCACGTGTCACTTTATCCGCTGGATCGCCCGGCGGCTAGCGCAGGATTACGGCGAGCATGCGGCTGGCGCTTGAAGGGCTTGGAGGCCAATCCTGACTGTTTAGCTTCAATTCGACCGTCAGGGCGCAAGCGTGAACTCTTTTGCCCCAGCGTTCTTGAGCTGGTCTTCGGATCCCGCCAGCGTGATCGATTTGACATCGTTCCACAGCGGGACGAGGTCGCCGTAATGGCGCGAAAAGATATGGCCGGACTCTCCCGTCGCGATCATGAAGCGGGATTTCTCAGGGTCCGCCAAATCATAGAGGCCGCGAAACCCGCCGCCTTGGGTGCGGGCGAATGGCATGTCCGAGGGCGTCTCGGAGCCGCCGCCCCGATCGAGGGTGTAGAAGCCGCCGCTAGAGGAGACGCTTAGGTCGCTCAGACGGTCCAGGAGCGGGACATGGCTGAAGACCTGGTGCTCCAGCAGCGCCTTGTGCTCTGCGCCCCAGCGCCACTGGGTCATATCGGCGCCGTCGCGCTTGACGAGCAAGCCAAGTCCGTCGTCGAGGGCGCGTCCCAGCGCCTTACGGCAGTCCGGATCGGGAGCGCCCGGAGAATCGCACCACGAAGGATGATCGCGCATCAACGATACGAGGGTTGCCGCGGCGAACGGGCCTTTCTCGTTCATGGGCAACCCAGTGCTATCCTCGATCAGGATTTTGTGAAGCGATTTCAGGAACGCGGTGTAGATCAATGGCTCGGCGTGGTCCTTGTCCATCACAGCATTCCAGCTCAGAACCATCGCCTGGGCCTTCCGCGCCCGCTCGTCGGATGGCGCAATCATCGCGATGAACGGCTGCAAGTCCTTGACGTCCAGAGACAGGTGGTCGGCCTGCATGGCGGCCGACGTATCGAGGCTGTGCTTTTCGATGGCGTCGAAGAATTGCTGGATCCGGCGGGCGCGGAAATTCTCTTCCCAGTCCTGGCCGAAAACCGGTTCGTGATCGTCGGGAAAATCGGCGTTGTTGGCGTTGAACGCAAAGCCGGCGGCCGGGTTGTGCAGTTGGGGCCACTGATCGAACGGGATCGTCCCGGTCCAGTCGAAGGCGCCCGACGCGCCGTCGACTGGAGCGAGCCCCTGTCCCGACTTCCGCAACGGGACCAAGCCGGGGTTCAAGAAGCCGATGTCGCCCGCCCGGTCCGCATAGACGAAGTTCTGGGTCGGGGTCTGATAGAGGCGCAAAGCGTCAAGAAAATCGCCCCAGTTTCGAGCGGAATTGACCCGCATAAACGCTTCCGCCGTTGTGTCGCGGTCGCCAAGCCCGGTGTAGGCAAGCGCGACCGGCTTTCCCGGGCCGGCGAAATCCGCCACGTCCGCGCTGACGTCGGATACGACCGGGCCGTGCCGGGTCGCTCGGATGACGAGCTTGACGTCAGCGCCTCCTTTCACCCGGATCGTTTCCACCCGCACATCGAACGGTTTCGGACCGTCCGGCGTCATGTATTTCGATGGATTGCTGGGATCGACGGTTTCTACGAACAGGTCCTCAACATTGGAATCCGCGGTCGTCAGTCCCCAGGCGATCGAATCGTTTTGGCCAAGCACGAAGACCGGGACGCCGGGCAATGTGGCGCCCTTGACGGATCCTTCGGGCGTGACCACCCGCGCCAAATACCAGAGGATTGGGGCGCTGAGTTCGAGATGAGGATCGTTGGCGAGGATCGGCTTGCCGGTCAGCGTCCGCGGTCCGGCGATCACCCACTCGTTGGACGCGCCTTCGCCGATTCCGGTCAAGGCGCCGAGCTCTTCATCGATGTCCTCGCCGCTCGCGTGGGTATCGCTTTTGGTCGGCAGGGTTGTGATGGGATCGCCAGGCCTTGCATTCGGAAACAGCCAACTTTCCTGTTCCGATCCAAGCTTGCGAGCGAGGCGAGCGCGCAGAAGCTTGATCTTGTAGCTCCGGGATAGCTGATAGGCCTCGATCTTCCCGATGACCAACGAGTCGGCCGGCTTCCACGGTTCGGGGCTATCACCGGCCAGAAGGAATTCAGGCGGGAGCGGGTGGCTCGCGAGGAAGGCGTTCACGCCTTCGGCGTAAGCCTCGAGGCGCTTCTGCGCCCAGGGCGAGAGCGCGGAAAAGCTGCTCTCAGCCTCTCGATAGAAGCCGAGCGTGCGGACGAACTTGTCGACTCCGAGAAGATCGCCGCCCCGGATTTCGGCCATGCGCCCCTGACCGACCCGGCGCAGAATGTCCATCTGGAACATCCGCTCGCTCGCGTGCATGTATCCGAGCGCGCGCGCCGCATCGTCCATCGAGCTGGAGAAGATGTGGGGGACGCCATAGGCGTCGCGCCACACGCGAACTTCGGCGGAAAGACCCGGAAGCTTTTCGACGCCGGAATAGGCGGGCATGGCGCGATAGAACAGGTAGCCGCCGGCGAGCGTCGCGATTATGACCAGCGCGATGACCAAACTCGCCGCCCAATTGATCAAACGCCAAGCCATCGTCCCTCCCCGGCGAACCTCTCGGCGCTCTCATCCAATCGGGTTGGGTCTCTTGAGCCCATTCGCCCAGCGCGAACGCTAAAGCGCCAGTCTCACCATGACCGGCGCGTGGTCGGACGGGCGCTCCCAGCCGCGGGCGTCGCGCAGAACGCGCATCCATTTGACAGAGTCCGCGAGAACCGGACTGACCCAGACGTGGTCGAGACGCCGTCCCTTGTTGACCTTTGACCAATCCGGCGACCGATAACTCCACCAAGTGTACAGCTTCTGATCATCGGGCACGAACTTGCGCAAGGCGTCGAACCACGGGCCCGCGGCCTGAGCCCGTTTCAATTTATCGACTTCGACTGGCGTGTGGCTCACGACGCTGAGAAGCGACTTGTGACTCCAGACGTCGTGCTCAAGCGGCGCGATGTTGAGATCGCCGACCAGGATAGACGGTCGCGCCCCCGGCTTGTCTTGCCTGGCCCAGTCGACCATTTCCTCGACGAAGGCAAGCTTATGGGCGAACTTGACGTTGATCTCGGGGTCCGGCTCGTCGCCGCCCGCCGGGACGTAGAAATTATGCAGTTCAAGACCATGTCGCCTCGCCGTCGAGGACGACATGCAGATGACGGGCGTCGCCCTTGGCGCAAAAGTCCCGTTTGGCGAAACTGGCGAACGGGATGCGCGAAACGATCGCAACCCCGTGATAGCCCTTCTGCCCGTTGATCGCGATATGGGGGTAGCCGGCGTCCCGGAACGCGCCGTGGGGAAAATTGGCGTCCGGACATTTTGTCTCCTGCAGGCACAACACATCCGGCTGGTGCTCGGCGAGGTAGCGGACGACCAGATCGATGCGCAGGCGCACCGAATTGATGTTCCACGTGGTGATCGAAAACGTCATCCGCAGCTCCGAATCATGGCCCGGGCCACATTCCCAGCCGCGGCGACAAGCGCAAGAGGGTTGGCAAATTCATCCATGGCCGCAGTTTCGTTCATGGCGCGCAGTCAGCGCCTTCGGTTGCCAAGCTGATTGGCTGGAGCCTCGTCGATGTGGAAGAGCGCCGGGTCCGGCTGGCTCTTCAGATCGACGTTGAACAGAGTGACGACCGTCTGGAAACCTTGCGCGTCGATGACCGTCCATTGCTTCAACGCAAAGGTCGAGGCGTCGAAGACGAGCGTAAGATGCGCGGTGCCCCCGAGCGCCGCCCGATCCTCGACCTCGATCGTAACCGCGTTGCCCTCCTGGGCGACGCTCAGGACTCTCGTGTCGCGCGCCAGGTCAATATGGTCTGAAAGGAGAAACTTGAGCGGCGTCTGGCCGATGAAATATTCGTCCTGCGTATTGAGCTTCCGGTCGATGATGGCGACGCTTCGGCCGTCGGCCACGATCTCGAAGCGCGGCGGATTGGTATATTCGAACCGCATGCGGCCCGGGCGCACCAGGCTCAACTCGCCCTCGGAGCGCCGTCCGTCCGGCCCGATCTGAACAAAATCCGCCGTCATGACGCGGGCCGCGTCGAGCCATGCGTCGGCGCGCCTGACGGCTTCGTCCGCCGGGATCGGCGCGGGCGCCGGGGTCTTCGACGACTTGGCCGACTTTTGCGCCGCCACAGCCGGCGAGGTCAGATCGAGCGGCGCCTGCTGCGCAAAGGCCGCGGCTGCGACGATGGCGGGAAAAAACAGAAACGCGGGCCATCGGAAACATCTCGCCACGGAATGAAGTCCTTTCGAACGGCCCCTGGGGCGCCAGATCGGCGGTTGAACCGCCGGATATTGGGAAGGGGCCGCCTTTCCGCAAGCACTGCGCTCTTTTAATGGCGGGGGCGCGGCCTTCAGGGGGCTATCGGGCATCGCGGAGACCCGCATCGAGGGCGGCGCCAAGGCGCTCGACGATCGCGTCGACCTGAGGCGCATCGACGATGAAAGGAGGGGCCAAGAGGACATGATCGCCGTTGACCCCATCGACCGTCCCGCCCATCGGATAGACCATCAGGCCCCGCGCCATCGCCTCGCGCTTGGCCCGCGCGTGGAGTTTCGCCGCCGGAGCGAACGGCTGCTTGCTGGCGCGGTCGGCGACCAGCTCGAGCGCCCAGAACAGGCCGCGCCCGCGAATGTCGCCGACGTGCGGGTGCTGACCGAAGCGCTCCTTGAGGCCGCGCTCGAGCCGCGCGCCCATTTCCACCACATTGGCGATGAGCCCGTCCCGCCTGATGACCTCCTGCACCGCAAGCGCCGCCGCCGCGGCTATGGGATGGCCCATATAGGTATGGCCGTGCTGAAAGGCGCCAGAGCCGTTGGCGAAGGCCTGGTAGATCCGCTGCGTCAGCATGACGGCGCCGATCGGCTGATAGCCGCCGCCGAGGCCCTTGGCCACCGCCATAAGGTCAGGCGCGACCCCCTCCCGCTCGCAAGCGTGCAGCGTCCCGGTGCGCCCCATGCCGCACATCACTTCGTCGAGTATGAGCAGCAATCCATAGCGGTCGCAAATCGCCCGGATGCGCTTGAAATAATCGCCGACCGGCGGGACAGCGCCTAAAGTGGCGCCGGCCACGGTCTCGGCCACGAAAGCGATCACGCGGTCGGGGCCGACCTCAAGGATCTTATCCTCCAGCGCCTGCGCGGCGCGGGCCGCATAATCCGCATCGCTCTCGTCTTCCCGCTTGAGCCGATAGGCGTAGCAGGGATCGATGTGATGGGCCTCGATCAAGAGCGGCTCGAACTGGGCGCGCCGCGCAGCGTTTCCGCCGACCGCTAGCGCCCCGAGCGTGTTGCCGTGATAGCTCTGGCGCCGCGCGATGACATGGCGGCGCTGGGGCTGGCCGATCTCGACAAAATACTGGCGCGCCATCTTGAGCGCCGCCTCCATCGCCTCTGAACCGCCGCTCACGAGATAGACATGGCTCAATCCGGGCGGGGCGTCCTCGATCAGACGGTCGGCCAGGCGCTCGGCGGCTTCGGTGGTGAAAAAGGACGTATGCGCATAGGCCAGCGCGTCGAGCTGGGCGCGCATGGCGGCGATGACCTCGGCATGGCCGTGGCCCAGGCACGAGACAGCCGCGCCGCCCGACGCGTCGAGGTAGCGCCGGCCGGCAGCGTCGACGATCTCAACGCCGGAACCGGAAACCGCGACCGGCATTTCAACGTTTGCGGCGCGGTGCAGGATATGCGTCATGACCGACAACAATGGTGAGTTGTTTAAAGGATGGGTTAGGACCAGTCTACGCGCCCAACGAGAGGCGCGGAAAGGCGGAATGCGGTGACCTTGGCCGAAAAGCGCGGACGCGTTGCGCTGGCGGTTGCGCCCAATGGCGGGCGCAAGACCAAGGCCGACCATCCCTCGCTGCCGCTGACCGCCGACGAACTCGCCCGCACCGCCGCCGAATGCCTCGAACGCGGCGCCTCGATGATCCACCTGCACGTGCGCGACGCGGAAGGGCGCCATTGCCTCGATCCGGAGGCCTATCGCGCCGCGATCGCCAGCATCTGCGAGGCGGTCGGGGATCGGCTGGTGCTGCAGATCACCAGCGAGTCGCTCGGCCGCTATTCGCCCGCCGAGCAGAGGGCCGCCGTGCTGAGGACCAATCCGGAGGCGGTGTCGCTGGCGCTGCGCGAGCTTGCGCCTGAGACGGCCGACGAGAAGGACTTCGGCGACTTCCTCGGCAAGCTCAGGCAGATGCGCGTCCACCCGCAGATCATCCTCTACACCCCCGCCGAGGCGGAGCGGCTGGGGGCGATGGCGAAGCAGGGCTTGATCCCCTTCGACAGGCTCTCCGTCCTCTATGTGCTCGGGCGGTTCGCGCTCACCCGCACCGGCATCCCGCGCGACCTCCTGCCGTTTCTCGCCCCCGAGGCGCCGCGGTTCCACGCATGGAGCGTATGCGCGTTCGGCCGCCGCGAGACCGCCTGCGTGACCGCAGCCGCTTTGCTCGGAGGCCACGCGCGGGTCGGCTTCGAGAACAACCTCGCGCTCCCCAGCGGCGAGCGCGCCGCCTCGAACGCCGAACTGGTCGGCGCGGCCGTCCACGCGCTGGAAGCGGTCGGCCTTCAGACCCAGACCGCTGACGGCCTGCGGGAGGAGGTCGCGGCGGCGATGGGCTGGTGACCGCGTCGAAGACGGGCCAAGGGCCGCAAGCCTTGCGTTTTATGCATGGGATGTGAAAACAAAACGAAAGCGAACGAAACTGAAAGGGCTTTCTTTTCCTTTCTTTTGCTTTCGTTTACTTTTCAGAATCGAGCCTTTTCAAAGGGTTGCAACCGAAAAAAGTGAAAAAATTCTTTGCCCTTCGCGCCCGGCCAAGATATGCATCTAATGCATGTCTTTCGCGGACCGTCTTCGAACGCCGCTTGCGAGCGCCTCGAATCCGGGCATTGGGAATAGGTATACCAGTAGTTCTGATTTTCGTAAAGAGATGACGCAAATTTTTTGCGGAAGTCACGGCCGGGACCTCGCCTCGAGGGCGCGCGCCGATATCGCGCCGGCGCCTTGAGTCCCCGGCGCTCAGGCCCCTGACGAACGCGTCCCGGAATACGGTGGGAATACGGTGACACTTTACTCAATGTAAAATTATAATTTGGTATTTGGTAAAGTGTCACCGTAATTCCCATAACTCCCGACCGTACTCCCCGCGCTCCGCTGGTCATGATATTCGATGCATGTATACAGTCGCTAGCAAGCAAATGGATGAAAGGTATTGAGCTTGAATTCGCCCCAACCAGGACGCTCCTTTGGGTTTCCGGAGGAGTGGTTCTATTACGTCAAAACGGGCGACAATTCAGGCTATGGCGGCGTTCGATGCTTTCCACCACCAGACCCGAAAAAATTGCCACCGGCCACTCTGGCCGACCGCAACCTATTTGAACGGTGCTTACTATCACTGCGAGATTTAAGTCACGCGAGGAGTGCTTTGACATTTATTCGCGAAGAGGTTGATTTCGAGAAGGAATATTCGCGTGCTGATTTGAGACGGTTCAATTGCTATGAGACTACGCTAATAGTTTCCTATGGTCGCCCATTCTCTCAATCGGACGGCAACATTCCTAGACTGTCTTATGGAACGCTTGGCATCAAACTTTCGCAGTTCACACGCGCGCTTCACGACAAGCTGATAACTAAGCGCAACAAAATATTCGCGCATAGCGATGTGGGCCATGTTGAATATTCAAAACCATTCGTAATGCAAGGTAATGACAAAGAGGGTGCCCCTTTCACCGTTCTAGGCCCTCCAAGGTTCCATGAGGGCCTGCTTTTGGCTGAGAACGAAATCGAGCAGGCGGGCGTTTTGGTATTGTGTTTGTATTCATCCGTTTATCATATGCTGAACGCAATGCACGAGAATTTTATCGCCGAATTTCCCTCGATAGATCTTGATTTACCATAAGAGGTGTTCGGCGGTTCTAAGGGGCTTGAGCGAGGCCTGAGGAAAGGGAAAGAGCCGAGCTGCCCGTATCACCGCCTTGCTTCCCTCTATGAACTGGCGTGGAACCGTGCCGAGCCGCTGCTGTAATTCAACATGTAGCAGGCGCTGCACATCGGGAACGAGGCCCGCCCGCCTCTGTTGAAAGAATAATAAGTGTCCCCTACTTTGATCGGATAGCCGCAGCGAACACCGGCTAGGTCTAGCGTGCATCGTTGCAGAGCCTGCGCCTTGCGCTCGGTGATATTGACCCGCCGTCCTAAAGGCTTGCGTTCGATTGCCTCACCCGCGTCGTCGATCGGTTCTATCTTTGCCTCTATTGCTGCGCAGGCGAGCGCAATAGAGCGTGGAATGTGCCGCCCGTTCTCGTAGCCGTCTACCGTATTCCTTGAGCTGCCGAGCGCCCGCGCCGCCGCTATCGCGGTGAGGCCTAGGCGTTTTCGCCAAGCAATAAAGGCGCCAGCGTCCATTTGTCCGGTCCTTTCGGCTTGGACCTAGGCGACGGGAAACCGATCAAACCCGAGGGGTTTGGTCGATCCGGTCTGGCTCATCGTTTGCAGCCTCAGCCAATCCTACTCGCCTTGGCATCAAAACTCGATTTTATTTGAAACAGCCTATTCACGTCCGCGGCGAAAAAAAATTCGCGCCTTCTTGGCTGGCGCTCGCCCAGCAGCCTCTCGGCGACAACCGGCCCACTGGCCATGAGGCCGAAGAGGGCCGCAGTCGTCCTTCACTCCCTGAGCAGCTCGTTGATGCCCGTCTTCGCCCGGGTCTGAGCGTCGACGGTCTTGACGATCACCGCGCAATAGAGCGAGGGGCCGGGCGAGCCGTCGGGCAGGGGCTTGCCGGGCAGCGCGCCCGGCACGACCACCGAATAGGGCGGCACGTGGCCGATATGAACCTTGCCGGTCGCCCGGTCGATCACCTTGGTGGAAGCGGAGATGAACACCCCCATCGACAGGACCGACCCTTGGCCCACGATCACCCCTTCGACCACTTCCGAGCGCGCGCCGATGAAGCAGTCATCCTCGATGATGGTCGGGTTGGCCTGCAAGGGCTCGAGCACGCCCCCGATCCCGACGCCGCCCGAAAGATGCACGTTCTTGCCGATCTGCGCGCACGAGCCGACCGTGACCCAGGTGTCGACCATGGTCTTCTCGTCGACATAGGCGCCGAGATTGACGAAGCTCGGCATCAGCACCACGTCGCGGCCGACGAAGGCCGAATGCCGGACGATCGCCCCGGGAACGGCGCGGAAGCCGGCCTCCTTGAAGCTTTTCTTGTCCCAGCCCTCGAGCTTCGAGGGTATCTTGTCCCACCAGGTCGCCTGGCCGGGGCCGCCCTCGATCAGCGTATTGTCGCTGAGGCGGAAGGAAAGCAGCACCGCTTTCTTCAGCCACTGATTGACCTTCCACGAATTCGGGCCAACGGCGCCGGGAAGCTTCTCCGCCACCCGCGCCTTGCCGCGGTCGAGCAGGTCGAGCGCCTTCACCACCGCGTCGCGCACCTCGCCTCTGGTGTCGGGCGTGATCCTGGCGCGATCCTCGAAGGCCTTGTCGATCAGGGTCTCAAGGCTGATGTCGGTCATCGGGGTCCTGTCTTTTGAAAGCGCGGGTCGTTTCGGCCGCCGGGCGGGCGTTGTCAATTGGGGGATAGAGGCGCGGGGAAAGCCCACCCCATATTCCGAATTCCGCGCCCATTGGCCTCGAGCGTCATGGCCGGGCTTGTCCCGGCCACCCACGCGTTTCGGCGCAGCGAACAGCGCGCGAGCGAGCTGCAAAGTTAGCAAACCTCTTCCGGTTGCCTTCGGCGCCGTCCATTGCGTCATTCGACTCGTGTTTTGAAGCGGCGTCGCGTGGATGGCCGGGTCAAGCCCGGCCAGGACGCCGGGCCCTCAAGCCTCGCGGCCCGACGAGATCGAGCAACGATAACCCCTATTCCACCGTCACGTCCGTCTTCACCGAATTGGCGATGAAGCAGATCTCGTGCGCCCCATGGTGCAGCCGGTCGAGCTCGGCCTTCGGGGGCGCGGCGCCCGCCCACTCGATTTTCGGCTTGAGCTTCACTTTGGTCACCGCGATCCGCCCTGGCGCGATTTCTTCGGTCGTCCCTTCGGCGTGATCGTCATAAGCCTTGACCGCGTAGCCGGCGAGGCGGGCCAGATGCAGGAACGACAGCATGTGGCAGCTCGAGAGCGCGGCGACCAGCATTTCCTCCGGATCGACCGCCGCCTGAACCGCCCATTTTCCCACGACATGGGGCGAAGCCGAGGCCGGAACCATTGTTCCGCCGTCGAAGCTCACGATATGCGCCCGGCTGAAGCGGCCTTTGAGGAATTCCTCGCCGCTCTCCTTCGCCGCCCACTTGATCTCCGCAATATGGGTCGCCATGGATCCTCCCTCTTGCCGAAAGCGCGACATTAGCAAACTCGCGGGCCTCTGGAGAGCCCGGACCCCGCGAGATTGAAATGGATCAAAACGCGCCGAGGCCAAGTTATTGTTTGCTCAGCCGGCCGAGGAGGTGAAGAGATGGGGCGATTGATGGACGCTGAACCGGAAGCTCCGCAGAAGACCATTTCGCCGGACCTCAACGACCTTGCGCAAATAATCGGCAAGCAGGCGAATGCGAACGCCGTGTTCGGCGCGCCGATCGTCGACGGGGAGAGAACGGTCATTCCCGTCGCGCAGGCCCGCTTCGCCGTTGGGGTTGGCGACGGTCTCATCGCCAAGGGTCTTGGCGGCGCCATGACGGCCAAGCCCCTCGGCTTTATCGTGATCGACAAGGATGGCGTGCGCTTTGAGCGTATGCCGCAGCCTTCGCTCCTGCCGCTGGCGCTCGGCGTCGTCATTGGGCTCGCGCTCGCGATGCGGCTCAAGCGTCCGTCCTCGGCGAGTGCGCGCTAGCGGGCGCGTTTGACGGCGCCGCGCCGCAGGGCGGGCCGCGCAGCCAAGGCGGAATGCGGATTCCCCGCGCCGCGCCGGGTATTGAATCGCAATAACGTTCTATGTCATGGTTGGGCGTATGACGACGCGCGGCGAGGAACGCCGGGTCGCAGGGAGGAAACATGACCGAGTCAGAGACAAACGTTTCGCAGGATCGCCGCAAGCTGATCAAGGCGGCGGCCGCAGGCGCTGGGGCCGCGGCGCTGTTTGGCGGAATGGGCTTCAATCCGATGATGGCCTCCGCACTGGCCGAGGCGGCCGGCCGGTCGGAAAAGCCGCTCAAGGCCGCGTTCTCCAACGCCGGATTGCAGGCGACCTGGTGCGCCCAGGGCAAGCAGGCGGCCGAATATTGGGGCAAGCTGTTCAACGTCGACGTGACCTGGTTCGACGGCCAGCTCGACGCGGTCAAGCAGCGCGCGGCGATCGACAACATGGCCTCGCAGAAGTGGGATTTCGTCGCCATTCAGGCGTTCGGCATCGGCACCCTGACCGCGCCGGTCAACAAGATGATCGACGCCGGCATTCCGGTCATCGACATGGATACGCTGATCGCGCCGCTCGACACCATCAAAGTCCTGAGCTTGCTCGCGCCTGACAACGTATTCATGGGCGCGTCGGTCACCCAGACGCTGGTCAACGCCATCAACGGCGAAGGCAACATGGTGATGACCTGGGGCGCGCTTGGCCACACCGGCGCTCAAGGGCGCGCCAAGGGCTTCCACGAGATCGTGGCGAAGTATCCGAAAATCAAGGTGCTCAACGAGGATCCGGCCGACTGGGACGTGACCAAGGCCGCGCGCATCTGGGAGACGCTGCTGACCAAATATCCGAAGATCGACGCGGCGTTCTTCCACAACGACGACATGGCGCTCGCCGCCTACAAGGTGATGCAGGCCAAGGGCCGCACCGAGATCAAGATCGGCGGCGTCGACGCCATGCCGCCGGCGATCAAGGCGGTCCAGGCGGGGCAGATGCTCGCCACCGTTCGCAACCCGTCCTGCCGCATCCATGGCGGCGCGATCGTCGCGGGCGTGCAGGCCGTGGTTCAGGGCGCGAAGGCCGGCATCCCCAAGAACATCGTCACCGACGGCCCGGTGGTCACCAAGGCCAACGCCGACGGCATGTTGTGGATGGAGGAGCAGTTCCTCATCTGATCCGCGTCGAACCGCGATGGCGCTGCTTGAACTGACCGACATTTCGAAGTCGTTTGGCGGCGTCCAGGCGCTTCGGAATGTCGACTTCACCCTGAACGCCGGCGAGATTCATGGTCTCGCCGGCGAGAACGGCGCCGGCAAAAGCACGATGATGAAGATCATCGCCGGCGTGCATCCGGCCGATTCCGGAACCATGCGCGTCGACGGGAGGCAGGTCCATTTCCGCTCGACCCGCGACGCGCTGGCGGCCAGCATCGGCATGGTGCATCAGGAGCTCAGCGTCGCGCCGGAATTGAGCGTGGCCGAGAATGTCTTTCTCGGCGCACAGCCGGTGAACGGGATGGGCGTCGTCGCCTGGCGGCGGATGGCCGAGCGCGCGGCCGAAGAGCTCAAGAACCTCGGGCTTGACATCAACCCGCGCGCACGCCTTGGCGATTTCCCGATCGGGGTGCAGCAGCTGGTCGAATTGTCGCGCGTGCTGTTTTCCGGCGCGCGCATCATCATCCTCGATGAGCCGACCTCGGCTTTGTCGCCGCCTGAGATCGAGCGCCTGTTCGGCGTCCTCTCGAGGCTGCGCGAAGAAGGCCGAAGCATGGTCTTCATCTCGCATTTTCTCGACGACATTCTCAAGATCTCGAACGCGATCACCATCTTCCGCAACGGGCGCAAGGTGGAGACGGCTGCGGTCACGCCCAAGATCGACAAGGCCTGGATCATCGAACGGATGATCGGCTCGGGTCGCGAGGAGCTCGAGGAAAGCTACCTCGGCGCAATCAAGCTCGACAGTCGCCCGGAGGCCCCGGTCGTGTTGCGGGCGAATGACCTCACGCTCGCGTCTTCTTATCGCAATCTCAAGTTCGAGGCGCGGGCCGGCGAAGTTCTCGGGATTTACGGCTTCATGGGTTGCGGGCAGCTCGAACTGGCGCGCACCCTGTTCGGCAAGTATCGTCCCGAGAGCGGATCGCTCGAGATCGACGGCAAGGCGATGACGCTCAAGAGCACGACGGCGGCCAAGAAGGCGGGCGTCGCCTATGTCGCCGAGAGCCGCCGCACGATGCTGTTCGGCGACGAGCCGGTGTACAAGAACGTGTCGATCGCGGTCCTTGAGTTGCTGTCGAAATGGCTGCTCAAGCCGGACCGCGAGCGGGAGATCGCCAGGGAGCAGGTCAAGAACCTGGACATCCGCCCGCCCAACATCGAATTGCGCTTAGGCGGCCTTTCCGGCGGAAATCAGCAGAAGGTCGCACTGGCCAAATGGCTGACTCACCCGCCCCGGATCCTCCTCCTCGCTGAACCGACGCGCGGCATGGACGTGGGCGCCAAGGAGGACGTGGTGCGCATCGTGCGGCATTTGCGCGATTCCGGCATCGCCATCGTCGTCTTCTCCACCGAGCCGGAAACCGTTCTCTCGCTCGCCGACCGCGTCCTGGTGATGCGCAAGGGCGAGATCGCGCATGAATTCGCCGGCGAAGCGATCAGCAAGGATCAGCTGCTCGCCGCAGCCTGACGACAGGAATAAGCCTAAGCATGGATATTCAGAGCGCCGAGGTCGGATCCACACGCGCCTTTCGGCTGGGCGATTTCCTGCGCGATCAATTGCGCAACATCGCGCCCTTCATCACCCTGATCGTGCTCGTCGGATTTTTCAGCATCGCGAGCCCGAGTTTCGCCACGCTCGGCAATCTCGAGAACATCCTCCAGCAGGTGTCCATCACGGCGATCATGGCGGTCGGCCTGACCTTCGTGATTCTCACCGCGGAGATCGACCTCTCGGTCGGCGCGATCGCCAACGCGACAGCGATCGTGCTCACCTTCTTCACGCTGCAGCCGGACTATGTGAACATCGCCAATCTGCCGATGCCGGGCGCCATCGCGATCATCCTTGCGCTCGCCGCCTGTTTCGCGCTGGGCCTCGTCACCGCCTTCGGCGTGACGCGGATCGGCATCCCGTCCTTCATTATGACCTTGGCGATGATGCAGATCGGCGCGGGCGTCTCGGCGGTGCTGGTGCGCGGGCAGATCGCCTATACCGTTCCGCCTCTTATTCTGACGCTCGGATCCAAGACGATTTTCGGCGTGCCCTGGATCATCATCGTCGCGGCGATCTTCCTGCTCGTCGCTCATCTCGTGCTGACCTACACGCGCTTCGGCCGCTACGTTTACATGGTCGGCGGCAACCGTGAGGCGGCGGAATATTCCGGCGTCAACGTCCGCTTCATCGTCGGCGCGGTGATGGTGATCTCGGCCGTCTGCTCAGGCTTCGCCGGCATGATCGGCGTCGCCTATTTCGGCTCCGCCCAGCAGAACGAATTCGACACCTTCCTGCTCGACGCCATCGCCGCTGTGGTGGTCGGCGGCACGAGCCTGTTCGGCGGTCGCGGCGGAATCGGCAACACGATCGTCGGCCTGTTCGTGCTCGGCGTCCTCAACAACGGCCTCGATTACGTCAAGATCGACAGCTTCCTCAAGATCCTCATCCGCGGCCTGATCCTGCTCGCCGCGCTCACCATCAATGTCTACGCCGAACGGCTACGCACAGCGCGAAGCGGCGAGCGGGCCGGCTGATTGGATGGCTTGTGGGGCCGGGTCGAGCGGCGCCTATCCGGCCCACATCACGGCGATATCGTTGCGCCCGCGCATCCGGGGGTCGGCGGTGACGAGCGCAAGATCGCGGTTGAGGCAATGGGCGACCAGCATGCGGTCGAACGGGTCGCGATTATCCCAGATGAGCGCGCTCGCCGTTTCAGCGTCCGCGCCGCCGACCGCCAGTTCGGAAAAGCCAGCCGCGAGCGCCGCGGCGCGTGGCGACCCCTCGAGCGCAAGCTTGCCGGCTCGCTGCTTGATCGCGATTTCCAGGAATGACGCCGCGCTGACATAGACGTCCAGTTCCCGGCCGATCGTCCTGCGCAGGAGATCGGAGAGCTTCGCTGATCCGCTCTCGAACCACAGAAACACCTGCGTATCGAGGAGCAGGCTCACGCCTCGGCCTCGTACAGGCGCGTCAATTCGGCGTCCGGCGCGTCGAAGTCCTCGGCGATGTAGCTGATCGCGAGGAGCCCGGACGGCTTGCGGATCCGCTTGAGCGGGCCGATCGGCGTGAGACGGGCCTTGGCGACGCCGTTCTTGGCGATGATGATCTCCTGGCCGCGCTCGGCGGCCTCGACCAGGGACGAGAGATGAGTTTTGGCTTCGTAGAGGTTGACCGTGCGGGGCATGCCGCTCCTTTAGTTGCGCGAGGCGTTATGGTCAAATTGGTCAGGCTGCGAATTCGCGGTGAGAAGATTTAGTGCGCAGATTCGGCGGAAACCGCTAAATGAAATTCATCGCCAGCACGATCACATTCCAGAGAGCGTACAAGCGGAGGGGCGGGTCCGGCCGCTCTCCAGCTGCGTCAGCCATCGCGCAATGTGCCGCCAGGCGGTCTGGAGCGTTCGCCGCCCCAGGAATAACGACAAATGGCGCCCCGGTTCGACACGGATTTCGACGCGCGTCCCGGGGCATAGCGATTTGACCGCGGTCGCTTGCGGAAGCGCGACGATCTCGTCGTCAGCCGCCGCGAGGACAAAGACCGGCGCCGAGATGTCGGACAGCGGACTCTGTCGTCCAAGGCTCGGAAACGAGCCGCGCGCCAGCCGATTTTCACGAAATATCCACTCGGTGGACTGGAGGAAATAGGCGCCGGGCAGATCGACGGCCCGTGCGTTCCAGGCCTTGAACTTTTCAACCAGCGCCGGATCGCTCACATCCTGTAGCGCCGCTTCCGCGGTGAAGTCTTTCATCAAATCATCCGACCACAGCGCGTAAGCCAGAGATCCCCGAACCCGTCCGCCGGCGAGCGCGAGAGTTTGGGCGATCGACGCCGTGGAGACCGAGGCAAGGGTTTGGGTGATGCGCGATTGCGCGGCGCGGAGGTCGATCGGAGCGCCCGCCAGGACCAACTTGACGACCTTTCGCGGGAAGCGCGCAGCGTAGGCTGCGGCGAGCCAGCCGCCCTGACACAGTCCGACGAGAGACGCGCGGCCGCCAAGGTCGTCGATGGCGACATTCAGGTCGCTGAGATAGGCGTCTATGCCGTAGTCGCGCATTTGCGCCGTCGCCGATTTCCAATAGGTCAAAGCGACGAACTCCGATCCGCCTTCGGCAAGGACCTGCGCGACGCTGTGGCGGTCGGCGAAGTCGGCGATCGACGCCTCATGAACCGCGTAAGGCGCAACGATGAGCACCGGCTTGGCCTTCGCCGCGACCGGCTCGGTCCGTTCGAGAAGCAGCATCGTCGGCAACTCGATGCGGATTTGTCCAAGCGTGGTCAAGAACGACAAGTCGACCGTGTCCGCTTGATGTCCAAGCTCGACCGCGGCGGCGCTTGGAGCAAGCTCGGCGAGGCTCTCCAGTCCGCGAGAGATTGCGGTCGACCATGTCAGACGCCACAATTCAAATGGGTCGGCCATGGTCTTCCACCCTCCCTGATCGCCAGGCGCATTGTATCGGCGCCGCTGTCGGCGCGTCGCAGCACGTCGGGTATCGGATGCCTGGATTGGGACAATATGGCGGCATGTTCGCCTCCGAATTGCGTCAGGCGCGAGATCGAGAGCGTGAAACGATGAGAATGGGTCATCAGGCGATTTGGATCGGCGTCTTGCTCTTCGCCGCGATAGGAGCGCTGCCGGCGCGGGCCGGAGGTCGCGTTTTGACGAATTCGGATGTCGTCGCCATCCGGATCGTCGATCATCCCGAACTGGATACGACCACGCGCGTGGAGCCGGACGGCACGATCAACTTTCCGTATGTGGGCCGCATCAGGGCGGCGGGGCGCACGCAAGACGACTTGGCGCGCGCCATCTGGCGGCGGCTGGTCGAGTTGAAAATCGTGGCCGGGCCTTGAGACAGGGGCAGCGAAGGAGAGGGCCGCGGCTGAACGCTGGTTTGAAATCCTGTCTCCCACCACCGGGTGGCTAATCACATAATTATCATGCATTGAAATTAGAGACCTGCACCCTATCTGTGGTTCCGTCCAACGTTGATCGGACGATCAAACCTCAGAAAAAATCAGAAAATAAAATGAACTGCTCATACAATACCGATCGCCACGGAGAGCGGTCGGCTCCGCCGCTCCTCGTGTGCGATCTCCGCGCACAGCTTGCGCCCTTGAACCGCTACGGCCCGTCCGGCCTCGGAGTCGCCGTCGCGGACGGCCTTCATGCGCTCATCGGCTTGTCGCGAAACGCTGTAGGCGCTGTGGTCGCGCGTTCCGAATCGCACGAACGTGGCGGCCTAAGGCCGCCGCGGCTGGCGCCTAGCGCGCCAGCACGTTCCTGAACTGCCACGGATCGCTCTCGTCGATGTCTTCCGGGAATAGGCCCGGGCGACCCGTAAGCGGCGTCCAATCCGTGTAGACGCCGATGACCGGCCCCAGATAGGGCGTCTGAACTTCGAGGCAGCGGCGAAAGTCGAGTTCGTCAGCCTCGACAATTCCGGCTTTGGGATTCTCCAGCGCCCAGACCATGCCGGCCAGGACCGCTGAGGTCACCTGCATGCCCGTCGCGTTCTGATAGGGCGCGAGCGCGCGCGTCTCCTCGACCGAGAGCTGCGAGCCGTACCAATAGGCGTTGCGGGCGTGGCCGTAGAGCAGCACCCCCAGTTCGTCGATCCCGTCGAGGATTTCGGTCTCGCCGAGGATGTGGTGCGCGCTCTGGATCTCGCCGGCGCGGCCGAACAGTTCGTGCAGGCTCAAGACCGCGTCGTCGCACGGATGATAGGCGTAGTGGCATGTCGGCCGGTACACGGCCGCACCTTTCTCGTCGCGCACGGTGTAATAGTCGGCGATCGAGATCGACTCGTTGTGGGTGACGAGGAAGCCGAACTGCCCGCGCGCGGTCGGCGTCCATGAGCGCACGCGCGTATTGGCGCCGGGCTGGTTGATGTAGATCGCCGCGCTGCAGCCTTCTTCATGGAAGCCCGCGTTCGGCGGCGCCCATTTCTCGTGCGTGCCCCAGCCAAGCTCCGCCGGCTGCATGCCTTCCGACAGGAAACCTTCGACCGACCAGGTGTTGACGAACACATTGCGCGGCTTCGGGCTTTTGGCGCGCTGGGTGTCGCGCTCCGCGATATGCACGCCCTTGACCCCGAGGCGCTGCGCGAGGCGCGCCCATTCCGTCTTTGGTCTTCGGCTCCGAAGCCTTGTCGCCGAGATCGCGGGCGAGATTGACGAGCGCCTGCTTGACGAACCACGACACCATGCCCGGATTGGCGCCGCAGCACGAGACCGCGGTCGAGCCGCCCGGATTCTTCCGCCGCTCGGCCAGCACCGTCTCGCGCAAGGCGTAATTGGTGCGCGCCTCGTTGCCCATCGACTTGTCGAAATAGAAGCCCGGCCAGGGCTCGACGACCGTGTCGACATAGAGCGCGCCGATCTCGCGGCAATGGCGCATGAGGTCGAGCGACGACGTGTCGACCGACAGGTTGACGCAGAACCCCTGGCCTGAGCCCGCCGTCAGATATTTGGTCAGGACGTCGCGATAATTGTCGCGCGTGATCGCGAGCTGGACGAAGCCGACGCCACGCTCATCGAGGATCTTTCGATCGGAATCGTCGGGGTCGATGACGACGAAGCGGCTCTTGTCGAATTCGAAATGACGCTCGATCAACGGCAGCGTGCCCTTGCCGATCGATCCGAAGCCGATCATCACGATCGGGCCGTCAATGCGCCCGTGCCGCGGCCAGTGGGTCATTAAGTTTCCTTCAGGGACGAGCGTCTTCGAAGGGGCTTAAAGCCACGCCGTTTTAGGCCATGTCAATAGCGCGCGAGGCCAGCTTTCTGTCGCAAAACTGTCGCATGAGCGGGCGCTTGACGGCTGTTTTCATTCGGCGCAGTTTTGCTCGACTTCAAGACCCTGCAGGTGGCCCATGAGGGGTGAGCGCCCGCGGCATTGGATATTGAACGGCGCCGGCGCTGCTTTGCAGCGATCCCGCCGCGCTTTCCGAATCGTGGTTTGGGTTGAATTCGCGCCGGCTTCGTCGCCGGAAGCCCAATTGCATCGAAAATCATCAATGAACGGAGGGGCGCCATGTTCAGAGTGAACACCAAAGCTGTAGTCGCGATTGTCGTCTTACCCTCTCTCCTGGCCGGCATCGCGCTCGCGGCGCAGGACAGATATTCGCTCCAAGTGCCGGGCGGTCTCGCCTTCGCCGACTTCCGTGGATACGAAGATTGGCAGGTTGTCTCTGTCAGTCACAACGGCGACAGGCTCGCGACGATCCTCGGCAATCCTGTACTGATCGAGGCCTACAGGGCCGGCATTCCCGGCAATGGCAAGCCGTTCCCGGACGGCGCGAGATTTGCGAAAATCCATTGGACGGCGAAGAAGGCCGAGGACCAGCCCGGCGAGCCGATCGTGCCGGGCGCGTTGCATGACGTCGACTTCATGGTCAAGGACAGCAAGAAGTTCGCCGACAGCGGCGGATGGGGATACGCGCAGTTCGAATATGACCCGGCGTCCGAGACGTTCAGGCCCGGCACGACGGAAGACTCGCCGCCGCAGGAGCACGACGCCAAGTGCGGCTTCGCCTGCCACACGATCGTTCAGGACAAGGATTACGTCTTCACCGCCTATCCGAAACGGTGACGGTTCCGCCCCGCCCGTCGAGGCCGATGAGCCGGTCGAGCGAGATCGCGCCGGGGCCGAAAGTGATGATCGCGAGCGCCATCGCCGCCCAGTACAGATGGAAGTTCGCCCAGCCGTCCGGATAGGTGAGCTGGATGACGCCGGTCATGACGAGAAGGCCGAGCGCCGCCCAGCGGGTGAGGAACCCGAACGCGAGCAGGATCGGCAGCGTGATTTCGGCCGTGCTCGCCATCGCCGCGACGACGTCGGGCATCGGGAAGGGGATCTCGGAGCCGAAGATGTGGAGCTTGTAGTCCTGCTCGAACAGGATCTTCGCGCCGAAGGAGAGCGTGAACCAGCCGTCCCAGCGCGTGAGCCCCGAAGCGAAGAAGGGCCGCGCCAGCGCGAGCCGCAGGACGAGGAGCGGCAGCCAGGCCGGGACGAGTCCGAAGACAAGGCTGGTGACGCGGGCGATCGGGTTCGATGGGGCGAGCAAGCCCGTGCGGGCGGCGTCGGCGATCATGACGTTCCTCCCGGCAGGATGGCGGCGACGGCGCCGGACTCCACCAATCCGACGAGATGGGTTCCGAGGTCGAAGGTTGGGTCGTTCAGCGCCAGAGCGGCGTCCATCAACGTCGCGCCGTCGCGCAGGCTTCGAGCGAAATCATAAGCAAGCGCCGGGAGGACGCGCACCCGGACGTCGCAGTCGGGACGGGTGATGAGCGCGTCTTCCGGGATGAAGGTGATCGGGGCCGTCGGATCGGCTCCGTCCTGATAGGCCGCCCATGCCGAGGCCGCGGGGGTCAGAAGCCGCAAAAAACGCGCCGCGGGATGGAACGCAATGCGCGTTTGCGGCAGCGCCTCGATGCCGAGAGCGCCGAGATCAGCGACAGTCGCGACGCCTGCGTCCTCCGCGTGGTAGGCCTCGACCCAGGCGTTCTCGAGCCGCGCCACGTCGGCCGCCATGGCGACGCGAGGGGGAACGTCGGCGGAAGCGAGATAAGCGTCGGCGAACTCGGGAAACGCCTCGCCATAGGCGATCATCACCGGCGAGCGGGGCTTATGGACACGGACAAACGCGCGCGCCATGGCGCCGAACAGGCCCTCGCCCACGATCCGCCGCGCCACGGGATAGCGCGCCTCGAGCGCGCCGATCAGTCCGACGGCGACATTGTTGCGGTAGACCGCGAAGCGGCGGGCGTCGGGGGCGCCCATGCGCCCGCGGGTCATTGGCGGCGCCGCGGCCGAGGGATCGCCAAGCGCCTTCGCAAAAGCGCCGATCGCCGCCTCAAACGACATCGGCGCGCTCCCGGGTTGCCGCTGTCTCGACAATCGTACGCTCCGCCCGGCGCGCTTCGCCGAAAAGCGTGGGCCAGGCGGGAACGTCGTTGTCCCATTCGATCAGCGTCGGCGTCGGGCCGAGCCTTCGGATCGCCTCGCCATAGAGCGCCCAGACGGCCTCCCGAACCGGCGAATTGTGGGCGTCGATCAGCAGCGGCAGACCCGCGTCGTCGCTGTCCTCGGCATAGCCGGCGAGATGGATTTCGCCCACCGCGGACAGCGGAAAATCGGCGAGATAGCGGCCCGGATCGTAGCCGTGATTGGTCGCGCTGACGAACACGTTGTTGACGTCGAGCAGGAGGCCGCAGCCGGTGCGGCGCGCGATCTCGCGCAAAAAATCGGTCTCCGCCCATGTGCTCTCCGCGAACACGACGTAAGTGGAGGGATTCTCCAGCAACATCGTCCGGCCAAGGGCGTTCTGCACTTCGTCGATATGCTCCGACACCCGCGCCACGGTTTCGTCCGTGTAGGGCAGGGGCAAGAGATCGTTGAGGAACGCGCCCTCGTGGGTCGACCAGGCGAGGTGCTCGGACACGAGCGCGGGCTCGAAGCGTTTCGCGACCGCGGCGAGCCTTTGAAGATGAGCGCGGTCGAGCGGCCCGGGCGAGCCGATCGAGAGGCCAACCCCGTGCAGGGAGAGCGGGTAAAGCTCGCGAATCGCATCGAGGCGGCGGTGCGGCGCGCCGCCGGCGCCCATATAGTTCTCCGCGTGGACCTCGAAAAACCCAAGTTCCGGACGCGTGTCGAGGATCGCCTCGAAATGCTCGGGCTTGAAGCCGACCCCGACGCTGGGGGCGGCCAGGCTTCTCGGAGCACGACGATCCGCGACGGTCATGGGGTTCTCCAGTCCTCGTCTTCGAATGAATGGCGTTGGCGTCTTCGCCAGCGCCCCCGAGCATGTTACATCGACACCTCATTCTCGCTTCGAGAGAAAATATTTCCCCGGACCTGTAACGGCAGACGCAACGAAACGAAGCCCGTATGAGAGCCCAGCCCGTCAAGGGTCCACCGGACGATCCTTGGTCTCGAATGATGATGGCCTCGATCGGCGGCGATGAGGGCGCGTACCGGCGACTCCTCAAGGACGTCAGTCGTTCGGTGCGATCGATGGCGCGCGGCGCGTTCGCGCGGGCTGGGGCGGGAGACGCGGATATCGAGGATGCGGTGCAAGAGACCCTGCTGGCGATCCATCTCAAGCGGCATACCTGGGACCCCGGGCAGCCGCTTGCGCCCTGGGTCTACGCCATAGCGCGACACAAGGTGGTCGACGCCCTGCGCCGCCGCGGCCGGCGCCGCATCGAGCCGCTCGAGAATTTCGAGGAGTTCCTCGCCGCGCCGGAGGGCGAGGACCCGCACGCGCTGAGCGACGCGCGCAAGCTCCTGGAGACGCTGGCGCCCCGCCAGCGCGACATCGTGACCTCGATCTCGCTCGACGGCCAGTCGATCGCGGCCACGGCGAAGCGCCTGTCGATGAGCGAGGTCGCGGTGCGGGTGGCGCTCCACCGGGCGCTGAAGTCGCTCGGCGCGGCATGGCGGAAGTCGGTCGAGTGAGAACCTCCGAACTCATCGCGGCGCTCGCCGCCGACCCGGTTCCGAAGCCGATCCGGCTCGGCTGGAGGGTCGCGGTCGCGCTGGTGATCGGGCTCGTCGGGAGTCTCGCGCTCTATGGTCTCCTGCTTCGTCCGAGGCCGGACATCGACGAGGCCATGCGGACGATGCGCTTCGGCCTCAAGTTCGTCGAACTCGTTGGCCTTCGCCCTGCCGTCGCTTCTGTTGACGCTGCGCCTCGCCCGCCCTGACGCCAGGCCGAGCGCGCTGGCGCTCTGGCTTCTCGCGCCTTTCCTCTTGCTCGCCGCCGGCGTGGTCGCGGAATTGTGGCTCGTGCCGCAAAGCGCCTGGATGTCCCGGCTCATCGGCACGAATTCGATGCACTGCACGGCGATGATTCCAATGCTGGCCGCGCCCATTCTGGCTGCGCTGATCGTCGCGCTGCGCGCCGGGGCGCCTCTCCACCCGGCGCTGACCGGCGCGCTCGCGGGGGCGGCCTCCGCAGGCGTCGCGGCGCTTCTCTACGCCTCGACCTGCCCGGACGATTCGCCCTTGTTTGTGGCGACCTGGTATCCGCTCGCGACTCTCATCTGTGCGGGCGTCGGCGCGCTGGCCGGCAGGCGGTTTCTGGCCTGGTGAGGGCGCTGTCGGCGCGCTACTTCTTGATCAGCGGATCGAGGATCGCCTTGAACTGGTCGATGGTGAGCTCGCCGCCATAGACCTTGCCGTCGATGACGAAGGTCGGCGTGCCGTTCATCTTGATCTCGTCGGTCGCCCGTTTCCCGATGGCGACGATCGCGTCGGCCTTCTTTTGATCCTTGAGGCACGCCATCGCCTGGTCATGCGTGAGGCCGGTTGGACGCATGGCGGCGATCAGCGGCTCGAGCGGCTTGTCGACGAACGCCCACTTGTCCTGCTCAGCGAACAAAAGCTCGATCGCCGCGAACGCCTTGTCGTCGCCGATGCAGCGCGCCAGCACGAAAGCCGCGACGTCGAGCGGGTTGCGCGGGAATTCGCGAAAGATGTACCGGACCTTGCCGGTGTCGATGTAGTCTTTCTTCAGCTCCGGAAAGACCTCGCGGCTGAAGGTCGCGCAGTGGGGGCAGGTCAGCGAGCCATATTCGACGACCGGCACGCCCGACGCGGCGCCGACCGTGAGATCCGGCAACGGGTCGGGCTTGAGAACCGCGGCCATGTCGACCGTTCGATCGGGCTCGGGCGCCGCCGCAGCGGCGAAAGCGCCATTCGCGGCGAGCGCCGCGGCGGAAAAGACGGCGGCGAAAGCGAGCCGGCGAAGCGAGGCGAGGGCCAAGTCAAGCTCCTGGGGAGGGGATAAGGTCGGGACGGCGGGACAAATGCGCACAAAGCCCTGCGAGCGGCAAGTCCGCTCTTCCACGGCGTTCAGACAGAATGTGCGGCTTCGAGGCGCGGCTGGCTCACAACGGCGTTACCGGGCGCGCCGGCGATCTTGGCCCGGCCACCGCTGGCATGTTAGTTCATCGCGCCGATAGTTCGGAACGTCGGCATGAGGAGCGGCGAATGGAATACCGGCAGCTGGGTAATTCGGGCCTCAAGGTCTCCGTCTTGACGATGGGAACCATGACCTTCGGCGGCAAGGGAAATTTCGCCAAGGTCGGCAATCTCCAGCTCGACGAGGTGCGCAAGCTGATCGACATCGTCGCCGACGCCGGCGTCAATCTGATCGACACCGCCAATGTCTATTCGGGCGGCGCGTCGGAGGAATTGATCGGCGAGGCGTTGGGACAGAAGCGCAAGCCCGGCATGCTGATCGCCACCAAGGCGCGCTTTCCGATGGGGGAGGGGCCCAACGATCGCGGCCTTTCCCGCTGGCATCTGATCCGCGCCTGCGAAGCGAGCTTGAAGCGGCTCAGGACCGACGTCATCGACCTCTATCAGGTGCATCAGTGGGACGGCCTGACCCCGCTCGAGGAGACGATGGAGGCGCTCGACAGTCTCGTGCGCGCGGGCAAGGTGCGCTACATCGGCTGCTCGAACTGGTCCGGTTGGCACATGATGAAGGCGATGGAGGTCGCGCGCCGCGATGGCCGCATCCCGTTCGTCTCGGAACAGATTCACTATTCGCTTCAGGCGCGCGAGGCCGAATACGAGCTCATTCCCGTCGCGATCGACCAGAAGCTCGCGGTTCTGGCGTGGGCGCCGATCGCCGGAGGGCTGCTCAGCGGCAAGTATCGCCGCAACAAGGCCCAGCCCGAGGGAACCCGCCAGGTCGCGGGCTGGGGCGAGCCGCCGGTGCGCGACGAGAATGCGCTGTGGGGGATCGTCGACGAACTGGTCGCGATCGGCGAAGCGCACAAGGTCTCGGCGGCGCAGATCGCGCTGGCCTGGCTGCTCGGACGCCCGGCGGTGACGTCGCTGATCATCGGCGGCCGCACCGAGGCGCAGTTCCGCGACAATCTCGCCAGCGTCGACGTGAAGCTCGCCGACGACGAGCGCGCCCGCCTCGACAAGGCGAGCCTGCCGCCGCTCATCTACCCGTACTGGCATCAGTCACGGGCGGCGAAGGACCGCCTCGGCCCGGCCGACCTCGCGCTGCACGCGCCTCACTTGAAGAACGGATAGGTCGCCCGCCCGGTCGCCGATTGGGTGCGATCGAACTTGCCGCTCCGAAGTCGCTGCGTAAAATTGCCACGGTTGGCGCCGCCCGAAAGGCTTTCTGGCGCGAGCATCGCGCTCGGGCCGCAGGCGCGGCTGGTGCGCCAGGCGCAAATGAAAGAAGATCGGGCCCAACATCGACCAGCAGCGGGAGGGACACATGGCGCTCAAGGAATACAAGCCCGGCACGACATTCCCAGGCCGCATGGGCCGCACCATCGGCGAATCCGAGCCGGCCTGGCCCGCGCCGGTGCGCGCCAGGGAAGGCGCGCCGAACGTCCTATTCATTGTGATCGACGACACCGGCTTCGGCCAGCTCGGGTGCTACGGCTCGCCGATCAACACGCCGAATATCGACAAGCTGGCCAAGAATGGCTTGCTGTTCACCAACATGCACACGACCGCGCTCTGTTCGCCGTCGCGCTCATGCATTCTGACCGGCCGGAATCATCATTCGAACGCCATGTCCTGCATCACCGAGGGCTCGACTGGCTATCCCGGCGGCAATGGCGCGATCCCGTTCGAGAACGGCTTTCTGTCCGACATGCTCTTGCAGCAGGGCTACGCCACCTATGCCATCGGCAAGTGGCACCTGACGCCATCGGAACAGATCAGCGCGGCTGGCCCTTACGACCGCTGGCCGCTCGGGCGGGGCTTTGAGCGCTATTACGGCTTTCTCGGCGGCGACACCCATCAATATTATCCCGACCTCGTCTACGACAATCACCAGGTCGAGCCGCCGAAAACGCCGGAGGAAGGCTACCACCTCACCGCGGATCTCGCCGACACGGCGATCGGCTTCATCGCCGACTTGAAGCAGGTCGCTCCGGACAAGCCATTCTTCCTCTATTTCACGCCGGGCGCGAACCACGCGCCCCATCACGTTCCGAAGGAATGGGCGGACAAATACAAGGGCAAGTTCGACGAGGGCTGGGACGTCTATCGCGAGAAGGTGTTCGCGCGGCAGAAAGAGCTGGGCATCATGCCCAAGGACGCCAAGCTCTCGCGCCATGACCCCGACGTGCAGGAATGGGCCAAGCTGCCGGCCGACGAGCGCAAGCTCTATGCGCGAATGATGGAGGTGTTCGCCGGCTTCTGCGAGCACATGGACCATCATGTCGGCCGGCTGATCGATTTCATCGACCACCTCGGCGAACTCGACAATACGCTGATCATGTTCATCTCCGACAATGGCGCGAGCTCCGAGGGCGGCCCGAACGGCTCGGTCAACGAGAACAAGTTCTTCAACAACGTGCCCGACGACCTGAAGCAGAATCTGGCGGCGATCGACGACCTTGGCGGCCCGAAATATTTCAATCACTACGCCTGGGGATGGACCAACGCCGGCAACACGCCGTTCAAGCGCTGGAAGCGCGAAACCTATCGCGGCGGGACCGCCGACCCGTTCCTCGTTCATTGGCCGAAGGGCGTTAAGGGCAAGGGAAAGATCTGCCACCAGTTCGCGCACGCGATCGACATGGTCCCGAGCGTGCTTGAGGCGCTCGGGGTCGAAGCGCCGACGCAAGTTCGAGGGGTGACGCAATCGCCGATCGAAGGGGTGAGCTTCGCTCATGTCTTCCAGGACGCCAAGGCCGAGAGCCGGCACAAGACGCAATATTTCGAAATGTTCGCCCACCGCTCGATCTATCACGACGGCTGGCGAGCGGTATGCCCGGTGCCGGGAACGTCATTCAAGGAGAGCGGCGTGTTCTTCGGCATGCTGACGCTGACCGAGGACATGCTGCGCGAACTCGACGCCAAGCATTGGGAGCTTTACGACCTCTCCAAGGACCCGGCCGAGACGACCGATCTCGCCGCATCGAATCGTCCGAGGCTGATCGAGATGATCGCGCTCTGGTACATGGAGGCGGGCAAGTACAATGTCTTCCCGCTCGACAGCCGTGGCACGCTGCGTTTCGCCGACGAGCGTCCGCAGCTGACCAAGGACCGCAAGACCTACGTCTATTATCCGCGCACCCAGATGATCCCGGAGAATGTCGCGGCGAAGCTTTTGAACAAGTCGCACAGTCTCACTGCGGATGTGGAGATCCCCAAAGGCGGCGCGGAGGGCGTGCTGATCTGTCACGGCGGCAATGTCGGCGGCTACACCTTGTTCGTGAAGGACAAGAAGCTGCACTACGTGCACAATTACGTCGGCGCTGAGGAATTTCATCTCGCCTCGAACGTGGACGTTCCGACGGGCAAAGTCTCGCTTCGCTATGAGTTCGAGAAGACGGGCGAGCCCGATCTGAAGACCGGCAAGGGCGCGGCGGGCAAGGCGCAACTTTACATCAACAAGAAGCTCGTGGGCGAGATGAAGCTCCCCTACACCGTGCCGCTCGCGCTCGGCATCGGCAGTGGCGTGTTCATCGGCCGCAATTCCGGCTCGCCGGTCAGCGTGCTCTATGGGCCGCCGTTCGAATTCACCGGCGCGATCCACGAGGTCACGGTCGATATCTCCGGCAAGCTGATCGCAGATTCGGAGGAGGAAAAGCACGTTCGCGCCAAGGTCGCGATGGCGCGGCAATAGGGGGTCGAACCGTCATGGCTGAATCGCGCTTTCCGCCGCTCAAGCGCGAGCCTCTTCTGGAAGAGGAGCTGCCCGCCGCAAACCCGGCCGTTCGTCTGATCAAAGGCGCGCGGATCAAGTTTGCGGCCGGCCAGCCGACGGGGCTGCATCGCCATCCGATCTCGACCGTCGGCGTGGTGACGGCCGGAAGCTTTCACCTGCAGCTGGAAGGGAAGCCGGTTCAGCTTCTCAAAACTGGCGACAGTTTCTTCGAACCGGCCGGCCACACGATTCTCAAATTCGACAACGCATCGGCGACCGAGCCCGCCGAGATCGTCTGCTTCTATCTCGCCGACGCGAAGGAGCGCCCGCCGATCGAAATGCTTGCGGGCGGCATGGACAGCCAGCTGGGCAACACATAGCAGCTGCGTTCGAGCGGATCGGGAGCGCGCATGGCCTTTGATTTGATTGTTCGCAACGCCACGCTGCCGGACGGGCGCAAGGGACAGGACGTCGCCATCGCCGCCGGCCGCATCGCCGCGATCGAGCCGGCGATCACGGCCGAGGCGCGCGCGACGATCGACGCGCGCGGCTACCTTCTCGCGCCGCCATTCGTCGATTGCCACTTTCATATGGACGCGACGCTGTCGCTTGGCCTGCCGCGCCTCAACGTCTCGGGCACGCTGCTCGAGGGAATTGCGCTCTGGGGCGAACTGAAGCCCCATCTCACTCACGAAGCGGTGGCTGAGCGCGCGCTGCGCTACTGCGATCTCGCCGTCTCGCAGGGCCTGCTCGCCGTTCGCAGTCATGTCGATGTGTGCGACGACCGCCTGGTCGCGGTCGAAGCGCTGCATCGAGGTGAAGAAGAAGGTGAAGCCCTATCTCGATCTGCAGCTCGTCGCCTTTCCGCAGGACGGCTATTTCCGTTCGCCGAACGCAGCGCGGAACCTCGAGCGCGCGCTCGACCTCGGCGTCGACGTCGTCGGCGGCATCCCGCATTTCGAGCGCACGATGGCGGACGGCGCCGCTTCCGTGAAGGCGCTCTGCGAGCTCGCCGCGCGGCGCGGGTTGATGGTCGACCTGCATTGCGACGAGAGCGACGATCCGATGTCGCGCCATGTGGAGACCCTCGCGTACGAGACGCAGAGGCTCGGTCTCGGCCGGCGGGCGACCGGATCGCACCTGACCTCGATGCATTCGATGGACAATTACTATGTCTCGAAGCTCCTGCCGCTCATCGCCGAATCCGGCATGTGCGCGATCGCCAATCCGCTGATCAATCTCACGCTTCAGGGCCGCCACGACACCTATCCCCGGCGGCGCGGACTGACGCGCATCGCGGAGATGCGCGCGCTCGGGATTCCGGTCGCTCTCGGGCAGGATTGCGTGATGGACCCCTGGTATGGGCTCGGCGGCGCCGACATGCTCGATGTCGCGCATATGGCGGTGCATGGCGCGCCGATGACGAGCCGCGAGGCGATCCGCTGGACATTCGACGCCGTGACGGAGATCCCGGCGCGCATCCTCGGGCTCGAGGGCTACGGCCTCGCCGTCGGCGCCCATGCAGACATGGTGCTGTTGCAGGCCGCCGACCCGATCGAAGCGGTGCGGCTGCGCGCGACGCGGCTTCTCGTGATCCGCCGCGGCGAGGTCATCGCTCGAACGCCGCCGCGGACGGCTGAGCTTTCGCTTGCGCGGACGGCCCGCGAGTCTCGACCCGGCGTCCTACGCGCCGGAAGCGGCGGGGTCCAAGACCTCATCCTGAGGAGCGGTGCGGGGCATCGCGTCTCGAAGGATGGTCGACAAGACGCAGAGGCGTTCGTGCAAGAACTCGCCCGTCCTTCGAGACGCCCGCTGACGCGGGCCCTCAGGACGAGGTCGGAGTATGCTTCGCCCAGAACGCCCGGACGTTCTCGTCGCTGACGAACTCGCCGCGCTCGGCTTCAGCGAGCGACTGGTCGAAGGAAGCCTCCTCCTCGGCGCTCATGGCGATTGGCGGGAGATCATTCTCCTGGGCGAGCTGCAAAACAATTCGAGCGAGTGCGTCCTGGGTCTCTGGCGGCAGGCTGCGGACTGTCTCGACCGCCTGTTCGAAGAGCTTGGTCATGAGCGAAGCATAGCCGATGCAGGCCTGACCTCAAACGCTTGCGTGCTTCTTGAGCGCCTGCGCGCGGATAGCGGACAAGGTCGTGGTCGGCGTGATCGCGTCGGGATCGACTTTGACGTGCAGGATCGAGGGCAGCCCGGAAGCCAGCGCCCGCTCGTATGCGGGCAGGAACCCGGCCGTCTCCTCGACCGTTTCGCCGTGGCCGCCGAAGGCGCGCGCGTAAGCCGCGAAATCGGGATTGCGCAAAGCCGTGGCCACGACCCGTCCGGGATACATGCGCTCCTGATGCATGCGGATCGTGCCATACATGCCATTGTCGATCACCACCACGATGACGGCTAAGCCATATTGCACGGCGGTGGCGAATTCCTGCCCGTTCATCAGAAAGTCGCCGTCGCCGGCGAAGCAGACGACGGTGCGCTTTGGATAGAGGCGCTGCGCGGCGATCGCCGCCGGCAGGCCGAAACCCATGGAGCCCGACGTCGGGCCCAATTGCTGCTCGATCTGGCGAAAGCGCAGGAAACGGCCGACCCAGATCGAGAAGTTGCCCGCGCCATTGGTGAAAATGCCGTCGGGCGAGCGGCGGCGGATCGCGAACATGATCTCGCTCAATTGCACCCGGCCCGGATTGGCCGGCGCCTGCTCGCTCCAGTCGAGATAATCGGCCCGCGCGGCGCGCGTCTCGGCCGACCAGCGGATCTTGGCGGGCGGCTCGACGCCTTCGAGGGAAGCGCAGAACTCGGGCGTCGTTGCGACGATTCCGAGGGTCGGCGCGTAGTTGCGGCCGATCTCGTGAGCGTCGGCGTGGACGTGCACGAGCTTCTGCTTTGGGGCTGGAATGCCGAACAAAGTATAGGACTGCGACGCCGCCTCCGACATGCGCCCGCCGACAAGAAGGACAAGATCGGCCGCTTCGACGCGCGCTTTGAGCTTGGGATTGATCGAGAGTCCGACTTCGCCGGCGAAATTGTCATGCTCGCCGTCGAAGGCGCTCGAACGGCGAAAGGAGCCCGTGACCGGCAGAGTCGAAGCGCTCGGCGAAGCGGGCGAAGGCGGCGCTCGCGCGCTTGGTCCATCCGCTCCCGCCGAGAATGGCGATCGGCCGCTCCGCCGCCCACAGCATCTTCTGCAGTTCGGCCATCTGCGTCAGGCCCGGCCAGATCGGAACCGCCTCGGCGCGCGGGGCGTCCTTGACCGCGGCCATTTCCGTCAGCATGTCCTCGGGCAGCGCGATCACGACGGGGCCGGGCCTGCCCTGCATCGCAATGTGGAACGCGCGCTGGACAATTTCCGGAATTTGCGCGGCGGACTCGATCTGCGTCGCGAGCTTCGTCGTCGAGGCGAACAGCGCGCGATAGTCCATCTCCTGGAAGGCGCCTCGCCCCATCATCGCACGCTCGACCTGGCCGATGAACAGGATCATCGGGGCCGAGTCGTGCTCGGCGATGTGGAGCCCATGCGCCGCATTGGTTGCGCCCGGGCCGCGGGTGACGAAGCAGATTCCGGGCCGTCCGGTGAGCCGCCCCTCGGTCAGCGCCATGATCGCCGCGCCCGCCTCCTGGCGGCAGACGGTGAGCTCGATCGGGGCGTTGCTCATCGCGTCGAGGGCGGCGAGATAGGATTCGCCCGGAACGCAATAGACCCGTTCGACTCCCTGCGCGACGAGCTGGTCGATGAGGATCTGTCCGCCTGATCGCAAGCCCTCGCCCAACGCCGCGCCCCGCTTCCCGTCTCGTTTGCGGGCCCTGTTTGGCAGGTCACGCCATTCTTTTCAATCGCGGGCGCTGTCGCGGCGTCGCCTTGCGCGCAACGCGACTTCCGGCCATCTTGTCCCCATGTCGGCCCCCGGAGAACGTCCCGCCGAGTTCGAGCGCGCTGACGACGCTCAACGCCCGTTCGCGTGAGATCTTCCGCAACATCGTCGACTCGTATCTCTCGACCGGCGAGCCCGTCGGCTCCCGGCATCTGTCGCGCCTCTTGCCGATGTCGCTGTCGCCGGCCTCGGTTCGCAACGTGATGCAGGACCTCGAGGAGCTCGGCCTCATCTACGCTCCGCACGCCAGCGCCGGACGCCTGCCGACGCAGCAGGGCTTGCGGCTCTTCGTCGACGCCCTGCTCGAGTTCGGGGATTTGGGACGTGAGGACCGTGCGCGCATCGACAGTCAGGTGCGGGCGGCCGCGGAGGAGGGCGGGTTCGAAGGCGCGCTCGCCGAGGTGACGGGCCTCTTGTCGGAATTGACTCGCAGCGCTGGCGTGGTGCTGACCAGCAAGACCGACGCGCGCCTCAAGCACGTCGAATTCGTGCGTCTGGAGGCCTCCCGGGCGCTCGCGATCATGGTCTCCGAGGACGGCTCGATCGAAAATCGCGTCATCGCGACGCCTCCCGGCATGCCCGCTTCGGCGCTGGTCGAGGCCAGCAACTTTCTCAACGCTCGCATTCGCGGCCGCACCCTCTCCGAACTGACAGCGGAAATCGAAGCCGCCCGCAGCGAGGCGCGGCAAGAGCTCGACGACATCGCCGCCCGCCTGGTCGAAGCCGGCCTTGTCTCATGGTCCGGCGCCGGAGGGCCGCGCGATCAATTGATCGTTCGCGGGCAGGCCAACCTGCTCGGCGACCTGCGCGCCTCGGAGGATCTCGAGCGCATTCGCACGCTGTTCGCCGACCTCGAGACCAAGACCGACGTGATCGAGCTTCTGCATCGCGCCGAGACCGGCGAGGGCGTCAAGATTTTCATCGGCTCGGAGAACAAGCTGTTCTCGCTCTCCGGATCCTCGATGATCGCGGCGCCGCTTCGGGGCAGCGACCATCGCATCGCCGGCGTGCTTGGAGTCATCGGGCCCACTCGCCTCAATTATGGCCGCATCGTGCCGATGGTCGAATATGCGGCGCAAGTGCTTGGCGAGCTCAAGCGCCAGCGCTAGGCCTTGGCCTCATCTTCGCTGCCGGGAGAGACGCAATGTCGAACGTGTCGAACGTCGGGAGCGCGCATGGTCTCGGCGAAGCCGTCGAGCGCCTGAGGGAAAAATGGGCGGCCATCACCGCCTTCGGCGTGCTTCTGGTCGTCCTCGGCGTCGCGGCGCTGTTCTTTTCGCTCGTCGCAACCATCGTGACGGTGACGCTTAACGGCGTTCTGTTCCTGGTCGCCGGCGCGGCCGAGATCGGCATCGGCATGCATTCGCGCACGTGGGGACGATTTTTTCTCTGGGTGGTCGGCGGCCTTCTCTATCTCGCCGTCGGGGTCCTGTGCATCGTCGATCCCGTCCTCGCCTCAGTCGCGCTGACGCTCGTCCTTGGCGCTGCTCTCATCGCCGCCGGGGTGGTGCGGGCCTTCCTGGCTGCGCAGCTTCCGCCCGACCATCCGCGCGCGCTCATCTTTCTCGCCGCCGCGGTCACGATCCTGCTGGGCATGATCATTTTCAGTCGCTGGCCGGTCGACAGCGTTTATGTCATCGGCACACTGCTTGGCGTCGACCTCCTGTTTCACGGGGTTGGATGGGTGAGCTTCGGCATGGGGTTGCGCCCGGCTTGAGCCGAATTCTTCCGCTGAACATTGGGGGATCGACAATGACGAAGTGGGTTTACTCTTTCAGCGCCGAGCGCGCCGAAGGCCGGGCGGAGATGAAGAACCTGCTCGGCGGCAAGGGCGCGAACCTGCACGAGATGGCCTCGCTCGGATTGCCCGTGCCGCCGGGCTTCACCATCACCACCGAAGTCTGCTCCTACTTCTACGCCAACGGCAAAACCTATCCCTCCGACCTCGCCGCGCAGGTCGACGCCGCGGTCGCCGAGGTCGGCCGCCTGACCGAACGCGCATTTGGCGATGCGGCCAACCCGCTGCTGGTCTCGGTGCGGTCCGGGGCGCGCGCCTCGATGCCCGGCATGATGGATACAGTTCTCAACCTCGGCCTCAACGACACGTCGGTCGAAGCTCTGGCCAGGACCTCGAACGACGCGCGTTTCGCTTACGATTCCTATCGCCGCTTCATTCAGATGTATTCGAATGTCGTGCTCGAGGTCGACGTCCACAATTTCGAGGACATTCTCGAGCAATACAAGGAAGCCAAGGGCTATTCGCTCGACACCGACCTTAGCGCGGAGGACTGGCGCGCCGTGATCGCCGACTACAAGGCGCGGGTCATCGAGGAGACCGGCAAGCCCTTCCCGCAAGATCCGCGCGACCAGCTCTGGGGCGCGGTCGGCGCGGTGTTCTCGTCCTGGATGAACCAGCGCGCCATCACCTATCGGCGTCTCAACCATATCCCCGCCGAGTGGGGCACTGCGGTCAATGTGCAGGCGATGGTGTTCGGCAACATGGGGGAAACGTCGGCGACCGGCGTCGCCTTCACCCGCAATCCCTCGACCGGCGAGAAAGCGCTCTATGGCGAGTTTCTCGTCAACGCTCAGGGCGAGGATGTCGTCGCCGGCATCCGCACGCCCCAGAACATCACCGAGGCGGCGCGCAAGGGCGCCCATTCCGACCGGCCGTCGCTCGAAGCGCTGATGCCCGGCGTTTTCAAGCAGTTCGCCGACACGACCGAGCTTCTCGAGAAGCATTACAAGGACATGCAGGATCTCGAGTTCACCGTCGAGCGCGGCAAATTGTGGATGCTGCAGACCCGCAACGGCAAGCGCACGGCGAAGGCTGCGCTCAGGGTTGCGGTCGAGATGGCGAACGAAGGCCTGATTTCGCGCGACGACGCGGTGGCGCGGATCGAACCGGCCACGCTCGATCAGCTTCTGCATCCGACGCTCGACCCGAAGATGAAGCCGCCCGCTCTCGCCACGGGCCTGCCCGCTTCCCCCGGCGCGGCCAGCGGCGAGATCGTGTTCTCCGCCGACGAGGCGCAGGCTCTGCGTCAGGCTGGACGCAAATCGATCCTGGTCCGGGTCGAGACCTCGCCTGAGGACATTCACGGCATGCACGCCGCCGAAGGCGTCGTGACCACGCGCGGCGGCATGACCTCGCACGCCGCGGTGGTCGCGCGCGGCATGGGCAAGCCCTGCGTGTGCGGCGTGAGCTCGATCCGCATCGACTATGCGCGGCAGACAATGACGGCGGGCGCCGCAACGCTGAAGAAGGGCGACATCCTCACCATCGACGGCGGCTCGGGCGAAGTGATGGCCGGCGCGGCGCCGATGGTGAAGCCCGAGATGACCGGCGATTTCTTGACCCTCATGGGCTGGGCGGATTCGGTCCGGCGGATGAAGGTGCGCGCCAACGCCGAGACGGCGGCGGATGCGCGCGCGGCCCGCTCGTTCGGCGCCGAGGGCATCGGGCTCTGCCGCACCGAGCACATGTTCTTCGACGGCGAGCGGATCGTCGCGGTGCGCGAAATGATCCTCGCCGACAACGAGCAGGGACGGCGCGCCGCGCTCGCCAAGCTCCTGCCCATGCAGCGCCAGGACTTCGCCGAACTGTTCGAGATCATGACCGGGCTGCCGGTCACCATCCGCCTGCTCGATCCGCCGCTGCACGAATTTTTGCCCAAGACCGACGAGGAGATCAGCGAGGTCGCGAGGGTGATGAAAGTGAGCGCCGACAAATTGCGCGCGCGCGCCGCCGAACTGCACGAATTCAATCCGATGCTGGGCTTCCGCGGCGTGCGCCTCGCCATCCGCTATCCGGAGATTGCGGAAATGCAGGCGCGCGCGATCTTCGAAGGCGCGGTTCAGGCGGGGCGAAAGACCGGGAAACCAGTGGCGGCCGAGATCATGGTGCCGCTGGTGTTCGGGCGCCCGGAACTCGATCTGGTCAAGGCGATCATCGTCGCTGCGGGCGAGGCCGTGGCGAAGGAGACGGGCGTGAAGGTTCCCTATTCCGTCGGCACGATGATCGAGCTGCCGCGCGCGGCGCTACGCGCGGGCGAAATCGCCGAGACAGCCGAGTTCTTCTCGTTCGGCACCAACGACCTCACGCAAACCACGCTTGGCGTGTCGCGCGACGACGCGGCGTCGTTCCTCGGCTTTTACACCACCAAGGGACTGCTGAAGGCCGATCCGTTCGTGACCCTGGACACGGAGGGCGTCGGCGAGCTCGTCACCATCGCCGCCGAGCGCGGCCGCAAGACGCGGCCCGACATCAAGCTTGGCGTCTGCGGCGAGCACGGCGGCGACCCGGCCTCGATCGCGTTCTGCGAGGCGGCGCGTCTCGACTATGTGTCGTGCTCGCCCTACCGCATCCCGATCGCCCGCCTCGCCGCGGCGCAGGCGGCGCTGGGGAGGAAGGCGGCGAGCACGGCGTGAGGGCGCGGTGGCTATTCCGGGACTCCGGCCTCGCGCAGGCCGTCGAGAATTGGCTCAAGCTGCGCCAGATAGGTCGGGTCGCCGCTCCTCGCCGTCCAAGCGGCGCGGATGCGGGAGATGCCGTAGGTCGGGTTGAGCGCTAGACCGGCCTTGACCGCGGAATGCGCCTCGTGGATTCGACCAAGCTGTGCGAGGGCGGCGGCCAACTGAAAATAAGCATGCGGATAATTTCGGTTGGCCTCGATCGACCGTCGAAACCACGCGACCGCTTGCTCGTAAAAGCCGAGGTGGAACTTCGCGATGCCCGCGAATGTCATCCAGATGTAAGCATTTGTATCACGCGGACTTAGGCGCAGGGCCTCACCGATGTGAGCCTCTGCTTCTTCGGCCCGAGCGATGAAAATCTTGCCAAATCCGATGTTGGCATGGGCGCTGGCGAGATTTCGATCCAGCGCAAGCGCATGTTCGCATTCGGCGATGCCCCCTGCCGCGCGCTTGGTGACGATCTCGACAAACCCCAGCAGCGCATGGCCGCGCGGGTGGTCAGGGACTGACGACAACGCTTTGGTCAACTTCGCTTCGGCTGCCACGAAGGCCGCCGTTGGATCGGTCACGAGGGCATGTGCGCCCGCTCTCACGTCCGCGGCCGCCGATCCGACGAGCGCGTCGACATTGTCGGGATCGGTCGAGAGCGCGCGATCGAAAAGCCCGCGCGCTCGCGCGACATTGTCAGGGGTCGTACCCTTATGGAGCCAAGCCCAGCCCTGAAAATACAGGTCCATCGAGTCGGGGGTCGGCGTTCGTTCCGCGCGTCGAGCCTCGGCGGCGACGAGCTGGGCGTTGAGCGCGCTTGCCAGCCGCGCGACGATTTCGTCCTGCATGTCGAAGAGATCGGCGAGGTGCTTGTCGAATCGCTCGGCCCAGAGATGATTGCCGCTCTCGGCGTCGATCAGTTGGACATTGACGCGCATGCGGTTTCCGCTGCGCTGAATGCTGCCCTTGAGTACATAGCGGACGTTGAATTCGCGCCCGATCGTGGTCACGTTGAGCGGCTTGCCTTTGTAGGCGAACGCCGAATTGCGGGCGATCACGACGGCGCGACGTATCCGTGAGAGGTCGGTCGTGAGGCTCTCCGTGACCCCGTCGACGAAATGCTCCTGCTCCGGGTCGCCTCCGATATTGGTGAAGGGCAGGACGACCATCGAGAGGCGCGGCGGGAGGGATTTTTCGGGCGCTGGAACAGAGACGGGCTTCGGCTGCGCCGGCTTGCCCACTTCGAGCGAGTACAAGCGGATCGGCTCAGCGATTTTCTTGAGTTGGGTGGGGCCGAGATCGCTGACCCCATCGGCCTCCTCGACCACATCGCCGAGATGAATGCCGACGCGGAATTCGATGCGCTTGTCGGGCGCGACGCCGGCGTTGCGCTCGGCCATGCCGGTCTGCACCTCGACCGCGCAGCGCACCGCGTCGACCACGCTGCGAAATTCGATGAGGCTGCCGTCGCCGGTGCGCTTGACGATGCGCCCGTGATGCGAAGCGACCGCGGGATCGATCAATTCGCGGCGCAGCGCACGCAACTGCGCCAGCGTTCCCTCTTCGTCGACGCCGGCGAGCCGGCTGCAGCCGACGACATCGGCGACCAGGATCGCCGCGATCTTGCGCGTTTCCGTCATGGCGCCGCCTCGAGATTGCGATGCTATCATGAATGACGGCGTCTGCGCTCTTAGGCCGCGCCAGCGCTGGGGGAAGGAACTGCGCGAAAAGAAGCTGACATGTTCGCAACGGCAACGAGCGGACTATATCGCAATGGTGATCTGATGGAGTTGAGAATTACGCCGAGACGGCGGGCTGCCGGCGCAGTCGCCAGTTGCAGAAAAGTGAGCCTAATGGATTGACAAGCTTGCGGGCGCGAACCTGACCATATCCTAACCCTTTGAATCCAAACGACCTGAACGGTAAAGGAAGCGGCGCCCGTCTCGCACCTGAACGGCGCGTCGGCGGAGCGTCCCCGCTCCGATGACGGAGAGGCCCCATGGAGGCGTTGAACGCGGTCGAACGGATCATCCGCGACCTGCTCGTCTTCGTGGTCGCGATGAGCGTCGTGCTCGCGGCGCTTCTGGTCATCATTTCGCGCCTGCCGGACGACAATCCGCTGAAGCGGATCCTGGTCGCGCTCGCCTATCGCGTCGGCGCGACGGCGGCCGCGGGCATGCTGGTCATTCCGGCGACCCCGATCCCCGGCCTCGACGCGGTCGTCGACATTGGCGCTCCGCTCGCGCTCATCTGGTTCTGGTGGACTTTCTTCCGCGATGCGCGTCGCGGCCGGCCTGGGAAACGTCCGCCTTGAAGGGCGCTTGGGTCAAATCATTTACACATGATAAAAGTGTACATACTACGCGCTGGGCGCATTGAGAGGAGACTCCCAGGCGCCATTTTCGGCCTCTGCGCGAGCGCGGAACTAAACGGGGTCGTAAGCTCTTTGAAATCCTGAGGGCGCGCCGGTAAAATTGCGGTTAGGCTCGGTTCAGCCGCCGAAGGGCGCCCCTCGCGGGCGCGCGCCGCCCGCCTTCATCTGCTATGGGTGGGCCGTCATTCCGCGACGCGCCGTGGTCCGGCGGAGAAACCAGCGCCCATGAAGTTCGTCAAGGCCAACGGCCTCGTCGTCCACTTTTCCGACCTTGGGCCGCGCGACGCGCCGCCGCTCGTCTTCATCAATTCGCTCGGAACCGATTTCCGCATCTGGACCGAAGTCGCCGGGATCCTTGCGCCGGACTTCCGCATCATCCTCTATGACAAGCGGGGCCACGGCCTCTCTGAATCCGGCCCGGACGAGGCCGGCATGGCCGACTACGCGGACGATCTCGCGGCGCTTCTCAAGAGCGTCGGCGTCGGTCGGGCCACCATTATCGGGCTTTCCATCGGGGGCGTGATCGCGCAGGAGTTTTACCGCCGGCGTCCGGAGCGCGTGACGGCGCTCGTGCTTTGCGACACGGCGGCGAAGATCGGAACCGACGAATCCTGGGATCAGCGCATGGCTGAGGTCGAGCGCGGGGGCATAGAGGCGATCGCCGATTCCGTCCTCGAGCGGTGGTTCACCGCCGCGTTCCGCAGCGAGCGGACCGCCGAGCTCGCCGGCATGCGCGCCATGCTGACGCGGACGCCGAAACAAGGCTATCTCGCCGCCTGCGGGGCCTTGAAGCGCGCCGACCTGCGGCCATATGCCGAACGGATCCAAGCGCCGACCTTATGCCTGGTCGGCGATGAGGACGGCTCCACGCCAGTCTCCCTGGTTAGGGATACGGCGGCGCTCATTCCCTCCTCGCGCTTTGAGGTCATAGCGGGCGCGGGTCATTTGCCGAATGTCGAGAAACCGAAGATTGTCGCTGGGTTGATCGCCGAGCACGTGAGGCGCGCCGCCTCTTGACGGGCGCCTCGCGCCTCGCGTGAGATTGGCGGCGCCAAAACGGATTGCTGAGCGTTAAGGGAACGAGAAACCTTCAGCCCTTCCCGTTCCTGGGATGAGGGAGTATAGACACCCGCCATTTTGACGGCCCGGCGGCAGCCGGCGACCGCGAGGTCCGCTTAAGGAATGTCCCAACCCATTTCGAAGGACGCCGTCCCGCCGCCAGTTTATGGCGCAGAGGGCGACCTGACCCATTCGTCGGGACAGTTCTGGATGCTCGCGCTCGGCTCGATCGGCGTCGTGTTTGGCGACATCGGCACGAGCCCGCTCTACGCCCTGCAGACCGCGCTCGGCCAATTCAAGGGCGCCGCGCTGGGGCCGGCCGAGATCATCGGCGTCGTCTCGCTTATCATCTGGGCGCTGCTGATCGTCGTCACCGCGAAATATGTGCTGTTCCTGATGCTGGCCGACAACAAGGGTGAAGGCGGCATCCTGTCCTTGAAGGCGCTGGCGCAGCGCGCGCTCGGGCAGCGGACGACGATCGCCTTTCTGCTCGGTGTCGCCGGGTCCGCCCTGTTTTCCGGCGACGCGGTGATCACGCCGGCGATTTCCGTCCTTTCCGCTCTTGAAGGCCTGAAACAGGTCGACGCCGATCTTGCGCCATATATTCTGCCGGCGACCATCGTCATCCTCGTTCTCTTGTTCGCCGCGCAAAGCCGTGGAACAGCACGCGTTGCGGCTTTCTTCAGTCCGATCATGGTGGTGTTCTTCGCCGTCAACGCCGTGCTCGGAATCGTGCATATCGCTTCCGCATGGACCATCCTGCAGGCTTTGAGCCCGATCCCGGGGCTGATGTTTATTTATGCTCGCGGCACGCTGGGATTCATCATCCTGGGCAGCGTCTTTCTGGCTGTGACTGGCGCGGAGGCGCTGTACGCCGATATGGGTCATTTCGGCCGGCGGCCGATCCAGGCGGCGTGGCTGTTCATCGTCCTGCCGGCGCTGATCTGCAACTATCTGGGGCAGGGCGCGCTCATCCTCAACGACCCGAGAGCAGTCGCCAATCCCTTCTATTTGCTGGCGCCGGGCTGGGGCCTCGTGCCGCTCATCCTTCTGTCGACTGCGGCGACTGTGATCGCAAGCCAGGCCGTGATTACGGGCGCCTATTCGCTCGCCAGCCAGGCGATCCAGCTCGGACTGCTGCCGCGGCTCGAAATCGTCCATACCTCGCCGACGCAGGAGGGGCAGATTTTCATTCCTCGCGTGAACCGCGTGCTGCTGTTAGGCGTCCTCGGCCTGGTGCTGCTGTTCCGTTCGTCCGACGCGCTCGCCAACGCTTATGGCATCGCCGTCTCCGGGACGATGGTGGCGACGACCTCGCTTGCTTTCTTTGTCGTCTGGAAGCTCTGGCGGTGGCCGCTCTGGGCCGCGCTCGCGCTGACCGGCGCGTTTCTTTCCATCGACGTCGCCTTTTTCATCGCCAACCTCTACAAGGTCGTCGACGGCGGCTGGGTGCCCCTCACCATCGGCACCGGTATGTTCGTCGTGATGTGGACCTGGTCGCGCGGCAGCGCAATCCTGCTGGCTCGGACGCATCGGGACGCGATCCCGATGCTCGATCTGATCAAGATGCTCGAAAAGTCGAAACCGGTCAGGGTTCCGGGAACGGCGGTTTTTCTCACCAACGATCCGACGTCGGCGCCGTCGTCGTTGATGCACAATCTCAAACACAACAAGGTGCTGCACGAGCGGGTCGTCCTTTTGAACGTGCGCACCGAGACCACACCCCGCGTGCCGAACGCCAATCGATACGAAATGACGAGTCTGTCGACCGATTTCATGCTGGTTACGCTTCACTTCGGTTATATGGAGCAACCGCACATTCCGCGAGCGCTGGCGGCGATGCGCAAGGCTGGACTCAAGTTCGATATCATGACGACCTCGTTCTTCTTAGGCCGACGCACGCTGAAGACCGCGCCCAACTCCGGCATGCCCCAGTGGCAGGACAAGCTGTTCATCGCGATAACCAAACAGGCGGCGAGCGCCCCGGACTTCTTCAATTTGCCCTCCGATCGCGTGGTCGAGCTTGGAGCGCAGATGAAGGTCTGAGCGCTGCATCTCCGCGCTAGCCGCTGGACGATCAAAGCAGCGAGCGCTTGACGTTGAACGAGCCGGGATGGAAGGGGCCGGCGGGAGTGCTATGAAGATTTACCTGATCAACCTCGATCGCCATCCCGAACGCCTCGCGCATATGCGCGCGCAGTTGAACGGCATCGAGTTTGAGCGGATTTCTGCCGTCGATGGGTCAAACGATCCGCCGACGACGAAAGGCCTCAGCCGTTTCGAACTGGCTTGTCTGTCGAGCCACAGGATGGCGTGGCTTCAATTCCTCGGGGGTCCGGAACCCGTGGCCTGCTTTCTTGAGGATGACGTGCACATCCAGCCGGGGTTCGCGACTGTCGTCGCCAGCGGCTCATGGGCGCCGTCGGACGCCGATTCGATTAAGCTCGACACCTATCTGCAGAAGGTCGACGTCGGAGAAAAGCGCGTTGCTATCGGCGAGCGTCAGATCGCGAGACTTTATTCCCGCCATCATAGCAGCGCCGCGTACATCCTCACCCGGAACGGCGCGGCTCGCTACATGAAATTGACAGCCAACCCTTCGCTGCCGGCCGATTATGCGCTGTTCCCCAATCACCCCGGTCGCTTCGGCCTGCGCGTTTATCAGCTCTGCCCCGCAGTCGCCATCCAGGATCACCTTCTCAAGCCGGACCAGGGCGGCCAGGCCTTCGAGACGACGATGGCCGCAGCGGACAGGTACGCAAAGCTTCGGCATACCTCTGCGCTTGAAAAGCTGGGACGGGAAGGCGTTCGCCTTGCTGGACAGGCGGCAAGCCTGATTGAACGAAGCTATCAGAAGGCGTTTCTGCGCGTTCAGACCACGACTGTCGACGTCGGTTAGACGCTGAACGTCATCCGCCGATATTGAAACTGGCCATGGCGGCCATGTTCACGATGTCGGAGTCCTTCGCGCCGAGCGAGACGATCTGCACTGGCTTCTCGAGGCCCACGATCAACGGTCCAATGACGGTCGCGCCGCCCAGTTCCTGCAGCATGCGGGTCGAGATGGCGGCGGAATGGAAGGCCGGCATGATGAGCACGTTCGCCGTGTCTTTCAGCCGGCAGAACGGATAGGCGGCCATCAACTCCCTATTGAGCGCGACGTCGGCGCCCATTTCGCCGTCGTATTCGAAATCGACCCGCTTGGCGTCGAGAATCCGCACCGCTTCCTGCACCCGCTGGGCGCGCTCTCCTGGCGGGTGGCCGAAATTGGAGAAGGCTAGCATCGCCACGCGCGGCTCGTAGCCGAGCCGGCGCGCCACCCCCGCCGCTTCGATCGCGATTTCGGCGAGATCCGCAGCGGTCGGCATCTCGGCGATCGCGGTGTCGGCGACCAGAACCGGCCGCCCTCGCGACAGGATGATCGAGACCCCGACCACCCGATGGCCCGGCTTGTCGTCAATCACGCGTCGGACTTCCTCGAGCGCGATCGAGAAATTGCGGGTGACCCCGGTCACGACCGCGTCGGCGTCCCCGCGCGCGACCATAGCCGCGGCGAAGTAATTGCGATCCTGATTGATCATGCGCTGGCAGTCGCGGAACAAATAGCCCTTCCGCTGCAGCCTCTCATAAAGGAATTGGGCGTAAATCGAATTGCGGTGCGATAGGCGGGCGTTGTGAATCTCGATGCCCTTGTCCGAGAGATCGAGACCGGTCGCCTTGGCGACGCTCCGCACACGCTCTTCTCGGCCGACCAGAACCGCCTCACCAAGTCCCTGATTGACGAACGAATAAGCGGCGCGGATCACCTGCTCTTCCTCGCCCTCGGCGAACACAACGCGTTTGGGCGTGCGGCGGACGCGCTCGATGATGAGCTGCATCGCGCCTGCGATTGGGTCGCGACGGGCGGACAATTGGGCCTTGTAGGCCTCGAGATCCACGATTGGCCGGCGCGCCACGGCAGAGGCCATTGCGGCTTTGGCCACCGCGATCGGCACGACATGAATGAGGCGCGGATCGAACGGAACCGGGATGATGTATTCGCGCCCGAAGCGCGGCCTTGCGCCACGGTAAGCGGCCGCCACTTCGTCGGGAACGTCCTCCCGGGCAAGGTTCGCGAGCGCCTGCGCCGCCGCGATCTTCATCTCCATGTTGATGGTCTTGGCGCGCACGTCGAGCGCGCCGCGGAAAATATAGGGAAATCCGAGGACGTTATTGACCTGGTTGGGATAGTCGGAGCGCCCGGTGGCGATGATCACGTCGTCACGCGCCGCCTTCGCGTCTTCAGGCGTTATTTCCGGATCGGGATTCGCCATGGCGAAAATGATCGGATCGGGAGCCATGTCGCGGACCATCTCCGCGGTCAGCGCTCCCTTCGCCGAGAGACCGAAGAAAATATCCGCTCCCTTCAGCGCCTCCTCGAGCGTCCGCAGCTGCGTTTCGATCGCATGCGCGGACTTCCATTGATTCATGCCTTCCTGACGGCCGCGATAGACGACGCCCTTGGTGTCGCACAGGATGACGTTGGCGGGCTCGAACCCGATCGCCTTGATCAGGTCGAGACAGGCAATGCCGGCGGCGCCGGCGCCGTTGCAGACGAGCCGCGTCGTCTGAATGTCGCGCCCAGTGAGATGCATGGCGTTGATCATCCCCGCGGCGGCGATGATGGCCGTGCCGTGCTGATCGTCATGAAAGACAGGAATGTCCATCATTTCGCGCAGGCGCTCCTCGATGTAGAAGCACTCCGGCGCCTTGATGTCCTCGAGGTTGATCCCGCCGAACGACGGACCGAGGTATCTGACCGCATTGACGAATTCGTCCGGGTCCTCGGTCCCGACCTCGAGATCGATCGAATCGACGTCGGCGAAGCGCTTGAACAATACCGCCTTGCCTTCCATCACCGGCTTCGAGGCGAGCGCACCGAGATTGCCGAGGCCAAGAATCGCCGTGCCGTTGGAAATGACCGCGACCATGTTGCCGCGCGTCGTGTAATCATAGGCCGTCGATGGGTCGGCGGCGATCGCCAAAACCGGAACGGCGACGCCTGGCGAATAAGCAAGCGAGAGATCGCGCTGGGTCGCCATGGGCTTAGTTGGCACGATTTCGAGCTTGCCCGGGCGCCCTCGCGAGTGGAACTGGAGCGCCTCCTGGTCGGTGATTGAGGGGCGTTTGCTTGGCGCCTCGGCCCTGTCAGGCATATTTGAAACCCTGTCTGAACTTTTGAATGGGAAGCTCGGGCCGCCGGTCGGAGGGCGATCCATTCGATGGTAGTTGCGCTGAAGGAAGCGTCAGCCCGTTCGGTTCGTCTCCTCTCACGGCTGTATTGTTCAAATGAGATGAAGGATCGCCGGATTGACTGGTCTCATTCTGAGGGGGCCCTGCCCATTTGGCAAATCGCAGCGGCGGTGATGTCTCTTGCGTTGATATAAAGACATGTTTATATGATTATGTCAGCGCGCGACTTGAGCGGTAGGTGAAATGAATTGGGTTTCCAATCCGGCCATCGAGACGGCGTCGCCGCCGCGTGAGGACACCACGACGGCGCTGATGAGGGCAGCGCGCCAGCGCATCCTCATTATTGACGGAGCGATGGGCACCCAGATCCAGTGCCTGAATCTCGATGAAACGCATTTCCGCGGCGACCGTTTTCATTCGTGCGACCGCCACCTGCAAGGCAATAATGATCTCTTAACCCTGACCCAGCCGCAGGCGATCGAAGACATCCATCTGGCTTACGCGCTTGCCGGCGCCGACATTCTCGAGACCAACACCTTCTCCTCGACCTCGATCGCTCAGGCCGACTACGGAATGGAGGATCTGGTCTACGAACTCAATCGCGACGGGGCGCGACTGGCGCGCCGGGCGGCGATCAAGGCGGAGAAGGCAGACGGCAAGCGCCGCTTCGTCGCCGGCGCCCTGGGGCCGACCAACCGCACCGCCTCGCTGTCGCCGGACGTCAACAATCCGGGCTTCCGCGCGGTCAGCATTGACGAGCTTCGCATCGCCTATGGCGAGCAGATCCGAGGTCTCATCGACGGCGGCGCGGACATCCTGCTGATCGAGACCATTTTCGACACGCTCAACGCCAAGGCTGCGATCTTCGCCTGTTTCGAGGCTTTCACTGAGCGCGGCGCGCCGATGCCGCTGATGATCTCGGGCACCATCACCGACCGCTCGGGCCGCACCCTTTCCGGCCAGACGCCGACCGCCTTCTGGCATTCGGTCCGCCACGCGCGTCCCTTTTCGATCGGCCTCAATTGCGCGCTCGGCGCGAGCGCGATGCGCGAGCACCTGACGGAGATCGCCGAGGCGGCGGACACGCTCGTCTGCGCCTACCCGAACGCGGGCCTGCCCAACGCTTTCGGCCAATATGATGAGAGCCCCGAGGCGATGGCGGCGCAAATTGGCGAGTTCGCCGCCGACGGAATCGTCAACATCGTCGGCGGATGCTGCGGCTCGACGCCGGACCACATCCGCGCCATCGCCGAAGCGGTCCACAAGCATGAGCCGCGCACCCCTCCGACCGTCGCGCCCCTGATGCGGCTCTCCGGCCTCGAGCCGTTCACGCTCACGAGCGACATTCCGTTCGTCAATATCGGCGAGCGCACCAATGTCACCGGCTCGGCCAAGTTCCGCAAGCTCGTCACCGCGGGCGACTATGCGGGCGCGCTCGTCGTCGCGCGCGATCAGGTCGCGAACGGCGCGCAGGTCATCGACATCAACATGGACGAGGGCCTCATCGATTCGAAGGCGGTGATGGTCGAGTTCCTCAACCTCGTCGCCTCCGAGCCGGACATCGCGCGCGTGCCGGTGATGGTCAATTCGTCGAAATTCTCGGTGATCGAGGCCGGGCTCAAATGCGTGCAGGGCAAGCCGATCGTCAATTCGATCTCGATGAAGGAAGGCGAGGAGGAGTTCCTGCGGCAGGCTCGCCTCGTGCGCGCTTACGGCGCGGCGGTGGTGGTGATGGCGTTCGACGAACAGGGCCAGGCCGACACGTTCGAGCGCAAGGTCTCGATCTGCGCGCGCGCCTACAAGCTGCTCACCGAAAAGGCCGGCTTTCCGCCCGAGGACATCGTCTTCGACCCGAACATCTTCGCCGTTGCGACCGGGATCGAGGAGCACAACGGCTATGGCGTCGCCTTCATCGAGGGGGCGCGGCAGATCCGTGAGACGCTGCCCCATGCGCATATCTCCGGCGGCGTCTCGAACCTGTCGTTCTCGTTCCGCGGCAACGAGCCGGTGCGCGAGGCGATGCACGCGGTGTTCCTCTATCACGCCATCCAGGCGGGCATGGACATGGGGATCGTCAACGCGGGACAGCTCGCGGTCTACGAGACGATCGAACCGGAACTGCGCGAGGCCTGCGAGGACGTGGTGCTCAACCGCCGCCCGGACGGGACCGAGCGCCTGCTCACGATCGCCGAGCGCTTCCGCGGCAAGGGCGGAAAGGAAGCCAAGCCTCAGGATCTCGAATGGCGGACATGGCCCGTCGACAAGCGCATCGCGCATGCGCTCGTCAACGGGATCACCGAATTCATCGAAGCCGACACTGAGGAGGCGAGGCTCGAGGCCAAGCGCCCGCTCGATGTGATCGAGGGCCCGCTGATGGCGGGCATGAATGTCGTCGGCGACCTGTTCGGCGCGGGAAAGATGTTCCTGCCGCAAGTGGTCAAGTCGGCCCGCGTGATGAAGCAGGCGGTGGCGATCCTCCTGCCCTATATGGAGGCGGAGAAGGCGGCAGGCGGCGACCAGCGCCAGACCGCGGGCACCATCGTGCTCGCGACCGTCAAGGGCGACGTGCACGACATCGGCAAGAACATCGTCGGCGTCGTGCTCGCCTGCAACAACTACGAGATCATCGACCTTGGCGTGATGACGCCGGCCTCGAAGATCCTCGCCGTCGCCCGCGAGCGAAAGGCCGACGCCATCGGCCTTTCGGGCCTGATCACGCCCTCGCTCGACGAGATGGTTCATGTCGCCTCCGAGATGGAGCGCGAGGGCTTCGACATTCCCCTGCTCATCGGCGGCGCGACGACCAGCCGCGTTCACACCGCGGTCAAGATCCATCCCCGCTACGCGCGCTCGCAGACCGTGCATGTCAACGACGCGAGCCGGGCGGTCGGCGTCGTCTCCTCGCTGCTGTCGCCCGAGACCCGCGCCGCGACCATCCAGTCGGTGCGTGCCGAGTATCGCAAGGTGGCGGAAGCGCACGAGCGCAGCGAGGCCGACAAGGTTCGCGTGCCGCTCGCCAAGGCGCGCGCCAATGCGATGAAGGTCGACTGGAGCGCCTATCGCCCCACGGCGCCGAGCTATCTCGGGCCACGCGCATTCGAATGGAACGATCTCGCCGATCTCGCGCGCTATATCGACTGGACACCATTCTTCCAGACCTGGGAGCTTAAAGGTCGCTATCCCGCGATCCTCGACGACCCGGAACAGGGCCCGGCGGCGCGCGCCTTGTTCGACGACGCGCAGGCGATGCTGAAGCGCATCATCGACGAGCAATGGTTCGCGCCCAAGGCGGTGGCCGGCTTCTGGCCGGCGGGAAGGAGTGGCGACGACATTCATCTCTTCGCCGACGAGCAGCGCTCCGCGCCGGTCGCGACTTTGTTCACGCTTCGCCAGCAGCTCTCCCGCCGGGACGGTCGCCCCAACGTCGCGCTCGCCGATTTCGTCGGACCGCGCGACTATGTCGGCGCCTTCGTCGTCACTGCCGGCCTTGCAGACGACGCGATCGCAAAGCGCTTCGAGCACGCCAACGACGATTATTCGTCGATCATGGTGAAGGCGCTCGCCGACCGGTTCGCCGAGGCGCTTGCCGAAGCGATGCACGCCCGTGTGCGCCGGGAGCTCTGGGGCTACGCGCCGGACGAAACGTTCACGCCGGACGAACTGATCACCGAACCCTATAACGGCATTCGCCCGGCGCCCGGCTATCCCGCCCAGCCTGACCACACCGAAAAGGCGACCTTGTTCCGCCTCCTCGACGCGGAGCGGGCGACCGGGGTGACGCTGACTGAGAGCTACGCAATGTGGCCGGCCTCGTCGGTCTCCGGCGTCTATATCGCGCATCCCGAAGCGCATTATTTCGGGGTCGCCAAGGTCGAGCGCGACCAGGTCGAGGATTACGCCGCGCGGAAGGGCATGGACGTTTCCGCGGTCGAGCGCTGGCTCGGGCCGGTCTTGAACTACGTGCCGGTGACTGCGGTAGCCGCGGAGTAAAGACTCTGCATTCCCGGCGGACCGAAGGTCGGGAATCCAGACCGAACGCCCGCGGCTGACCTGGATTCCCGATCGGCTGCTGCGCAGCCGTCGGGAATGACAAGACAGATGTCGTCAGGCGCTTCCGTGTGTAGCCCTCCGAGACGTCCGCGCCGCACCTAGCAGCAATTTTACCGGCACGGTGTAACGGAATCAGAGGCTTACGACCCCTTTTAGTTCCGCGCTGAAAAATGGCGCCACGACCGACGGCTCATCCTGAGGAGCGATGCAGAGCATAGCGTCTCGAAGGATGGACTCGGCTGCCCACACTGAAGCGTCCTTCGAGTCCGCTTCGCGGCGCCTCAGGACCGCTTCGAGGCAAGATATAAACATATATATTATGTATAATAGAGATGACGTGAAGGCTGTCTTGTGCACAAATCAGAAATCTGCCCTGGGGTTTCCAGGCCAAAAATGCGAGGGTTTTGAGAGACGCCGCTCCGGCGCAGAGCCGACCCGGCTCCTGCAGATGGCGGGGAATGCCGGTTTCGTAGCGGAAAGTGACTTGATGTTTTCGAAAAATTCATCGACGGTGCAGTGCGCCGAACAGGTTGTGGGGCGCCAAAGAAAGCTGGGGGCTTTTATGAGAATTCGTCTTTCAGGCGTCGTGGCGGCAGCCGCGCTCGCAATGTCCACCCTCGTCGCCGCTTCGGCGCAGGCGACAGTGTTCGACTTTTCCTACACGTTTGCCGGCGGGTTCGTGGGGACCGGGGTTGTCGAAGGAACCGTGCGGGCGGATGGCAATACGATTGATATCTTTACGGTCAATTCCTTCACTATTAATGGCCAGAGCGTCGATCCCGCTGTCGCCTCGACGGAGTCTTCTGACGTCCCGCCCGCTATCGCCACTTTTGACGGATCGTTCATGGATTTCAGGGTCACGGGTCCCTCTCCCAACTTCCTTTTTGTGATCTCGGACATCCATCTCGCAGAGTCGAGGCTCGCCAATTCGGGAGCCGCCGAAAGGTACGACCCGACCCGTTGGTCGATCACGGAGGCGGCGGCGGCCGTTCCCGAGCCAGCGACATGGGCCATGATGGGTCTCGGCTTTGCAGGCATTGGCGCCCTCGCCTATCGCGCCCGCCGCAAAGCGACCGTCGCGGCGTAACGGAAGACTGTCCGGTCGAAGGACCGGTTCGATTGCTCATTGGGCGGCGGGGTGAAAGTCCCGTCGCCTTTTTCGCGAAGCATTCAGGCGCCCACGCTGACCGCGGTTGCTTGTGACGCGGCTATGCGGCGCCTTCCCGAGTAACGATAAACGCTGCGCGGCCCGAAGGTTCGGCTCCACCCATGTCGGACGTGCAAAACTCAAGATTTCTGCACCACGCACCAGCTTCAATAGGATCAGTCCTTTACCGAGTCCGGAAATCAGACGCGAAAGGGCAAGCTCCGCCGGTAAAGGTCGGCTTTGTCCGCGATTGGCATCTCGGTAATTTCAGTCCCCGGCTGGAGCGCCATCGTCACGAGCCGCGCTCTCGTCCCAGTCCATCGCCGGCTCCGCCGCCCGGGGCTGCGGCAAAGCGAGCGGCGGCAGGGCGAGGGGCGCCGGCGCGGCCGGCTCCGCCAGGGCGAAGCTCCGCGGACCGGACATGGCGCCGAAGCCGTGGTAGCGGT
>CAVXVE010000047.1:0-45684 GCA_963764955.1 uncultured Alphaproteobacteria bacterium | reverse complement strand
ACCCCGAGGACAAGGGCGGGGCTACGAGGTCGACAAGGGCGTCTCCCTGCAGGTCGAGGTCGAGGAGCTCGACGCCATCGCGATCGAGAGCAGCGATACGATCGACATCGACAGTTCGTGCCGAAACCGAGATCGACGAGCGCTTTATCGACAGCCCCTATCATCTGGTCCCCGGAGAACAAGGTCGCGCTCGAGGCTTTCGCGGTGATCCGTGACGCGATGCGCGACAAGAGCATGGTGGCGCTTGGGCGCGTGGTCCTCTCCAAGCGCGAGCGGGTGATCATGCTCCAGCCGAGGGGGAAGGGCGTGCTCGGGGCGACGCTCCGATACCCTTACGAGGTGCGGGACGAAGGGATCTATTTCGACGACATTGGCGACATCCAGATCCCGAAGGACATGCTTGCCCTCGCCGAGCACATTCTCGAAAGCAAGGCGGCGAAATTCGAGCCTTCCGCATTCCACGACCGCTACGAGGAGGCGATCGTCGCGATGCTGAACGAGAAGAAGGCGGGCCTGCCTCGCCCAAGCAGCGTCCGATGCCGAGAATCGTCGCCGGCACCGACCTGATGGCGGCGCTGCGGCAGAGCATCGAGAAGTCCAGGGAGGACGCGCCGAAGGCGGCGGCTCCGACAGGCGGCGGCGGCACCAGCGCCGCCGCGGCGGCGAAGCCTGCTCGGCGCCAAAAGGCAAGCGCGGCGCGAAAGGCAGTCCGCGCCAGCGCGAGATGCTGCTGCCGATCGCGGGCGGCGCGCCCGCTAAGGAAGCGGCGCGCGGCCGAAGGAAGCGCCAGGAAAAGCAGACGGCGCAAAAGGCGCGCGCAAGAAGGCCGGATAGCCCGCCGGACGTCGGCGGCCGTCCCCGCGCCCGCCTGCCCGACTCAGCGGGCCATGAAGCCGATCGCCGCGGCGTTGGCGATGTCGATGAAGAAGGCCGAGACGAGCGGCAGGATGATGAAGGCCTGCGCGCAGGCGCCGTGCAGCTTGGTGACCGCCGTCATGTTGGCGATCGCGGTCGGCGTCGCGCCGAGGCTGACGCCGGTGAAGCCGGCCGCGATCACCGCGGCCTGATAGTTCCGCCCCATCGCCGGAAACACGACGAAGACGATATAGGCGACCGCCGCGATCGTCTGGACCGCCAGCACGACGACGAGCGCGAGCCCGAGCCCGCCGAGCGTCCAGAGCTGCATGCTCATCAGCGACATCGCGAGGAACACATTGAGCGACAGGTCGGAGATGAGCGCCAGCGCGCGCGTCCGCGTCGGCCATTCGAAGCTCGGGAAGAAGACGCGGAACAGTGTTGGTGGCGACGATGCCGACGAGGAGGCAAATGACGAACAGCGGCAGCTTGACGCCGGTCTCGGCGACCGCCTCGTCCAGCGCATAGCCGATCAGGATCACCACGTTGAGAACGAGCAGCGTGCGCAGGAGGCTGACATGGCTGAGATCGTCGACGGGCTTGTCGCCGGGCGTCGTCCGGCAGGCCGACCACGGGATCGGGCGTCGATGGTCCGCTCAGACGATGGCGCGCGATGAGAAAGCCGGCGATCGGACCGCCGACCAGGCTCGCGACGACCAGCCCGAGCGTCGCGGTCGCGATGCCGACTTCGAGCGCGTTCGCGATTCCGAACCGCTGCGGTGATGATCGGCGCCCAGGCGATCGTCGTGCCGTGCCCGCCGATGAGCGAGGCGGAGCCGACGAAGCGGGGTGATCCCATGGGGCAGGCCGAGCGCGGCGACGCTGCCGGCCGCGATCAGGTTCTGGATCACGAGATAGACGAGGGTCAGGGCGAGCAGGACGAGCAGCGGACGGCCGCCGGAGATCAGGTCGCCGAGCCTGGCGTTGAGGCCGATGCCGGTGAAGAAATAGAGCAGCAGCATGTCGCGCGCGTCGAGCGTGAAGCTGATCTCGACGCCGAACGCGACATAGGCGATCAGCGTCGCGCGCGGCGGCGAGGAGACCGCCGGTCACCGGCTCGGGAATGTTCCAGCGCCTCAGCGGCTCGATCAGGCGATTGAGCCCGGCGCCGGCGAAGAACACCAGAATGGCGATCGTGAAGGTGAGCAGCCCGGGGACGTGAATCGCCGTCATCGTGCGTGAGCCCGCGCGCGGCTCGGCGCAAACACGCCGACGGATTTCATGGCTCCGCCTGCGAGGCGAACAGGCTCAAGCCCAGGCGCTCCGAAAGAAAGCGCGCAGCCAATTGCCCCTTGACGCTGTTGCCGGCCTCGTCGAGCCGCGGCGCGAAGGCGCCGAATCCGCCCTTGCCCGGCGAGACGGTGACGATCCCGCCGCCGATCCCGCTCTTGCCGGGCAGGCCGACGTCGTAGAGCCAGTCCCCCGATGTTTCATAGAGGCCAGCCGTCGCCATGACCGCGAGCGTGAACTTGCAGCTCTCGGCGTCGACCACGCGCTTTTTGGTCAGCGGATTGACGCCGCCGTCGGCGAGGGTTGCGCCCATGACAGCGAGATCCTTGGCTGTCACGTCGAGCGAACATTGCATCGTATAGAGCGCGACCGCGTCGGCCGGATCGATAGCGATTTGACCGCAGCTCAGAAGCAATTGGCCGATCGCCTGATTGCGGGAATTGCTTCCGCTCGCCGAGGCGAGGATCGCCTCGTTCATGGCGAGCGCGCGGCCGGCGAATCGGGACAGGCCATCGAGAATGAACCGCCATTGTTCCTCGAGCGTGGAGCCGGGCGCGAGGCTGGTCGTCGCGATCGCGCCGGAATTGACCATTGGGTTCGTTTTGCCATTCTCGCCGCGTTCGACGGCCGTGAGGGAGTTGAACGGCAGGCCGGTCGCGTTGACGCCCAGGCGCCGGCGCGCGGCGTCCGCGCCCAGAACCTGCAAGATAAGCGCGAACACGAACGGCTTCGATACGCTCATGATCGCGAATGGAGCGTCCCAGTCGCCGCTCGCGTAAGAAGCGCCGTTGACGCCGACCACGCAGAGACCGAACTGATCCTGCGGAACGTCTGCCAGCGCCGGGTAGATATCGGAGACCCGGCCGTCCCTGTTCGACCTGAAGCGCTCATGCGCCTCGGACACCAAAGCCTTGACGACGTCCGGAGACGGGAGACGCCCGGTCGAGACAAAGCGCGGCTCGACAGAGGCGTCAGTGGACACGTCGGAACTCACCGCTTGCTCCACGCGCCGCGCCAAATCAGCCCGGCGCGCCGCGGACCGAAACGTCCACATTGAGCCCGATCGAATCGCCAGCGGCGCCGACATAGCCTCCTGAGACGGGAAGCGCTTGCGCCGCGGACCGGGCGACGCCGACACGAACAAGGTTGGCGCCGGCGACCAAGCCATTGGTCGGATCGTATTCCGTCCATCCCGCCCCCGGCAAATAGACGTTGCACCACGCATGCGTGCCGCCGCCGCCGCGTGTCGTTCCCGACGTGTCGTCATAGAGATATCCGGTGACAAAGCGCGTCGCGACGCCAAAAGACCGCAGGGCCTCCATCATCAAGACGGCGAAATCGCGGCACGTGCCGGATCCAAGCGCAAGCGTTTCGGCAGCCTTCTGCGTGCCCTCTTCGCGCCGGGCGCCATAGCGGAAGTCGGCTTTGATCGCGTGCGTCATCGTCTCCAGGACGGCGAGCGTGCGGTTCTCGCTCCTGGTCCCGACGAAGCGGCGCGCCCATGCGGCGACCGTTCCGTCCGGATCCGGCTCCTGCCGTTCGATAAGGCTCACGAGGTCGGGAAGGTCATCGGGCGCGTAGGCGAACGGGAAGGCTTCGGCGCCGGGATCGAGGCTGTAAACGGGCAGCGGCGGTCCGTCCGGGTGGTGGGTCAAATCGAGGGTGGAAACGACGCTGAGGCGCTTCGTTCTGAGCTGCTCGGGCCATTCGACAAAGCAGATCGAATTGTCGAAGGCGTCGTGGGTCCAGTGAACGAGCGAAGGCTTCGGGTCGACATCGAGCGCGGCATGGTTGAGCCGCAAATCATGGCTGTCGTCAGGCCGCAGCATCAGGCGGTGACGCATGAGGCCGACCGGATTGCGGTAGGAATATTCGGTCGAATGAACGATGCTGATCCTGGCCACGGCGCCTCTTGGCAGATATTTGGTCCGTCGGCGGAACAACGATCACCAGGCGGCGCAGACCGAACTTCTGGTCCCCGGGTATTCCTGCAGTGGCGAGGCGCATTCACTCCGGCGGCACGACGCCCTTCTTGAAGATGAAGCAGCCGTAAAAGCGCCGCTCGCCCGTGGGCACGATGGCGAAAGCGCCTTTCGCGCGCTCGTAGAAGGCGAAGCGTTCGACCCCGAGCAGCGGCACGTGCTTGCTCGCCGCTTTGTCGACGGCCTGCTGCACCTCGCGCTGCACCGGCGGCACGGCGTCCGGATCGCCGACGATTTCCATGCGGCACGCAGGATCAGGCACGAAAGTGTCGAGTGGCATCACCGACAGGATCGCCTCGACCGCGCGCGCCGCGCTGACGCCAGCGAGCGGGATCGGTTCGCCAATGACGGTGGACATCGCGGTCGAGTCCGCGGGGAAGTTGGTGTCGACGACGACGATCTCGTCGCCGTGTCCCATTCGCCGCAAGGCGTAAAGCAAATCCGCCGTGAGCAGCGGATCGATCCCCCAGAGCATGTCTTCCCTCCCGTCGGCCTTCTTGTCTTCGAGGCGGACGATAGCCGGATTTTTTAAACTTGGCGAATGACGAGCGTCGCGGTTTCAGCGCCTGACTCGGGCCCATGCTTGACAACGCGATTGATCCATCAATAGCCGCGCCGGCGATCGACCGCATGGGCGAGCGGCTCGCCGCGTTCGTAGGCCTCGATCTGCCGGGCGACGAACGCGGCGATCGCTTGCGGCGAGGACACCGCCGCGTTGTGCGGGCTCACATAGACGTCCGGGCGCGTCCAGAGCGGCGAATCCTTCGGTAGCGGCTCGTGTTCGAACACGTCGAGCGAAGCCCCATGAAGCGCGCCGGAATCGAGCGCGGCGAGGATGTCGGCTTCGACCTGGAGGCCGCCGCGTCCGGCGTTGATGAGGATCGGGCCGCCGAGCGGGCCGCCCTGTCTGAGCTGGGCCAGAAGGGACGCGTCGACGATCCCGTGCGTGGCTTCGGTGAGCGGCAGGAGCACGACCAGCATGTCGGTTTGCTCAAGCAGGCGCTTAAGGCCATCCGCGCCCGAAAAGCAGACGATTCCGGGCAGCGACTTTGGGCTTGAGCTCCAGCCGGCGACCTTGAAGCCCAGCGTCTTCAGCTTGGCGGCGGCGTCCTGGCCCAGTACGCCGAGCCCCAGCACGCCGACCTGGACGTCGGCAGCCTTGGGCTGATCGTCGTCGTCCGTCCACACGCGCTCGCGCTGCTGGCGTTCGTAGCGGCGCAATTGCCTCAAGTGAACGAGCGCATGCATGACCACCCACTCGCTCATGCGCTCGGTCAGATCGGGATCGACGATCCGCACGATCGGCTTGTCGGGCAGCGCGGGATCGGCGAAGACATGATCGACGCCCGCGCCGAGCGAGAAAATCGCCTGAAGGTTGGGAAGCTCTTTGAGCGCGCCCGGCGGATGGCGCCAGCTCACCGCGTAGCGGACGGAGGCGCGATCGAACGGCTCGTCGAGCGTCGCAATCGAATGCGATGGCAAAAGCGATTCCAGCGCCCGGCGCCAGGGCGTCGGGTCCCAGCCGGAAACGGCGATGAGAATGCCCATTGGGAGGTTGAGCTCGGAAACGGTGTTGTCAGACTAACGGGTGTCATCTGCGCGCGGCGCGCGATGCTTGTCCGCAAGCCACAAACCTACGCCGCGAGCGCCGGCCACGCCAAGCAGCCTCGAAGCGCTCGCATAGGTAAAAGTACCCATTGACTTTCGCATTAGGCGGGCAGCAGCCTATCTCGCTTTGGGCCATCGCCGCCACGTATCGGAGCGGGCAAGCGCGGGGCTTGAGTGGAACCGCAGGAACGCCGCCAAAGATTAAGCGGCCTCGAAGGTTCATTGCTGCTTCAGTGTATTGTTAAGACAGAACAAAAATCAGGAGGAATTTATGAAAGTTCTTCTCGCGACCTTAGCGCTAAGCATCCTGCCAGTCGTGGCGTCCAGTCAAAGCGCGAATGCTCAAGACGCGCCGAACTTCTTCAAGGCCGTCGCGCCCCCGGACAGCCTAGGTCCGGCGATGCAGGAATACGGCGCGGTGTTTGGCCCGAAAGCGCTGGACGCCAAGACCAAGGAACTGATCGGGCTCGGGGTCGCGGCGCAGATTCCCTGCTCGTTCTGCATCTACGCCCACACTATGAACGCCAAACGGCTGGGGGCGACCGATGACCAGATCAAGGAAGCGGTTGCTGCGGCGGCATTGACCCGCAAATGGAGCACCGAATTGAACGGCAATATGTACGACTTCGACACCTTCAAGAAGGAGGTTGACGCAATCAACAAGGCGATGTCGCAAAAGACCGACTGATCAACCAACGGCGGCGCGGTTCGCCGCGCCGTTTCTACTCCACGCGGGCGACATAGCGACCGCAGGAACTGCTCGACCTCGCCCGTGCGCCGGGGAATGAGCGCTTCTCGCGGTCCCTGCGCAAATTCCTTGCGAATGTTCCATCTACGCGCACACCCGATCTCATAACGTCCCGCCAATCCGTTCGATCACCGGGTCGGCCGGCGAAAGCGGCGCATCGTCGAGGCGATAGGCGGCGCGAAGGCGACGGATCGCCGCCTCGGCCTCATCCGGCTTGCGCGCATGCACGCGGGCGAGCGGCGCGTCAGGGCCGACCTCGGCGCCGATGGCGGCGAGCTCGGTGAGGCCGACCGCGGGATCGATCGAGTCGGCCGCGCGCGCCCGGCCGCCGCCGAGCTCGACCACCGCGAGCCCGATCGCGCGCACGTCGATCTCGACCACGAAGCCGGGCCTCTCGGGTGTCGCCTCCAAGACCGTCGGCGCGCGGGGCAGAAGCTCATGGGCGCGCGAAACGAAATCCTTCGGGCCGCCGAGGCCCATGACCATGCGCTCGAATCTTTCCGCCGCCGCGCCCGTCTCGAGCGCGCGTCTCAACGCGGCGGCGCCCGCGTCGGCGTCGTGCGCGATGCCCGAGAGCGCAAGCAATTCGGCGCCGAGCGCCATCGTCACGCGATCGAGGCGCGCGTCGCGCCGCGCGCCGGTCAGATAGTCGACGGCGTTCAGCACTTCGACCGCGTTGCCCGCGGCGCTGGCGAGCGGCTCGTTCATGTCGGTGATGAGCGAGACCGTGGGCAGGCCGGCGTCATTGGCGACCGCCGCGATGCTCGCCGCAAGCTCGCGCGCTCCCTCGAGACGTGGCCATGAAGGCGCCGGAGCCGCTCTTGACGTCCATGACCAGGCCTTGCAGCCCTGCGGCGAGCTTCTTCGACAGGATCGACGCGGTGATGAGAGCGACCGATTCGACCGTCGCCGTGACATCGCGGATGGCGTAGAGGCGCCGGTCGGCCGGCGCGAGGTCGGCGGTCTGGCCGATAATCGCGCAGCCCGCCTCCTTCACCACGCGCTTGAACAGATCGAGCTCTGGCTGCGACGCGTAGCCGGGGATCGAATCGAGCTTGTCGAGCGTGCCGCCGGTATGGCCGAGGCCGCGGCCCGAGATCATCGGAACATAAGCGCCTGAGGCGGCGAGCATCGGCGCCAGCATCAGCGAGACATTGTCGCCGACGCCGCCGGTCGAGTGCTTGTCGAGGATCGGGCCGGCGAGCTTCGCGTCGCGCCAGTCGAGGCTCGAGCCGGAGCGGGTCATCGCCTGGGTCAGCGCCACGCGCTCGTCAAGCGACATGCCGCGAAAGCAGACCGCCATGGCGAAGGCCGCGGCCTGCCCCTCGGTGACCGCGCCGCTTGTGAGGCCGGCGATGAAATCGCCGATCTCGCCCGCGCTCAAGGCGCCACCGTCGCGCTTGGCGCGGATGATCTCCTGGGGAAGAATCATTGTGGATTTGAACGCTCCGGCCCCCTCCACCGCGTTTCACGCGGTCCCCCTCCCCCGCTTCGCAGGGGAGGATAAGCAAGCCGCGCGGGTACGCGTGCGCCATCCTCCCATGCCGCGAAGCGGCGGGGGAGGGGGACCATGCGAAGCATGGTGGAGGGGGCCACGTCGCGCGTTGGCGTCATGCGCGCCTTGGCTCGTATTGGCGAATGAAGCCGCGCAACAGGCGCTTGAAGCGGTCGGCGGCTTCATGCGCAACGGCTTGCGTCTCTTCATGGCTTGGATCGCCGCCGGCGAGACCCGCGGCATAGTTGGTGACGACCGAGACCGCGGCGCAGCGCAGGCCCGCCCGGCGGCCTAAGATCACCTCGGGAGCGGTCGACATGCCGACGAGGTCGGCGCCCAGGATCCGGGCGGCGCGAATCTCGGCCGGCGTCTCGAAGCTTGGCCCGGAAAACCACATGTAGACGCCCTCGTTGAGCTCGACACCGGCGCCTCTCGCCGCGCCGCGCAGCAGCGCCAGCAGCCCCTCGTCGTAGGCTTTGGTCAGCGGCACGAAACGGTCCGGCCCGGCATGGCCGATCAGCGGGTTGGTCCCGGAAAAATTGATGTGATCGGTGATCGCGACCAGCGAAGGCGGGCGCCATTCCTCGTTGAGGCCGCCAGCCGCGTTGGTCAAGAGCAGCGTTTCGCCGCCCAGCGCGCGGAACGTGTCGATCGCAATCCGCATCGCATTCGCGTCGCCACGCTCGTAATAATGGCCGCGGCCCTGAAACAGCGCCACCCTCTGATTCTCCACCGCCCCGACCACCAGCCGTCCGGCATGGCCTTCGACGCTCGGAACCGGAAAGCCTGGAATGTCGAGATAGGAGATTGCGACCGCGTCGCGCGCTTCATCGGCGAAGGCGCCAAGGCCGGAGCCGAGCACGATCGCGAGCGGTGGAAGGGAATCGAGGCCATGGGCCTTCAGCGCCGCAATCGCCGCGTCCGAATCTGTCTTCATGCCCCTGCTTAGCCCGTATCGGGTTGAAATGAAGCATTCTGCGCGGCGAGATGCTTTTGTCCAGGTCGACTCGCGGCGACCCGCCGCTTTACGCGCCAAGCGCCCGTCGTCTAGTCTCTGCTCCGCGCCCGCGTCCGTGGGCCGCCCTTGCCCTGCAACCGAGGACTGCGCCCCATGACCATCAAAGTCGGCGATCGCCTGCCCAACGTCACCGTCCGTCTGGTCACCCCTGACGGGCCAAAGCCGGTGGAGACGAAGGATTACTTCGCCGGCAAAAAGATCGTGCTGTTCGGGTTGCCGGGCGCCTTCACGCCGACCTGCCACAAGAACCACCTGCCCGGCTTCATCGTCAGCGAGGCCGCGTTCAGAGCCAAGGGAGTCGACGCGATCGCCATGACCTCGGTCAACGACCATTTCGTGCTCTCCGCCTGGTCGGACGCGACCGGCTCCAAGGGCCATATCGATTTTCTCGCCGACGGCGCCGGCGATTTCGCCAAAGCGCTCGGCCTCGAGTTTGACGCGTCGGCCGGAGGCCTTGGCGTCCGCTCCAAGCGCTATGCGATGCTGGTCGAGGACGGCGTGGTCAAAGAGCTCAACATCGAGCCCAAGCCTGGCGAAGCTGACATTTCCAGCGCGACGCATCTTCTGGAGCAGATGAAATAAAGGGGGACCGCTCGCCCTCAGGCAGGCTTGCTCGCCTTTGTCAGCATCGTGATCCCGGGCAGCATGATCTCCGTGCCCTCAATCTTGAAACCGGCGTCTCGCAAGACGCGCTCGACATGGGCGGGGGTGAGGCAGACGGCGGTTGGATTGTCCAGGACGGAGCCCAAGAGATACCAGGCAGCAAAAGGCGGACCTTCATGCGCGTCGTCGACCATGAAATCGTGGATGAGCGCGAGCCCGCCCGGCGGCAACGCCTCGATTGCGCGCTTGGCCAGGACGGCGATATCGGCCTCCCCGACCGCGCTCCAGACATAGGACATGAGCACGACGTCGTGTCCCGCCGGCCAATCGACTTTGATCGCATTGCCGCCGACATGCGCGATCCTATCCGAGAGACCCGCCTCGCGCGCATATCGCCTGGCCGTCTCGACAGTCTCGGGAAAGTCGAGAATTGTCGCGCGAAGGCCTGGATTGGCGGCGCAGAACGCGATGCTGTAGGCGCCGCTCCCGCCGCCCACGTCCAGGAGCTTATGGCGATCCTTGAGATTGAGCCGCTTGGCGAGCATCCGGGCTGGGCCTAACGAGCCCGTGTGCTGCGCCGAGCTGAACCGCTCGCCGCCGATCCCAGCCTCGTAGACGAGGCCTTCGTAGGTTCCCTTCTCCGGGAACACCCGCTCGCCGCGTAGCGCAGCGCCGAGATGGCGGAAACTCTCGTAGCCGAACTCGCCGTTCACGAGTCGGACGTAGTCGCGGAAATCGCCGGGCGCGCCGGCGACGAGATAGCGCGTCGTCGCCGGCGCATTGATGAGGCGCCCGTCGGCCTCGCTAATGAGCCCGAGCGATTTGAGGGCGGCTAGCAGCGTAACCAGCCGGTTCTCAGCAATGCCGGTCGCCTTCGCCAGCGCGGAGGTCGAGGCGGCGCCTTGCGCGATATGGGTAAAGAGATCGAATTCAAGCGCGGCGAACAGCGCCTTGGACGCCATGAAGCCATAAGTGATCGCCGAGATGTCTCGAACGTCTAGGATCGGTTTTGGCCGCGCCTCGTCCGCCATTGCTCGCCTCCGACTACCGGACCCGCAGCACTATCCGCCCCCGAACGCTCCGCTCGGCGACAGCGCGCACGGCCTCCGCTGCTTGCTCGAGCGGCAGCACGCGATCGACGCGCGGGCGTAAAGCGCCTTCTCCGACCAGCGCCATCACTTTCTCCGCCGCTTCAGCGCCTTCATCGGGAAAATTGGTGATCCAGGCCCCGGCGAAGACGCCGACGATCGAATAGTTTTTCAGCAGTGGAAGGTTCATCGGCACGGAGGGGATCTCGCCCCCGACAAATCCCATCGGGATCAGACGGCCGTTCCACCGCATGAGACGGGCAAGAGTGAGGAACAAGGCGCCGCCGATATTGTCGACGCCGACGTCGATTCCCTCACCCTTGGTCAGGACCTTCACCCGTTCGCGCAGGTCCTCGCACGAATAGTCGATGACATGCTCGGCGCCGGCGTAGCGGGCGGCTTGCGCCTTCGCGGCGGATCCGACCGCCGCGATGACTTTGCCGCCAATCAGATGCGCGACTTCGACGCAAGCCAGGCCGACGCCGCCGGCGGCGCCCGTGATGAGCGCTGTTTCGCCGGGAGCCAAGCGCGCGCGATGAACGAGGGCGTACCAGGCGGTGAGATAGGCATGGAGAACGGTCGAGCCAACGAAGAAATCCACATTGTTGGGAAGTCGTGCGCTTTTCGAATCTTTGGCGACCATGCGCTCGGCAAAGCCGCCAAACCAGTTAGCGCAGGCGACGCGGTCGCCCGGGCGAAAGCGTGCGACCTTGTCCCCTACGGCGACGACGACCCCGGCAGCGTCTGTCCCCGGGACGTAAGGAAGGGTCGGCCGCATCTGATAGCGGCCGCTAGCCATCAGATAATCCATGTAGCTGACCGAGGCCGCGTGGACGTCGATCAGGACCTCATCGTCAGCCGGAGTAGGCTCCGCCGTCTCGCCCATGCGCAGGGCGGCGATTCCCTCGAATCGATCGCAAAGAACCGCGCGCATTGGCCCCCATGACCGGTGTTGTCGAGAAAGGCTACCAAATCCGCGAGAGGCGCGCCAACGAACGCCCGCGATCGCGGTGGGCAGCGTTCAGTGCAGAATCTCGACCATCAGCACCCAGGCGCTGTAAACGACGGCGACAAGGTAGGCGATGTCGCCCCCAGCGATCCAAAAAAAGCCGGCCCGCGCCCTCGCAAAATGAAGCGCGCCCCCGATAACGAACGCCAACCCGAAGCCCACGCTCATAGCGGCCCGCATGGCGCGTTCGACTGCAGTTGCGTCTTTCCGCGCGCGCCACGAGCGGGCCTGAACCACGATCGGCGTCATGACCATCACAAGCCCCGCCAAGACGATTTCGGAACCCAGAAGCGGCGCCGGCTGCTCGGGAATGAGGACGAGGCTGGCCGCGGTGATGGCGCCAACGGGCCCGACCAAGGCCTCGCCCGCCCGGGCCGGAAGCCACGAATAGGACAGAATGCGCGCAAGGTTGATCGAGATCGCAACCACGACGAAGCCGGTGAGCGCCGCCAGCGCCGCGAGTTCGGCCGAGAAGAACGTGGCCCAGTCGGGCGTGAGCGGCATCGGCTTGGCTCGCAGGAGCGGCGCGGAAAGCGGTCCCCTTACCGCATGTTGCCCGTATGGCCGAGCGAATAGCGCCCGGGCTGCGGCCAGACGGTGAGCCCATGCGGCATGCCGCCAACGGGAATCGACTTCACCGAGCCGTCTTCGGTGTTGAAGGCGTAGATGGCGCCGTCATAGCGGCCCGAGAGCCACAGCCATTTGCCGTCGGCGCTCACGTTGCCCATGTCCGGGCTGCCGCCGCCCGGAACCGGCCAGTTGGCGACGACCTTGCGCGTGGCGAAATCGATCACCGAGACGCTGCCGGGACCGTGCCTTCGGCCGCCGAGGCTGTGGGTTCCGCGATTGGTGACGTAGAGCTTCGTTCCGTCGCGGCTCGGATAGAGGCCATGAGCGCCGATTCCGGTCTTGATGAAATCGACCTGGCCGAACGAATCGCCGTCGATCACCATGACGCCGTCGCCGATGAGATCGGCGATGAAGAAGAACTTGCCGTCCGGGGCGACCCTGATGTCCTGCGGCATGTGGCCGGGGGTCAGCGGCAGCGTCTCGACGAGGGTGTGATGGACGAGGTCGATCTTGGCCAGCGAGTCGTTGAATTCGCAGGTGAAGATCGCGTAACTGCCGTCGGGCGCGAAATCGGCGTGATTGATCCCGGCGCAATTCGGCGTCGCGATATAGCCCTGCAGCGCCATCGTGTGGGGGTCGCGGAACTCGAGGCGCCGCATCGCCTCGGCGACGATGATCGCGGACGCGCCGTCGGGGGTGAAATAGATGTTGTAGGAATCGGGAACGTCGATCGCCTTGCCGATCTTGCCCGTCCTCGGGTCGATCGGCGCGACGCCGCCATGTCCGCCGCGCGCGCTCACATCCGCCGAAACCCAAAGGGTCTGAAGGTCCCACGACGGAACGATATGCTCCGGGCTCGGCATCACAGCCAGGCTGTCGATGACCTTGAATGTCTCCGGATCGATGACGTCGACCTTGCCGGTCACGACGTTCGGCGAATAGACGCGTGATGGCTCGCCTGCGACGGCGGGACTGAACATGCCAGCTCCAGCGCCAGCGTAGACATTGTGCGGGTCGACGGGCGCCGGCATCGTCAGGTTTGCCGGCGGCAGGAGGATCGGCCGCTCGGGACCGAGCTGATAGGCGGCGAGCGCGACAAAGTCTGCGGGCGCACGGTTCCGATCGTCGAGGCTGCGGCAAATATGGGCGCAATCCGCCGCCCCGAGCGCGCAAGCGTCCGGAATGGTCAGTGACTGCGCGCTGCGCAATTCGAAGCCCGCGCCCACGGCAATCGCCGCTGCGGCCGCCGCGGCCAGGCCCTTGCGAAAAGCCATCCCGTCTTTTTCCAGTCGAACTCGCCCGCCGAACCCGAATTCGGCGCAACTCGGAAAGCGAAAACTGCAACCGCGACAATGACTGTTCGATGAACGGCGGGCCTTCCGCGCTTGGATCAGCGTGGAAGGAACAATTCGCGGAGGCATGAAGGCGGCCAGAAGGTCAATCGCCAGCGCCAACATCATGGCGGCGGAGCCGATCCCGAACAAAAGCCGATAGTTTCCGCCACTCTCGGCGAAGACGAAGGAAAGGCCATAGGCCGCGACAGCCTGGCACAGCGCGAAACCAACGGTCGCGTGGCTCCACGCCGCCTTCTGCTGCGCGGGATGGTGCGGAAGCAGTTCGTGGAGCCGTCCGAGCACCAGCGGAACCGTCGCCGTTAAGAAGGACCCAACGACGAAGCTCGAGCCGATGAGCCAGACCCGGCCCAATCCGAGAGCGGGGATCGCAATGGCGGCGATCTGAACCAGGAACGCCACACGAAGCGCCGCTTTAAAGCCCGCGCGATCGGCGAGATGCCCAATCAGCAAAGGCCCAACCGTCGCGCCAAGGCCGAAGATCACCCAATATTCCGACCCGGTCTTTATCCCTTCGCCCCGTCCGCGGGCGATGAAGTCCACGAGGAACACCATGTGCGGAAGCCAGCCTGCCGCGTTGAGCCCGTACTCGGCGTAAAGCGCGCGCAAGCTCCAGAGCTTCGGCGCGTGAGACGGGACGGACGCAGACGCCGCGGGCGCCGACGCGCGCGGCCACCCGCTCCATCCGACGAGCGTCAGAAGCAGCGACACCGCTCCGAGTCCGAACCACGTCTCCCGAAGCCCCTGCGCAAGCAGGAGCGGCACGAGCGTGCCGGAGATCGCGATCCCGACGCCGACGCCCATGAAGATCGCGCCGCCGGCAAGCCCGCGTCGGGACGCGGGAACATGGGGGAGAACGTTCGGCGCCGCGAGCACCATCAGCGCGCCCCCCGCGACGCCCGCGACGAAACGCCAGACGAAAAACCAGGCGAAGCCGACCGGATAGGCGCAGGCGAAGAAGGTCGCTGTCGCGAGCAACATCATCGTCCGCAGCACGACGACGAGGGGCATGCGCGCCGAAAGCGGGCGCCCCGACAGCGCGCCAAGAAGATATCCAGCCAGATTTGCAGCGCCGAGATAGGCGGCGGCCGCAGGCTCGAACCAGTGGGCGCCAATGATGGCCGGCAGGAGCGGCGTATAGGCGAACCGCGCGAGACCGATGCCGATAAGGCTCGTGCAAAAGGCCGAAAGAACCGCCCGCCATACGATAGAGGGCGGCTCGGCATGTTTGCTCTTCGCGATTGGAACGCTGACCATCCTCATAGATCTTACTCGAGACGCCGGCTGAGAAAGTCGAGCGTCAGCGCGGCGATCTCGTCGACCTTCTCGTCAAGAGCGAAATGGCCAGCTTTAAGGATGTGAACCTCCGCGTCGGGCAGGTCGCGCTTATAGGCTTCGCCTCCCGCCGCGATGAAGGAAGCGTCATAGCCTCCCCATACCACCAGCGTCGGAGGCTTGTGTTCGCGGAGCCACTGCTGCCAGGCCGGATAGGCTGCGACATTGGTGCGGTAGTCGTAGAGCAGCGCCTCCTGGATCGCCTGCTGCCCTGGCGCTGACAGGAAGGAATATTCGTCCTGCCAGAGAGCGGGATTGTAACGCTCGGGATGAGGGCTGCCGCCCTCGTGGCGGATTCTCGCGGCCTCAAGGGAGGTGAAGGCCTTTGGGATCTCGGGATGCGCCTTCGGCTCGGCCCAGTATTCGCCGATGGCTTTCCACTTCTCCCCCAGGCCCTCGCGATAGGCGTTGGCGTTCTGGATGACGAGCGCCTGGACCCGCTCGGGATGAGCGAGCAGAATGCGGAAACCGACGGGGCCGCCATAATCCTGCAGATAAAGGCTATAGCGGTTCGCGCCCAGTTCGCCGAGCAAGGCGCTGGTCGTTTCGGCCAGATGGTCGAACGTGTAGGTATATTGCGCGGGCGGAGGCGCGTCGCTCTGACCAAAGCCGGGGTAGTCGGGCGCAATCACATGGCAGCGCGTCGCGAGAAGTGGGATCAACGTCTCGAACATGCGCGAGGACGATGGGAAACCGTGCAAAAGCACGATGATCGGCGCGTCTTTGGGACCGGCCTCGCGGTAAAAAACGCCGACCCCGTCCACCATGGCGCGGTGGTAGGTGATCGTCGCCGAGGTCGAGGGAAGCGCCGGCGGCTCCGCGACGCCCGTCGCGGCGGCCGAGAGCGCGATTGCGGCGGCGATATGGGTCTTCATGGAGGCGGGACTCCTCGGTGGCGTTGAACGGCCGCCGCGCGTTTCACCGTGACGACGGCGAAGCGCGAGAGAGCGGCCACGGCCGATGGTCTGCCTCTTCTTGCCGGACTGGTAAATCCGCCAGGATTGAGAGAGAGCTTATCGAAATTCGAGAAAGCGACGCGCGCAGACGCCGCTCGGGATGCGGCGTGCTCGCGGCCGGAAGAAGGCCGGCCACGATCTCCATCCAAAGCGGGTCGGACCTCGCCAGGATGGCGCTCCGAACCGGCATCCCTTATGTGATGGCCATGACCCAGCCCCACCGCCCGGTCGGCCCCGGCGACCATGTTTTTCTCATCGACGGCTCGTCGTTTGTCTTCCGCGCCTATTATCAGTCGATCCGCCAGGACCAGAAATACAATTACCGGACCGATCGCCTCCCGACCGGCGCGGTGCGGCTGTTCGCGACCAAGGTGCTGCAGTTCATCCGCGACGGGGCCGCCGGCCACAAGCCGACCCATCTCGCCATGATCTTCGACAAGACGGAGAACTCGTTCCGGCGCGACCTCTACCCGGCCTACAAGGCGCACCGGAAGGATCCGCCCGACGAGCTGGTGCCGCAGTTCCCGCTGATGCGCGCCACCGTCTCGGCGTTCGGCATGGTCCCGATCGAGCAGGGCCGTTACGAGGCCGACGACATCATCGCCACTTACGCCCGTCAGGCGCGCGAGGCCGGCGCCGATGTCCTCATCGTCTCGGCCGACAAGGACCTCATGCAGCTCGTCGACCCGTGCGTCTCGATGTACGATCCGGCTTCGGGCCAGGCCGGGGTCGCCGGCTCTCGCGAGGAGCGGCGCTTCGGCCCGGCCGAGGTGGTCGAATATTTTGGCGTCGGCGCGGACAAGGTGATCGACGTCCAGGCGCTTGCCGGCGATTCGACCGACAACGTTCCGGGCGCGCCCGGCATCGGGCTCAAGACCGCAGCGCAGCTCATCACCGAATATGGCGACCTCGAGACGCTGCTCGCGCGGGCGGGCGAGATCAAGCAGCCGAAGCGTCGCGAAGCGCTGACCGACCCCGAGAGCGTCAAGCGCATCAGGATCTCGAAAGAGCTCGTGACTCTGGATCGAAACGTGCCGGTCGAGACGCCGCTCGAGGCGCTGGCGACGCCTCAGCTCGACGGCAAGCGGCTCGTCGCGTTCTGCAAGGCGATGGAGCTGACGACCCTCACCCGCCGCGTCGCCGAGATTTGCGGCGTCGACGCGGGCTCGATCGACCCGGACCCGCGCTTCGTCGGCCCCGCGGCCTGGCCGGGCGGCCAGGGCGTGGCGCTTTTGCAGCGAGAAGGCGAGGCGCCGGCGCAGCGCGCGCCCTCCGCTTCGCCGGGCCCTGCTCCCGCGCCGCGCGAGCCCAAGGCCGCCCCGCAGGGGACTGCGCCCGCGGATCTCGCCGCCGCGCGCGCCATGCAAGCGCGCGCCCCGATCGACCGCGCCGCCTACAAGATCGTGCGGACCGCGGCCGAGCTTGAGCACATGGATCGCGCGGGCGCGCGACGAAGGCCTCGTCGCCATCGACGTGGAGACGTCGTCGCCCGATCCGCTGCAAGGCGATCTCATTGGCCTATCGCTCGCGGTCAGGCCGGGAGAAGCCTGCTACATTCCCGTAGGCCATCGGACAGGCGAAAACGATCTTTTCGACGGCGGCGGCCTCGCCCCCGATCAGCTCACGGAAGCGGAAGCGATCGCGCTCCTGAAGCCGCTGCTCGAGCAGCCGGGCGTCCTCAAGATCGGCCACGACCTCAAATTCGACATGCACGTGTTCGCCCTGCGCGGCGTCAGCGTCGCGCCGATCGACGACGCGATGCTGCTTTCCTACACGCTCGACGCGGGCGCGACCGGCGACGATCATAGCCTCGATACGCTGTCCGAACGCTTTCTCGGTCACAAACCGATTCCCCTCAGCGAGATCGCAGGCTCGGGCCGCAACTTTCAGGGCTTCGCGCGCGCGACGATCGAAAAGGCGTGCGAATATGGCGCCGAGAAGGCGGATATCGCGTTGCGTCTCGAGCGTGTCCTCCGGCCGCGGCTCGTCGCCGAGAAGATGATGACGGTCTACGAGCGGCTCGAGCGTCCGCTGGTCGAGGTGCTGGCGCGCATGGAGCGGCGCGGGATCGCGATCGATCGCAACATCCTCTCCCGCATGACGGGCGAGTTCTCGCAGCGCATGGGGTCGCTCGAGGACGAGATCAGCCGAATCGTCGGCGCGCCTTTCAACCCCGGATCGCCGAAGCAGCTCGGCGACATCCTGTTCGGCCAGATGGGCCTGCCCGGCGGCAAGAAGACCGCGACCGGCGCCTGGTCGACGACCGCGAGCGTGCTCGAGGACCTCGCCGCCGAAGGCCACCAACTGCCGGCCCGCGTGCTCGAATGGCGGCAGATCGCCAAGCTAAAGTCCACCTACACTGACGCGCTGCCGGGCTTCGTCAATCCGCGAACCGGCCGCGTCCACACGGCCTACGCGCTCGCCTCGACCACGACCGGGCGCCTGTCGTCGTCGGAGCCTAACTTACAGAACATTCCGATCCGCACCGAGGAAGGACGCAAGATCCGCCGCGCCTTCGTCGCGCCGCAGGGACGCAAGCTCATTTCCGCCGACTACAGCCAGATCGAGCTCAGGCTGCTCGCCCATCTCGCTGACATTCCGGCGCTCAAGCAGGCCTTCGCCGACGAACTCGACATTCACGCCATGACGGCTTCCGAAATGTTCGGCGTGCCGATCGCTGGCATGCCGAGCGAGATCCGGCGCCGCGCGAAAGCGATCAACTTCGGCATCATCTACGGCATCTCGGCCTTCGGCCTCGCCAATCAGCTCGGCATCGCCCGCAACGAGGCCGGCGATTACATCAGGAAATATTTCGAGCGCTTCCCCGGCATCCGCGACTACATGGAGGCGACCAAGAAGATCGCCCGCGCCAACGGCTATGTGACCACGCTGTTCGGCCGCAAATGCCACTATCCGCGCATCAACGCCTCCAATCCTTCCGAGCGCGCGTTCAATGAGCGCGCCGCGATCAACGCGCCGCTGCAGGGTTCAGCCGCCGACATCATCCGCCGCGCCATGGTGCGGATGGACGACGCGCTCGACAAGGCGGGCCTCAGTGCGCAGATGCTGCTCACCGTTCACGACGAACTGGTGTTCGAGGCGGCGGACGATGAAGTCGAGGCGACCTTGCCGGTCGTGGCCAAGGTAATGGTGGAAGCGCCGGAGCCGGCGGTCAAATTGCACGCGCCGCTGAGAGTCGACGCGCGCGCGGCGCAGAATTGGGAAGAGGCGCATTAAGCCTCCTTCGCAAGAAAGACGCCGATGGCCCCTTCACTGCCGATCGCCGATGTCGCGCCGATGGCTCCGGAACACATCGAAGGCTTTCATCGCGCGGTCGACGCAGTCGCCCGCGAGCGAAAATACCTCACGCTTCTGGAGGCGTTCCCGCTGCCCCAGACGCGCGACTTCGTGGTTCAGCTCCTAGCCAAGGGCGACCCGATGTTCGTCGCCGTCGCCAACGGCGAAGTGGTTGGCTGGTGCGATATCCAGAGGCATCCCTTCCCTGCCCATTCCCACCGCGGAACGCTCGGCATGGGCGTTATTCCGGACTATCGCGGCCGCAGCGTCGGCGCCCGGCTCATGGATCGAACGCTGAAGCAAGCGTTTGCGACGGGTTTCGTTCGCATCGAGTTCAGCGTCCGGGCCGACAACCTGCGCGCCATGCGCCTGTATGAGAAATTCGGCTTTGTCAGGGAAGGCGTGCTTCGCGACGCGGTGTTTGTGGACGGGCGCTATCACGACACGATCGCCATGGCGCTTGTCGATCGGGGGCCCGCGTCCACGTGACTTCCCTTGCCGACCGCTACCGCGTGCTCGTCTCCGAGCGCGGGTTTGAATCCGACCCCGCACAAGCGAAGCTTGTCGGCAGGCTCGACGCGCTCGCGGCGAAACTGAACGGCTACAAGGCCGAGGGCAAGCCGAGCGGCTTCTCGCGCCTGTTCGGCATGAAGCCGCCCGAGCCGCCGCGCGGCCTCTACATCTACGGCCCCGTGGGCCGCGGCAAGACGATGCTGATGGACATGTTCTTCGACGCCGCCCCGGCGCCGCTCAAGCGGCGGGCGCATTTTCACGCCTTCATGGCCGACGCCCACGCCCGCCTGCACCAATGGCGCCAGGCGATGAAGCGTGGCGAGGCGACGGGCGAAGACCCGATCGCGCCGGTCGCGACGGAACTCGCGCGCGAGGCTTCGCTGCTTTGCTTCGACGAATTCTCGGTGCGCGACATCGCCGACGCGATGATTCTCGGGAGATTGTTCACGGCTCTGTTCACGGCCGGCGTGGTGGTGGTTGCGACCTCGAACGTCGCGCCCGACGAACTCTACAAGGACGGCCTCAACCGCGCGCTGTTCCTGCCGTTCGTCGCGCTTCTGAAAGAGCGGCTCGAGGTGGTCGAACTCGACGCGCGCACCGACTACCGGCTCCAGAAACTCAGGCGCGCGCCGGTCTATTATACGCCGCTCGGCCCGAAGGCCGACGCCGCGCTCGACGCGGCTTTTCTGGCGCTGACCGGCCACGAGCGGGGCGAGCCGATGACGATCGAGCTGCTCGGGCGGCGCCTCGACGCGCCGCAGGCGATCGACGGCGTCGCGAGGTTCGATTTCGACGCGCTTTGCCGCCGTCCGCTCGGAGCGGCCGACTATCTCAAGCTCGCCCAGCGCTTTCATACGATCATCCTCGACCGCATTCCGCGCTTGGGCGAGAGCGAGCGCAACGAGGCGAGGCGGTTTATAATTCTCATCGACGCCCTCTACGACATGCGGATCAAGCTGATCGCCTCGGCGGCCGGCGAGCCGGAGAATCTGTACTCAGGCGTCGACGGCGCGGAGGCGTTCGAATTCAAGCGCACCGCCTCGCGTCTCTACGAAATGCGCTCGGCCGATTACCTCGCGCTGCCGCACGGCCGCGAAGGCGGCGCGCAGGCTGGCGATCTCGGCGGCATCGTCGAGACGTGACGACGCAAAGGGTGTGAGCGAACGGCCTTCCCTGTCATGGCCGCGAAAGCGGGCATCCGGACCGCCCTGAAGCCCTTTGGCGTCGGGCGGAATTGCTGGAAGGGTCCTCGAGGAGCGGCGCGCCGTGTTCCTGCCTTGGCTCTATTTCAGGCCCACCTGCTTCGGGTCGAACCGAGCGCGCGCGTGGGCGGGGACTCGCCGGCGGACCCCTTGGTTGGGAAGGTGAGTTTTCCTTGACAAGGGCAGCTATGTTCTCTATATGTTCTAACTCGGAATCGCGCCTCGCGCTTTGGGCTAGCACCCAGCCGGCGAGGGAGAGGCCGCGGCTGTTTGAAAAGGGAAAAGGCTGGCTCGACCACAACCGTCGCGCGAACGAGACGCGAGGAGGAAGCAAGGAAGAAATTTTTTTACTCCAATCGCTCGCAACCCTTTGAAAAGGCTCGATTTGGAAAAATAAACGCTAGTAAACGACAGCTATTTTGCTAGCGCTTATTAGCATTTACTAGCGTTTATTGGCGTTTATGAACGTTTACTGTCATGGGGACCCTGGCGGGGACTTCGCGCACAGGTTGTCGAAGCCGGGGATCTTGGCCCTAGGCGAGCCGCGCGTAGCCCGCCGCCACGGCGTCGCGCTCGATCTCAATGACTCGATCGTAATCGGCGGGCGTCGCGACGCGCGCGCCCTTGAGTCCGAGCGCCGCCCGCGTTTCGGCGAGGTCCGGGTCCTTGAGCGCCGCGAACAGAGCCTCGCGCACCGCGGCGATTGTCGCCTGCGGAAGGCCAGCGGCGGCGATGAACGGCAAGCCCGGCGAAAGCCGGCTCTGCGCGACGATGGCGACGCGCTCGATGAGTTCGGGCCGGCCGCGCTTGAGGAGCGCGAAGCTGACGCAATCGATCGAGGCGAGATCCGCGACGCCCTCGGCGACCGCGGCCACGCTCGCTTCATGCGAGCCGGTGACGATCATTGCGCTGAAGAAGAGCGCGCCGCGCGCAACGGGCGCAATGGCGGCGCGGAACAGATTCATGCCCGTATTGCTGTCATGCGCGTTGAGCGCGGCGGTCGCGCCCCTGAATTCGCTTAAAGAACGGCGCGGGTCGCGGGCGCCGCGGATGATGAAGCTTAGATGCGAAGCGCCTTCGCAGCCGGGAAACCCGTATTCCGGCGTCGCGATCAACCTCACCGCGTCCTTGAGGCCGCTCACATAAGGGTAGCCGCAGGTCTGGCCAAGAATGAGGCCGGGACGGCGCCAGAGCGCGGCCAAGTCGCCGCCGCGAGCGAGCCTCGCCGGCGATCGAACGCCGGCCCTGGCGAGGCGCGCGGAAATCGACGCCCAGAGCGCGTCGTTGGCCGCGGCGATCCACGGAAAATCGTACATCGGCAGGACCGCGATCGGGCCTTCGCCGCTCACGCCGCCCGTTGATCCCAGCCTGGATGAATTGGCTTATCGTGCGGCCTCAAGAGATAGCGCCGCGCAACATCGAAATAGCCGTGATAGACAAGGCCGCCGTTGCGCTTGATCAGCGCCGCCCGATTAAGCCGATAGAATCTCGGCAGTTGATACCACGGCAGGCGGTGGCGCAGGTGATGCGCGGCATGGAGGTTGTTGAACAGGAACAGCGGCCCCAAAATCCATGCGTCCTCGACAATCGCCGTGCGCCGCTCAGCCTCGGGCAGGGCGCGATGTTCGGCGAACGAGCGCACCATCGCAAGGCTCGCGCCGGGATAGACGAAGCAGGCGAAGTAAATCCAAAGCGGCATCCGGCAGATGGCGATCAGCCAGATCAGCACCGGCGCGCACAGGATGAGGTGGCGCGCCAGAGCCCGGCGCGCGCCACGCTCGCCGCGCCAGGCGTCGCGCAATCGATCGAGAATGAAGCCCCCGATCAGAAAGGCAGGCCCGATGGCCATCCGCCCGAGGAGCGTCGTCCGCGCAAGAGCAAGCGCACGCCACACCGGACCCAGGCCGCCGAATCCGGACGAGGTCCAGTAGTAGCTTTCCGGGTCCTCGAGGGGATCGGTCAGATTCTCGTCGCGATGGTGGGCAAGGTGGGTGGAGCGATAGATCGAATAGGGAAGCCACAGCGACAGGGGCCAGGAGCCGATCGCCTCATTGACGCGGCGGTTGCGGGTCGGATGGCCGTGAATGGTCTCGTGCTGCAGGTTCAGTTGCCACGCGATGATCCAGGCGCCTAGCGCGGCCAGGGCCCACCACGGAAAGTCCCGGTAGAAATACGTCCCCAAGAACCACGACCCGTAGATGGTGAAAGCCAGCCCGGCCGTGGGCCATTCGATGCCGCGCTTAAGCGGCGGAAGTTCGACAATCTCCACGACCTTGCGTCCCCGCCCGACGCCGCGCCAAATCACCCGACCCGAATCGGATGATAGCGCCAAACCCTGCGCCCGCAAACATTATTTTGCTATAATGCCCTAAGGCTATTGAAATTATCTTGTTCTGCCCACGCGGCGGGCCCGCTCACGCGCTATTGAAGCCGCAACATCGGCCTGGGTTTTGCCGGGTACACCAAACTGGGCTGGGCATCGTGACGGCCGAGTTGCTCGCGGTCCCTAAAACTACCGGACCTGTCCGCGACTTGCCTGCGGCGCAACGCTCGCACCCACGTGTTCGTCAACCGGAGACGAGACCCCGGCCTTCTTGCCGACCACGACAATCTGGCTGATGAACAGATGTTCGAGACGGCCGCCGCTCAATCTGGCGATGAGCTTCGCCGCCTGGCCCGGCGCTCTCAGCGGCTCCGTGGAGAGCACCTCAAAGCCGCAGGCCCGGAACATATCGGCGTAGGACCTGGGGGTGAACCACCGGAGATGGGTCCGATCCATTCGGCCGCTGTCCGCCAGCGTCCAATCTCCTTTGAGAAGCATTCCGAGGACCGAATAGTGCGAGACGTTCGGGGAACTCGCCATGACGAGCCCGCCGGGTCGCAGATAGGACCTGAGCCGCCGCAAAGCCGCCCACGGATCGACCATATGCTCCAGGACTTCGCCGGCGATCAGAACGTCGAAGCTTTCGCGCGGCTCGGGCGGATCGAAGCTTTCGATGTTCGCCGTGTAGACCCGATCGATGCGTGACGCCGCCACGCTTGCCGCCGAAGGGAACAGCTCCACGCCCACATAGAGTCCGCACTTGCCCTCATGCTTCGCATAGGCGCCGGTCGATCCTTCGGCGCAGCCGATCTCGAGGATCGCGCGGTTGCGATCGACGCCGAGGCGGTCGATGAGATCGCTCCGCTGGCCGGCGAAGTAGGCTTGCTCCTTGTGATCGTAGGACGGCGCTAGGGAATCCATCTTTGCTCCTGGTCGCCGCGCGCGCCCGGCGCCTCGTCGTTCACTGGCGCTTGAGGCCCAGCATCTTCGGCAAGCGGCCAAGGCGCTTGGGGATGCTAGTCGCGAGAACGGCGTTGAGGACCGGAGACACCGCCGCTGAGCCGCCAAGATAGACTGCGGTTGTCGTCGTTGTGGCGGTGCGCGGGCGCATCACCCGACGATATTTGGCGATCAGCGCCGCACGAAGCTCCGCGAAGCCCGGCGACTTATACTTGCTCGCGCCGCTGCTCAGATGGCGGAGGTGGAAATCGACGACATAGGCGGTATAGCCGAGCACCCGCGCCATTATGCAGATGTCTGTGCCGTAAAGATGAAATCCCTTCAGATCCGCCGATACGGCCAGGTTGGCGTCGCGCCTAACGACGAGGAAGTTCTCGTCGAGGCCGCTTACCTTCTGCGGCAGCGGCTCGGTGAATTGATTGTCGCCATGCGGGTCCGTGAGGCGAAGCGCGAGGCGCCCCGGATACATGCCCCCGCCATTTCCACAAACGCCCCATGACGGGTCGATGCGATCGAGTTCTCCCAGAACGGCGTCGAGCTTCTCACGGCCGTCGTCGACCAGAAGCACGTCCTGGTGGCATATGATAATATATTTCCCATTTGCCGTCGTCAGGAATTTATTTATCCCTCGATAGGCGTCATATTGGTTTTTATCGGAGTTGTCGATATAGATATACTCGCAGTCATGGTAAGAGAATCCATGATCTACAAATGAGTTAACTGTCGATTTGTACTGATCAAATCGAGTGACAAATGTACAAATTGAGTAGACGATTCCATTATCCTTTATGTCAGCAATATTTATCGGCTCACTCATCCGATACCTCCGGCTCGTCCTGCCTTCTATAAGAGAACCCGTACGAAGCGTAGGTAGAGATTTTTACCGGGCGGCTGGTGGCGACTCGTCGCCGTTTGAAACACTTTGTGTCGAAACGTCGGGTAATCGACCTGAACCTTTCTTTAGCCAAGACTGCTGGCGTCCCCATCCGGTCTTGCCATGGGGAGCCCGTACTATGTCTATGCGACCTGCGAAAGGCAAGCGATGGGAGCCGCCTTCCGGTTGACCCTCATTTTCACGCCTCGCCTGGCCGCGAGGTCAAGTTGGGCTGCGGCGGACCGCCCTGCTGACAGGCGGCGGCAAGGGATGGTACGTGCGCCGGTGCGCCCAGGCGCCGTTTGATCGGGCCAGTTTCCCTGTCAGCCGCCAGGTCGGAACGCCTTTGTGGTCAAACTGGCGGCGAAAAGGCGCGCTCGGTTCACCAGCGACCGCATGAACGCACGCCAATCCTCCGAGAAGACGAGGCTCAGCGCGATCGCCGCTGAAGCCGCGAAGCCCGCGCACGAGCAAGTCCACGAGAATGTTGGAGCCCAGGAAAAACCGGGCGACAACCAGGGTGGCGACCAAGAGCGCGGCCGGGGGCAGCAGCGGAAGAAGGTCCTTCCTTCTCATTCCAGAGGCCCAGAAAATCGCCAAGGCGTCCGCCGTGCAGCGTAAGCTCCAGGCGCCAGCCGCCCCGACGATCCCGAAGGTCACGGTCAAAGCCCAGAGAAGGCCCATAAACGGCAGAAACTCGATCATACTCAGTTTGCCTGTCAAATCTGCCCTGCCCTGGCTTTGCAGGAGCGTGAAACCGACGAGGGACAGCCCGGCCATCCACATGCCCGGAAAAAGGATTTGCGCCACGGGCGCCGAGACCCTCGCGAAATCGGGGCTGATCCAATACCGAAAGAAGATCGGCGAGAGGACGATCGCGGGAGCGCAAACGGCGGCAAAGCCGTACGCCATTGAGGAAAGCGCGCGCGCGCCGAGCGCGAAAGCGGCACCGCCAGAGAGGCTCGACATGCGGGGAAAGAACGTGCGCCCGACCGCCGCCGGGATCGCTCCGCTCCTCAAGACAAGGTTCATCGGAACCGCATAGTGCGCCACCGAGGCCACTCCCATCACCGACCCGATAATGAATTGGTCAGCCGAGGCCAGCGCGGGATTGATCACATTCGTGGCGAACATCCACCCGCCATAGCCAAGCAACTTCCGCGCCTCGCCCCAATCCATGCCGCGAAGCGAGAACGGCCCCTCCAGACGGATGACGAAAACCAGCACGGTGATCGCGCCAAACGCCTGCGCCGCGACGGCTGTGGGAATAACCACCCTGAGCGAGGGGCTGACGAACACAGCCACAAGCATCGGCGCGACTTGAGCCAGTGTCATCGCGACAATCTGGATCAAATTCACGAGCAGGAAGAGTTCGCGGCTTTCCAGCGCGCCCGCGCCGGCGGTCGAAACAAGCGTGAGAGGCAGAAGACAGGCGATCCAGGGCAGCGACCCGGAGACCTCGGCGCTCAGGGCAGTCGGCACTGAAATGAAATGTCGGAGCAACAATCCGCCGGATATGTACAGGACCACGCCGCCGATGAGGCCAATGCCCAGGTTGAGACCGAGTGTTGTCAAAAGCACGCGCGCGCGCTGCTTCTGAGGGGCGTCGCGTAGCTTCGCCAATGCATTGGTGACCGCGCGGGAGAGCCCAAGATCAAGAAAGCCGAATAATCCGAGGAGGACCCATACGATCGATATGATCCCATAGCGCGCCTCGCCCACATGGCGCAGATAGATCGGGATCGTCACGAACGCGACGGCGATCCGCACCGTGGGGTACAAAAGATTAACGACGAAATTTCTTTTGAGGGGCCTGGTGGGCATATGTATCCTTTGGGACGCCATATCAGGTCAAAAGTACAAGTTCAAATGATGACAAGCTAGGTCGATCTAGCTTCACGGTGACGAGTTTAGGTTAACGAGATGGGTTTAGGATGGGTTTAGGATGGCTTTGAGGGCCTCTGTGCTCCATGCTGCGGTTTTTCGGGCGGTTTGATAGCGTGTCGTCGCTTCGGCTCGGACCATCTCGAAGGCAAGATAGTGGACGAGGGCCATATTCTGAGCGCCATGGCCTCTCGGCAGGCGGAGTGATCTTCCTTGAAGACGACATCAAGGACCCGGCGCCGGCTCTCGACGCCCCAATGGCGTGCTCGGCGGTGAGGCGGGCGGAGCACCCGGGTCGGTGCCGCGATTTGCCCAAGTAAGCGCCGCGTGCTAGCGGTGCGCAATTCTTTTGCGGGGCAATCAATAAATGAGGGCGTGGTCGAGATCCATCAGCGCCAAACCGGATTTGCGCGCGGCGGATTCGTTATTCACCTTTGTCCTCATCAAGCCGACCCATTACGACGACGACGGCTATCCGATCCAATGGTTTCGCTCCGCGCTGCCGTCCAATACGCTCGCCTGCATGAATAGCCTGGCTGATGACGCCAGCCGCCGCGAGGTTCTGGGACCGGGCGTCGCGATCGAACTCGACACCTATGACGAAACCAACCGTCGCGTTGTGCCTGGCCGCATTATTCGCATGCTGCGGCGCAAGGGCGGCCGGGCGCTGGTTGGCCTCGTCGGCGTGCAATCGAATCAGTTTCCGCGCGCCGTCGACATCGCACGCGAGTTCCGCGCTGCGGGCTTTCCCGTCTGCCTCGGCGGCTTCCACGTCTCGGGCTGCATCGCCATGCTGCCCGAGCTTCCTAGTGAGATCCGCGACGCGCAGGCGCTCGGGATTTCTTTATTCGCCGGCGAGGCGGAGGAGCATCGGCTGGACGAGGTGCTTGTCGACGCCTGGCGGGGGGAATTGAAGCCGCTTTACAATTTCATGGACAAATTGCCTTCGCTCGAAGGCGAGCCCGCGCCGATTCTGCCGCGCAAGCATGTCGAGCGCACCTCCGGCACCTATACGAGCATCGATCTTGGCCGCGGCTGTCCGTATCAATGTTCGTTCTGCACCATCATCAACGTCCAGGGACGCAAGAGCCGCTTTCGCTCCCCGGACGACCTCGAGCAGATCATCCGCGCCAACTATGCACAGGGCGTCGACCGGTTCTTTATCACCGATGATAATTTCGCCCGCAACACCGACTGGGAAATCTTGCTCGACCGGGTGATCGAGCTCAAGAAGGACAATATCCACGTCGGGTTCACTATTCAGGTCGACACGCTCTGCCACAAGATTCCTAATTTCATCGAGAAGGCGACGCGGGCCGGCGTCAAGCGTGTGTTCATCGGGCTTGAAAACATCAATCCGGACAATCTGATCGCCGCCAAGAAGCGCCAGAACAAGATCACCGAATATCGCGTGATGCTGCAGAAGTGGCGCGCGCATGGCGCGTTGACCTTCGCCGGCTACATCCTCGGCTTTCCCGCTGACACGAAGGAATCGATCTTGCGCGACGTCGAGATCATCAAGCGCGAATTGCCGCTCGACGTCCTCGAATTCTTCTTCCTCACGCCGCTGCCGGGCTCAGAGGATCACAAGAGGTCGCTCGCCAAAGGGGTCTGGATGGACCCAGACATCAACAAGTACGACCTCGATCATCGCGTTTCCCATCACGCGAGAATGTCGGATGCCGAATGGGAAGACGCATATCGGGCGGCGTGGAACGCTTACTATACGCCCGAGCACATCCGCACGATCTTGCGGCGGGCGGCGCAGATCCCGAATGGGCGGCCGAAGCAGATCGCGAGCACCATCATGTGGTTCAAGCTCATGATCGAGCACGAGGGCGTCCATCCGCTGGAAGGCGGTGCGTTTCGGCTCAAGTCGCGGCGCGACCGCCGGCGCAGCCTGCCATTGGAATTGCCCTTCGTCTTCTATCCGCGCTACGGCTACGAAGTCGTGAGCAAGGCCTGGAAGTACTGGCGATTCTTCGTCAACACACGGCGGATTCTGAACGAAGTTCTGGCCGCGCCAGATCGGACGACTTACACCGACCTCGCGATCGAGCCGCCGCGCGATGACGAATTCGAGCAGCTGTCGCTCTATCACGCCACGAGCGGCGGCGAAGCGGCGCTCGTGCGCAAGGCGCTCGGGGACAGCATTCGCGACTCGGCGCGCCCCGCAGCCGTCGCCATGTCCGCGACGCCGGCGCAATAATCCGAGGCGATGATAGAAGCCGCCCAGGTCAGAGCCGCGCGCGCCCTCATTGGCTGGCCGCCGGCCAAGCTTGCCGAGGCCGCTGGCGTGCCGCTGTCGATCGTCGAGCGGTTCGAGACCGGGGCGCCCGACCACATTCCGGACGAAGTGGTCAACAGGATGCGGACGGCGCTCGAAGCCGCCGGCGTCGCGTTCCTCCCCGAGAATGGTGGCGGCGTGGGGGTCCGGCTGCGCAAGGGCCTGGAGTTGGAGTACATCGGCTGGGAAGACCTCAACGCGTCGAACGACGAGTGAGGGGGTGGGGTAGAGCTAACAGCCGTGCCGAAGTAAAGCAAGAGAGATCAATCGGATGTCGCAGACACAGACACGCTCGACGGTAGTATCGTACGTGGCTAAAACTGTTTCAAGCAAATTAATAACCTGAACGTCGCAGGTTCAAATGCTGTCCCCGTAATCAGCATTACCTGTCGAGCCCTTGGTCCCAAAAGGCCGGGGGCTTTTTTTCATTGGCCGGCCCTGACGCGGTTTACCGAAGTCGTCGCGATGAGAGCCTGCGCGTGGCCCGAAGATTGCTTCATTCCTCTGGCGCGCCACCATCATCTTCTGGTAAAATTGAAGTGATCTGCCGCAGAGATAGTTTCTGAGCGGAGGGCGATGAAGAGCGCGGCTGGTTTCGCGGAACGCTCCATGTTGACGGTGCTCGCCGTCGACACGGTCGATTCCACCGGCCACATCGCGCATGTCGACCCGGATCAGGCGCACGAGCTTCTCGATCGCATCTTCGACCATCTTGAACGCGCGGTCGAAAAATCCGGCGGCCTGCTGGTCAGCTATGCGGGCGACGGCGGCCTTGCGGTGTTTGGCTGGCCGAACGCGGTTGAAGACCATGCCGACAGGGCATGCGAGGCGGCATGGCGAATTCAGGAGCCCGCAACCCGAGAAAAACCGCTGCGCGGCGCCGATGGCCGGTCCATCCAGTTTCGCGTGGGCGTTCATAGCGGACTTCGTCAGCCTGCGCTCGATCAAGCGCGACGCGCGGGCCGGGATCAACACAGTTGGCGGCGCCGTGCACCTCGCGGCTGCGCTGCAAAAAAGCGCCCGTCCCGATCGGATCCTGCTGAGCTCAAGAACCGTGAAACTCTGCGGGTCTCCGCTGCAATTGACGCCATACGACAGCGTCCCCGCGCTGCAAAGAGTCCGGCTAAAGGCCTATGAACTCGCTGCGCCTCCGGCGCTGGAGATGCCGGACAGCACTTTCCGCGATGGTCGGCTTCCGGCCGTCAAGCGCGAACTGGAACGGCGCGACGCCAAGGACGCGCTGATTGAAGGGCGCGGCGCGGTCGCGTCAATCCGCGAGCCGGGCGTAGGCAAGACCCGGCTCGCCTCCAGGAAACCGACCATTTTCGCGGAACGTTGCATGTTGACGGTCCTCGCCGTCGACACGGTCGATCCGACCGGCCTTATCGCCGATATCGATCCGGATCAGGCGCACGAGCTTGTCGATCGCATCTTCGACCATGTCAGACGCGCGGTCGAAAAGTCCGGCGGGATCCTGGTCAGCTATGCGGGCGATGGGGGCCTTGCGGTGTTTGGCTGGCCGAACTCGCTTGAAGATCACGCCGACAAGGCTTGCGAGGCGGCGTGGCGAATTCAGGAGCCCGCGACACGCGCAAGCCAGCTCTGCAACATCGAAGGCCGGTCGGTGCAATTTCGGGTGGGCGTGCACAGTGGGCTTGTGAGCTTGCGCTCGACCAAGCGCGACGTGCGGGCCGGGATCAACACGGTCGGCGGCGCCGTGCATCTCGCGGCGGCGCTACAAAAAAGCGCCCGTCCCGATCGGATCCTGCTAAGCTCGAGAACTGTCAATCTTTGCCGGTCTCCCCTGCAATTGTCGCCGTGCGACAGCGTCGCCGCCCTGCAAGGCGTCCGGCTGAAGGCCTATGAACTTGCCGCGCCCCCGGCGACCGAAACCTGGGAAAGCGTTTTTCGCGACTATCGGTTTCCATTCGTTGGGCGGGAGCTGGAAAGGCGCATCCTTAAGGAGACGCTGATCGAACGGCGCGGCGCGGTCGCGCTGATCGGCGAGCCCGGCATCGGCAAGACCCGGCTCGCCGCGACCGCCATTGACGATGCACGTCTGAAGGGGATACGCGTCCTGACCTTCCGCGGCGACAGCCAGAGACGCACGACGCCGTTTTCGGCGGTCCGGGCGCTTATCCTGCAGAACCTGTCGCTTAAGCCCGCCTCGTCCGACGATGACATCCTCCGGGCCTTCTCGGAGACCGGAGCGGGCGAAATGAAGCCCTTCGCCGCGACCGTGATGCTCGAAGGGCGCGGCGACGTGCATTCGAACGGCGCGTCCTCCACGCGGACGCAAGTCGCGCGGGACCTCATCGAGACATTGGATGCGTCGAAGAAAGACTTGCCCGCGCTCGTCGTCATCGACGATCTGCGACTGCTCGATCCGGAGAGCGTCCACTGCCTTCGTCTGATCGCAAAGGCCAGGACCGGTCCGCGCCGGTCGCTGCTGATCACCGGCCGGCCAGAAGCGGCGGCGGTCGCCTGGACGCTTGCGGACACCGTGCTCAATCTCGGGCCGTTGCCGCGCGAAGCCATGGTCGAGCTCGCCCGCAAGCTATGGTCTGGCGCCATTCCGAGACCAAGCATGGTCGAAAAGGCGCTGGATCGCGCGGACGGCGTGCCGTTTGTCCTCGAGCAGATCGTGCTTTCCGAAGCGATTGGAGACACAGACAAAAAGAACGCCCTGCCGGACTCTGTCCAGTCGGTGATTCACGCCCGGCTGAATCACTTGTCGGGCAAGGCCAAGACGTTTGCCCAGGCGCTGAGCATCCTGGGGGAGGAGGTGGATGTCGACCTGGCGTCCCGGACCCTCGGAATCGAGAAAGCGACGCTGCTGCGCCGGCAGTCCGAGCTCGAGCGTCTAAGCATCGTTCATCCGCTGATCGCCGATTCGATCCGGTTCCGTCACGCCATCGTCGCCGAGGCCTGCGCCGAGACGGTTCCTGGCCCTCGACGCCAGCAGATTCACCGCGCGGCGATGGAGGCGATCCTCTCGACCGCCGATGCCGGCAGGCATTACGAACGCCTCGCTTATCATGCTGAGGGCGCGCACGACGACGAAAGGGCGCTGGAATATTTGTGGCTCGCGGCGTTGAATGCGCGCCGCACATCGGCAAGCGGCTCGCTTTACCTGACGTTCAAACGCGCCATGACCTGCATCGAGCGGGTCGGAGAGCCGGCCGAAGCGAAGTTCGTCGACTTCGTTCTGATGGCCTTCGGCTCGCTCGCTCAGATCGGCGAGTTCAGGAGTTCTCGGAGTCTATCTTCCTCGGGCGTTGGAGTTTGCCCGAAAGCAGAACAGGAAAGGCAAAGTCTGCGCAGCCCTCTGCCATCTGGGTTTGGTCGGCTGGTTCGAAGCGCGCTACGCCGAGGAGAGGGACCAGGCGCAGCAAGCGCTCGCGATCGCGACCGAGCTCAACAGTTTGCCGCTGATCTTCGCCGCCAAGTTCAATCTTGCGGGCTCGCTCTACGGCCTTGGCGCGCTCCACTCTGCGATCGCCCTGCTACGCGAGCTTTGCGCGTTGCTGAGCGGCGAGCTGGCGACGGCAAGGCTCGGCGCCGCCGGCATCCCGGGCTCGATGGTTCGAAGCTATCTGTGTTTCTTTCTGACTGAGGCGGGCGGCTATGACGAGGGCCTGATGCTGGCCGAACAGGCCCTCGATGTCGCGAAGTCGCAGGGAGAGCCTTATTCGGAGATCCTCGCGCTGCTCGCGAAGAGCCGAAACATCATCAGGCTCGGGCGTCATTCCGAGGTGATCGCATGTCTCGAATACGCCGTCGGACTGATCGAGCGGAACGGCTACGACGTGATCCTGCCCCATATCCTCGGGACGCTGGCGAGCGCGCGCGCCAGGGCTGGCGAAGGCGCCCGGGCTGTGCGGGACGTGGAGGCTTGGCTGAACGGCGAACGGGAGGGTCGGGTGGGTCCTTTGGAGCTTTTTTATCTCAACGCGGGCTACGCCGAAGCTTTGTCCGCGGCTGGCGACGTCCGGCGGGGGCTAGCCGCCGTCGACCGCGCCGTCGAAATCAGCCGCAGCATCTCAAACCCCTGCCTTATCGCGCATGGCCTCGGCCTGAGCGCCCGCCTGCGCGATCTGGCTTGCGACACGTCCGGCTCGCAGCACGATCGGACCGAGCAGCGGGACTTGTGCGCGCGCTATGGAATCGTCGCGGAGAGCTGACCCGGCCAAAGATAAGGCCCAGCGTCCCGGCCAGCCTGTCGTCGCTGAAACCCGTTCCACGCGCGCCCAGGCGGGCGCGACGCCTGCTCAAGGGCCGCGTTACAAAACTGTCACCGCTTTGTCGTAGCAGCCTGAGCGGGCGCCTTAGAAGCCACGGCTGTGGCGCGTTCCCTCGCGCTCGAGAGGCATCAATGCGAATTATATTAGTCGATTTATCCGCGTCGCGGCGGTCGCTGTTTGCGGCGCGATAGCCCCGTCGCGCATGCTGCGGAGATTTCCGGCGCGGACGCCACCTTTCCGTCCCATCTACGTCAAATGGGCTGACCCCCACAAAAAAGAGACTGGCGACGGATTGACCTATCAGTCGATCGGCTCAGGGGGCCGGGATCAAGCAGATCCGGGCCCTGACGGTGACTTTCGGCGCGACGGACGCTCCGCTCGACGACGAATATCAGACCTCGATCACGCCGCCGGCCCGGTCATCCCAGCCCCGTGTTTCCAGCAAATCCGCGCCTTGACCGTTCCGTCGCCTTGTCGCGCCTTTAGTTTTGAGTGAGCGGACGATGTCCTGACGGTCGCCGATTGAGCGCGCCAGCCGATCAATGCACGTAACGACAAGCTCATCGCCGACGGTCGAAGGTATGTAAGCTACTGATTATCCAAATCTTTTGGACTAGACTGGAGGTTCGGAGACACAAAAGTGGTGCCAGGAAGGCTTCATATCAAAGCCATATGTATTTGAGAAGAATAATATATTTTTCTATCTGAGTTTTTTCTACCAACAAATATACCAACGGATTCGATCGTCTACCCCTCAGCGCAACAGGCCACGACGCGTGTCTCAATCCTTCGGGCCACGACTTCCGTGCCGCCACCTTCTCGGTCCTCAACGACAGCGGACAAAGGAATGCGGGGAATCCAAAGCCTACAGGTCGCCGCCCTTGTCACGGAGCCACCGGCGATGAACTTCGAAATCTGGCATCACCCTTTTCACTTCGCCCCAAAATTTTGTCGAGTGATCAGGCACTTTCAGATGTGTGAGTTCATGGACGACAACATAGTCGATAACCTGCGAGGGCAACTGCATGACGCGCCAGTGGAAGTTCAGGGTTCCGTCGGCGCTGCACGAGCCCCATCGGTAACCGAGGTCCAGCACCTCGACGTAGGGAGCGGGCTCCACTCCCACGATTGATTTCCATCGCTTGGCCGAGGAATTCAGGTAGGGATGAGCGGTGCGTGTATAATATTCCGCGATCCGCGCCTCTCCAGATCCCGATTGCTCGCGCCTTAACAGCAGTCGGTCGCCAATAAAATGGACTGTCGGCACCGGGGGGCCGTCCGGCGGCACGTCGAAAAGCTTCAGGCGGTAATGTTTACCCAGGTAGTAAAAACTAAGGCGGCGTTGTTCATCGCGCCTCCCAGGCCGCCCAGATCGACGACTGAGCCGTTTCGCCAAACCACAGCGTGAACGCCGAGCGCGTAGCTATCGGGGGGCCCACAAGTCCCCGACAGGCCCACCACGTCGCCGTTGTCATTGATCCCGAAAGCCGCCGCGAGGTCGTCGCCGGGAAACGTGGGCAGTGCGTAGGACTTGTAGAAGACAGGCCCGACAGGCTCGTAGACGACAGCCTTGATTTCCAGCTGTTGCGGCGGGACGCAGTTCGGGTCCTTTTTGCCCGTCTCCGCCCATCCGACCACTTGGCCCAGGTTGTTGGCTCCAGTCGCCGTGCTGTTATGGCCGTCTGGCAGCGGGGGAAGCGGCGGCTTCATCACGCCGTTCTGCCAAACGAAACCGAACTGCAAGTTTTGCCATCCCGTGCAAGGGACGGCGTTGAGGCAACCGTAAGCTAGGCCCCAATACTCCCCTAGCCGATCGATCCGGGAACCTTGGGCCTGACCGACAATCAGGCCAAGGTTGTTCTTTTGTGCCCAAGGCACGCTGCTGTTGTTCCCTCCGAGCGTGCCTAGGTCGGTTATGACTCCGTCGCGCCAGACAAAAGCATGCTCGGTAGTGTCACCCGACAGCGAGGAATCCCCGCTCACCCAGCCGTTATTTGTGACACCGCCGTATCCGTTGCTCGAAAGACCCCCGAGGGTGCCCAGATAGGTCACAGTGTAATGAGGCGGCCCGCTCACCGTCTGAGCCTCCGCTAGCGTTGCGAAGCCTATCAAAGCGATGACAAGCATTGCCGGTCCGATGCTGCGCTTCATGGGTTTTTCCCTCCTAATGACGCCCATAGACAGTCACCAAGCGGCGGGCCTAGCTTGGCGGGAGCAGCGGTCGCTCGCCGCGGCTCCGTACGCGGGAGGCCGCTTCCAATGGCGGTCTTTCCGTTTTCGTTTGTCCACCGCGCGTATTTTGACGACCGCGGGTCCACGCGAACCCGGTAACCGGCGAATGCGAGGCCGGTGAAGCCCAACAGCATCATCGCCCAGGTCGACGGCTCGGGAATCGTGGAGGTCGGAGTCGCCGCAAAACCGAAGGCGGTGGTAGTCAGCGCCTTGGCGACGGGCGCGGTTGCGAGGTCGTAGGTGAAGCCGAAGCCGTCCCCAACCCCAGCCGATGTGCCGGAGTTGTAGCCGAGGAGATATTCGACCTCGACCGACTGACTTCCCTCGCCGATAGAGCCTAAGCTGATGACCGGATCCGCGTTGAAGAACTTTTCAGCGGCGCTCGAGCTTGTGAAGCTAAAAGAAGCCAGGCTTCTGCCAGTGGTCTCGTTGACGACCTGCAAATCGAGACTGTCAAAGCCGATCCCGACGGAACTGACGGCGAAGTCATCGGAAAGCAGTTTCAGGTCCAGCGCTTCGCTCGTGGGCGCAGTGAAGTCGAAAACTGCCGTAGCCTCGTACTGCAGCGCTGCACTGCTCCCGCCATACCCGGCGGACATGGCGCCGACGCCGATGAACTGCCCTCCCGGCGTCAGGATCGCGGTGGACACGGCACGACCCGCCGTGATGGCGACGAGCGACGCCGATCCGGACCCGACCGCTGCATTGGTGAGGGCGCTCGACGAAGAGCCGTTCGGCGCTGAGGCGGTTGTCAGCGCCTTGTCGTCTGAATTCAGGGCTGCGGCCGAAGCGGAAGCACCGCCGCCCTTGGGGCCAGGGAGAGGGAGGAAGGTGCCGCCGCCGAAGGACGAGGCCGCGGCCTGGGCCAGCCCACCGCCCCCCGAGCGCGCGGATGCGACAGCGGAAGCGTCGCCACCCGCGCCCGGCGGGCCCGCGCCGCAGCAGCGGCTAAACAGTCCCCCACGCCCTCCTTTCCCGCCCGTGGAGGTCGCGGTCGCGGAGGCTGAACCATTTGTGTTCGACGCAGTGGCGGTCGAACTGGCCGCCCCGCCGTTGCCGCCCGGTCCTGCAGGCACCCCGCCAAACCCGCCGGCTCCTCCAATTGAAGTGGCGGTCGCTAGTGCTGAGGCTGAGCCGCTCTGAACCGTTGTCGTCGCGGTCGACGTGGCCGAGCCGCCGAAGCCGCCTCTGTCGTGGATTCCGACTTCATTAGCAAAGCCGCCAGTGCCGCCGGCGCCGCCGGTCGCCGCGGCCGAGTTCGAGGGATCGCTCGGCGTCGTGGTCGTGGCCGTCGCGCCGCCTCCGGGGCCGCCTGGTTGGTTCAAGCCGCCACTCGCGCCGTTCGCGCCTGTCACCGTGACGCTGCCGGCGAGGGCGGGCGCAGCCCCCTCCGCCAGCAGGACCGCCGGGAGGGCCGTCGCGAACATCAGCCGCCGAACAGAATGATGGCGATTGATTTCGGTCATGGCTTCCTCCCGCTCGGTCGAGATGGCCGGATTGGGACCGCCTTTCGGCCACTATTCTGCGCCGCCGCCAACGACCACTTTTCCGATTCGGCACCTGGCGGCGGAAAGCCGATACCAAAGCTGCTGGCGCGGTCTTTCGAGCGAGAAATGCCGCAGTCCTCCCGCGCCGATAGGAGGATTCAGCGCTCGCTTTTCGCAGCGGCGGCTCTCAGCGACGGTGACCGACGAACAAATTTGACCACCCAGCCGCGCCGCAGGGCCTGTCGCTCCCAATGCGCCCTGAGTGTCGATGTGCCGCGTCACCGCCGGACCACACCGATGTAACCGGCTGGTAACACGGGCCCCCTTCGGTGTATCCTCGGCGCGACGTCAGGGAGCGCGGGGCGGTCTCCATGCGTAGCCGGATTATGGTCATCAGTCGCGATGCGGCTCTCAGAGCGCGCCTTGCACAGCTGCTGACCCGCGGCGGCTATCGCGCCGAGGTGGCCGAAAGCGCGGCCCAGGCGCGCCGCGCCGGCCTCGACGGGGTGGCGCTCGCGATCCTTGCGTCCGACGAACTTGGAAGGGAACACACGGTCGCCCTCGAGGAGTTGCGGGCTGTGGCCGGCCGCGCTCTGATCGTGGCGCCGCCCGGAGCGAGCGTAGCAAACCCGGATTGCACCGACGCGTCGGACGAGGTGGGTCTGCTCGCGCGTGTCGCCGAAGCGCTGGTGCCCAAGCCGGAGCCGGAGTCTACAGAGCCGACTCTCGAGTTCGCTGGCTATCGTTTCGACCTTGCCGGCCACTGCCTTAAGGACGTCGCGGGCAAGGAGATCCCGCTGAGGCCCGCCGAATTCAGCCTGCTGCGGGCTTTCGTTCAGCGCTCAGGACGCGTGCTCTCGCGCGATCAGCTCCTACAACTCACCGCTGGGCGCGACGCGGAGGCTTACGATCGCAGCGTCGACATGCAGGTCGCTCGCTTGCGGCGCAAGATCGAGCCGGACCTGAGGCGCCCGAGTATTATCGTCACCGTGCCGGGCGCCGGCTACAAACTCGCTGCGGCGGCGCACGAGGCCAAACCGCCGTCAAGGCCGAGCACGCAGGCGCCGCCAACTCGATTGGACGCGGCCCTGCGAGCGCCGGAGCGCCGCCACATCACCTCGCTCGCCGCCGAACTCGCGCCGGCTTCGGGCGGCAGGTTGCCGAGCGACCCGGAGGACCTGAGCGCGATGGTCGGCGCGTTCCGCCGCTACGCCTCCGCGGTGCTGACCCAACATGGAGGAGTAATCGGCGAGAGTCGCGGGCTCGAAATTTTTGCTTATTTCGGCTACCCGACGGCGCAGGAGAACGACACCGAGCGCGCAGTGCGGGCCGCTCTCGCGATCCAGCGCGCGCTCACACAGCACAACGTCGACAACGCGGCCGCGGACGCGCCGAAGCTTTCAGCACGCATCGGCCTCGAATGCGGTCTCGTGGTGATCGACTTCGACCGGCGAGATGATTGGCGACGCATCAAACGTCGCGGCGAGAGTGCAAACTGTCGGTGAGCCGGGGTCGGTGCTCGTCACCATCAACGTTCTGCGCCAGATCCCGGGCCTCTTCGTGGCGGAGGAATGCATCGTGAGGGACCTGGTCGGCCTGTCCGCGCCTGTCAACCTGTTCCGCATCGTGCGCGCGAGCGGCGGCCGCCGTCGGGCCGCCGCGCGGGCGCCGACACCATTTGTGGGTCGCGAGCCGGAATTGCGCCTAATGGCGCGTCGGTGGGAGCGCGTGCAGGCAGGCGAAGGTCAGCTTGTGTTGATTGTCGGTGAACCGGGCATCGGTAAGACGCGATTGGTCGCGGAGTTTCGTGCAAAGCTGGCGGAGACATCTCACACCTGGGCCGAGTGGAGCGCATTGCAGCTATTGCAGAACACGCCGCTTCACCCGATCGCCGAATGGGGTCGCATGCGATTCGGCGTGGAAGCGCCGGCAGAGCAGCGCCTCGCCGATCTCGAGAACACATTGGGGCTAATCGGGCTCGATCCTGCTGAATATGCGCCGCTGCTGGCCCCCATCGTCGACATCCCGCTCCCCGCGGGCCGGGCAGCGGATATGGCGCCCGCGGAGTTGCGGCGGAGGCAGCTCGAGGCGATTGTCGCATGGTTTGTGGCGGGAGCGCGCTCACAAGTCATCGCGCTCGTGTTCGAGGACCTGCAATGGGCCGACCCGACGTCGCTCGACCTGTTGCAAAGGCTTGCTGAACGCGGCGCGCAGGCGCGGCTCTTGATCATCGCGACTGCGCGGCAGGAATTCCGGCCGCCCTGGAGCCTTCGCACTCACCACAGCGTCATTTCGCTGAGCCCACTCGATCGCGCGCAAGTCCGTCAGATTGTCGGCGAACTCGCTTCGCGCCAGGCGCTCTCCCGAGAAGTGGTCGAGAGGGTGAGTGAACGCACGGGCGGCGTGCCGCTGTTCGTCGAGGAAGTCACGCGCCTTCTGCTCGAGCGCGGGGAAGCCGACGGCTTTGAATGGAAACCGTTGACCCTCAAGGCGTGCATCTTGCCGGCAATCACCGACGACATCTCATCTATGCTCGATATCCTCGTCCAACACCGTTTCATCCGATCGTTCGATGTGGGCGGGAAGACATATGGTGTTGTCCGCAATTTCGTGAAATTCCAGCGACCGAAACAGCCGAAGGACACGCATCCAGGGACCGACGAGATGCGCACCTACGCCGGCTTCGTGAACGGAAAGCGTCCCCGTTCCGAAACCGGGCGACCGCCGTTGGTCCACGGTTCGGAAGTCGATGGCGATGAACCGCCCCGAAGTTCGGAACCAGTTCCGAACTGGTTCGTAACCGGTTCGGGAATCACGCGGCAGATGGAGGAGGGAGGAGGAAGGAGAAGGAGGAATGGAGAATCCTCTCTCACTGTCGTCACCCCTTCATCCGTGCGCGAGGGGACGACGACGACGACATCGGGCACGGACGTTCAACCGCTAGCGCAACTCGAGGCCGAGTGCCGAACGCTGGTCGGCGCGCATCCGGTTGCGACGAACGTCAATTTCCGGCCTATCGCGGCGCTGGTTGGCCAGGGCGCGAGCCATTCCGACGTCCTCGGTGGCATTCGGGCGGCTACCTGACGGAGGCGGCTATCGATTCGACAAATGGGAACTGCTCGAGTTGTCGCTCGTCGCCGTGCCTTGCAATCCGCAAGCGCTCATCCTGCAGCGTTCCTTTCTCGGCAAGTCCTCGCCGGCGATGTCTGCCGACGATCGCGCCGACCACGTCGACGCGGTGCACCGTCACCTTGGGATGCTCAAGCACTACGCCGCCGACGCCGGGCGCCATGGCGATGGTCTATCGAAAGTTATGGACTGGGCTGATTCCGCCATCATGCGCGCACAAAAGCACGCTCATGCGCTTGGCGCTGATGTCGTTATCGATCGGCTCGACAAGGCCGAGCAGGCACGCTTCGACATCGCCGACGCAGTGGACGCGCTGCGCGCGCGGATTGCGGATCTGGCGCGCCACGTTTGCGCCGCGCAGGACCACGCGGATGCGCTGGACGGAGGCGCGGCGAAGGCGCTGCGCCAGCGCCAGAGCCAGATCGCGCACGTCAAGGCGAAAATGGCCGAGACCGACGCCGTTATGGAGAAGCGCTATCCCGCGCCGCCCGCGTCCTTCAAGGTCGTCGACCGATCGCGCCAGGTTGAGGTCGTGCTTGCCGGCCGCGACCACGCCGACGTGGACCTATCAGAATTCGACGCGCGGCGGGCCGTTCTGCGCGAACACAAGGGCGACGTCGTCGCTTGGGGCGCCTCAATCTATTTAGATCCCGAGGGCCGGCTCTGCGCGGTTGCGCAGTTTCCGCCCAAAGGTGTGAGCTCGGCGTCCGACCGGACGTTTAGCGCGATCCGCCGCGGGAAACTCAGATCTGCGTCGGTCGGTCTCTCCATAATCGACCGCGCCAGAGGCGCGAAGGCGCTGCGGGAATGGAGCTTCGTCCCTTGTGGGTGCATGAGGCCTTTTCCTCGGCCGCCGAGACTTTCGCCGCCGCCTTCGCGGTGCATGAAATCGCCGAATGGATCGGATCGACCCAGGAGGCTGCCGAGCATATCGAGCGGCTGGGCGCGCAGCTCGGCGCGACGACCGACGAAGTGCAGCAGATCGGCTCGGTGGCGAAAATCACCGGCACCGATTTCGACCAGATGGCGCAATCGCTCGAGCGCATGCAATTGCGCCTGCGCGAATCGCAGAGCGCCAGCAATCCGACGCAGGCGGCCCTGAAGGCGATCGGCATCGAGGCGAAGGACTTCGTCGACCTGCCGATCCCAGAGCAGCTCAACACGCTCGCGGAAGCATTCAGCCGGTTCGCCGACGGGCCGACCAAGACGGCGGCGGCGATGGCCATTCTCGGCCGGGCCGGCGCGGAAATGATCCCGGCGCTCGACCGAGGGCGCGATGGATTCGCCGAACTCGAGAAGGCGTCGCGCCAGGCGGGCGCGGTCATGTCGGAAAATGATGTTCACGCCCTTTCCGATGCAAAGGAGAAATCGGCGGAGCTCGGCCTAGCGCTCAAGGGACTCAGCAACGACCTTGTCCGTCGCCTTCGATGTCGCCAAAGCGCCCTCGAAGGCCAAACCAAGCGAGTCACCCGATGATCTGGTTGTCAAAATAATTAAGGAGCATAGGGAGTTGCAGGCCTTCTTGGAGTTTACCGAGCCTCGTGATTTTGCAACACGAGAAGGGCTATCTAGATATTGCCGGTGGGAACGGGAAGAAGAGATCGCGTTCAATCGACTTGTGTTTAGGACAATCCCGACGACAGCATCCGTCTACAGGGCGCTTATTAGGTGGACATTAGATTATCTGAACCGCCAATGCTCTGATGGAGAATTCTATACAATAGGTCATGTGCTCGCTAATTTCGAGAATGGAGAATTCCTAAACGGTAGATTGGCGGAGCGGGGGACATTGAGAGACCCGATCTTCAAGGCGATCGTGGAGCATGCTCAGGAAAGCAAATTCAACGAGACTGCTAACCCCGAAAGCTTTGCGCTGACGGTGCCAACGACGCGGGGAGGCATTCGCGCTATGGCAACCTACACATGGCAGAATCATCGATGGTGGGATCGCGCGACGTTTGCGGCCGTACTCTCCAGCCTTCTCAGATCACCGGCGCCGAATCCAATCTCAGCAAAACGGCGCCCTAAGGCCCAAGCGCTGGAGACGGTCAATCCCTAGGCCCGCAATGGCAAGTCGTTGTCGAGGGCGAATCCGTGCGCCTATTCCAGGGGCCACCGTTGATGGCCGCGGAGGACGCGGACAATGGACGCGGACTCGCGATCGTGCCTTAATGACCGACGTGCCGCGCAAGTTACCGCCGTTCCTCCATCGTGAGACGACCCGTCACGGACGCTCGGTATGGTATTTCCGGCGCGGCAAGGGGCGTCGCGTTCGCCTAGTCAACGAGTTCGGCTCGGTTGAATTCTGGGCCGCGTATGAGGCCGCCGCGAAAGGCGCTCGACCACGGCGCCATGGACATACGCCGGGAACCTTCGCATGGGCCCTGGCTGCCTATAAGCAGTCGCAAGGATGGCTTGCTCTAAGCGCCGCAACCCAGCGCCAGCGTATCAATATCTTCAAGCATGTCGAAAAGAAACTCGGCGCATCGAAGCTTCGCGACTGGAAACGCGGCGACATAGTTGCGGGCCGCGATGCTCGGGGAGCGACGCCGGCCCAAGCCGTCAACTTCGTTAAGGCGATGCGCGGCTTGTTCGCCTGGGCGAGCGAGGCCGGGCACGTGACGATAAAGTGTGAAGGCGTCAAGGTCGTTTCGGTCGCTACGGAGGGCTTCGCTGTCTGGACCGACGATGACGTCGCCGCCTACCGTGCGCGCTGGCCGCTCGGCACGCATCAGCGAATTGCTTTCGAGGTTCTGCGCGAGACTGGCCTTCGGCGCGGCGACGCCGTTCGCGTGGGGCCGATGCATGAGCGCGATGGAGTGATCCGGCTCGCTACCGAAAAGACAGGTGAGCGGGTCGCAATCGCCATAACTGACATTCTCGCTGAGGCGCTCGCTACCGGGCCTATCGGTGATTTGACATTCATCGTCGGCGCCGGCGGCAAACCGCTCGTCAAGGAAGCTTTCACGAACATGTTTCGTCAGTGGGCAGATGCGGCCGGCGTGAACAAGTCGCCGCATGGCGTCCGCAAGGCCGCCGCGACTGCCGATGCTTTGGACGGCTGGACCGACGCAGAGCTTGACGCCAAGTTCGGTTGGACCGGTCGGAAAATGGCGGCGCACTATACCCGCGCCGCGAGCCGGGAGAGGCTGTCTCTCGCAGCCGCAGCCCGGGTGAAAGCGGGAACAAAAGTCCCGCACCAGGCCCCAAAGGTGCGGACCGAGACTCAAGAAAAATCAGGCGTTTTCGAGAGTCTTGGTGCCCAGGAAATGCACCTAATCAACGTCCGCCGTTGTCTGTCGCAGTCCTCATAACCCTCTAAAATACAGCGTCTTTCCACATTCACCGTCCATAGCCGTCCGTTGACATTCACCCCAAACCGCGTCAAAGTGTGGGACTGAGTGTGGGACTGACCAAATAAGGCGTGGCCAATGGCTCGGCTGACGGAACGAACGGTTCAACCCGCAAAACCGGGTCGGCATGGCGACGGCGACGGCCTTTACCTCGTCGTCAGCGACAAGGGCCGCAGGAAGTGGATACTGCGCTATCAGATCGGCGGCCTTCGCCGGGACAAGGGCCTCGGGGCCTATCCGGAGGTCGGCTTGAAGGAAGCCCGCTCAAGAGCGCGCGCGGACCGAGAACTGATCGAGAAGGGCGCCGATCCAATCGACGCTAAGAAGGCTGTCGAGAAGGCCGCCAAGCCCGTCCCGACGTTTGGCGACATCGCGCAATCCGTCATCGCCGACGCTCAACGCAAGTCCGTCAACGCCAAGGTCCGCTATCAGTGGGCGCGCCATCTGGGCCCGGCTTATTGCGGTCCTTTGCTGGGCCGCCCCGTGCACGAGATCACGACGCTGGACGTCGCCGCGGTGCTGCGGCCAATCTGGCGCGCCAAGCCCGAGGTCGCCCGCAAGCTCTATCCCGCGATCCGCCGGGTGTTCGAGCGCGCCCGCATCGTCCTCAGAGACGAGAGGAGGCATCCGACAAGCCGAGACGCACCCTCAGTTTCCGCGCGCCCCTCGGTGCTGCGCGAGGTGCGCGCCATGGATGATCAGGAAATAAAAATCGAAGTAAGCGCTGGAGCTGTATTATAGAGCCGCGAAGGGGTATCAATTTCTTCGTTGGGCGGATTGGTCCCGTACGAAGTCGTGCGCGACCTTCGTGTGTCAGCTCTACCAGTGCTTCAACGGATATCGCCACAAGGACAATTGGAATGACAGGAGACGAATCATCACAATCCCGCCGGAGATGGCGCTAGATCAGCGGAGACATCGATAGCGCGCTCAGGGGCCACATTCCTTCCTGGATGCATCATATGAAAAGGCGTGGCGCGCCGAAACACTACCCCGCAATGATGCGCGACATTGAGACGGCGGTGTTGTATCATGCGCTTTCCGAAAGGGGAATCATCGAAGACCTAACCCCAACCAAGACCGTCGCCGATAACTTGGGGTCTCGCGGCGAACCGTTCAGCAGTGGAAAGACAATCCCCCGAAGCATATTCCGGACAGGTTCCCTGACTGTGTTGGAGACGACACCGCGCTAGCTATCCGGGTCACGGCAGAGTTTCCTATGGCCGCCGACCGCTACGCCGCCCACCGGCAGCCTCCAAGCGCCGACTCCAGGTGGAGTCAGAGTGCGAAGTAAGGGGCTTTCTTTTCGCATTCCACATTCGTCCGCCGAGGCTTACATCCGGTTAGTTCTAACCGAGGTGGTCCCAGCAATGGACGCAATCCAAGACAATGTCGCAAGCCGGAAGGGCCTGCGCGCCGCTCCCGCATCAATTGCTTTAGCCTACCGCGTAAATGACGCTGTGAGGATTTCGGGGTTGTCTAGATCCTCACTCTACGCCCTGATCGCGGAACAAAAGCTGAAATCCATTAAGGTAGGCGGTCGCCGTCTGATCCCCGCCGCCGCACTGCGCGATCTATTGCAGGGGGCCGCGTGAACCGTGGCCTCCCCGAAAAGCGTGAAGCCGGCCGACGATCGCGCGTCGAACCGGCTCCAAAAATCTGCGCATACGGCCAAGCGCCGCAGGTTTTCAGCTACCACGAGCCTTCCGATCTGCCAAGCCTTTTGGCCTAATTCGGCGCGTTTTCGCCCGCCCCGCGGCTCCAGCATCTCGTCAGGCAAATCCACACGCTCGGTCCCGGGCCATTGGCCGAGATGCTTATCGAGCTTTCGGCCGGCAAGCCGCTCATGCCGACGCTCGAAGCCTATTCAAGGCTTTACCCGCTCGGCGAGTTCATAGCGGCGCTCGGCGGCGATCGTCTCCCGCAACCCCGCGTCGTTGCTGGGGGCGGCCGATGAGCACCTCCGCCCTCATCACCGGCAAGCTCTGGC
>CAVXVE010000046.1:0-37184 GCA_963764955.1 uncultured Alphaproteobacteria bacterium | reverse complement strand
TAACGGGATGATTGCGCCCAGGGATTCCTGGATGATGCCGCCCCCCTGTAACGAGATGATCCCGCCCGGGGCGCCGCGCTTGTTGGCCGAGGAAGTTTTTTCCCCTGACGAGGCTTCCGGGTCAAGCCGTTTTGGATTGTTTGGTCGGGTGCGCCGAGGCTCTCGCCGGTCAGCTCGATGCGATGCGCATTGTGCACGAGGCGGTCCAGAATGGCGTCGGCGTAGGTGGGATCGCCAATGATCTCGTGCCACGCCGCGAGCGGGAGCTGGGAGGTGACGACCGTCGACCGACGGCCGTATCGCTCGAGGATTTCGAGCAGGTCATGACGGGCGCCGGCGTCGAGGGGCTCGAGGCCGAAATCGTCGAGAATGAGAAGATCGGCTCGGCCGAGGACTTGATGAGGCGCGGATGGCGCCGCCCAGCAAGCGCCAGGTCCTCGCAGAGCTTCGGCCAGCGATGATAGAGGACAGACCGATTGTCGCGGCTCATGGGCGTCGATCCATTCGCCCTCTGAGAGCTTCTGGAACAGGGCGCGGTCGAGACCTCGGGCGGCGCGATCGTCGACATCTTCGACGCTCGCCTGCTGACGCAGTTTGGCGGCGCGCGGCCGGGCCGTGAGGCGTTTGTCCCTCCGCCATGACGCCTCCCTGTCGAGGAGCATGGCGAGCCAGTCGGCGTGGGCGATGTCCTTGGCCTGGCCGGCGTCGGCGAGATCGGCGAAGAGCCTTGGCCAGTCCCATGGGGGCCGAGGGTGTGAAGCTGATCGAGGGTTGGATGTTTGAGCAAGTTGGCGTCTCCTAGTGGTAGTAGCGCGGCCCGCGGATGTTGGGATGAAGGATCGGAGCGGTGTCCGCGGGGCGCGTTGGCGCGGGCCTCCGATCGAGCCTGGCGTCGAGGATGAATTTGACGGAGCCGTAGGTCCTGGGCGCCGATTTCGATGGCGCGCTCGGCGGCGGCCTCGACGCGCGCCGCGCCGAAAGAGCCGGCGAGACACACGATGCCGAGACAGGCGCGGTAGCCCTGCTCGGGACGGGGCCGGGCCTCGAGGATCTGCTCGCAGAGCGCCGCGTGACGCCGGGCCGATCTTGCGGGCGTCGTCCCGGATGCGCTCGATCGTCCAGCCGGCGTAGCGCCGATGGCTGGAGGGCATGTGCTCGGGAACGGTCGTGTGCTTCCGGTTCCCGCTCCCGCCCAGATGAACGGCGATGCGCTCGCCCTTGTGGAAAATCTCGACGCCGCGGGCGGTTAGCCGCGCCTCGACCTCGGCGCGGGCGAGGCGGTAGCGGACAGAGTCGTCGTGGGCGTCGATGTCGACGTGATAATCGACGCCGACCCGGCGCACCCGCCACTCGCTGTATTCGTAAGGCTCGTCCGGCAGCGCGTTGAGCGCCGGGCGATCGATCTCCTCGAGGAGCTGGCGGCGGGTGACGCCGAACCTCCGGAGGATCTGTTTTTCGTTGAGCTGGGTCATGAGCTTCGCCGAGCGCGGCGTCGACGTCGGCGAGGGAGATGAAGGTTCGTCGCCTCAGCCGGCCGAGCAGCCATCGCTCGACGATCAGCACGGCCTGCTCGACCTTCGCCTTGTCGCGCGGCTTTCTCGGCCTCGCCGGCAGGATGGCGCTTCCGTAATGCGCCGCCATCTCGGCGTAGGTCCGATTGACCTGGGGGTCGTAGAAGCTGGCCTTGACGATGGCGGTCCTGGCGTTGTCCGGCACGACGAGATCGGGAACGCCCCCGATCGCCTCGCGCGACAAAATTGACCCTTCGGCATGCGCGTCCCTTCAATTCGGAACGAGGCGCATCGGCAACCTGAGAAAGCTCGCCGGGAGGCGCAGGCGCTGAAAGAGGTCGTGGCCGATCTCACCCTCGAAAACCGGCTGCTCAAAAAAAGCATGATCGGGGATGGGGGAGACGAGGCATGAGATATTCCGCATCCGACAAGACAGAGATCATCCGACTTGTCGAGCAATCGCACTTGCCGGCTCGGCGGACATTGGAAAAGCTCGGCATTCCCAGATCGTCGTTTTACCGCTGGTATGATCGGCATCGGCGCGGCGGACCGGAGGCCCTCGCGGATCGCCCCTCACGGCCGGATCGGGTCTGGAACCGCATCCCAGAGGCTATCCGCAGCCAGATTGTCGACCTGGCGCTGGATCAACCCGAGCTCAGCCCGCGGGAACTGGCGGTGCGCTTCACGGACGAGGCAGAATATTTTGTCTCGGAGGCGTCGGTCTATCGGCTCTTGAAAGCGCACGATCTTATCGCCGGCCCGGCCTACATCGTCATCAAAGCGGCCGAGGAATTCAGGGACAAGACCACGGCGCCCAACCAGCTTTGGCAGACCGACTTCAGTGTGCCGCAGCAAGCGGCGTGAGAGATGGGGGTAGGTCCCCCGCGATCGGCTTGCAGGAGCGGGTCGCAAACCACCGTAAGCGGCGCTGGTCAAAAGCCAGGGTCGTGAGCGTTACGGAAAAGGCGCTTCAAAGGCGTCAGGTAGGAGACAGGAAGGCGAACACCCGTGAACCGCCGTACAAGTGTCGAAAGCTATCAGACGACGTCGAAACCGGTGAGTGAAGTTGCGCCGGGATCAGTCTGGACGATGCCTGCTGACGGGCCAGACGGCGTCCGGCATAGAGGCGGCGCGATCCTGTTTCAGGCTCTTGCGTTGAACTGCGGGAACCTTCGGCGGCGATGCCAAGCGAAAGGCCCAAGCCTGAAAAGCGAGGCCGACATTAGCGAAGCGCCGCCAAGGGACGGAGCCGTCCGTAGTAGCGTTGAGACCGCTGTAATGGCGGGGGAGCAAAGGGACGGCGTCATCTGGCGGGCATGGGAGATCAACCGGGCGACTGGGAGGAATTCTCGCATGACCTGCAAATCGTACGGCATTCCCAAGGCGCTGATCTGGGAAGCCTGGTTGCATGTGAAAGCCAATCAGGGAGCCGCAGGGATCGACGCGGAGACGATCGAGCGGTTCGAGACGAAGCTCGCCGCCAACCTGTACAAGCTTTGGAATTGGATGAGTTCCGGCAGCTATTTTCCGCCGCCGGTGAAAGGCGTGCCGATTCCGAAGAAGTCCGGGGGCGTGCGGGTGTTGGGCGTCCCGACGGTAACCGACAGGATCGCGCAGACGGCGGTCAAGATGTGGCTGGAGCCACAGCTTGATCCGCTCTTCCACGACGATTCCGATGGTTATCGGCCGGGGAAATCGGCGCTGGAGGCGATCGCTGTCACCAGACGCCGTTGCTGGGACCAAGACTGGGTGGTGGAGTTCGACATTCGAGGCCTGTTCGACAATCTCGATCATGGCCTCCTGATGAAGGCTCTGCGCAAGCACTGTCAGGAGCCCTGGATCTTGCTCTACGTCGAGCGTTGGCTGAAAGCGCCGATGCAAAACGCGGAAGGGCAGCTTCAGGCGCGCGACAAGGGCACGCCGCAAGGCGGCGTCGTGTCGCCGATCCTGGCCAATCTGTTCCTGCACTACGCGTTTGATCTCTGGGTGACGCGGCATTTGCCTGGCGTCCGGTTCGCCCGGTACGCCGATGACGCCGTGCTTCACTGCAAGAGCCGACGCCAGGCGGAATACGTGCTTGACCGCATCCGGGAGCGGTTCCAAGCCTGCAATCTCGAACTGCATCCGGGCAAGACGCGGATCGTGTATTGCAAGGACATCAATCGGACCGAAGCGAATCCCGACATCCAGTTCACCTTTCTCGGCTACACGTTCCGCCCCCGCAAGGCGATGGACAAGTACGACCGCGTCTACGTGAACTTCTCACCGGCGGTCAGCCGCGACGCCCTCAAGGCGATGCGGCAGACAATCCGGGGTTGGCGGGTCCAACTGAAGAACGACAAGAGCGTGGCCGATCTCTCGGCCATGCTTGGCCCGATCCTGAGGGGATGGCAGCAATATTACGGCCATTTCCACGGCTCGGCGCTCAAGTCGGTCTGGCGACGCGTGAACCAAGCTCTGGTCGGATGGCTGATGCGCAAGCACAAGAAGCTGGCGGGCCATAAAACACGCGCCGCCGAAACGCTCAAACGGCTGGCCCAACGTCAGCCACGCGCATTCGTCCATTGGTCGATGGGGTATCAGTCGTAGGATGGATGATGGGAGCCGGATGAGCTGAGAGGTTCACGTCCGGTTCTGCGAGGGGCCGAAGGCGAAACTCCTTCGGCCTACTCACCCCTATCTCAAGATCACGGGCTGGGGCTGGTGCTATCTCTCCACCGTGCTGGACGACTTCTCGCGCTTCATTGTCGCCTGGAAGCTCTGCGCGATAGCGCAGAAGCGATGGGATGAGATCGCCAAGTTCGGCGCAGAGGTGCGAAAGCAGGAGGCAGCTTTGAAGGCTTGGCAAGAGGATGAGATCCCTTGCGCCAGGCGCGAATCGGGTTTGTTGGCAGCCGAGGAGGCGCAAGCCGAAGTGGACGAAATTCGCCTCTCGATTCGAGACGAGAAGCTGATCCCGACCCGGGCGCGGACGCTTGAAGGCCTGATCTTTAAGGCGCGATATGCAGCCAGTCATTTCAAGGAGGATTATGACGAAGAGGTCATGCGCTCGATCGTCCACGACCTTCTCGCCATCGCCGCCGACGCCGATCGCGTGCTAGCCCCAGGCGAGGAGGCGCTGACATGACCGCCACCACACGGTCGATTGACCGCTGGGAGAAGTCGGACCTTCTGGAGACGATTGCTCGGCGGATCGAGATTTGGGAGCGCCTTGAGCGCGAGCTCGGAGTTGATCTTGGGGACTTGCTTGGCCTGCCGGATCTGGCGTCATTAAAGCGAGGCTTAGAAATACTGCGGCGAGAGGTTGCGCTTCGTCTGGAGAAAGCCGACCCGCTCGTTGATCTGCCTGGGCCACTTCTCTCCTAAACTGATCGCCCATTGCATCGGGCGCCGGAGAGGGCGGCTTCGGCCGCCCTTTTTGTGCGGATTGCAGCGACTCTGCGACGGCCTCCTCGCCTTTAAGTCAGCTCCATTTGCAGGTACGCGGTACGCCTCGATGAGTGTTCCCACCAACGCATGTCAGCGACCTCCCACAGGGATGCGTCCCCGTTTTGGTCTCGCCAAGCCCAAGCTGCCCAACAGGCCACAACTCTAAGCCTGCCTTCATGGCGTTGACCGGACAATTCTGGGCAGCAAACGACTGGCAAGTTAGGACGAACATTGTTGAAATCGCGAAAATCAAACGCTTCATCATGGCCTCCCCCTCTCTACGATTGTAAAAACTGTATAACAATTGACATCCGCGTCAATCGCCTGTTGCCCCCGCGCAGAGAGAGGGCCGGCTACCGCCGTGAGCTTTCGCGATCCCGGCCGGAGCGAGACGATCAACGCCCCCTCAAGACCTCTGATCCGTTGGCGGACATTGATCTGCTCGAGGAGCTAATCCGCATCGTCAACACAGCGCAAGAACGCGATGCCCAAGACGAACGCCGGCTATATGATCCAATGCTTCGCGACCGGCTGGCGGAGGCAGAATAGGAACAAGGATTCCACCGCCAAGTTGCTCGCTTTGGTCAGGTGGGTCACCACCACACCTGCAAGCCCGACTGTTAGTGCGGTGCTACAATCGAGCCAGAGCAAGGATGCGATGATGACCCGCGTAGACAATGCGTTAAATCGCTTGAAAATTAGGTAATAATGCGATGAGCATGCGCGCGTGGCTCGGAATGCGGATCGATTTACCGCTGGTTGCATGACGCGCTGGAACGATGCGGCGAGAGGGCGGCTTCGGCCGCCCCTGGCGCGTCGAGGCGCCCACCGGCCAGGGCGCGCCCTTTGAGGGCGCTACCGTCCGATAACATCCGCCCACTAATTGCACGTCAAGTTGTACTTAGGATATCATGTCGCAAAATATGTCTATTTAATTCAATTGGTTAATCGATACTTTGGCGGAAGGAGTGAGATTCGAACTCACGGTGGACTTGCGCCCACGGCGGTTTTCAAGACCGCTGCCTTAAACCACTCGGCCATCCTTCCATAAGATTGAAATCATTGGCGTCTCCCAAGTCAACGCTCACTCGAAAAACGCCTTCTGCTACCCTTTTGCTCCCCAAACGTCTCAGAAGCGTCTATAGCCGCGCGGATCGCGGCGTCAACCCTGGCCGCGGCGTCCTCCTGCATGCTGGCAGGACATGGCTGTAGAGGTCGAGCGTGATCCCACGTTCGAATGACCGAGGCGCTCCTGCGCCATCTTGGGATGAACGCTGTTCGCGAGTAAATGCGTCGCGTGCATGTGTCTCAAGTCGTGGAAGCGAATGCGGGGCTGATCGCTCACCTTGGCGAGCAGGCGGACGAATTTGGGAGTGAGACTGATGGGTTGGAGCGTTTGACCGTCCACTTGGGCGACGACGTAGGTTTGGTCCGTCAGCCGGCTATGCGGAGAAATCGGTGACGGCATGAATCAAGCGGCGGATTTGATTTCGGCGACAGCTTCGATTCCGTCTTTGAACTTTATACCGTTGACGAGTTTCGGCAACTGGTTTTGACCTTGCAATCGCCGCCAGGTCCTGGATGCGGCCATCACCAGTTTGAACACCATGAGACGCGCGGTGTCCTGCGACAGCGCGCCCTTCATGCGGATGGTGCGATGCCTCACTGTCGCGAACACGCTCTCGATCGGGTTCGAGGTTCGCAAGTGGTCCCAATGATCGGCGGGAAGGTCGAAGACCATCAGCAGTGTCTGCCGATCCTTGATTAGGCATTCGACGGCCTTGTCGTATTTGGGCGCGTATTTCTCGGCGAAGATCGTCATCGCCGCTTGCGCCGCGCCCCGGCTCGGCGACAACCAGATCTCGCGCAGATCCTTATGCGCGCTGGGTTGCATCGACTTCGGGAGCTTGTCGAGCACGTTCAATGTCTTGTGCAGCCAGCATCGCTGATGACGTGTCGTCGGAACGCTTCGTCAAGGGCCTTCCAGAACCCGAGCGCGCCATCGCCAATGGCTGCTTGCGGCGCGACGACCAAGCCGCGCGCCTGCAAATCGACGAGCAACTCCTTCCAGCTTTGCCCGCTTTCCCGCATGCCGGTCTGAAAGCCGATCAGCTCCTTCTTGCCCTCGGGCGTCGCGCCCATCAGCACCAGCATGCATTCGGCCTGCGGCTCCATGCGCGCCTGCAAATAGACGCCGTCCGCCCAGACGTAGACGTAATGGCGCGCCGACAAATCGCGCTTCCGCCATCGTCGATATTCGTCCTCCCATTCGCTCTCGAGGCGCGCGATCACAGCCGCGGAAAGGTCGGGCGCGTCCTTGCCGAGCAGGGCGGCGAGGGCCTCCTGGACATCGCCGGCGGAAATCCCGCGCAGATAGAGAACAGGCAGCAGGGCGTCGAGGCTCCTGGTGCGCCACGCCCATTTGGGCAAGATGTTCGACGTGAAGCGAACGCGCTCGCCCGAAGCAGCGGCGCGATCGCGGGCCTTCGGCCTTTGCACTTCGATCGGGCCGATTCCTGTCTGGATCGCGCGAACCGGATCATGCCCGTGGCGAACCACCCGTCGGCGGCCATCCGGAAGCACGAGTTCCGCGGTCGAGGCCAGAGAATGTCTCGAACTCCGCCTCGACCGCCTGGGCGATCAACCGACGCGCGCCGGTTCGCAGAATTTCGGTGAGCGGATCGTCAATTGCCCCTTTCTGTCGAAGGGCAACAACTCTATTCTCGGTCATGGCGTAACGCCCCTACTTGGAGGTTCGGGTGGCTCGATCACCAACCCCGTTACGCCGCCTTCCTCACACCGTCACCCAGTTTCCCGCATAGCTCCTTACCCCGGCTCGTCCCAGTCCGGCGGATCGACCCGTAACACCTCGGCGCCATAGCCGGCGAGAAATCGCGTGGCGACCGGACCCGCCAGAACGCGCGTCAGATCAGGACTTTGACGCCGGCCAAAGGTCGCGCCGCCGTCGGCCGCCAGCGAACTGCGATCGTCCCAAAGGGCGGATAGCGCCAAATTCGAGGGTCGCCTCGGGAAGGACCGGAGTGCGAGCCATTGAGGTCAATGCGTGGAGGATGTTGCAGCCTTGTTTGCGGGCGGTCGAAACGATTGATCGCAGGCGGACGAAGACGCGGGCGCCCTCGAAGGTTCGAAAGGAGCCTGAGATTTTCATTTTGACCTTTGACTTATCTGGCGCAGCTTGCCCGGACAAATCCACTGCGTCGACGGTGTTCTTGCTGATTAAGCTCGCTTGCGTGAGCGTCTCCTGGGGATTTTCTTATTCCGCATCCGACAAGACAGATCATCCGACTTGTCGAGCAATCGCCTTGGCCGGCTCGGCGGACATTGGAAAAGCTCGGCATTCCCAGATCGTCGTTTTACCGCTGGTATGATCGGCATCGGCGCGGCGGACCGGAGGCCCTCGCGGATCGCCAAGGGACGGAGCCGTCCGTAGTAGCGTTGAGACCGCTGTAATGGCGGGGGAGCAAAGGGACGGCGTCATCTGGCGGGCATGGGAGATCAACCGGGCGACTGGGAGGAATCTCGCATGACCTGCAAATCGTACGGCATTCCCAAGGCGCTGATCTGGGAAGCCTGGTTGCATGTGAAAGCCAATCAGGGAGCCGCAGGGATCGACGCGGAGACGATCGAGCGGTTCGAGACGAAGCTCGCCGCCAACCTGTACAAGCTTTGGAATCGGATGAGTTCCGGCAGCTATTTTCCGCCGCCGGTGAAAGGCGTGCCGATTCCGAAGAAGTCCGGGGGCGTGCGGGTGTTGGGCGTCCCGACGGTAACCGACAGGATCGCGCAGACGGCGGTCAAGATGTGGCTGGAGCCACAGCTTGATCCGCTCTTCCACGACGATTCCTATGGTTATCGGCCGGGGAAATCGGCGCTGGAGGCGATCGCTGTCACCAGACGCCGTTGCTGGGACCAAGACTGGGTGGTGGAGTTCGACATTCGAGGCCTGTTCGACAATCTCGATCATGGCCTCCTGATGAAGGCTCTGCGCAAGCACTGTCAGGAGCCCTGGATCTTGCTCTACGTCGAGCGTTGGCTGAAAGCGCCGATGCAAAACGCGGAAGGGCAGCTTCAGGCGCGCGACAAGGGCACGCCGCAAGGCGGCGTCGTGTCGCCGATCCTGGCCAATCTGTTCCTGCACTACGCGTTTGATCTCTGGGTGACGCGGCATTTGCCTGGCGTCCGGTTCGCCCGGTACGCCGATGACGCCGTGCTTCACTGCAAGAGCCGACGCCAGGCGGAATACGTGCTTGACCGCATCCGGGAGCGGTTCCAAGCCTGCAATCTCGAACTGCATCCGGGCAAGACGCGGATCGTGTATTGCAAGGACATCAATCGGACCGAAGCGAATCCCGACATCCAGTTCACCTTTCTCGGCTACACGTTCCGCCCCCGCAAGGCGATGGACAAGTACGACCGCGTCTACGTGAACTTCTCACCGGCGGTCAGCCGCGACGCCCTCAAGGCGATGCGGCAGACAATCCGGGGTTGGCGGGTCCAACTGAAGAACGACAAGAGCGTGGCCGATCTCTCGGCCATGCTTGGCCCGATCCTGAGGGGATGGCAGCAATATTACGGCCATTTCCACGGCTCGGCGCTCAAGTCGGTCTGGCGACGCGTGAACCAAGCTCTGGTCGGATGGCTGATGCGCAAGCACAAGAAGCTGGCGGGCCATAAAACACGCGCCGCCGAAACGCTCAAACGGCTGGCCCAACGTCAGCCACGCGCATTCGTCCATTGGTCGATGGGGTATCAGTCGTAGGATGGATGATGGGAGCCGGATGAGCTGAGAGGTTCACGTCCGGTTCTGCGAGGGGCCGAAGGCGAAACTCCTTCGGCCTACTCACCCCTATCTCAAGATCACGGGCTGGGGCTGGTGCTATCTCTCCACCGTGCTGGACGACTTCTCGCGCTTCATTGTCGCCTGGAAGCTCTGCGCGACGATGAAAGCGCTGGACGTCGCCGCCACGCTCGATCATCTGGCGCTGGCGGCTTCAGGGCTCGATCAGATGACCGTCGTTCACCGGCCACGCCTGCTGTCGGATAACGGAGCGTCATACGTCGCGGAGGATCTCGCGCAATGGCTGGATCAGCAGGAAATGGAGCATGTCCGCGGAGCGCCTTTCCATCCGCAGACCCAGGGCAAGATCGAGCGCTGGCATCAGACGCTCAAGAACCGCATCCTGCTCGAGCATTACGACCTGCCCGGCGATCTCGAACGCCAGGTCGCGGCCTTCGTCGAGCACTACAACCATGCCCGCTATCACGAGAGCCTCGGCAATCTCACTCCGGCTGACGTCTACTTCGGACGCGCTGAGGCCGTCCTCCTCGAACGCGAAAGGATCAAGCGCCAGACAATCGCAAACCGTCGCTTGCAGCACCAACTGCGTGCCGCATAATCTCAATCACAGATGAGCCAGAGCCTCCCTTCCGAAAGCAAGCAAACTGCCTCAAATCATCTGACGACGGACAATCGCGATCGGCCCGTTGAACGCGTATACGACCTTGAGGTCTGGGTGAGCCTGAAGAAAGTCTTGTATTACCGTGAGCGCTTCCGACGACGCCGTGGAGGAGAACTTTTCGGCGACCACTTTCATCCCAGGGTATTTCGCTAAGTAGTCCTTGAACCCGTTCACTCGAAGCTTCGTCAAATCGAGACCGGTTGGCCCCGACAGCATGACGACCTCGCTCTTACCGCCAAGGCACAGCGAAGTCCCGCTTGCGAGGGCGGTCACGAGATCGATCCGTGGGTGATGGTTTCGACCAGATCGCTCGCTTTCAACGCCGCGGCCGAAAACTCAGCGACAATTCGACCCCCGGCGCATCGCGAGAATGCGGTCTGCGACCGCGAGGACCTCCTCGAGATCGGAAGACACAATCAAGACCGCTTTGCCGCGTGCCGCAAGATTCCGAACGATGTCATGGATCTCGCTTTTTGCGCCGACGTCGACGCCCTGAGTCGGTTCGTCGAAAAGAAACACATTGGCGTCTGTCGACAGCCATTTCGCTAGAACAAACTTCTGCTGATTGCCGCCCGACAGCGTCCCTGCCTCAACATTCGCGTCCGCTGGCCTGATATTCAAGGCGCGGATCATGGCGCCAGCGTGTTCGATTTCCGAGCCGCGCGAGAGACCGAGCGCGCCGAAGAAGCGTCGCCGAATCGCCATCGCAATGTTTTCGTACATTGGCAGGATCAGGCAAAGTCCATGCCCCCGGCGGTCTTCCGGGATCAAAACAATTCCATCCTGGATCGCGTCTCGAACGGAAACCAACTCGCATCTGCGGCCGTCTAAGAGGATTTCTCCTTTGTCTGGGCGCCTTACACGAAAGAGAGTCTCGAGCAGTTCCGTTCGGCCTGATCCGACCAATCCGGTGATGACAACGACCTCGCCTCGCCGAACGTCGATCGAAACATCCTCAAACTCGGCGTCTCGAGAGAGATGCTTTGCCACTTGGAGTGTGTCCGAGTAGTGGGGGCATTTTCGCGGCGAATTTGATTCTTTCGCGACATGAGCCGACATTTTCGACCGTGGAAGATTGATCAGGCGCAGCTCCTGCCTCCAGCGATTGCCGATTACGTGCCGGGGGACCACCTGGCGCAGTTCGTCGTCGCCTTGGCGCGCGAGCACCTGGATCTGTCGGAGATCGTCGCAAGCTATAAAAGCGGGCTTGGTCATCCTCCAGGAACTCGCAGCGATGAAGCTGACGGGGAGCGCCTCGTTGACCTAGCGGTCGAGCGCACTTCCCTGTCCACCGTCTCCGCCTTCAGGAGTTGAAGATAGGATCGGCAGCGCGGCCTCAAAGGGAGGAGGGCTTGAGGACTGCCCGCTCGACAACCTCCAGTTAAGTCACACTGCGGCGCGACTCTGTCAGCGTCGCCGTATGAATTGCAAATCGCACTCCCGAGCACTGCTTCGGACTCCAGCGCCCGAATGAAAAACGGAAGAGGATGAGAATCTACGTGTGCGATTTCTGCACACGACTGCATCTTAGTCCCTGAAATAACGATACAAACGATCCCATCCATCATCGGCGCCGCGGAAGAGCGCGCGCTATAGGGTCGAGACATGGCGCTGATATAGGGGAGACGACGCGGCTTGTCGCCGTCCCTTCCGCGCTGGCAGCCTTGGGCTCGCGGTTCGCTCTCTATCGATTCGGGTTCGGGACTACCGCGAATTGATCATATTTGATGAAATTCCGACCAGCCTCGCCGGCGCCTGGAACCTGGCGGCGCCAGTGAGGGTTAGGCTCAATGGGACAAGACAAGAGGGGGCCTCAGGGGATGGTGCCGGCGCCGAAGGCTCAGAAGTCGCCTGCGTGCGTGTTGGTCGTTGAAGACGAAATCTTGATCCGTGTCCTGATTGCCGACGAATTGCGGACCGAGGGCTTCTCAGTCATTGAGGCCGCAACCGCAGACGAGGCCCTGTCATACTTTCAGGCGGGAGTTCACGTCGATTTGGTGCTGTCGGACGTTCAGTTGCCCGGCGCCCTGAATGGGGTCGATCTCATACAGCGTCTCCGCGCTGAGGCGCCCGGTCTGCCGACCGTGCTGACCTCGGGACATTCTCCAGGCGTTCACGCAGCCGACGCCTTTCTTCCGAAACCTTACGACATCGGGCAAGCTGTCGCTTTGGTCGCGGCGCTCCTGCAGAGGGAGACGAGATGAACGAGCCCTGCGTTCTGCTTGTGGACGCCGAGGAACTGGTCCGGACGCCGCTCGCCCACTATCTCAGGGAGTGTGGATATCGGGTGTTGGAGGCGATCAACTCAAAGGAGGCGCAAAGACTTCTTTCTGAAGGTTCTCAAGCGATCGACATTGTGTTTGCGGATATCCAAACGCTTGGGGCGGGTGGATTCGCTTTCGCAGCCTGGATGCGGCAAAATAAACCCGGGGTGAGGGTTGTTTCGGTGGGAACGATTGCTGCTGCGGCGCGCACGGCCGGCGACTTATGCGAAGAAGAGCCGCCGATACGAAAGCCATATGACCACCAGCTCGTGTTAGAGCGCATTCGCCGCCTCCTTGCCGAACGTGATCGAAATCGAGATTGAGGACGGAGGAGATTGGTGGCGAAACCCCTGATCGTGATCGATCCGCAGCCGCGATCTTTCGAGGAGATTTTCGAGCCCAGGATCTGGGCCCGGCTGGAGGAGCTTGGCGAGCTCGCGATCCACGAGGGCGCGGGCCGCATGCCGGCCAAGCGCTTCGAACTCCTGCCTTCCCGACATGGAGCTCCTGATCGGCCAGAGCGACATGCCGAAGGCGCGTCTCGACCGCGCGCCGAAATTGCGCGCCATCATCAATGTCGAGACGAACCTTCTGCAGAACGTCGACTACGAGACGTGCTTTGAGCGCGGAATCCATGTGCTGGCGCCGGGGTCCGCTTTCGCAAGGCCAGTCGCCGAGATGGCGCTTGGGTTCGCGATCGATCTCTGCCGCGGCGTGACTGCGGCGGATCGCGCCATGCGAGCGGGACATGAGAAATGGCTGCTCGACGGCGCGGAAGGATGCTTCTCGCTTTATGGCGCCCACGTCGGCCTGATCGGCTTCGGCGATCTCGCGCGCGCGTTCGTTCCCCTGCTTCAGCCGTTCGGCTGCCCGGTCAAGGCCTACGATCCTTGGATTTCCGATCATTTCATGGACGGGTTCGGCGTCGCCGCCGCGTCGCTCGAGGAGGTGTTGAGGACGAGTCAGGTCATCGTCGTGTTCGCCTCCGTGACCAGCGAGAACCAGGGCTTTTTGGGAAAACGCGAGTTCGAGATGATCGCGCCGGGCTCGGTCTTCCTGCTCATGAGCCGCGCCGGCGTGGTCGATTTCCCCGAGTTCCTGGGCCAGGTCGAGAGCGGGCGCTTTCGCGCGGCGACCGACGTCTTTCCGCAAGAGCCCGCGCCGCACGACGATCCGGCGCGCCGCAGCGAAGGTCTGCTTCTCTCCCCGCACCGCGCCGGCGCCATGAAAGACTTCGCTCTACGAGATCGGCCGGCAGACAGTCGCCGACGCCGGTCTCGTCCTGCGCGGGCTGCCGCCGCTCTCCTGCCGGAGGGCCCAGCGCGAGACGGTCGCGCTCTCGCGCTCGAAGCCGATCGAGCGCAGCTAAGGTTACTTGACATCGGGCGGGAGCGGGACGTAGCCTAGAACGTTATAGAGAAGCTGCGGCGAGCGCGGCTCAAGTATCGGCGACGCCGGGAGGCGAGGGTCGATGGGGAGAACGCCGAACATTCGGGACGTGGCGCTGCGCGCCGGGGTGTCGGTCGCGACCGCCTCCAACGTCGTCAATGGCAATCGCCCGGTCGGAGAGGCGAGCCGCCGCAAGGTTCTCGAAGCGATCGCGGCGCTCGACTACCGGCTCGACCGAGCGGCCAGCGCACTTCGGGGCCGGTTCACCCGCTTGGTCGGCATGGTCGTTCCCGACATCACCAATGTCTTTTTCGCGAGCCTCGTGCATGGGGTCGAAGCGCTCGCCGAACGCGACGGCTACGATCTCCTGATCGTCTCAACGAGCGAGGATGCGGCCAAAGAACGCCGCCGCGTCGAGGCGCTGGTCGCCCGCCGCATCGACGGGCTCATCGTCGTGCCGGCCAACGACGATTCGATGGCCGCCTTTAGGGATGGCGCGGAGACGTCTCGCCTACCCCCGGCGGTGTTGATCGACCGCGGGGCCGGGGCGCCCGGATTCGACACCGTCTGCGCCGATTGCTTCGCCGGCGGCTATGCGGCGGCGCGCTGCCTCATTGACCTTGGACACCGCGACATCGCGATTCTCGCTCACTCCAAGCGTCTCGACAATGTCGAGCAGCGCATCGCCGGCGCCCGCAGCGCTCTCATCGAAACAGGGCTCAACGAGCGTGACCGCGTCATCTACGGGGGACGCGACCTCGAAAGCCTGCGCGGCGCAATCGAGCTTGAACTGCGCCGCGCCGATCGGCCGACCGCGATCTTCGCCCTCACCAATGTTTGCGCGCTGGCCTCGATCAAGGCCGCGCGCGGTCTCAGCCTCGACATCCCCGGCGACGTCTCGATCGTCGGCTTCGACGACTTCGACTGGATGGGGGCGCTGAGGCCCTATCTCAGCACCGTTGCGCAGCCGATTGACGATTTCGCTTCCGCCGCCTGGCGGCTCCTGATGCGGCGCATCAGGAGCGAGGCGGCGAGCGACGTCGAACGCATCCAACTTCCCTGCATCCTCAAGGTGCGGGAATCGACTGGGCCCGCCCGCCCCCGGCTCAAGGCCGTCGCGGAGGTCCGCTGAACCACGAACAACGTCAAGGGAGTGAACCATGCTAAAACGTCTGACCTTCGCCTCGATTGCGGCGCTCGCGCTGGGCCTCGCGGCCTCGGCGGCTTTCGCCGCCGACAAGCCAGTCTACGGGGTCTTGATGAAGACGCTCTCCAACCCCTTCTGGGGCGCGATGGAAAAGGGCGTCGACGCGGGCGCGAAAAAGGCTGACGTCGACATCTTCCTCGACGCAGTCGAATCCGATCAGGCGGCCGAGCCGCAGCTCAACGCCTGCAACACCATGCTGCAGAAGAAGCCGGCGGCGATGATCACCGCGGCGATCAACTCGACCATCCTTCTGCCGTGCCTAAAGCAGGCGAACGAGATGAAGATGCCGGTGGTCGATCTCGACAACAACCTCGATCCCGCGATCACCAAGAAGGCCGGCGTCGACGTCGCCTTTCATATCGGCTCCGACAACGAGGCGGCGGGCGGGAAGGCCGCGGACTATCTGGTCAGCGTGCTCGGCAAGGACGCCAAGGGGCCGGTGCTGGTGATCGAAGGCCTTTCCGGCAACATCACAGGCGAGAAACGCGCGCATGGCTTCGTCGAGGAGCTGAAGAAAGAGGCTCCCGGCCTCACCATCGCAGCCTCGCTGCCGGGCGACTGGGACAGCCTGAAAGCCGCCAACATCACCAACGACACCCTGCAGCGCACCCCGAACCTGGTCGCCATCTTCTGCGCCAATGACGACATGGCGCTCGGCGCAGTCGAGGCGGCGCGCTCGGCTGGTAAGGACAAGCTCATCGTCATCGGCGTCGACGGCAACACCAACGCGGTCAAATCGATCAAGGCCGGCCGGCTCAACGCCTCGGTCGCCCAATTGCCCTATCTGGTCGGCATGGAGGCGGTCGAGGACGTCAAGAAAGTCCTCGCCGGCGATAAAGTCCCCGAGATGACCTACGTTCCGACCCTCGTCCTGACCAAGGAAGTCATCGAGGCGAACAAGGATCCGCTGCTGCAATACGTCAAGTAAGCTTCAGGTCGACGCTGCCCGTTCGCCCGGCTGAGCGGGCGGCGCTGCTCGGCTCCAGGATGGTCACATGACTTCGGCGTCAAACCCCGCCGCGTCCGCATCGTGGCGCACGCGCTTCGCCGGCGGCGGAGCCGTCAGGCTCGAATTGCTCATCGTGCTCGCGGTGCTCTGCGTGACGATGGCGGTGCTGTCGAGCGCCTTCCTCTCCGTCTCCAACATCCTCAACATTCTGCTATCGACCTCGGTGTTCGGCGTTCTGGCGATCGGCATGACGTTCGTCATCTCATCGGCCGGCATCGACCTCTCGGTCGGGTCGATCCTTGCGGTGTCGGGCGTCGTCGGCGCGATGCTCACCTCCAACCTGGATCTGCCCTGGTGGATCGGAGTCCTGGGCTGCCTGGCGATGGGCGCGGCCGTCGGGGCTCTCAACGGCTTTCTCATCACCAAGGGCGCGATCCCGCCGTTCATCGTCACGCTCGGTATGCTAGGCGTCGCCCGCGGTTTTGCATTGGTGCTCAGCAACGGGGTTTCCATCTATGGCCTGCCCCCGGAGATCGTCTGGCTTGGCCAAGGTCGACCGTTCGGCGTGCCGACCCCCGTCATTATTCTCCTGCTGACCGCGCTCGTCGCGCATGTGCTGCTCGCCCATACGCGCTTTGGCGTCTACGCCCAGGTCATTGGCGACAACGAAGGCGCGGCGCGCGCGATGGGCGTGCGTGTCGAGCGCATGAAGGTGCTGCTCTACACGCTCTCCGGCCTGACGTCCGGCCTTGCCGGTCTCCTGTTCGCCGCGCGCATCAATTCGGGCGAGCCGACCGCGGGCCTCAACTACGAGCTCACCGCCATCACGGCGACCATTCTCGGCGGCACCAACCTGTTCGGCGGCCGCGGCAGCGTCATCGGCACGCTGATCGGCGCCCTGATCATGGGCGTATTGCAGAACGGGCTGAACCTGATGGCCGTCAGGCCTTTCTACCAGCAGATCGCCATCGGCGCGGTGCTGATCCTCGCCGTCTGGCTCGACCGCATCAACAGCAGTAAAGGCTGGCGCCGATGAGCCTGCTCGAGCTCAAGGACGTCCGCAAGACCTTCGGCGCCATCGAAGCCTTGCGCGGCGTAACCTTTTCGGTTCAAGCGGGCAGCGCGGTCGCGCTTGTCGGCGACAATGGCGCGGGCAAATCGACGCTGATGAAGACGATCACCGGCGTCCATCGTCCCGACGCGGGCGACATCCGCTTCGACGGAGTCTCGATCGTCGGCAAGGATCCGGGCCGAATTCGTGAGGCTGGCGTCGAGATGATCTACCAGGACCTAGCGCTAGCCCGCATGCGCGACGTCGCGTCGAATATTTTTCTCGGCCGCGAGCTGACGCGATCCATCCTTGGCGTGAGATTCATCGATACGACCCGGATGCGCAGCGAAGCCGAGGCGATGGTCGCGCGTCTCGGGGCGCGCATTCCCTCGGTCACACAAATGACCGGCCAGCTTTCAGGAGGCCAGCAGCAGTCGGTCGCGATCGCCCGCGCGCTCACCTTCAACCCCAAGCTCGTCATCATGGACGAGCCGACGGCGGCGCTCGCCGTGCGCGAAGTCGAACACGTGCTCGACCTCATCCGCGCTCTCAAGCGGGACGGCATTTCCGTCATCTTGATCAGCCACCGTTTGACCGACGTGTTCTCGGTCTGCGATCGCATCGTCGTCTTGCGCCAGGGTCAGGTCATCGCGGACGACGCGACCCTCGACACCAGCATGAACGCCGTCGTCGCCCATATCGTCGGCGCGCATTCGGAGCCGGTTTCGTAGGAGCGACCGGCGATAGCGCTTTTCTTCACCCATGGAGAGGCAATTGAAGTTCGGCATTTATTACTCGTACTGGGAGCAGGAATGGAGCGCCGACTGCCTGAAATACGTGGAGAGAGTCGCCAGGCTCGGTTTCGACGTCCTCGAGATCGCCGCTCATCACCTCAACAGTTATAGCCCGGCGCATATCGCCGAAGTCGGCCGCGCGGCACGAGCCAACGGCGTCATCCTCACTGCGGGCTTGGGTCCGTCGCGCGAGAAAAACCTGTCCTCCGCAGACCCGGCGATCAGAAAAGCGGGGCGGGCGTTTTTTGAGGAGACGCTGACGAACCTCGCCAAGCTCGACATTCACATCATCGGCGGCGCGCTCCATTCCTACTGGCCGATCGACTATTCGAAGCCGGTCGACAAGGCGGGGGACAGGGCGCGGGGCCTCGAGGGCATCTCGAACCTGGCTGATTTCGCCGCGGAATCTCGGCGTCAATCTGTGCCTCGAGGTGCTCAACCGGTTCGAGAACCACGTCCTCAACACTGCCGAAGAGGGAGTCGCCTTCGTCCGCGAGGTCGACAAGCCCAACGTGAAGGTCATGCTCGACACGTTCCATATGAACATCGAGGAGGACAGTTTCGGCGATGCGATCCGCGCCGCCGGTCCGCTGCTTGGCCATTTCCACACCGGCGAGAACAACCGGCGCGTTCCCGGCAAAGGGCGGCTGCCCTGGCATGAAATCGGGGCGGCTTTGCGCGAGATCGGATACAACGGCGCGGTCGTGATGGAGCCGTTTGTCAAGATGGGCGGCCAGGTCGGCGCTGACATCCGGGTCTGGCGGGATCTCAGCGACGGCGCCGACGAAGCCCAGATGGACGAAGCCGCGCGACAGGCGCTGGCGTTCTCGCGCTATGTGCTTGGCTGAATCCTCTCATGCGTTGGGAATGTTGCGCGCCAAGGCTTCGAGCACCGCCATGCGCACGGCGACCCCCATCTCAACCTGTTCGCGAATGAGCGACTGCGCTCCGTCCGCGACGGCCGTGTCGATCTCGACGCCGCGATTCATGGGTCCCGGATGCATGACGAGCGCTCCGGGCTTGGCGTAACTGAGCTTCTCCTCGTCGAGCCCGAAATAGCGGAAATATTCGCGCGCCGACGGCACGAATGCTCCGCTCATCCGCTCGCGCTGCAGGCGCAACATCATGACGATGTCGGCGTCCTTTAGGCCTGAGCGCATGTCGCGCGCGACTTCGACGCCCATGCGCTCGACGCCTGAGGGAAGCAGCGTCGAGGGACCGACGACACGCACGTAAGCGCCCAGTTTGCTCAAGAGCAGGATGTTCGAGCGCGCCACCCGCGAATGGAGGATGTCGCCGCAGATGGCGACGGTGAGGCCCTCGATGCGGCCGAGATTGCGGCGAATGGTGAGCGCGTCGAGTAGCGCCTGCGTCGGATGCTCGTGCGCGCCGTCGCCCGCGTTGACGACCGAGCAATCGACCTTGCGGGCCAAAAAGTGCACGGCGCCCGCGTGCTGGTGGCGCACCACCAGAATGTCGGGCCGCATGGCGTTCAGCGTCATGGCGGTGTCGATCAGCGTCTCGCCCTTTTTGACGCTCGACGCCCCCACCGCCATGTTCATCACGTCCGCGCCAAGCCGTTTTCCCGCAAGCTCGAACGACGACTGGGTGCGAGTCGACGCCTCGAAGAAGAGATTGATCTGGGTGCGCCCACGCAAGGTCGAGCGCTTCTTCTCGACCTGCCGCGAGATGGTGACCGCCTCATCGGCGAGATCGAGCAACGCCACGATCTCCTCGCGCGACAGGTGCTCGATGCCGAGCAGATGGCGCTGGGCGAAGGAGGGAGGGAGGACGGTCATTGTGCCTTGGAGGGTCTTGAGGGCGCCGAATGATTGATCAAAAACGCTCGAGCCTGGCAAGCGTCGCCGAGTCCGGGCGCCCGGCAAAATATTTGTCGAGGCAGCGCTGAAAGACGCCGACCTCCGGCGCAGCCTGCGCGAACAGGGTCATCGACGAGCGGAACTTCATCTCGTCGATCGGGCCGAAGATCTCGCGCGCAGTCTTGCCTCCGACATCGAGCGTGAGCCCGGCGCACTCGCTCAGCCTCGGCCCGAGGACCGGGTGCGCGAGATAGGCTTTCGCTTCGTCGAGCGAAGCGATCGCGAAGCGGATCGACATGGCGCTCTGGCCGAGACCGGCGATCTGGGGAAAGATGAACCACATCCAGTGGCTCTCCTTTCGTCCGGCCTTAAGTTCCTGACGCACTCGATCGTAGACCGGCGCCTGCGCGTCGACGAAGCGTTCGAGGTTGAACGGATCCGCCATGCGCCTCCCCGGAAGGACTGTGCCGAAGCCCGACGTTCCCGGCGCCGCCACTACCGCCGAAGCTTGAGCGGACGCCCGGCCATCAGCCCGCCTTCGGATAGTCCGCGCCGCGCGCCACAGCCTCGAGCGAAGCGTGTTCCTTGCGCACCGCTTCGATCTCGGCGCCCATCGCCTCATAAGCAAAGGCGCCAAGCGGCAGGCGAAGCGGCGGGTGCTCCTGCTCGACCGTGGCGATGATCGCCTCGGACGCCCGAACCGGATCGCCGGGCTGGTTTCCGCTATAGCTCTGGATCTGCTTCCGGCGCGCAATCGCGGTGTCCGTGTAGGCGCCGACCGGCTTCTTCGGCGTTTTCAGGGAGCGCCCGCCCCAGTCGGTGCGGAACGGGCCTGGCTCGACGATGATGACCTTGATCCCGAACGGTGCGACTTCCTTCGACAGCGCCTCGGACAGGCCCTCGACGGCGAACTTGGTCGCGGCGTAGTATCCGGAGCCCGGAAAACCTATAAAGCCGCCCATCGAGGAGACGTTGACGATCGCGCCAGACTTCTGGGCGCGCATGACCGGAAGGACTGCGCGCGTCATGGCGGCGAGGCCGAAAAAATTCGTGTCGAACATCGCGCGCACGTCAGCGTCGTCGCCTTCCTCGACGGCCGCGAGATAGCCGTAGCCGGCGTTGTTGACGAGGACGTCGATGCGGCCGAACCGCGCTTCGGTCGCCTTGACCGCGGCGTCGATCTGATCCTGCTTGTCGACGTCGAGCTTGAGCGCGAGGCCGGTCTTGTCATGGCCGGCGACAATGTCGTCGACCTTGGCCTTGTCGCGCGCGGTCACGATGACGCGGTAGCCGCGCTTGAGAAGAATAACCGACAACTCGCGACCAAATCCGGTCGAACAGCCGGTGATGAACCAAACGGGTTTAGAAGGAGCGTCCGCCATGACGGCCTCGCATGTTGAACGTGGGGAAGGGGAGAGTTTCGCACGATGTCCCCCGGAGGCGCAACGCTTGCGGTATTGACGTGATCGATCAGGACTAGCCGCTTGTTTGGGCGAAGAGGATTTTTCGTTAACCGTCGCCCGAACGAAGTCTCGTATCGCGGCGCGTCATTTGACAGGCGGCCCTGGCCTCTCCATATCCCGCGACCGAACGATCGGCAGCAACCGACACCGCGTCGCCGGCCGCTCAAAGGAATAGCCTTTCATGAAAGTCGTGATCGTCGAGTTGCCCGCCAAGGCGAAGACCATCAACAAATATCTGGGCAAGGACTACGACGTCTACGCCTCGTTCGGCCATGTGCGGGATCTGGCGGCGAAGGACGGCTCGGTCGATCCTGACGACGATTTCGCCATGCGCTGGGAGGTCGACGCCAAGGCCGCGAAGCGCATGAGCGACATCGGCGGGGCGGTGAAGAACGCCGACCGAGTGATCCTGGCGACCGACCCGGACCGCGAAGGCGAGGCCATCTCCTGGCACATCCATGAGATCCTGAAGAACAAGAAGCTGCTCAAGGACAAGCGCGTCGACCGCGTCGTGTTCAACGCGGTGACCAAGGACGCCGTGCAGGAAGCGATGCGCAATCCGCGCGAGATCGACGAGGCGCTCGTCGACGCCTACCGGGCGCGGCGAGCGCTCGACTATCTGGTCGGCTTCAACCTCTCGCCTGTCCTGTGGCGAAAGCTGCCCGGCGCACGCTCGGCGGGGCGGGTGCAGTCTGTGGCGTTGCGCATCGTCTGCGACCGGGAGCTTGAGATCGAGAAATTCGTCGCGCGCGAATATTGGTCGATCGTCGCGCATCTGCGAACGGAGGCGAAGGCGCCATTCACCGCGCGGCTGGTCGGCGCCGACGGCAAGAAGATCAACCGGCTCGACATCGGCTCAGGCGCGGAGGCCGAAGCCTTCAAGACGGCGCTCGAGCAGGCGCTCTTCTCGGTCGCGGCGATCGAATCGAAGCCGGTCAAGCGCCATCCCTATCCGCCGTTCACCACTTCGACCCTGCAGCAGGAGGCGTCGCGAAAGCTCGGCCTCGCGCCGGCCCGCACCATGCAGATTGCGCAGCGTCTTTACGAAGGCGTCGATGTCGGCGACGGCGCCGCCGGCCTCATCACCTATATGCGCACCGACGGCGTCGACCTCGCGCCCGAGGCGGTCGCCTCGGCGCGGCGCGTCATCGCCAAGGATTTCGGCGACGATTACGTGCCGTCCGCCCCGCGCAAATACACTGCCAAGGCCAAGAACGCGCAGGAAGCGCACGAAGCGATCCGCCCGACCGACATGACCAAGCGTCCGCGTGACGTCGCCCGCCATCTCGAGCCTGAACAGGCGAAGCTCTACGAACTCATCTGGACGCGCACCATCGCGTGCCAGATGGAGAGCGCTGAGCTCGAGCGCACGACGGTCGACATTCTGGCTGAGGCCGGCGCGCGCAAGCTCGAATTCCGCGCCACCGGCCAGGTGGTGCGCTTTTCCGGTTTCCTCGCGCTCTACCAGGAGGGCAAGGATGACGAGGAGGACGAGGAGTCGAGCCGCCTGCCCGCGATGCGTGAGCGCGAGAAGCTCGCCAAGGAGCGGATCGACGCCAGCCAGCACTTCACCGAGCCACCGCCCCGCTACACCGAGGCGACGCTGGTCAAGCGGATGGAGGAGCTCGGGATCGGGCGCCCCTCGACCTACGCCTCGACCATCGCGGTCCTCAAGGATCGCGATTATGTGCGGATCGAGAAGAAGCGGCTCGTTCCTGAGGACAAAGGCCGGATCGTGACGGCTTTCCTCGAATCGTTCTTCGCCAAATACGTCGGCTACGATTTCACCGCCGATCTGGAAGAGAAGCTCGACAAGGTGTCGAACAGCGAGATCGACTGGAAGGCGCTGTTGCGCGACTTCTGGAACGATTTCTCCGGCGCGATCGGCGACATCAAGGACCTGGGCACCCGGCAGGTGCTCGATTCCCTAAACGAGCTTCTGGGCCCGCATATTTTTCCCGGGCGCGGCGACGGCGTCGACCCGCGCCTCTGTCCGCTCTGCGGCGAGGGCCAATTGTCGCTGAAACTGGGCAAATACGGCGCCTTCATCGGCTGCTCGCGCTATCCAGAGTGCAAATACTCGCGCGTTCTGGCGCCGTCGGGCGCGGAGGCGTCGGAGGGCGACCGGCCGGGCGTGCGCGTGCTCGGGCAGGATCCCTCGACGGGCGAGGAGATCACTTTGCGCAACGGGCGCTTCGGCGAGTACGTGCAGCAGGGGGAGGGCGACAAGCCCAAGCGCTCGTCGCTGCCGCGCGGCTTGAGCGCCGACGACGTAACGCTCGAGAAAGCCATCAAGCTGCTCGCGCTGCCGCGCGAAGTCGCGCGCCATCCGACGAGCGGGGAGCCGATCCTCGCCGGCATCGGCCGCTATGGCGCTTACGTGCAGCACGGCAAGACCTACGCCAACCTCGGCCGCGACGACGATGTGCTGGAGATCGGCGCCAACCGCGCGATCGATCTCGTCGTCGCGAAGGAGAGCGGGGCCGGCGGCTCGCGCTTCGGCGGCGGGGCGGGACGCGAACTTGGCGAGCATCCGGAAGGCGGCAAGGTCAGCGTGAAGGCCGGCCGGTTCGGCTCGTATGTCAATCACGGCAAGATCAACGCCACCCTGCCCAAAGGGACCGACCCGGCGAGCCTCACGCTCGAGGAGGCGATCGAACTCATCAAGGCGAAGGCGGCGGGCGGCGGCGTGATCGGACGCCTCGTCGGCGAGCATCCGGATGGCGGGCCGGTCACGGTGCGCGACGGGCGCTTCGGCGCTTATGTCAACTGGGGCAAGGTGAACGCCACCTTGCCCAAGGGAACCAAGCCGGATTCCGTGACGCTCTCGCAAGCTCTGGAACTGCTCGCCGAACGCGAGGGCAAGCCTGCGGCCCGGCCGCGCAAGCCAGCCAGAGCGCCGGCGAAGGCGAAAGCCGCGGAGACGAGAGCGAAACCTGCTGCGCCGAAACGGCCAGCAGCCAAGAAGGCCGCCAAGTCCAAGCCGAAATCCGCCGCCGGCAAGCGCGGATAGGCCCCGCGTCTTCGTCCCGCCGGCACGGGAAGCGCGTTGATCGAACATGCGCTGCCGGGCGCCGCTCCGTTCATGGCCCTCCTTGCCCCGGGCGGCGAAAGCGGCTGAACCCTTGCCGCCTTTGCGGGGGAGGGGGCGGAGCCGCAGTTCAGCGCGCGGCGAGAGGGCTCGCGTTCTGCAAGGCGGCTCGCGCGCTCTCCAGCGCGTCGAAGGCGTGGATCCAGCCGAATTTTTCCGGAAAGCGCGCAACCAGCGCGTCCCTTCGCGTGGCCTCGGGGCCGTCGGCGACATGAAGTCCGCGATTCCCCGACCAGGAGGCCCGCTGGATCGCGCGCGTCCTCGGGCGGCGCAGGGTTTCGTAAGCCGCGAACGCGCCGTCGAGGTCGCCCGGATCCGTGGCCGTGAGCTCGGCGAGCGCGACGGCGTCCTCGATCGTCGCGTTTGCGCCCTGCCCGTGATGAGGCAGCATGGCGTGCGCGGCGTCGCCGAGCAGCACGACGCGGCCGCGCCGCCAGCGGCTGAGCGGCCTTGCAAGAAAAAGTCCCCAGCGCGCCTCGTGGCGCACCGCTGCAATCATCTCGGCGACGGCCGGATGCCAGCCTTGAAACAGCGCGAGCGCCTCGGCGTCGGTCGAGGGAAGAAGTCCCTTTTCCGCATGAGGCCAGTCGGGCGGGCCTTCGACCACCGCAAGGAAATTGACGTGGGTTGCCTCGGCGCCGATCGCATAGTGAAGGAGGTGCGCCGACGGACCCATCCAGAACTGAATCGCCTGCGGGTCGGGCAGGGAGGGAAGTTTCGCGACCGGCACGATGCCGCGAAAGCCGCTCGTTCGGGAATAGAGCAGCCCATCGTCGCCGGCCACGAAACGCCGCGCCACGGACCGCACGCCGTCGGCCGCAATCACCGCGTCGGCCTCGACGGTTTCGCCGTCGGCGAAGCTCAGCGTGATCGCGCCGCGCCGTTCGGATAGGCCCGTGAGGCGCCGCCCGAGATGGAGGCGCTGCTTGTCGACGCCCGCGGCAAGCGCGTGCTGGAGATCCGCGCGATGAATTCCGCAATACGGGGCTCCGAAACGCGCCCGATAGGCGCCGCCGAGCCGCATGCCGTGGGCGGCGATCCGTTTCCCGGTCCGGCCGTCGCGGTAGATGAGCTCGGTCGGCTCGGTCGAGGCGGCGACGACCGGATCGAGAACCCCGAGGCGGCCGAGTTCGCGGGTGGCGTTGGCCGACAACGCGACGGCCGCGCCGATTTCGGCGAGCGCCGACGCCTGCTCGTAGATGTCCGCGGAAAGGCCACGGCGCTGGAGGGCAAGCGAGAGCGTAAGGCCCCCGACGCCGGCGCCGATAATTGCGAGCTTGGGTTTGCCGTCAGTCACATCGAAAAGTTTGCCACGTAAACATTGGTATGGGCAAGTGCTCGTCGCGCTCACTCCGGCCTGTGGCACACGGCTTCGATGTTGTTGCCGTCGGGGTCGAGGACGAAGGCGCCGTAATAGTGTTTGTGGTAATGGGGCCTGGGGCCAGGCGCGCCATTGTCCTTGCCCCCGGCGGCCATCGCCGCCCGGTGGAAGGCATCGACCTCGGCGCGGGTTTCCGCCGTGAAGGCGACGTGCGCGCCGCCCTTGGGCTTGCTTCCCGTGCCGATCCAGAAGAAAGCCTTGCGGTCCTTGCCGAAGCCGGCGTGGGCGTCGGCGCCCGTTTCCTCCGCCGAGACTTCAGCTATGACGCCGATGCCGAGCGGCCTGAGGGCGCTTGAATAGAAGGCTTTCGCCCGCCCCATACTGGATACCGCAAGACCAATATGGTCAATCATGATTCGACCCCTCGCCTGCGCCAGCCGTCTCGACCTCATCGCGGCGGCACAGGTTCGTGCTATAATGCGTTCAGACAGTCTGGGCGCAAGCGCGAGTTTGCCGGGAGGGCCCGACAATGAACCCGATGAATGCGACGCAGGCCTATGCGGGCCATACGGCGGAAGCGGCTTATAGCCGCTGGGCGCCGATCTACGACCTGATCTTCGACCTGCCCTTCCATCCCGGCCGGGCGGCGGCGGCGCGCGCGGCCAGCGAGGCTGCGGGCCCTGGCGGCGAGATCCTCGTGGTCGGCGTCGGCACCGGGCTCGAACTGCCGCTGCTTCCGGGCAATGTGCTGGTGACGGGCATCGATATTTCGGCGCCGATGCTGCGCGCGGCTCGCGCGCGAGTTCGAGCGCAAGCGGCTCGCCCAGGTGAAGGGGCTCCATGTGATGGACGCCGCCGCGCTCGAATTTCCCGACGCGGCGTTTGACGTCGCCCTTGCACCCTACGTGATCAGCGTCGTTCCGCATCCCGAGCGGGCGCTCGAAGAGGCCTGGCGGGTGTTGCGGCCGGGGGGGACCCTGATCGTGATGAACCACTTCGCCGCGTCGGGGGGCTTCGCGCCGCGATCGAGCGCCGGATGGAGACGGCCGCCGCCTGGCTCGGCTGGCATCCCAACTTTCCATACTCGGCGGTCGGAAACTGGATCGAGCAGCGCTCCGATGCCCGCATTGTCGAGCGCAGCGCGCTTCCGCCGATGAAACTGTTCACGCTGCTCAGGATCGTGAAGGCCGGGTGACGTCGGGCGAGACGTCCGTTCGGATCGAGCCGATGACGCTCGATCACGTCGAGGGCTATCGGCGCGCCCTCGATGTGGTGGCTCGCGAACGCAAATATTTGACCATGCTCGAAGCCCTGCCCGAACCGGACACCCGGAGTTTCGTCAAGAGCAGCCTTGAAAACGGGAACCCGATGATGGTCGCGCTCGCCGGAGGGGAGGTCGTCGGCTGGTGCGACGTTCGCCGCGAGTTCTTCCCGTCGCGCGCCCACCGCGGAACGCTCGGCCTGGGCCTGTTGCCGGAATGGCGCGGCCGCGGCCTCGGGCGGCGCCTGCTCGAGGCGACTCTGGCGAAGGCGCGGCGCGCAGGCTTCAAACGCATCGAGCTCGACGTGCACGCCGACAACCAGCGCGCCATCACCCTGTATGAAAAGGCGGGTTTCGTCCGGGAAGGGATTGTGCGCGATGCGAGCCTGATCGACAGCGTGTTTCGCGACGCCATCCTCATGGCGATCGTGGAACGCTGAAACCCGTCCTTCGGCTCCCCGGGGGCGAACCCCCAAGGCGCCGCCGAGCTTGTTTCCGTGGTCCGTCGAACTTACCTTGGCGCATGGGCGCGATTTTTGCGCCCCTGAAGAAATGGAACCCTTGCAAAATCAAAAAATACATCGGCGCCCGACAGGCGCCGCTCATAGCGCCGTGGACCCAAAAGCCGCCGCGCTCCCTTCGCGGGAGGAGGTCATGGCCTTCATCCGCGGCGCGCCTGCGCCCAACGGCGAGCGGGCGCCCGCGCGGGTCACCAAGCGCGACATCGCCCGCGCCTTTGGCGTCAAGGGCGAGGCGAAAGCGGAATTGAAGCTCCTCATCAAGGATCTGCAGGCCGAAGGCGCCGTCGCGCACGGCCGCAAGGCGCTGACCGTCGAGGGCCGGCTGCCTTCGCTCGTCGTCGCCGACATAGCCGAGCTCGCCCGCGACGGCGAACTGATCGCAAAGCCGGTGGAATGGAGCGGCGAAGGGGACGCGCCGCGTATTCTCGTGCGCCGCTCCCGCGCCAAGCGGGACCGGGCCCCGACCCCGCGCGTTGGCGCGCGGGTGTTGATGCGGGTCGAGTTCGACGCCGACGCTGGCCCGAAAGCGCCCGCTTACTCCGGCCGGGTCGTCAAGATCCTCGACAAGCTGAAAACGCGCGCGTTCGCCGTCTATCGCCTCGCGGCGGACGGTTCGGGACGCGCGCTTCCGGTCGAGAAGCGCGCGGCGGGACGCGAATTCGTCGTGCCCGCGGGGATGGCGGGCGAAGCCCGGGACGGCGACCTCGTCGCCATCGAGCCGTTGCGCGAGGGCCGCCTGGGGCTCCCGCCCGCGCGCGTGGTCGAGGTCATTGGCTCGGTCAAGTCCGAGCGAGCGGTGAGCCTCATCGCGCTCGAGACCCATCATATCCCGCATGTCTTTTCCCCCGCTGCGCTCAAAGAGGCGGAAGCCGCGCGGCCCATCCGGTTGACCGCCGCGCGCGAGGACTGGCGCGAACTGCCGCTTGTCACGATCGACCCGCCCGACGCCAAGGATCACGACGACGCGGTCCATGCCGTCCTCGATTCCGATCCGAAAAACCCAGGCGGATTCATCGTCACCGTCGCCATCGCCGATGTCGCCGCTTACGTTCAACCCGGCATGGCGATGGACGCGCAAGCGCTCGAGCGCGGCAACTCGGTCTATTTCCCCGACCGCGTCGTGCCGATGCTGCCCGAGCGCATCTCGAACGACCTCTGCTCGCTGCGTCCGCTCGAGGACCGCCCGGCGCTCGCTGTGCGCATGGTTCTCGGCGCGGACGGGCGCAAGCGCGGGCACACGTTCCATCGCGTGATGATGCGCTCCGCCGCCAAGCTCTCTTACGAGCAGGCCCAGGCGGCGATCGACGGGCGGACGGACGAGACGACCAAGCCGCTCCTCGACAGCGTGCTGAAGCCCCTCTACGCCGCTCATTCCGTCATCAGAATTGAGCGCGAGCGCCGCAGTCCGCTCGATCTCGATCTGCCCGAGCGCAAGCTCGTTCTCGATTCCGAAGGTCGCCTCAAGGACGTGCGCTGGCCGGAGCGGCTCGATGCGCACCGGCTGATCGAAGAATTCATGATCCTCGCCAATGTCGCCGCGGCGGAGACGCTCGAAGCCGCGCATTCGCCGCTCCTCTATCGCGCCCATGACGCGCCGAGCGCCGAGAAGCTCGAGGACCTGATCGAGTTCCTGCGCACCATCGGCGTCAAGCTGGCCAAGGGCGAGCGCGTGCGCCCGTCGCATTTCAACGGCGTCCTCGCCCGGGTGCGCGGGCAGGCGGTCGAGGCTCTGGTCAACGAAGTGGTTCTGCGCGCCCAGGCGCAGGCCGAATACAGCCACGAGAATTACGGCCATTTCGGTCTCAACCTGCGCCGCTACGCCCATTTCACTTCACCCATCCGCCGCTACGCCGATCTCATCGTCCACCGCGCGCTCATCCGTTCGCTCAACGTTGGGCCCGGCGGCCTGAACGACATGCGGGCGGGAGAACTGGCGCAGATCGCCGAGCACATTTCGGCGGCCGAACGGCGCGCCATGGCGGCGGAACGGGAAACCGTCGACCGCGTTATCGCCGCGCATCTGGCCGACCGGGTGGGCGCCCTTTTCTCGGGCCGCATCGCGGGCGTCACCCGCGCCGGCCTGTTCGTGAAACTGAGCGAGACCGGCGCCGACGGCTTCGTGCCTGCAGCGACCCTGGGCGACGATTATTTCCGCTTCGAGGAGGCGAACCGCGCTATGGTCGGCACGCGGACCAAGGAAACGTTCCGGCTCGGCGGCGAGGTCAAGGTCCGTCTCGTCGAGGCCGCGCCGTTCGCCGGAGCGCTCAGGTTCGAGATTGTGCGGGCCGGGTCCGAGGAGTCGCAGGGGATGCGAAACCGGCGCGCTCCTGCGGCGCGCAAGCCGACCTACAAGGGCAAGCGTCGATGAACGACATGTCCCGCATTTGGCGTATGCCAACGCCACCGCCGGATCGCTCGCTGCGCGAGGCGATGACGCGCGGCTTCTTCGGACGCTGTCCGGCCTGTGGCCGGGGTCGCCTGTTTCGCTCGTATCTCAAGGTCGTCAACGTCTGCAACGTCTGCGGGGAGCCGCTCAGCGGCCACCGGGCCGACGATGCGCCGGCTTATCTGACGCTTCTGATCGTCGCCCACGGGGTCGGCGCCGGCGTCCTGCTGTCGGATGAAACGTGGCCGCATTCCTCGCTTTTCTGGGTTGCGGCTTTCTGGGTCGCGGTGACCCTGATCGCGAGTCTCGTCATTTTGCCTCGCGCCAAGGGGGCGATCGTCGGCCAGCAATGGGCGCTTGGCATGCACGGGTTCGCCGCGCACGGCGACCGGATGTGATCGAGCCTGCCCAGTCGGAACGGGCGCTGCGTCCGCGCGACGCGGCGACGCTCATTCTCGTCGAACGCCCGGAGCGCGGGGCGGCGCGGGTGCTGATGGGCAAGCGGCACGCCGGACATCGGTTCATGCCCGGCAAGTTCGTCTTTCCCGGCGGCCGGCTCGAGGCCGAAGACCGCCGCATGAGCGCGGCCGGCGCGCTCGATCCCGCCGTCGAGGAGAAGCTCAACGCCCGGGTGCGGCGCCCCTCGCCCGGCTTCGCCCGGGCGCTGGCGCTGGCGGCGATCCGCGAGACGTTCGAGGAAACGGGGCTCGCGATCGGCGTCGCCGACCAGGGCGCGCCCAGAAATCCGCCGCCCGGCGCCTGGACCCGCTTCGCCGCGACCGGCGTCCATCCGGCGCTCGACGCCATCGACTTCCTCGCTCGCGCGATCACGCCGCCCGGCCGCACACGGCGCTTCGACGCCCGCTTTCTCATCGTCGACGCGCGCTTTATTGCGGGGCGGGTCGAGGGCGCGGTTCACGCCGAGGCGGAGTTGGTCGAACTCGTCTGGACGCCGCTTAGCGAAGCGCGGAAGCTCGACTTGCCCGCGATCACCCATGCAGCGCTCGACGACCTCGCCCAGGCGCTCGACGGCGGCCTCGACAAGCGCCGGCCGCGGCCCTTCTACCGGGAGCTCAGGGGAAAGCGGCTGCGCGAGCAGCTTTGACCCGGCCGTGTCCCTGCAGGGCCTTTCGCCAGTCGCCGCGCTTTAACTCCGAGCGGTCTCGGGGCAGCCGGATTCAACCAGGAGGCGAGTTCGGCGAAAGCGAACGAAAGCAAAGACAAGCAAAATCGCTTTCTTTTGCTTTTTTTCCCTTTCTTTTACTTTTCGGAATCGGAACTTTTCAATGGGTTACGGGCGAAAAAAGTAGAAAAAATTTCCCACCCTTACCACTCGCGCATGAGGTTGCATTCTAGCCTCCCCGACCGCACGCACGCCTCCGTTGCCCGCCGGCGGCTGCCGCCAGCGGTTGCTTATTCTGACCATCTGGTCATCATAAGCCTATCTTCTGTTTTCCGCAAGAAAATTCCACCAATGGCCTCGTCCTGAGGAGCGCCGAAGGCGCGTCTCGAAGGACGCATCCAGTACGCTGCTTCCCTGCGCCGCCGCCCCTGGACCATCCTTCGAGACGCGAGGCTCCGCCTCGCCCTCAGGATGAGGCGGTAGGGGGCTCGTCGTTGGCGCTCACTTCATAAGCGAACGAATTTCGAATCCGGGAGACCAGCGCCCGATCACGCGGCGAGCCGGACCGGGGACAATCGTCCGGCAAGCTCCATCAGCGCCAGATGATAGGCCCGCGCGGTGCGGTGCGAGCGATTGTAACGAGCCATCACAACATCGAGCAGTTCGGTCATGATCTCGCCGTCGACCTCGGCCAGATGATCGAGCGTCAGTCCGCAGGGATCGAGGGCGCCGACCAGCGTCTCGCGCAGATCCTCGAAGTCCTCCATCTCGCCGGCAATGAGCGCGCGCCACACGCGCGCGTGCAGGCGTGTCAGGTTGCGGGCGAGCTCACGGTCGCTGATCAGTTTCCAGTACGCGCCGATCAGCCGATCGTAGATGATCGGGTCGGACCATTGCTGGAGGCCCGAGAAGCCTTCGGACAGGTCGGCCAAACGCATGACAAAACTCCTCAACGACTTGTTTCGCAATGCGAATCAGGAGGTTACGCCTGGCGACACGACGAGAAAAATGATTGGTGATGGTTAACGCGGAGTAAATCGCCATAAATGTGTTATCCACAGGTTGCTTGCAGCGAACCCGCATTTCGACTTGACGCAGCGAAAGGCCTTGAGCGCGCCACCGCCGGACGGCCGGCCTCAAGGGTTCAGCGGCCGGCGGCGAACTCGGCCGGACGCGTCTCGCGCGCCAGCGCGTCGAGCACGGCGTTGATCATCCCGCTCTCATCGGAGCCGAAGAAGGCGGCGGCGACATCGACATATTCGGTCACCACCACCCGCGCCGGCACGTCCGGGCGATTGCGCAATTCGTAGGACGCCGCGCGCAGGATGGCGCGCATCAGCGCCTCGATCCGGCGCAGCGGCCAGCCCTTGGCGAGCGTGTCGTCGAGGCCGCGGTCGATCGCCAGCTGATCACGCAAGACGCCGGACACGACGTCGCGAAAAAACGCCGGGTCGGCGGGCGTATAGGCCTCGCCCTCGATCTCGCGCCCGAACCAGGGGGCCTCGAACTCGGCTAGGATGTCGTTGAGGCTCTTGCCGGCGATCTCCATCTGATAGAGCGCCTGCGAGACCGCAAGCCGGGCCGCGGAGCGCCTGTCGGATCGTTTCATCGCTTGCTGAGGCCGCGGGCGAGATGGGCGAGGCCGATCGCCGCCCGAGCCGCGTCGCCGCCCTTGTCGCCGCGCTCGGGATCGGCGCGTTCCTCGGCCTGTTCGATGGTCTCGGTGGTGAGAACGCCGTTGCCGAGCGCGAGCCGGCGCTCGACCGACATATCCATCAGCGCCCGGGCCAACTCGCCGGCGACGATCTCGAAATGAAAGGTCTCGCCGCGCACGACGCAACCGAGCGCGACAGCGCCGTCATAAGGCCGGCCGGCGGCCTTCGCCGCATCGAGGGCCATCGCCATGCCGGCCGGAATCTCGAGAGCGCCCGTCACGCTGATGAGGTCGTAGGTTGAGCCCGCGGCCTCGACCACGCGGGCTGCGCCGGCCAAAAGGTCTGCCCCGATCGCCTCGTAATAGCGCGCTTCGACAATGAGGAAGTGGCCGCCTTCGAAGTGAGGCAGAGTTGCGGCGGCCCGGCGCGGCTCGGCCATGGGTTTGGTCTCTTCAGGGCTGTGTCAGGAACGGGGCCTGTCCATAAAGGCCGGGAGCAGGAGAGGCAAGGCTTACGCGCAAGGCTTACGCGGTTGAGCGCCAGCGCCCATAGCGCCAGGGCCGCGCCCACGACGCCTGCAAGGGGAGGCGGTCGGGCGGCGGATCATAGCCGGAGCCGCCCCACGGATGGCAGCGGCACAGGCGCGCCGCGCCCATCCACGAGCCGGCCCACAGGCCATGGCGCTCGATCGCTTCGTCCGCATAGGCCGAGCAGCTCGGCAAGTACCGGCATTGCCCGCCAGCCAGGCTCGACAGGGTGAGCTGATAGAAGCGGATCAGCGCGTGGGCGGCGCGGCGGGGCGTGGAAACGAGCGCGCTCACGGCGCGGAGGCAGCCTCGGAAGCCGTCTCGCGCGCGGCGATCTGGGCCAGCGCGTCGGCGACCGCGTCGAAGGTCAGAAGGGTGGAGGCGTGGCGGGCCTTATAGTCGCGCACCGGCTCGAGCACGGCGAATTCGGCCCATTTCCCCTCCGGCGGATGACCATTGGCCTTCAGCATCCGGGTCATGCGGTCGCGCAGGTCGTTGAGCTCCTCGGCGGTCGCGCCGATGACATGGCGAGCCATCAGCGACGACGACGCCTGCCCCAGCGCGCATGCCTTCACGTCATGTGCAAAATCGACCACCCGCCCATTCTCGACACGAAGGTCCACCACGACGGTCGACCCGCATAGCCGCGAGTGCGCCTTGGCGCTTGCGTCCGGGTTCGGGAGCCTCCCGAGCCGCGGAATGTTGCCCGCAAGCTCAAGGATCCGCTGATTATAGATCTCGCTGATCATCGTCGCCCTTCAACGGCCCCTATATAGGTCGCGAGAAAGCCGAAATCGAGGCCTTAGGAGAGGACCGGCGCAAAGCTGCGCGCGACGAGAGACGGGCAAGAGACCGGGGATGAACGACGAGAGCGCCAGACCAAACATTGTCCCCGACGCCGCAGGCGACCGGGAGGAGGGCCGCGCGTTCAATCCGAAATTCGGCGCCGACGGCCTCGCCACCTGCGTCGCGATCGATGCGGCGCGGGGCGACGTGCTGATGGTGGCGCATATGAACGAGGCCGCTTTGCGGGCGACGCTGGCCACCGGAATCGTCCACTACTGGTCGCGCTCGCGCGGGGCGCTGTGGCGCAAGGGCGACACCTCGGGACAGACCCAGACCCTGGTCGAAATGCGGGTCGACTGCGACCAGGACGCCTTTCTGGCTTTCGTCGCCGTCGCCGGCGACGGCGGCGCTTGTCATACCGGACGGCGGTCGTGCTTCTATCGCCGGGTCGAGATGGACCGCGACGCGGCCCGGCTCGCCTTCATCGAACCCTCGGCGCCAGGCGGATGACGGTCCGCCGAGACGGCGATCTGTCCGGCGCTGTGGCGCGACCATCCGATCGCAACCATGTTACGTTAATTCTCTGGCGATTTGTTGCGCGCAAGTTTAGATTTCCCAGGGGAAGCGGCTTGCGGGGATATTCAGACGAGTTGGACGATGTTCAGGGCGGCCTATCGCAGAATCGATAGTGACCCTTCGCCTGGGGGCGGACGTCCCCGCCGGCCGAGGGTCGGAATCGTGCTGGGAGCGGGCGCCGCGCGCGGCTGGGCCCACATTGGCGCGCTGCACGAACTCGACGCGATGGGCTTGCGGCTGGATGTCGTGGTCGGCTCGTCGATCGGCACGCTGGTCGGCGGCTGTTATGCGGCCGGCCGGCTCGACATGCTGGAGACCTTCGCCCGCTCCCTGACCCGGCGCCGGGTGTTCGGCCTGCTTGATTTCTCGTTTACCGGCAGCGGCCTGATCGGCGGCCAGCGGCTCCGCACGAGGCTCGAGGCCGGACTTGGCGAGCTTCGCATCGAGGACTTGCCGGTGCGGTTCGCAGCCGTCGCCACCGAGATCGGCGGCGGACACGAGATCTGGCTTCGGCGGGGGCTATTGGTCGACGCAATTCGCGCCTCCTACGCCCTGCCTGGCGTGTTCGAGCCGGTGAAGATCGACGGCCGCTGGCTGTTCGACGGCGCAATCGTCAATCCGGTCCCGGTCAGCGTCGCGCGCGCGCTCGGCGCCGAGCGGGTCATCGCGCTCAATATTTCGAGCGACCGCTTCGGCCGCGGCGCCGTCATTCAGGACCCGTTCGGCCGCCCAGAGCCCGCGCCCGCGGCCGAGGAGGCGGCGGCCGACAGCAGCGGCATGATCGCGCGATGGTGGCGCGGCGGCTCGACCCGGCTCAATGGCGAGACCGCCGCGCCGGGCCTGATGACCTCGATGGTCAGCGCGTTCGACATTCTCCAGGACCGCATCATGCGCTCGCGGCTGGCCGGCGACCCGCCCGACGCGCTGGTGCAGCTCAAGGTCGGCGACATCGGCATGTTCGAGTTCCATCGCGCCGACGAACTGATCGCGCTCGGGCGGGAGGCGGTCCGCAAGGCGGCGGCGGAAATCCGGGAACATATCGAGCCGGCGCGGCTCGACGCCGCCGGGGCTTAAGAGCGCGCCCTAGGGCGTCGAAAGACGCCCGTCCTTCCGGGACGGGCTATAGGGCGTCGAAAGACGCCCGTCCTTCCGGGCGGGCTATAGGGCGTCGAAAGACGCCCGTCCTTCCGGGCGGGCTATAGGGCGCGCCCGCCCCGCGCCCGATTGGCTCAGGCGGTCGCGATATATTCGCGCAAAGCCTGCCGCTCGCTGTCGAGCGCGTTGACGTGGCGCTTGACGACATCGCCGATCGAGATGATGCCGATCAGGCGACCGCCGTCGACCACCGGAATATGGCGAAACCGCCCCGCCGTCATCGTCTGCATGACGTGATCGATCGTGTCGTCGACCGTGACGGTGATGACCTTCGGCGTCATGTGGCGCGACACGGGATCCTCGAGCGCGGCTGCGCCATCCCTGGCGATGACGCGGACCACGTCGCGCTCCGAAAGGATGCCCAGAACGCTGCGCGAGGCGTCCGAAACAACCACCGCTCCCACGCCTTTCGCGGCGAGCAGGTCTACGACTTCCTTCAGGGTGCAATGCGGCTGAGTGGTGAAAACATCGCGCCCCTTGTCGCTGAGAATGCGGGCAACTGTCATCCCTCTCTCCCCTTCGTCAGGCGGTCTTTTGGTGAGCCGCCGTAGAATTCGGGAAGATGCGCCTGCAAAATGGCGCGATCAAGTTCATTTTTGTCGAGGCGAACTAACGCAGTCCGCCGTCGACCTGATAGCATTGCTTAGTAATCATCGCGCTGTCGTCGGCGGATAGAAACAGCGCCAGACGCGCGACATCTTCGGCGAGCAAGGTTCGGTTGATACACTGACGCGCCCGGAAGTCCGCGATATCTTGCTCGTTCATCCAAAGTCGGCGCTGCCGCTCGGTGATGACCGCGCCCGGAGCGATGGCGTTGACGCGGATATTATCGGGCCCGAATTCGCGCGCCAGACTATTCGTCAGGCCGACCACGGCGGCCTTGGCGGCGGAATAGACCGTGAGACGGGCGACCCCGATCATCCAGGCGGTCGAGGAAAAATTGACGATCGCCCCGCCGCCAAGCTCGCGCATCGAGCGGCGCGCGATCTGGGCGGCGAAGAACTGGTGCTTGAGATTGAGCGCCATCGTCCGATCCCAGTCCGCTTCGCTCGTTTCGTCCGCGTCCTGCCGATGATCATTGGCTGCGTTGTTGACGAGCACGCCGATCGGTCCCAGGCGCTGCCGGACCTCTTCCATCGCAGCCTCGAGCGCGGCGATGTCGGCAAGGTCGCTGTGCACAAAGAGCGGCGGAGGCCGCGAGGCGCCGATTTTCGCGACCAGGTCCCTGGACGGCTCCGCGGCGATATCGACAAAGGCGACATTGGCCTCCTGCGCGGCGAACGCCTCGACCATCGCCGCGCCAATGCCCGACCCGCCGCCGGTGATGAAGACAACCTTATCGATCAGCGAGGGATAGCGGGCGAAGGTCATGGGACGGGCCTTGTCGTTTGGGCTCAGCGGAGCCGCCAAACTAGAGCGCCAATC
>CAVXVE010000045.1:0-71493 GCA_963764955.1 uncultured Alphaproteobacteria bacterium | reverse complement strand
CGGGATGGACGGCAATGAGTTGACCATGAATAGCGGTCACAAGTTCGGTGGCCACAAGGCCCTGTTCCTCGAGAGCCCCGGTGATCTCGTCGGCGTAGGTTTGGCTTTCGGCGCAGTGATGCAGGTCGAGGAAGGCGCGTGTCCGAGCTCGGCAGCTGCAGCCCTTTATAGCCGAGACCTGCCGCCCACTTTGCGATGCCAGGCAAGGTGTCGAATGGCGCGCGGTCACTCGCAAGCTGTGCGATGAGCAACGCTGGTCCTTTGATCGTCCGCACCATTTCTCCCTTATCTCCGTCCCTTGGAGCTTCGCGCAATCGGGCCGGCAATTCCTGCACGCTAGTTGGCGCAAAACGACCGCCGCGGCCCAAGCGGTAGCAGCTTCGAGAACTGCTGTAACCGAACCTTGCCGTCTCGCATTGGCTTGGCGAGCAGTGTCATGTCTGGAAGGTGTCCCGCTGACCAATGGCTGATCTGGACATGTCCTTGACATTTCGCGGGGAGGCCACGCCTTCAGCCGAAGTCCGCTTTTGCCCGATTTGGAAAGGCAGTGAAGGGTAGTGTGAGCCCGTTCGGTGGACCGTCGCGCAATGACGGCTATTTGCGCTCACCGAACGGCTGAAATCGACGTTAAGCGGACATAGCGGATCCCGACGGTGGACGTCACAGCTTGCGGATTCCGGTAGCTCGCCGCCACTGCGCAGGGCCCCAAAAAACAGAGAGATTTGATGCCGCCGTTACTTCCCGCTCGCGCTGAACGCGTTCGGTGACGTCGTGCGCAATCGCAACCAACTCTAGCGCCGTCCCCTCGGCCAATCACCAGCGCGAAGGTCATCTCGGCGTAGAGTTTGCGACCGCTTTGTGCTGCCCGCGGGTCAAGGTCGGACGGCCTTCGAGCTTCTGGGCGCCGTTCTTCATCGTCGCGTCGGACACTGCGAGGAAGGGCGATCGTGTCCGTCAGGTGAGCTTCTTTCGCTTCCGTCCGTCAGTCGCTCGTGTTACGGCCAGCCGGCGCCGGCGGCAGGAGCCTCAACGGACACCACCCGGCCGGTGCGAGGTCCGCTGGTCCAATTCCCTGCGCCCCGCCAATCCTGGCAAACGATGAACAGCGTTCGACGATCAGTTCCACCGAGGACGCAGGCGAACGCGCCGCGGTCAAGCGCGACAGTCTCCAGGACTTCTCCGCCTTCGCGAACACGAACGCAGCGCTTGTTTCCGACGTCGGCGTACCAGGCGCAGCCGTCGACATCGAGGCACACGCCGTCCGGATGGTCACTGACTTCCGCCCATACGCGCCGGCCCGACAAGTCCCCGTCCGCCGAGATGTCGAAGGCAGTCAGCCGGCAAGCATAGGACTCCGCTATGATCAAGGTCCTGTTGTCAGGGGTCACCGCCATGCCGTTCGGAAAGGCCAAGTCGTCCGCGACCTTGCGCACCGCGCCATCTGGGGCGATGAGGACGACGACGCCGGGACGGAACTCTCCGCCGGGAAATCTGAACCCAATATCGTTGACATAGATCGCGCCTCGGCCATCGACGACGATATCGTTGCCAAAGGCGTCGAGGGCGGAGAACGTGCGAAAATCGGCATGCTGCGCCAACGTTCCGTTCCCCTCTCGCCGCAAGAGTTGCTTGCCGGCGCTGTCGACGATCAGCAGCCGCCCATCCGGAAGGTGCTCGATGCACATCGGAAACGACGCGACACGGGCGATGACTTCGCACCGGCCGGCGGCGTCGAACCGGAGGACTTCGTTCGCGCCCCAGTCCGAGACCCAGAGGGCATCGTCGCGCCAGCGTGGCGACTCGCCAAACAGCAATCCGTCCGCGACGATGCGGACATTTTCTTGGGTTTTGGTGACCGTCTCCATGCGACTTCCTCAATCCTTAATCATTGCATTAGACTCAGCTCAGGAACGGCGCGCCTGGGCCTCGACCCGCCTCGTGGTTTCTCCAAACAAAACAGATCACTGCAGCGCTCGTGGCGAGTTCTTCGAGCTGGTCCGCGAATGACCGTTCTGGTCGGCTCGACCCGTTTGCCACGCCAACGGCGAAAGGCCGCTCTTTGCGCACAGCCATCGTCCCTTGGGCCGTCCTACCGACGTGTCACGTTAAGCCGACGCTAACATTGGCGCGCGGATCAGAGGTGAAGCAAGAGTTCCGCCGCAAAAAATCCTCAAGGCGGCGTTAAGCGCGCAACTTGGAATTGACGAAACATCATCGGACGCACTCAACGAGGTCGACGCCGAGTTGAACTCAGAGAACTCTTCCGCGCCCGGGGAAACCGGCGGACAAAGCCAAGTTTGCGAGTCATCGGCCGCAAGACCGCTGGGATCGGAGGCGGCAACTCCGGCGGCTGCCGCGGACGCGGCGTCGGGAGAGGGCTCCCTCGCTACCGGCGCCCGGGATGAAGGCCAAGCGAAGGCGGTAACTGCGCAGGTCGCTGAGCCTTCTGTTGAGGCGGAGAAGAACTCCCCGGCTGGGAAGACCGGCAGAGATCATGAAGTTGGTGACTCGTCCGTCGCGCTAGAGTTCGACGGGGCAGGGGTCGATCCTCTCAAGGAGGCATTGGCAGCCCTCGATGACAGGGATTATGCGACCGCTCAGCGGCTGTTTGCGGCGATCGGACGGAAAGACGTCGCTGAAGCTATCAAGGACGCATTGGCGGCCCTCGATCGCAAGGATTATGCGACGGCTCAGGGGCTTTTTGAGGCGCTCGGCCAGAAAGGCGCCGCTGCCGCGCAGGTGAAGGGATCGGCGCCGGCCAGTCCAGCGCCCCTCAAGCCCGCAGCATGGGCAGGGGGTTCAATGGCGTCCGACTCCCGGAATGAAGCCGGACGGAGACCCGTAACATCGCCGCTCGAAGTTGTTCCGCTTGCGGATGCGGCGTATCGCCCGCCTCCGTCTCAGACAGAAAAGATAAAATCGCGCCGCCTTAAGCCGCTTTTACTCGGAACCGGCTTGGTGTTATTAGCAATCTTCGGCGTATCTGCTATTTATGGTTCGCCACTAAACTGGACGTTCCCCACCACGAAAAGCCAGGCGATCGCCGGTCTTTCTTCAGCTGCTGATGTCCTCAAGGCGGATCTTGCGGCGATCACGGGCCAAAGCGCGCGCGAGGAGGAGCGGTCCGCCGCAAAGCCGGAAGTGGCCGGTGCCCTCGTTGACCCGGCAGCCGCAGCGCGTGTCGACGAGGACCTCGACTATATGATTGCCCAACGGAAAGGCTCAGTCGAGGGATGGCGCTCGTTCCTCGCCGCTCATGGGAGCGGCGTCCATGCCCAATCCGCGAAGGCGGAGGTCGAGAAACTGCTTCTCGCGGGGCAAGATCCCGCGCCGGCCGCCGCGGAAGTCTCGAATGGCTCGTCCACCGACGCGAAAACTGGGAGCGAGGTCGTGGGTTCGGCCCCGCCTGACCCGGCGACGGAGGTTGCGGCTCTTACGCCCGATGAAATCTGCAAACGTGACGGGGAGCGTTTGGAACGGCTGCGTAGCAGGCCCACAAACGACGAGGCTGCGCGCTTCGCCGGCGAGTTGGGCTGCGAGAAGTTGCGACCCCAGCTGTTGGATCTCATGGAGAGTTTAGGCTACGCGGCTCCCGCGCCGGCAGCCGCGCCCCCAATTCCTTCCGGAGAGCTCGGTTCGGCCTTGGGCCCAAAGTGGCGAGCGACCGTACCTCAGGTAGCAAAGGGGAAAGACCTCAGACCGCAAGAGCAGGAGTCGCCGCCGATAGATTTAGGTATAGTTCAAGAGGTCGAGAAACAGCGGGCGGAGGCGGGGAATGAGGGGAATGAGGCCAAAAATGGGAGCGAGGCCAAAGAGGCGGATGAGACGAAACTGACGAAAGAGACGAAGGTGATGGATCTATCCGCTAACAGGCCCGTGATCGATGGCCGGGAACCGAATTCGACGAACGGCCCTACGGGCGCCATCCCGTTAGCGCGCCCTGAAGAGCCGCCTTCGCAGCATATTAGGCGACATTCCAGGGAACGAGGCCACTGGAGGGGAAGGCATTACAGGTGGGCGTTCTACCGATTGACAGGGGTGGCGCGCGCCTATCCGTTCGTTTGGTATCTTGCCCGCTGATTGGGGTCGGTCAGAAACCGACCCTCCGGCGCGCTGCCGACGGTTCAATGCGACCGGCCGGCATATTCTCGAATTGCCGCTCGACCTCGATCACGCCGGCCACGCGTGAGGCAAAACCGACCTTCGTCGTCTCGGATAATGCCGTCGGGGAATGACCGCTACTTGCGCATTTGAGACGTTTGAGCGACGTCTCGAATCGACGTAAAGCCGCCATCGAGGATCGCCACGCTGACAACTCTGGCAGCGTTGCTGGAGAGACCACGGTCACACGGGAAATGTCCGTTGACTCGACAGAACGGCGCGCCCTATCGAGGATACACAACCAGTCTCGCAAGCCGGCGTCTGCAATCCGGCGACGGCTGCGCTCAGGTCCGCGGACTCGGGGAGGGATCAGTGCGCACCCTCGGCTTCATCGCCGCCCGACCGAGGGCGGCCATAGCGGCTGGCATCGTGAAATCGGCCTGGAGCGCCCTGTTCCTGATCGCGCTGCTGCTCGGCCCGTTCGGGGTCGCGGGCGCCGCGGAGTACTATGGTGTCGACCCCGGCGGCAGCCGCTATGCCGAGCTGGCGCAGATCAACACCGGCAATGTCGACCGGCTGGTCACCGCCTGGAACTATCGCACCGGCGATCTCGCCCGGCGCGACGCGGCTCTGCTGCGCCACTCGAAATTCGAAGTGACGCCGATCCTGGTCGACGGCAGGCTGCTCATTTGCACGCCGTTCAACGAGGTGATCGCGCTCGATCCCGGCGACGGCCACGAGCTCTGGCGCTTCGATCCGAAGATCGCGACGGATTACCGGCCGGCCAATCTGTTCACCTGCCGCGGCGTCGCCTTCTGGCGCGATTCCGGTGGCGCGGCGGGACCTTGCGCGACGCGCGTCCTGACGGTGACCAATGACGCAAGGCTGATCGCGCTCGACCTCGAGACAGGCAGGCGCTGCGCCGGATTCGGCCAGGATGGCGAGGTCAGGATCGAGCCGGGGAAGCCATTGCTCTGGCCCGGCGAGTGGCAGATGACTTCGGCGCCGACGGTCTATGCGGATCTCGTCATCGTCGGCTCCTCGATCGGCGACAACCAGCGGGTCGATGAGCCGCGCGGCACGGTGCGCGCCTTCGATGTGCGGACCGGCGCCTTGCGGTGGGACTGGGACCCGATCCCCCGCCGGGCCGACGATCCGGCCGCCGTCACCTGGGGCGAAGGCTGGCGGCAGACTGGCGCCGCCAATGTCTGGGCGCCGATGTCGGTCGATGCGGCGCGCCACCTGGTGTTCCTGCCGACCACCAGCCCGAGCCCGGATTTCTATGGCGGGCTGCGGCCAGGCGACAATCTCTATGCCGACTCCGTGGTGGCGCTGAACGCCGAGACTGGCGAGCGAGTCTGGAGCTTCCAGACCGTGCATCACGATGTCTGGGATTACGACGTCGCCTCGCAACCCTCGCTCGCCTCGATCACGCTCGATGGCAAGCGGCGCGACGTCGTCATCCAGAGCACCAAGCAAGGCCTCATCTTTGTTCTCGACCGGGAGACGGGGCAGCCGGTGCTGCCGGTCGAGGAACGGAAGGCGCCGCAGGGCGGCGTTGCCGGCGAAGTGCTGTCGCCGACCCAGCCTTTTCCGGCCGATCTGCCGCCGCTCGGTGTCGACCGGGTGCGGCCGGAGGACGCTTTCGGTCTGACGCCCTGGGACCGCGGCGCCTGCGCCAAGGCGATCGCCGCGTCCCGCAGCGAGGGTCGCTTCACCCCGCCGAGCGAGCAGGGAACGCTCGAAATGCCCTTCACCGGCGGCGGCACCAATTGGGGTGGCGTCGCGGTCGATGGCGAGCACGCCCGGGTCTTCGCCAACACCTCGAACATGATCCATCTGATCACGCTGTTTCCGGCGGCGCAGTTCGCCGAGTTCAAGGCGCGGTTTCCGGGCAAGGAGATCTCGCCGCAGACCGGGGCGCCTTTCGGCATGATGCGCGAGGTGCTGCTGTCGCCGATCGGCCTGCCCTGCAACCCGCCGCCGTGGGGCACGCTGTCGGCCATCGATCTCAACAGCCGGAAGATTCTATGGCAGACGCCGCTCGGCACCGTCGAAGCGATGAACCCGCTGGGCCTGGCCCGCCGCCTCGGCACGCCGACGCTCGGCGGGCCGCTCGCCACGTCGGGCGGGCTGGTGTTCATCGGCGCCGCAATGGACGATTATCTTCGCGCATTCGATGCGAAGACCGGCGCCGAGCTCTGGACCGGCCGCCTGCCGGCGACCGGCAATTCGACGCCGACCACCTATGAGTGGCAGGGAAGGCAATACGTCGTGATCGCCGCCGGCGGCCATGGCGAAACGGGCAGCCCGGCGAACGACGCGCTGGTCGCCTTCGCGCTGCCCCGGCCCGGCGAATCGACTCCTTCGCCCTGGGTCAGTTGGATCGACAAGCCGGGCGGAAGGTTCGAGCTGCACGCCGGCATGGTTGCCTTCGCCCTGGTCGCGGCGCTGGTCGCTGTTGACAAGCTGGCGCGGGAGACGTCGCCGGCGTGCGCAAGCAGCGCGGTAGCGCAAATCGCGACTCTAGTCGCTGTCGACAAGCATTCTGGCCAATTCATTGGCGAGGGCGGCCTGCATTGGGATCGATTTCACCCATTCGCCCGGCCGTCGGGATGGTTCGGTTGTTGCACACTCCCGCCATTCCGGCCCGTCGTCGGATGACGAGCATCCACCCCTCCGCGACTTTCCTGCCACAAGCTCAGGCTTTTTTCCGCGAAGCGATCCGGCCACGAATTCTCAGCTTAGCAAGCTGAGACAATCTTGTGCTGCCCCTGCGATCCTCATGACACCTCTGGCACCGTGCCAATAGTGCCTGGGCGTCAAACTTGGCACACCGGAGTGCCACGTGCGCGCGACTTAGTGCCAACTGCACGTATGCAACATGTCGTTTAGTTTCTAGCCTCGCAAGGTGGTTGGGGCCCCCCGGAGCCGGAGTTGTCATGGGGAGGGGGTGGGGGGCGATTTCGTTCGTCAGCCAGAAAAACTAGCGACTCGGATTGCTCTCGGCTGTGCTGAGCACATCAGTGACTAAACCGCCCAAACGAGCATGAGGTAGACGCTCCTGCCAGCCTAATTCAGCCCTGCCGCCTTGAGCGCCTTATACACGTTTCCCCGCTTGCACCCGACGGCTTTGGCGATCTCAGTAGCGCCCATCCCTTCCTTGCGCAGCGACACGATGCGTGCACGGTCGAACGTGGCGGGGCGACCCTTGTAAATTCCCTTCGCCTTTGCGGCGTCGATGCCGGCACGTTGCCGATCGCGGATGAAGCCAAGCTCCATCTCGGCGACCATGCCCAGCACAGTCAGGACCATGCGGCCCATCGGGCCGCCGGTATCGATGGCAGGCTCCAGCACTCTGAGGCTTGCTCCTTTTTCCTCCAATTCGTGCACGAGGTTGAGAACGTCCCGCGTGTTCCTGCCTAAGCGATCCAACTTCACAACGATAAGAACATCGCCCGGGCGAATAAAGTCGAGGATCGAAGCAAGCTCGCTGCGACCGTTCCGGGAGCCTCCAGAGACTGTCTCGGTTCGAATGAGCGTGCAGCCTGCGGCCTTGAGTTTGACTTCCTGGGTAGCTGTGGCCTGTCCCGTGGTGGAGACACGGGCGTAGCCGATCAAGTGCCCCTCGCGGCGGGTGCATGAAGGGTCGGATGGGACGGCTGGCCCCGCCTGTGTTCTCTTCGTTGGGCTGTTGGCCGCGACTTGGGTGGACATGAAGCTTTTTCCGCGAGGGTGTTCACTATGGTTCCTAGACCTTCGCTAGATACCGTTCACTATCTTGCCTGTCAACCCTAAGTGAACGCTTCTAGGTCGCTCAGTGAACGTTTCCTAAGGGTACACTTAAAAGGTACATTCAAATCGCAGACGTAGGAGCGAAATCCCACGCTAAGCCCGGGTCTCAAACCTGCCGGACGACAGTGCCGATCAGATTGACGAGAAGGCGCGCGGCGGTCAGAGCGGACAGGCCATCAATGTCGGCGGGAGGATAGAGCTCGACAAGGTCGAAGCCTGTGATCCTGGCCCGCCTACCGAGGCCCGCGATCAGGTCGATCACCTGCGTGTAGGTGAGGCCGCCGGGAGTACGCGCCGCCACGCCCGGCATGATGCCGGGATCGAGACCGTCGCAGTCGAGGGTGACGACGACCCGCGCTCCTTCGGGAATAAGCCGGAGAGCGGCTTCGACGCCCTGGGCGTGAACCTCGCGGGCAGTCACGAAGCGGCTGCCGTAGGCCCGCGCTGCGCCGATTTCGCTGAGGCGTGCGCTGCCGACGCTACGGATGCCGACCTGTACGATGCCCGCGACATGCGGCATCTCGCTCGCCCGGCGCATTGGGCTCGAATAGCCGTAGCGTTCACGATGCAACTCGTCGCGCCAGTCGATATGGGCGTCGATCTGCAGGATCCAGACCGGCCCGTGATCCGCAAAGCCGCCGATGAAGGGAATGGGCACGGAATCGTCACCGCCGAGCAGGATCGGCACAGCCGGCAAGGCCAGGACCTCGCGTGTCTTCGCCTCGATCCGGGCCCGGTTGCCGGCGTTGTCATGCATTGCGGTCGGGATGTCGCCGGCGTCGATACAGCAGACCGGTTTGCCATCAAATAGCGGGCCGCCGAGATCGAAATCCCAGTGATCGACGAGCGCGGCATCGGCCTGGCTCGCGGCGCGGATGGCGTCGGCGGCCAAGGCATAGCCGCTGCTGTCCTTGCCGGGATAGGTGCTGCCGTGACCGGCTCCGAAGATCACCGCACAGGGCATGCGGCCATCGGCGAGGCGATCGGGAAAGCCGAGAAAGGGAGGCGAGGCCGTCATTTCTTGATGGTCCTGAGGATCGTTTAGCGAAATTTCGGTATGAGGGCGACGGGGTAGGCGCTCCGGTCCATCGCTAACGCGATGCATGCCAACAGGCGCCGGGTTCAGTCACGAGCGCTTGAAGGGTGCCCCACGAGTTGGGTTGCGGCTCCCGCCAATCTCTTACTCTATCCGCGCCAAGAGGTTTGGAGAGGAGTTACCGCCAGTGCCAAAACCCCGACGCGAGAACTGATCTCACAGCCACGCCAGTGACTTTAATTGCGGCCGGCAGATATTGCGGCGGGCCATCATTAGCGAGGGCAGCCGGCCAGAAATCTCGTGTAAACGCGGGGAGGGAGACGACAAGGGTCCAATGCCCCCTGTCGATCAGCTGTGCCTCTTTGGTTTGGCGCCGGTGGCCTTCACCGGCAAGGTCTTCACAAATGCCACGGCTTCGTTGAGCCATCCTTTGAGCGCGTCATTCGTCGGCACGGGCGGGTCGATATAGACGTAGCCTTCCATCGTGCGTCCCCGCATCTCCATCGACCGCGCCCCTGGCCACGCAAGAGCCTCACGGTATCGGTCCTTGCCGACGCGAAGGAGCAGGCCGCGTTTGGACACGGCGGCGACCAAGTTGCGGTTCAGCATGAAGCCGGTTCCGCCGAACATCTTGACCTCGCTCATCACTCCTGTCCCGGACAGATGACCGCGCACCGCGACGCTCAGGCTCTCTTCAGGTGTCATGTTCAAACTCCTAGCCATCTGTGACCTCACCTGTCGCGCTCACATTGGCGCCGGGCGGGGATGAACTCGCGCTCAACCACGGTCGAGGTCGGTGCAGCTGGCACGATCGGCTTAACCATCGAGGTTAAGCCCGCGCAGCGCCCGGCGCCGCTCGGTGATGAGGCCTCCGTAAAAGGACACCTCGAGCTGCGAACGCCTGTCAAGCGTACGTCCGGGCCCGGGGTTGAGGCACGCCGGAGCGTAGGCGCTGCCGCAGCCGCTCAATCCACGGAACCTTGTCTCTTCCTGAGAGCGCGACAGGCTTCATGATCGTTGGCGATAAAGTCGAAGAGCCAACGCGGGTAAGGCGGATCGGCTCGCGCCCAACGCCTAGGATTATGCGCAGCCCACTGCGAGCTGTGTGATCGCGATCACAGCGATCGCCGATTGAGTGACCTATTTTGGAGGCTGGAGAAGGGACCATGACCAACATACGAACGTACAATGATTGGTGGGACACATCTCTGACCGACCGCAGAAACGAGCGCGCATTACTTTCGGCATTCGTCGCGGCGGTTGCGGTTTGGGCGGCGGCGTTCCTGCTCGCCGCCATCTGAGCCCGCGGGCAATCGCAAGAACGGTTAGCGGAACGCTCGACGGCGCTGGCGGCTTCGAACTGCCAGTTCGGGCACATGCTCCCGGTCAATTATCGAACCGTCAACGATGACCTTAGGGTGAGAATTCGCCACGCCGGTTTTTGATGGCGGGGCGGTACCGCAACCATCATGGCGAGCATCCTAAGGACCGCTGGCGTATGGTAGAGTGCAGGGTCGATTACGCCAACACAGGCGCGTCGACGCATCCCTGTCAAACTTGTGCTGTACAGTCGTTGGCGAACGCGATTGCCACAAACAACGCTGTTTTGATGTGAAAGCGGGGGAACGGCGAGGTGAACACCCGAGGTGGCGCGTGAAGACCAGCGGTTGGCAGGACGGGGGCCACGGGGACGAGGAGCGCGGAGTGGCGCCCGCCCGTGAGAGAGACCTACCACGACGTTCGGTTGATGTACTCCGGGACCTGGGTCTCTCGACGGAAAAGATAGTCGCGTACCACCGTCGCTTTCCGGCGGCCACCCCCACGTGCTGCGGGTACCGACGGCCCGCGTCGACGATGCGGCAATGATCCCAGGAGACGGCATAGCGCCCTGAGCTGCGACCTACTTTACCCCCCGCAAACCGGCGCGAGCTGAGCAGCCACGTCCGCTTCGAGGGGTGCCAACGGTGTTGGCCGACTGCACCTCGCTGTGCTCCGCTGCCTACCGGATGAGCGCTGGTTCGGCGAGCAGGCGGCGCCTGGCGGGAGCCCGAGGACGGCCTAGCCCGCTTGTCCTAAGCTCGGTGGGGCGCTCGGACTTTTTCGCCAGCCTGCAGCACGGTCAGCGATAAACAACTGGCGAAAAACCCCAAAAAGGGTTTGCTGCGCCCGATCCAGGCCAAGGCTCATCCGTGGGACGCCCTCATGCCGAACCTTGCTCCGGTGGCGGCGCTGGGCGGCCCGCCAGGCTCCTGCGCCTCTCTCACAAATGGCACGCGGAAGCAGCAATCTGGCAGACGGAAGCAAACCGGCGGGTCGGCGTCGCCAACATATAAGGCCTCCAAAGAGCCGCCGCGCCAACCATCGGCCCTGTGGACGTTGCCGGAGCGAATGGCGCGGCGCTCCGGATCACCGAACTGTTTGTAGAGGAAACGATGTCGGTCGACGAGATGATCGCGTGCCTGGGTAGCTGCCGAACCCGCTCGGAAATCGCCGCTATGATCGAAGCTCTATCGCTGCATCCGTCGCTGAACATGCCGGTCGAGGCCAAACGCCTTGAGGCCGCCCGCGCCGCGATGGCGAACTGGAAGTCCTACAGCCACGCCTGCCAAGCCCGGCACAACGCGCGCCGCCTGCGCCTCAGCCACCGCTGAAACGGATTGAGGGACAACTAGCCCGTCACGGGTCCCGGACTTGTCATAGGGAGGGGTGAGGGGCTTAGATCACCGGCCGACAAAGAATCTCAGCTCAGGATTGCTCTGGCTGTGCCTCAACACACAAACAGCAAAACCACCCATCTGAGCTTGGGGTAGACGCTCTGCCAGCTTGGTTCTGCTCTGCCGACCATGCTCAGCACGGCCAGGACCATGCGGCCCATAGGCCCGCCGAGTATCGATGGCAAACTCCAGCACCCTGAGGCTTGCTCCTTGTTCGTCCAATTCGTGCACAAGGTTGAGAACGTCCCGCCTGTTCCTGCCTAAGCGGTCCAACTTGACCACGATGTGGACATCGCTGGGGCGATTCAGACACAAGTCCCCGTTGATCTGAACGGTCCGTTTGGGGCGTCGGTGTTCGAATACGAGCCCAGCAGCAAGGTCAGCCCGCCTCCACATAGGCGAACATGATCCGGACCGGACGCTAGGAACTCACCGTTCCGGGTAAACGCGACCAGGGTGCCACCAATGCGGGCGCCGTCCCAGAAAATGGTGCAGGAGAATGCTCCTTCTCTTTGGTCCTGTCGGTAGCGAGTGGAGCACTTGGATGCGCGTTTCGATCGCGGTTCTGGCTTTCCTGGCGCTTTTAGCGCTGACCGCGTGCGCAAAGGGAGAGAAGGGCGATCGAGGGCAGACCGGACGAACAGGGCCGCCCGGGATCGCTGGACCGCCGGGCCTCATGGGCGAGGTTGGACCCGTGGGACCGGTGGGGCCACTTGGACCGAAGGGGGATCCCGGAGCCCGAGGACCTGAAGGACTTCGAGGTCCCAGAGGCGACACAGGAGCGCCGGGCCCGCCGGGCCCGAAAGGCGATGCGGGTGACGCCGGCCCCGCCGGGCCGCAGGGTCCCGCCGGCGACGCCGGTCCAATTGGCGTAATCGGTTCGGACGGCCAGAAGGGAGAGCCGGGAGCGATGGGGCCTCCTGGGCTGGAGGGACCGAAGGGCGACACCGGAACCCCTGGCCCGCAGGGCGCGAAAGGTGATCCGGGGCCAGCGGGACCGCGAGGGCCGCAAGGCGATCACGGAGTCGCCGGGCCGCAAGGACCTAAGGGTGACCCGGGCGCGGTCGGGGCTTCGGGACCCCCTGGTCCCCTGGGGCTTCCAGGTCCGAAGGGAGCTTCCGGACATGCTGGGTTGGCCGGCCTGCAGGGCCCAAAGGGCGATGCCGGCGCGCGAGGCCCGGCAGGGCCACAGGGACTAAAGGGGGATCTAGGCGCTCCTGGACCATCCGGGCCTCAGGGACCGCGGGGTGGGTCGGGACCCGTTGGACCTCAAGGCCCCAAAGGCGATCCGGGCGTTGCGGGGCCTCCGGGCTTGCAGGGGGCGCGAGGACCAGCTGGGCCTCCCTCGCTGGATCTGAGGGTTGGCATCGAGCGAGGCACAGCCATGTGCGAGGCCTCTGAGATACTGATCAGCGCTTACTGCGTCGACGGGATAGGCGCCTTGCACATTGTGGGAACGACCGGAGCAACCTGCGATGGCGACCCAGGCGCAAAGGCTGTCGTCGTCTGCGCAAGAAGATAGATATATAGCATGTATGCAGTGTTGTTTAGTTTAGGGCCGTGAGATCGCTTGCCATCCCCCCGCCCCCGGACACACCACGGTGGGGGGGGTCGCGGCTCACCAGGAAATTTGTCAGCCGCATCTTCCCATTTCAGCCGTCGGAAAAACATTGTTGCGAGAGCGTTGCGATGCGCGCGGTTTCAAGTCGCTGCCAATTGAAATCATTGCGAGACAAAAGGTTGCGCCGACCTTTGAGCCACAGAAAGTGAGCAGAAGGACGGCCCCACCTGAAGCTGAAGGGACTGGTGTTCTTTCTGTTTGACAACATTGACCGGTTCTGGACCCCGGTCGGTTTCGGTGATCTCGACGCCATCATTATAGTGGGGCTCATCGAATGCCTGCAGGAGATTTGCCGACGCTTCGCCCGCGCCGACATCGCATTTCAGTGGGCGATTTTTCTGCGCAGCGACGTCTACGAGTTTGTCGTAAAAAGTATGGCCGATTACAGCAAGCTTCCAAACGCGAGCGTCGAATGGGACGATCGTGAGCTTCTTACGCGGCTGTTTCAGGATCGTGTCCTGCAGGGGTTTGGCGACACCCGGCCGTCGTGGTTCTCTGTGTGGGAGAGCGTCACAGTCCCGATAGTCAACGGCGTTGCGACCCTCGATTTCCTGATCGACGCCTCGCTCATGCGACCGCGTTACCTCATTCGCTTATTCGAGACTGCGCGGAGACGCGCCGTCACTCTGGGCCGGAATCGGATTGAAGAGACTGACTACCTCAAGGCGCTGGAGGAACTCGGATGGCAAGTGTTGGAAGACTTCGACCGTGAGCTGTTCGACGTTGTTCCTGATGCCGAAGCGCTGCTTTATGACCTGTCCCAGCTCGGGACGCGGACGTCATTGTCGGACCTGAACGCCATAGTTGCAAGGAAAGTTGCCAAGCCAGAGCTAGTGCAGGCCGTCGTCGACGTCTTGATATGGACCGGCTGCCTTGGGGTCCGTAGCCGAGGCGCGGTCTTCTACATCTCCGATTGCGGGTTCAAACGGCCATTCTTCCGAGGCCTGATAACTGATCCTGACGAAAGCTGCCTAATGTTTCATCCGACGCTCGCCGCCATTTTCGGCGCGCCTGGTTCTGACATAGCGGCGGGTTCGGGCGGTTCGACAAACATGAGCGCCCCGATATGATGAAGTCGACGGAGGGCGGGGGCTCTGGGAGGGTGGCACTTTGCGCGCTATAGAGAAATCTACCTATCTGATACCTAGAGAAGCACACCCACTTATGCTTGCCAGCAAGACCCTGATAACGTGAGGTGTTTTTTATAGTCGACAAATGCCCCCTCTCCCTCGGGGAGAGGGGTCGGGGTGAAGGAAGCTCAGCTCTGTACGCCCTTGACGTACCAGTCGATGACCGCGAGGTCCTTGTCCTCCATGCGCTGCCCTTTGGCGACCCGCTCCTTGCCGGTCTGGTCCATGATCGGGCCGGCGAACACGTCGTACGAGCCGTCCTTCCAGCCGGCGATGATCTTGTCGGCGGCGGCCTTCACATTGTCTGGCAAAGCCTTGTTGTAGGGCGACATGACGACGGTGCCCTCCTTAAAGCCCCACCAGGCGTCGTCCGGCTTCCATGAGCCGTCGAGCGCCGCCTTGGCGCGCGAGGTGTAATAGGGCCCCCAGATGTCCTCGATGCCGGTCGCCTGCGTCTTCGGCGCGAACCGCGACATGTCGGCGCCCTGGCCGAAGCACCAGACCTTGCGCTGCTCGCACACCTGAAGGCCGGCCGGGCTGTCTGTGTGCTGGGCGACCACGTCGCAACCGAGGTTGATAAGCGTCTGCACGGCCGCGGCTTCCTTGGCCGGATCGAACCACGAATCGATCATCACCAGTTTGGTGGTGATCTTTGGGTTCTGCGCCTGCGCAGCCAAGGTGAAGGCGTTCACGCCGAGCACGACCTCGGGAACCTTGTAGGAGCCGAGATAGCCGATCGTCCCCGACTTCGACAGCATGCCCGCGATCGTGCCCTCGACCGACCGGCCCTGATGGAAGCGCGAATTGTAGGTGCCGACATTGTCGGCGTGCTTGTAGCCGGTGCAATGCTCGAATTTCACCTGGGGGAATTGCTTGGCGACCTCGATCGTCTGATCCATGTAGCCGTAGGAGGTCGTGAAGATGAGCTTGGAGCCGTTCTGCGCAAGATCCTTGAGGATAGGCACGGCGCTTGCGTCTTCCTTCACGTTTTCGACATAGCTCGAGACGACCTGGCCCTTGAGCGCCGTGTCCATGGCCAGACGGCCCTTGTTATGCGCCCAGGTCCAGCCGTAGTCGCCAATCGGGCCGAGAAAGATGAAGCCGACTTTCAGGGGCTCAGCGGCGAAAGCGGCGTGGCCGAGCATTGGCGCCGCCGCGAGTCCTGTGGCTGTGGTCTTCAAGAAATTGCGGCGGCTGACGAAACTCACGTGTCTCTCCATTTGCACGGCCCCCTTCGGACGGATGCGAGGACTGGCAAAGCTCCTAGCAAAAAACATGCCCTAATACACGGCTGAATCGCACGAGACGACCCTCATCCGGCCGGCATAGCCCGTCCGAAGGACGGCGTCCTTTCGCACGCCCCATCGTCGGGCGCCTTCTCCCGGAAGGAGAAGGGACGTGCCCCCTCTCCCTCGGGGAGAGGGGTTAGGGTGAGGGAATCTAGCTCTGGACCCCCTTGACGTACCAGTCCATCACCAGAAGGTCCTTGTCCGGCATGCGCTCGCCTTTGCCGATGCGCTCCTTGCCGGACTGATCCGCGATCGGACCGGTGAAAACGTCATAGGATCCGTCCTTCGTGCCGGCGATGATCTTGTCGGCGGCGGCGCGCACGTTTTCCGGCACGGCTTTGCTGTAGGGCGCCATGGCGAGAATTCCCTCTTTCATGCCCCACCACGTGTCGTCCGGCTTCCAGTTCCCGTCGAGCACCGCCTTGGCGCGGCTGATGTAATAGGGGCCCCAGAGGTCGAGGCTCGCGGTCAGATGCGCGTGCGGCGCGAAGCGCGACATGTCGGCGCCATAGCCGAACCCGTAGATCTTGCGCTTCTCGCACACCTGCAACACCGCCGGGCTGTCGACGTGCTGCGCGATGACGTCGCAGCCGAGATTAGCCAGCGTTTCCGCCGCTGCGGCCTCCTTGGCGGGATCGAACCAGGTATCGATCATCACGAGCTTGGTGGTGATCTTCGGATTGACGGCCTGCGCCGCAAGGGTGAAGGCGTTCACGCCCATCACCACTTCCGGGATCTTGAACGACCCGACAAAGCCGATCACGCCGCTCTTCGACATCATGCCGGCGATCATGCCGGTCACCGCACGACCCTCGTAGAAGCGGGAATTGTAAGTGCCGACGTTGTCGGCGCGCTTGTAGCCGGTGCAGTGCTCCCATTTGACGTCGGGAAACGCCTTGGCGGCCTCGAGCGTCTGGTCCATGTAGCCGTAGGAGGTGGTGAAGATCAGCTTGTTGCCCTGCTGGGCGAGGTCCTTCATCACCGGAACGGCGCTCGCGTCCTCCTTCACGTTCTCGACATAGTTTGTGACCACTTGGCCTTTCAGCGCTTGCTCCAGCGCTTTGCGGCCCTGCTCGTGCGACCAGGTCCAGCCATAGTCGCCGATCGCGCCGAGATAGACGAAGCCGACCTTGAGCGGCTCGGCGCCGAAGCCGCTGCGGGTCAGCGCGGGCAGCGCCAACCCCGCAGCTGCCGTCTTGATGAGATTGCGTCGGGTAATGGTGGTCATTGTTTTCTCCCTGATGATTTTTGTTGGCGCTCAAGAGTTGGGCAGGAACGGCCGACCGAGACAAGCCGGCGCTTCGCTTCCGGCGACTTCGCGCGCGGAAATGACAGCGAGTGCGATGACGGCCGCAATATAGGGCATCGCCGCCCAGAACTGGGACGGCAGGAACGAGAATCCCGACGCCTTGGCGTAGAGTTCGAGCGTCATCAGCACGCCAAAGAAATAAGCCCCCGCCAGGAGCCGCCCGGCGCGCCAGCCGGAGAACACCACCAGCGCCAGCGCGATCCAGCCGCGTCCCGCCGTCATCTGCTCGGCCCACATTGGCGTGATGACCATCGAGAAATAAGCGCCCCCGATTCCGGCCAGCGCCCCCCCGAAGGCGATCGCCGCATAGCGGATCGCGGTCACCGGATAGCCGATCGAATGGGCGGAAAGGTCGTTCTCGCCGACCGCGCGCAAAATGAGCCCGGCGCGGGTGCGGTTCAGGAACCAGCCGACGGCGAAGACCATGATGAGCGCGAAATAGACGAGCGGGCTATAGCCGAACACGACCCGCCACAGCGGATCGCTGGCGAGCCGGTCGGGAAAGACGGAATCGAACGACGGCACGATCATGCCGACATAGCCTGCGCCGATGAGCGAAGAGAGGCCGATGCCGAAGATCGCAAGCGCGAGGCCGGTGGCCACCTGATTGGAGCCGAGCGTCAGCACCAGCACCGCGAACAGCATGGAGGAAGCTGCGCTGGCGAGCGCCGCGGCGATGACGCCGGCCCAGGGCGCGAGATCGCCGAGGTCGGGGCCGTAATTGAACGTGACGGCGAAGCCGGTCACCGCGCCGATCAGCATCATGCCCTCGATGCCGAGATTGAGCACCCCGCTCTTCTCGACCACGAGCTCGCCGGTCGCGGCGAGCAGGATCGGCGTCGTCACGCCGACGACCGTGATCAGCGCGTCGATGATGAAACCGAGAGTCACGCGACAACCTCCGCCGCGGGCGGCACGCGGCGCGTCGCGAAGGATCCGCACGCGGTATCGGACCAGAATGTCGCTGGCGAGGATGAAGAACAGCATCATCGCCTGGAAGATGCCGGCGGTCGCGCTCGGCACATGCACCACCGTTTGCGCCACCTGGCCGCCGACATAGGTGACGGCGAGGATCAGCGCGGCGAAGAAGACGCCGACCGGATGGAGGCGGCCGAGGAACGAGACGATGATCGCGGTGAAGCCGTAGCCGGAGGGAAAGCCGAGGTTGATCTGTCCCAGCTGGCTCGACGCCTCGAGAATGCCGGCGAGTCCGGCCATGCCGCCGCTGATGAGCAGCGTCGACCAGACCGTGCGCGAGGCGTCGAAGCCGCCGTAACGCGCGGCGCTGGGCGCTGCGCCGACGGTGCGCACCGAAAAGCCGTAGACCGAGCGCGTCGCCAGCAGCCAGAACACGAGCGTCAGCACAATGGCGACGACGAGGCCCGGCGGAATGGCGGTTCCGGGAATGACGTGCGGTAAGAGTTGCGCCGGGGTGAAAGGCGGCGTTTGCGGGAAATTGTGCCCGTTCGGGTCTTTCCACGGGCCGCTGACCAGATAGTTGAGAACCTGCAGCGCGACATAGACCAGCATCAGGGTCGACAGCACCTCGGAGACCCGGTAGCGGGTCTTCAAGAAGGCCGGGATCGCCGCCCACGCCATGCCGCCCCCGACGCCAGCCGCAATCATCAGGGGAAGAATCCAGAAGCCCTGGGCGTTGGGCAGAGCGAAGGCGACGCCCGCGCCCGCGAGCGCGCCGATGATGTACTGGCCCTCCGCGCCGATGTTCCAGATCTTGGCCTGGTTGCCGAGCGACAGGCCGAGCGCGATGATGATGAGCGGCGCCGCCTTCGTGGCTACGTCTTGCCACTTGTACGAGGCGACTACCGGCGTGATGAAGGTCTCGTAGATCGCGCGCGGCCCGTCGAAGCCGATCAGCTGAAAGATGATCGCGCCGAGCGCCATGGTCAGGATCACGGAGGCGATCGGGGTCGCGACCTGCATGAAACGGCTCGGCGTCAGCCGCTTTTCAAGCCGGATGCGCATGAAGGGCCTCTGTCATTTCGACCGTCGCCGCAGGATCGCCATGCACGCCGCCCATGAGCAGGCCGATCTCCTCGATCGAAACCGCGCCGACTTTCATCGGCGCCGACAAGCGGCCGAGATTGATGACCGCGATCGTATCGCAAAGCGTGAGCATCTCGTCGAGGTCCTGCGATATGACCATAACCGCCGAGCCGCGGGCGGCGAGATCGACGATCGCCTGATGGATGGCGGCCGCCGCGCCCGCGTCCACTCCCCACGTCGGCTGGGAGACGACAAGCGCCTCCGGCCGCTGCAGGATCTCGCGGCCCATGATGAATTTCTGCAAGTTGCCGCCCGAGAGCGAGCCGGCGAGCGCGCCCGGACCGGTCGCTTTCACGGCGTAGGCGCCGATCACTTCGGCGGCGTAACTGGTCGCCTTGCCGGGATCGATGAGGCCGAAACGCACCATCTCCATCCGATCCCGCCCGGTGAGCGCCCCATTGTCTGCGAGCGAGAACTCGCCGACCGCCGCATGGCCGTTGCGCTCCTCCGGGACTGCGCACAAGCCGAGGCTGCGCCGCTCGGCGACGCCGAGCCGGCCAACCTCGCGGCCCGCGAGCGTGATCGCCTCGGGGGTCTGCGCTAGCGTCTCGCCGCTCATCGCGCTCAAGAGTTCGTTCTGTCCGTTGCCGGCGACGCCGGCGACGCCGAAGATCTCACCCGCCCTGACCTCGAGCGCGACGTCTTGCAGCGCGACGCCGAATTCGCTCGGCTTCGGCAAGCTCAAGCCTCGCGCGGAGAGCCTGGGCGCGCCGAAGCCGCGGGATGCGGGCTTGGCGATTTCCTTGAGGTTCGAGCCGATCATCATCTCGGCCATCGAGCGCGAAGTCTCGCGCTTCGGGTCGCAATGGGCGACCACCTTGCCGCCGCGCAGGATGGTCGCGGTGTCGCAGAGCGCCACGATCTCGTGGAGCTTATGCGAGATGTAGAGGATCGAGCAGCCGCTCGCCGCGAGCTTGCGCAAGGTCTCGAACAATTGCTCGACTTCCTGCGGCGTCAGCACGGAGGTCGGCTCGTCCATGATCAAAAGCCGCGGCTTGAGCAGAAGCGCGCGCACGATCTCGATGCGCTGGCGCTCGCCGACGCTCAAGGTCGAGACGACGCGGCGGGGATCAAGCTTGAGCCCGTAGGCCTCGAGCACCCGATTGAACTCGGCGAGGAGCTCGCGCGAGGAGAGGCGCGCATCGAGGCCAAGCGCGATGTTCTCGAGCACCGTCATCGCCTCGAACAGCGAGAAGTGCTGGAACACCATGCCGATGCCGAGGCGGCGGGCCGCCCGCGGATTGGGGATGCGGGCGGGAGAGCCGTCGAAGACGATCTCCCCCTCGTCGGGCGCGAGAACGCCGTAGATCATCTTGACCAGGGTCGACTTTCCGGCGCCGTTCTCGCCGAGCAGCGCGTGGATCTCGCCGGGCTTGACGCTCAGGTTCACGTTGTCGTTCGCGCGCACGCCCGGAAAGGACTTGCTGACGCCGACAAGCTTGAGCCGCGGGGGAGCCTCGACGTTCACCTCAACTTCACCTCGGTCCCCCGGTCCGTTAGGCCGCGCTTCGACTTGCGCGACGCAAAAATCATACCGACGCCGGCCCCGGCGAGGCGGCGGCTCGAGGCGAGTGATTTCCCCAAAAAGCCCCTGATCGCCAGATCCCCATCTTTTCTTGGCGAGCCTAGCGGCGACCGCCGCTGTGTCAAATGAATTGGGCGCTCATGGGAATTCGGGCCGCGCGGCGCTTTCATGGTAGGCGTTCGCGCCCGCCCATGGAGCCCTCGTCATGACCGCCGCCTCCGTTCGCCCTTATGACGAGGCGCTGCTGCGCCAGGCCTTCGACGTCGCGCGGCGGTCGCGCGCCGCCGGCGATCATCCGTTCGGCTCCGTGCTCGCCGACGAGGCGGGGAATCTGCTCATGGAGCAGGGCAATGGATATACGAGCGAAGGCGGCGACCGCACGGCCCACGCCGAGCGCCTGCTCGCCTCGCGGGCGGCGCGCGCCCATGACCTTGCCTTCCTCGCGCGCTGTACCCTGTACACGTCCGCCGAGCCCTGCGCGATGTGCGCGGGCGCGATCTACTGGGCGGGGATCGGCCGCGTCGTCTATGGCCAGACGGAGAAGGCACTGAAGGCGCAAACCGGCGCGCATGAGGAGAATCCGACCCTCGATCTGCCTTGCGCGATCGTGTTCGCCGCCGGGCAGCGGCCGACCGAAGTCGTCGGCCCGCTGCTCGAAGACGAAGCGGCGCAGTTGCAGGCGGATTTCTGGAGCGCGAGGGGGTAGGGGAGCGACCGAACCGGGGGCGACTGTCGGCTCGTCCTATCTCCGGCCGCCGCAGGCTTCGACCGACGATAAAGAGAGCGGGCCTATCGTCTGGGTATTAATACCTATTGACTGGTTGCTGAGGCGGCGCAATTACAACCAAGCGGCAGTGGGACAGTTGTAACCCCGCTGGAATTGGGGCGTGCATATCGTTCCTGATCGATATCAAGTTCATACTACAGACATCTGGACCGGCGCGCCCGCATCTGCGGCTCAAAGTTATTTCGTGGGGAGAAACGCAATGTCGATGACTGATGCGCGGTTTGCGATTCCGCTGTCGCTGCTTGGTTGCCTCTTTGCGCTGCCGGCGGCGGCGGACACACCCTTCTTCTTCAGCACCGGAATTCCCGACGGGAACATGGCGACCGCGACCCGTCCCGGTGTCGGTGCATTCGAGATTGAGTCGGCCGACGACTTTGTACTCACGAAATCGACGTCAATCACCAGCGCGACCTTCACCGGCCTGCTGCCACTCGGTGCGAGCGCTGCGGATGTCAAAGATGTTGTCGTTGAAATCTACCAGGTGTTTCCGAAGGATTCGGATGTCGGGCGCACTAGCGGGCCGCCCACGTTCTCGACGCCGCAGGTGCCGACGCGGGTCAACTCGCCGTCCGATAACGCATTCGACACCCGCGATTCAACCAGCCGGCCTGACTTTCTCGACTCGTGTGGTGAGCGACAGTTTCACGGCAGCCAACTCAGTAACGCCGGGCGGAATCCATCCCAAACCGGGCCAAACCACGGGCGGCAACGGCCCGGCCACGGGCGAGGAGGTGCAGTTCAACGTGGCCTTGACGACCCCCTTCCTCCTCCCCGCCGACCACTATTTCTTCGTGCCCCAGGTCCAACTGGACGACGGCGATTTCCTTTGGCTCTCGGCGCCGAAACCCATCGTCTCGCCGCCGGGGACGCCATTCCCGGCGGGGTTCACCGACCTGCAGAGCTGGACCCGCGATGCAATGCTCGACCCCGACTGGCTGCGCGTCGGCACCGACATTGTCGGTCCTCCAGTGACCGGGGGAGCAGCACCGACGTTCAACGCGGCCTTCTCGGTGAGCGGCGCCGTGGTTCCTGAACCCTCGACCTGGGCCATGATGCTGCTCGGATTCGCGGGCCTCGGTTTCGTTGGGTGGCGCCACGCGAGACAAGCCCGCCCCGCGAGCGCCTGAACCATCCCGGAGGCGGCTGAAGCGGCCTTCTCAATCGACCCCTCCGGGTTATCCCTCCTCGAGCGCCTCCGCCGCCAGCGCAAGGCGCCGGGCGGCCTCCGGGTCGAGACGCTTGGCGAGTTCGCCATGCGCTTGGCTCCAGTCGGCGAGCCCCGCCTCGAGACCACGCGCCCCCTTGTCGGTGAGCCGCACGGCGCGGCGACGGGCGTCCCTCTCGTCGGCGGCGATCTCGATCAGACCGGCGGCCTCGAGTACTTGCAGATTGCGCGACAGCGTCGACTGGTCGAGGCCGGTGCGCTCTGCAAGTTCGCTTAAAGTATCGTCGCTGGCCGCGGCGATCTGCGCCATCAGCCCGAACTGGGCGAGGCTCAAGCCCGAGCCCTGCATGCGCCGGTTGAGGAAGGCGGTGATGCGCCGGGCGGCGAGCCGGGCGTTCCAGCCGGCGCAGGCGTCGACCGCCGCGCGCGCGTCGGCGACGAGGGACTTCGGCAGCGGTTGCCTTGGGCCTGGCATGAATGTATGCAGATACATCATTTGTATCTGCATACATAGGAGAAAGCCGATGCTGACGACCGCGTCGCGCGCTTACGGGGTCGCCGACGCGGCCGAAGCCCGGGATATGTCCGGGCGAGAATTCCTGCAGGCGATCCTCGACGGCCGGCTGCCCGCCCCCCGGATCGCGGAGACGCTGTCGTTCTGGCTGGTTGAGATCGGCGATGGCGTCGCTGTGTTCGAGGGCGACGCCGGGCCGCATCTCTTGAACCCGCTCGGTTTCGTGCACGGCGGCTGGGCGCTGACGCTGATCGACAGCGCGGCCGGCTGCGCCGCCCATACGCTGCTCCCCGCCGGCGTGAGCTATACGACAATCGAAACCAAGGCCAATTTCTCCCGCCCCATCACTCAGAAGATGGGGACCGTCCGTGCCGAAGGGCGCGCGGTCAGCCGCGGGCGGCGCATCATCTCCTGCGAGGCGCGGGTCGTCGACGCGAAGGGCCGCCTTCTGGCTCATGGGACCTCGACGCTCATGGTCCTTGCCGACAGGGCGGACGACAGGCACTTGAGCGAGGCGTAGAGGCGTTACGCCTTCCAAGTCAGGGGTCATCTCGACTAGAAGAGAGGGCCGCCGCCCTGAACGCGGCGCCAGCCTGAGCGGACTAGCGACGCGCGCTTTGCAACCCGGAGGACATGCCAGATGAGGACCTTGACCTGCATCGCCGCGCTCAGCGCGGCTCTGCTGATGACGCATTCTGCCTTCGCCGCCTCGACGGTCGTCAAGGCTTGCCGGACCGACATCAAGGCGCAATGCGGCGACGAGATGAAGGCTGGCGGCGCCGCGCTCAAGGATTGCATGAAGACGCATTTCTCCGACCTGTCGGAGGATTGCCAGGTGGCGATCATCCGCGCGGCGGCGGTCGGCAAGGCGTGCAAGGCCGACGCAAGGAAGCTCTGTGCCGACGTCAAGCGGAGCAGGGGCGCGATGGCGGCTTGCATGAGATCGCATGCCGCCGATCTCAGCGACTCCTGCAAGGAGGCGCTGGCCAAGGCGGGAGGCGGCAAGTAGCGCAACTCCGGCTTGGGCTAGGCGACCGCGCGCCTGCTCCACTTGACAAGCGGGCGTGGCCCCAGCAGGCCAAGGCGTGCGACCTCAATCTTCAGGAGACTATCGATGAAACTGATTGCTTCCGGTCTGCTGGTCCTCGGCCTGCTCGCCGTCCAAATCTCTGAGGCCAACGCGGTCACCTGCGCCCGCGGGGTCTATCGGGCGGGCTGCGTCGGTCCGCACGGAGCGGTCGCCACGCACCGGGGTTACGGCTACCACGGCGCTGCCGTGGTGCGGCCCGCGGCGGTCGTGCGGCCCGCGGCCCATTGTTATTACCGAGCAGGCGTGCGCGTCTGCCGCTAGGCGGTTGCCGGAGCACGTCGCGCCACGCGCATTCCTGGGCCGATCGCATCGGGAGGTTCTCGCGGGGGTTGCGCGTTTTGCCGGCCTCGCGGCTTGTGGGATTGGCCAAGACCGGAATGACGCGCTTTCAGCGGGAAGGGAGGGTCGGAATTGGCCCTAGTCACCGATATCGATCATTGGAGCCTGACGATTTCGCATGCGACGGCGCCGGCGTTCATGCTGGGCGCGGTGGCCGGATTTCTGTCGATGCTTATCGCGAGACTGGAGCGGGTCGCCGACAAGAGGCGGGTGCTGCGCTCGGCCGACGCCGCTGCGATCGCTACATGGAGACGATGGATCTCCAATGATCGCGGGAGTTCCCTGAGCCTATTCTCGCGCTGCGCTCGGAAATTCCGCTTTTGCGCCGGATGGGGTAGAAGAGCGCTCGCGGACTCTCCAGGGCGATGGGCGGAAACCGCGGTTTAGATCGGGAAGCGCGATCCGCGCACGGCAGGCGACGCGAAATAGGCGATAAGGAACGCGTCCATGAAGACCAACGCCGTTCGATTTGCCGCCGGGCTCGCGCTGGTCGCCTTTGGCGCGCCGTTTCCCGCCTTCGGCCAATATTTTCCTCCGCCGCTGATTTTCGTGCCGCCTCCGGCGCAGGAGTACGCGACGCCGAGGCCGGCCCCCAGACCGCCGCCGCCGCCCAAATCGAGGCCGCCAACCGATGCGGCCCCGCAGGTAAAGCCGACGGGGCACTACGAAGGCCGGACATACGTGCCGGATTAGGCCGGGCTGCGCGAGCCGCCCTCTAGCGGATTGGCGGGGCGTATTGAATGCCGCCGTTATTCCAGAGTTCGTTCAGCCCGCGCGGGATTCCGAGCTTCGAATGGGCGCCGACGTCGCGGTCGAACACTTCGCCGTAGTTGCCGACCGTCCGAATGACGCGCGCGGCCCAGTCGCTGGTGAGGCCGAGCGGCTTGCCGAAGTCGCCCTCGGCCCCGACCAGCAGCTTGACGGCTGTCTTCTGCGACTTCAGCGCCTCGTCGACGGTCTTCGAATTGACCCCGAGCTCCTCGGCGTCGATCATGGCGAAGTTGATCCATTTGACGATATTGAACCACTGCATGTCGTCCTGTCTGACGACAGGTCCGAGCGGCTCCTTCGAGATGACGTCGGGCAGGATCACACTGTCGCTCGGTTTCGCGAGCTGCAGGCGCATGGCGAACAATCCGGATTCGTCAGTGGTCAGGACGTCGCATTTCCCGGCCTCATAGGCCTTGATCATATCGTCGGCGCTCGCCGCGTGGACGACCTCGTATTTCATATGGTTGGCTTCAAAGAAGTCGATGAAATTGGGCTCGGTCGTTGTGCCCGGCTGCACGCAGACCTTGCTGCCGTCGAGCTCAAGCGCCGATTGGAGGTTCTTGGCTTTGGGGACGAGAAACGCCTGCCCGTCGTAGTAGGTCACGCCCGGGAAGACGACGCCGTAGTCGTTTTCCCGACCCATGGTCCAGGTCGAGTTGCGAGACAGCACGTCGATCTGCTTGTTCTTGAGCGCGTCAAACCGGTCCGAGGCCGACAGCGGCACATACTGCACCTTTGACGGGTCGTTGAAGATCGCCGCCGCGAGCGCGCGGCAGAAATCGACGTCGAAGCCCGACCACTGGCCATTGGCGTCCTTGCTGGCGAACCCTTCCAGGCCCGGGTTGACGCCGCAGATGAGCGAGCCGCGATCCTGGACCGTCTTGAGCGTCGTCTGAGCTTGCGCTCCGGCGCTGAACGCCAGCGCCGCCGCGAGGGCGAGTAAAGTCGGCATCATCTTGCGCATGACCAGCCTCGATTCTGTTTCTTGTGGGCCGCCGGCGCGGAATTTAAAGAGCGACCGCCTGCTTGATGATCACCTTGGTGCCGACCGGAACGCGGTCGTAGAGATCGATCACGTCCTCGTTCACCAGCCGGAAGCAGCCCGAAGACACGGCGTGCCCGATCGTCTGCGGCTGGTTGGTGCCGTGAATGCGATAGACGGTTCCGCCGAGATACATGGCGCGCGCGCCGAGCGGATTGCCGGGGCCGCCGGCCATGAACCGCGGCAGATAGGGCTGGCGCTCGATCATCTCCGGCGGCGGGCGCCAGTCCGGCCATTCCAGCTTGCGCGAAATCTTCTGCAGGCCGGACCAGGTGAAGCCGTCGCGGCCGACGCCGATGCCGTAGCGCAGCGCTCGGTTGTCCGGCTGGACCAGGTAAAGAAAGCGGTTCTTGGTGTCGATGATGATGGTGCCGGGCGCTTGAGTGGTGCGGAAGAACACCTCCTGCTTCTCGTAGGCGCCGGTGAGTTGCTCTTCCTCCGGCGTCGGCTGGTAGCCGGGCTGGTCGACGACATTCATCTCGTCCTGGCCCGGGACCGCCGTCGCCGCTTCGGCGAACGCGCCCACCAGGACCGCGAGGGCGGCGCCAATCGCGACCCGCACAAACAGACTTGCTCGAACTCTCATGCGTGCTCCGTTGGTCTTAAGCTAACAAAATGGGTCACCGGATCGACGGTCAGCGCTTTCCGCACCGCACGTACACCGATGTGCCATAGCGGCTCGCGTTGTCGGGATCGACCCAAACCGTCGTGAACGAATTGGCGTCGACATTGCTGACGATGCGGTCGTCCGCCGTGCCCGCGTCGCCGGGCGGCCCGAGATAGGTCTGGCCGTTCGGTCCCGGCCTTGCAGCACCAATTCCGACAATTCCTTCTGGTCGGCCATGTTCATCATCACGCCGCCGGTCGGCCCCTTGTCGATCACATAAGGCCTGTTGCATTGCGCCGCCGCCTCTTTGATCGTGCGGGCCCGATCCTCGTCCCTGTGATAGGCGGCGAAGCCCCACTTGCCGACCAGCTGATCGGCGCTGACGGCGGGCGCGACGATCGCGGGGGCAGGGGGCGGATTTTCTGCACAGCCGACGGCGAAAGCGGAGATCAGGCAGATGAGCGCCAGCCCGGCGCCGCGACGTGCGATCACTTGAGTCGCCCCCTCTTCGTTGCGGCAATTCATTCCAGCCAGCCGAGGCTTGCCAAGCCCGTGTGACAATTGATTATCGCGCCCTCGCTAGCAAACGGAGCGCGCGGGGTCAATTCTGAAGGGCGCCAACGCTGGGCTAAGGCCAAGCCGGCGACGCGCGCTTGAGCGTAGCCGCCATTTTACCGGCGCCCCCTCATGATTTCAGCGGGTTACGACCCCGTTTAGTTCCGCGGTCAAAATCGCGCCTGTTCGAGCCATAAGAACATATCATAAATGTATATCTTTGAGCATGCGCAGGAGCGGCCCGTAGCCGCGCTCAGACAAGATCCGCAAGCCTGCCGCGCGCCGCCGATCGCACGAGCCGCTTCTCGGCCTCCCACTGCTCGGCGCTCTCGAGCTCGGTCAGGAACTGCGCCTTGCCGCCGGTCAGCGCCGCGACCGGCAGGCCGTCCCGGTAGACGATCCGATTGGCGGTCAGCGCCGAAAGCCTTTGCCCGGGCGTCAGGATGCCGATCAGGTTGAGCGGATCGGCGCCGGAGAGCGACACCCACTGGCCCGACGCGGGGCGGCGGCGCATCTCGCGCAAAAGTCCGACCGCGTCCGGCAGCGCGAACTGCTCGCCGGAGAATCCGGCGACGAACCGGCCGCCGCGAATTTCTCCACGCGCCTCGAGCCGGCGATAGACGCGCAGCAGATCGCGCCACGGCGGCAGCCATCCGGGCTCCTGCATGAGAAGGCGCCAGAAGACGACGCCGTAACGATCGAGCAAAGTCCGCGCCGCATGTTCGATCGCCAGCCGCCGGAGCTCTTCGCCCCCCTCTTTCGGCTGGGCGCGATTGATCATCGCCCAGCGGCCGCCGCTCTCGATGTCGAAGCTCAGCACCCGCCCGCGCCGTCTCGCGCCGGCGAGGAAGGGCTTGCGCTGGCCCGACGGCGCGATAAGGGCGCGCAGGCCGGCGAAGCTGTCGGAGCCCGCGAGCCCCAGCGCCACAAGTTCGCCGAGCGCCTCCTCGAGCTGATGGCGCAAGAGATGCGCGAGGTCCACGAGCTCGTCGAAGAACAGCGCGCCACGTCCCTTGAAGCAGTCGAGCACGGCTTCGGCGCGCCCGCTCAGCCGGGCCGCGCCGCTCAGAGGCGCAAGCGCCATCCACAAAGGCGCCTGGCGACGCTCGATGAGGGCGATCGGGGTCGCCCCGACCGGCGCCGCATGGCGCGCGCGGCCGGCGCCGTTGGCGGCGGCCGGCGGCGTCAGACGGGCCCAGGACGTCCGTCCGGCCAGGCATTGGGCGTCGAGCCATGAGGCCTGATAGCCCTTGAGCCGCGCCGGCAGGATCTCGGTCTCCCAGGCTTTCGCCGGCGCCTCGAAGCCTTCGAGCGCATTGAGGACGACGGGGAGCGCTTCTGGCCCTTCGAGGCGCGTTTCCTCGGCGACATGCTGCCAGGAGAACAGGAAGCGCAGAAAGTCGCGCGCCGCGACCGGCTCGATCTCGGAGCGCAGCCGCCGGACCGTGTAATGATGGATGCGCGCAAGCAGGCGCCGGTCGCACCATTGCTCGTCGTTGACCCCGGCGAGGAAGCGTCCCTTGAGAATGGCGCCGTCGCGTTCGAGCGCGGCGAGCGCCGCGGCGATCGCGCCCGGCTCAAGCCCGAGCGGCGCGGCAAGCGCGGTCGGCGTGACCGGTCCCAGACCCTCGAGCCGGCCGCGCAGGATCTCGACCAGCGCGTCGTCCCTGGACGGGGACGCGTCGGTTTGGTCGTCGGGGGGCGCGATCTGCGGCTCGAGCCGACCTTCGGGCCAGACGGCCTGAAATTGCGCCAGCCGCTCGGCCGGAATCCATAAAGCCGCCTGCGGCGTCCTGAACAGCGTGACGCGCCTGTCGCGCGCCAGCGCCTCGAGCCATTCGCTCCAGCCGGGCGCGGCGCGGGCCTCGGCTTCGGTCAGGCAGGCGAGCCACAGCAGCGCGTCATGCAGCTCTTCCGCGTTGACGGGATCCGGCCAGGCCTCGGCCTGAACCTTGGCGATCGCCTCTCCGTCCAGCCGGCCAAGGTCGGACGCGCTCTCAGGGTCGCGCCATCGCCGGCCCATGACGGCCTGCGTGCGGCGCTCCTCGAGCGGCGCGTCGTCGAGGAAGGCGTAGGGTCTCGCCGACAAAGCCTCGAGCGCGAGCGGCGAAGGCTCCGTCAGGTCGCAGCCGACGACCTCGATGTCGCCTGCCTCCAGGCGCTTGAGAAGCCGCTCCAGCCCCTCGATGTCCATCGCCTCATGCAAGCAGTCGGCGATCGCCTGATTGGTCAGCGGATGGTCGGGGACCTCGCGCTCGCCCACCAGATTCTCGGCGCAGGCGATCTGATCGGGGAACACCGCCGCGACCAGATCCTCCGCCTGCATGCGCAGGAGCTGCGGCGGAACCTTCTTGCCGTTGCGAAAGCGGGGAAGCGCAAGCGAAACGCCGGCGACCCAGCGCCAGCGCGTCGTGAACATCGGCGCATCCAGCATCGCCTGGACGAGCACTTGGCGCACGCTGTTGGAATGGAGATAGCGCGCGACGTCGCCAAGCTCGAAGCTATGCGCGGTGGTGAGCGACAGCACGATATTGTCCTCGGTCGCCGCCGCCTGCAGCTCGAAATTGAATTTGCGGCAGAAGCGCTTGCGCAAGGCCAGGCCCCAGGCGCGATTGAGGCGGCTGCCGAAGGGGCTGTGAATGACGAGCTGCATGCCGCCCGCCTCATCGAAGAAGCGCTCGAAGACGATCGTGTCCTGCGTCGGCATCGAGCCAAGGGCGGAGAGGCTCGCGGCGAGATAATCGACGAGCTGGTCGGCCGCGGGCGCGATGACGCCGACCTCGTCGACGAGCCAGCGCCTTGCCGACCCGCCTGAACGGTCGGCGGCGAGCCGCGATGCGATCTCGGCGCGCAGGCGCGAGACGGCGGCGGAAAGCGCGTCTGTTCGCCCCGGCGCTTCGCCGAGCCAGAACGGAATGTTCGGCGGCTGGCCCTTGGCGTCCTCGACCCGGACCGTGCCGCGCTCGACCCGCTGAATGCGATAGGACGCATTGCCGAGCTGGAAGATGTCGCCCGCCATGCTTTCGACGGCGAAATCCTCGTTCACCGTGCCGATGACATGGTTCTCTGGCTCGAGCAGCACCTGATAGTCGGCGGTGTCGGGGATCGTGCCGCCGGAGGTGAGCGCGGTCGTCCGCGCGCCGCGCCGGCCGCGCAAGACGTGATTGACCGCGTCGCGATGGATGAGCGCGCCGCGCCGGCCGTTGCGGGTGGCGAAGCCCTCGGCCAGCATGCGCGACGTTGCGTCGAAATCCTCGCGGCTTAAGGAACGAAAGGGCCAGGCGCGCCTGAGCCGGTCGTAAAGCTCGCTCTCCGGCCAGTCCTGCGCGGCTGCTTCCGCGACGATCTGCTGCGCCAGCACGTCGAGCGGGCGCTCGGGGATGACGAGCCGATCGAGTTCGCCGCGCCGCACGCTGTCGACAGCGCGGCGCATTCGACGAGATCGTCGCGCGAAAGCGGAAAGAGGCGCCCCTTGGGCGTGCCGCCGATGGCGTGGCCCGAACGGCCGACGCGCTGCAGGAAGGTCGCGATCGAGCGCGGCGAACCGATCTGGCAGACGAGATTGACGTCGCCGATGTCGATGCCGAGTTCGAGCGAGGCGGTCGCCACGAGCGCCTTGAGTTCGCCGCGCTTGAGTCGCTGCTCGGCGGCGAGTCTCAGCTCCTTCGCCATGCTGCCGTGATGCGCCGTCACGGCCTGCATCGCCGAGCCGGTCGGCAAGCTCGCGCGCGACGCGCTCGGCCATCCGCCTCGTGTTGACGAACACGAGCGTCGTGCGGTGCTCCGAAATGAGTTCGGTCAGGCGCGCGTAGACTTCCGTCCAGGTTTCCTTCGACATCACCGATTCAAGCGGCGAACCCGGAATCTCGAGGCTCAGATCGCGCTGGCGGTGATGCCCCGCGTCGATGATCGCGACTTCGGCGGCGGGCCTGCCGTCCGCAGCCGCGCCGGCGAGAAAATCGGCGATGGAGCGAATCGGATTTTGCGTGGCGGAGAGGCCGATGCGCTGCAGGCTGTCGCCGCACAGAGCCGCGAGCCTCTCGAGCGATAAGGCGAGATGGGCGCCGCGCTTGTTCGGCGCGACGGCGTGGATCTCGTCGACGATCACCGAGCGCGCGGTCTTCAGCATCGCGCGCCCGGATTGCGAGCCGAGCAGGACGTAGAGCAATTCCGGCGTCGTCACCAGGATGTGCGGCGGCCGGCGGCGCATGCGGTCGCGCTCGGCGGCGGGCGTGTCGCCTGTCCTGACCCAGGTGCGGATTTCGACATCGGGGAGCCCCCTCTGCCTGAGCTGCTCCCGCACGCCCGCCAGCGGCGCTTCGAGGTTGCGATGGATGTCGTTCGACAGCGCTTTCAGCGGCGACACGTAGACGACCTGCGTCGCGTCGGCGAGCGGCGCCTCGAGGCCCTGTCGCACGAGATCGTCGATCGCGGACATGAAGGCCGCGAGCGTCTTGCCCGATCCCGTGGGCGCGGCGATGAGGGTGTGGCGTCCGGCCTTGATCGCGGGCCACGCTTCGGCTTGCGCGGGAGTCGGCGCGGCGAAATTTTCGGCGAACCAGTTCGCGACCGCCGGGTGGAACAGCGTTCGTATGGCCGCCGGCAGTCGAGAGGCGGCCTGGCGCCGCGGCGAGGTCGTTCGCGCGGCTGTGGTCGAAGCGAGGTCGGTGTCCAAGCGGCTCGGTTCCCCAGGGGACGCGCCGGAATGGCGTCCGGGCTCCTATATAGGGCGCCGCGGCGAGCTTTGGCGCCCCCGCCGGCGCCCGCTTGCCGAACACGGCGACTTGGGCAAGGGCTGCGCCCTCCGCCAACCCGGGAAAGCAGAAATGACCAGTGAGACCCAGCCGACCGTCGCCCTCAATGACGGCGCGACCATGCCGCAATTTGGGCTCGGGGTCTTTCAGACGCCGCCCGACGAGACCGAGCAGGTGGTCAAGCTCGCGGTCGATCAAGGCTATCGCCTGGTCGACACCGCGGCGATGTATCGAAACGAGGACGGCGTCGGCCAGGCCCTGCTGGGCCGGACGGATGTCTTCGTGACCACGAAACTCGGCAATTCGGATCACGGCTACGACGAAACGATGCGCGCCTTCGACGAGAGCGCCAAAAAGCTCCGCCGCGACACGCTCGATCTCTACCTGATCCATTGGCCGCGCCCGCGCGTGAACCGCTACGTCGAAAGCTGGAAGGCGCTCGTCCGTCTGCAGAAGGACGGGCGCGTTCGCTCGATCGGCGTCTCGAACTTCAACCGCGATCACCTCGAACGGGTGATCGGCGAAACGGGCGTGACGCCTTCGGTGAACCAGATCGAGCTTCATCCGCGATTTCAGCAACGCGCTTTACGCGCGTTTCACGATGAGCGCGGGATCAAGACGGAATCCTGGAGCCCGCTCGGCCGCGGCGGCTTGCTTGGCGAGCCTGCGCTCGTCGAGATCGCCGCCAAGCATCGCAAGACGCCGGCGCAGGTGGTCATTCGCTGGCATCTCGACAGCGGCCTGATCGTCATTCCCAAAACGATTCGGCTCGAGCGGCTGAAGGAGAACATCGGCGCGCTCGGCTTCAAGCTCGATCAGGACGACATGAAGCGGATCGAAGCGCTCGATTCGCCCGGCGGCCGGATCGGACCCGATCCCGCCACGGCGGCTTTCTGACGCCGCGCCGAGCATTCGGTCTCGCTGCTCACTCGGCCTCGACGCGCTGACACTCGGGCGGGTCGGCGGCGTTTGCCACGCCTTGAGGCCCGCGCCGTTTCGGCGCTCGCTCCCCACAACAATGAATCGGCGCGGCGCGCAGGCGGCAAGCCCTGCCGCCGGCGTCTTATGACCCCGTCCTCGGTGTGCATCTTGACAGCCGCAAAGTTTAGTGGCTTCACTATCTACTAAACAGAATACTAAACTCTCATGGCGTCCCCGAGAGGACGCGAAGAGCGACCGCCGCGCCTCGTCTGACGAGCGTCGGCGTTTAGAGGAGGAAACGGCATGGATTGGCACAAGACGTCATTAGCGGCGGCGCTTGCAGTGAGTGTCGCCGGGCTCGCCTGGTCGGGAGCGGCTAGGGCCGAGGAGAAGTCGCTTACGCTCTGTTGGGCGGCCTGGGACCCGGCGAACGCGCTCGTCGAATTGAGCAAGGACTTCACCAAGGAAACCGGCATCCAGATGAAATACGAGTTCGTCCCCTGGACGAGCTACGCCGACCGCTTCATCAACGAACTCAATTCGCACTCGCAAGCTTTGCGACCTCATCATCGGCGACAGCCAATGGATCGGCGGGTCGGCCGAGAACGGCCACTACATCAAGCTGAACGACTTCTTCGACAAAGAGCACATCTCCATGAACGACTTCATGGAGGCGACGGTCGTCGGCTACTCCGAATGGCCGAAGAACACGCCGAACTACTGGGCGCTGCCGGCGATGGCCGACGCGGTCGGCTGGACCTATCGCAAGGACTGGTTCGCCAAGCCGGAATTGCGGGCCGAGTTCAAGCAGAAATACGGCCGCGAGCTCGAGCCGCCGAAGACCTGGGATGAGCTCATCGAGGTCTCCAAATTCTTCACCGGCAAGGAGATCGACGGCAAGAAAGTCTACGGATCCTACATCTACACCGAGCGCGGATCCGAGGGCATCACGATGGGCGTGACCAACGCGATGTATGGCTACGGCTTCCAGTACGACGACCCGAAGCACCCCTATCATATGGACGGCTTCGTCAACTCGCCGGAGGCGGCGAAGGGCCTCGAGGTCTATAAGGAGCTCTACAAGTGCTGCCAGCCAGACAGGCTTGACCAACGCCTATATGTCGGAAGGGCTTGACGCGTTCAAGTCCGGCCAGGTGGCGATGCAGATGAACTGGTTCGCCTTCTTCCCCGGCCTCTATAAGGATCCGAACGTCGGCGGCGACAAGATCGGCTTCTTCGTCAATCCGGCGGGGCCGAAGGGTCAGTTCAGCCAGCTTGGCGGGCAGGGTATCTCCGTCGTCTCCTATTCCGACAAGAAGGATGACGCTCTGAAGTACATCAAGTGGTTCGCCCAGCCGGCGGTGCAGCAGAAATGGTGGGAGCTCGGCGGGTACTCGGCCGCCAAGTCGGTCGTGCAGGCGCCAGGGTTCCCCGCGAGCCAGCCGTTCGCGCCGGCCTTCCTGCACGACCATGGGCTTCGTCAAGGACTTCTGGGCCGAGCCGCTCTATGTCGACCTCCTGCTCGACATGCAGAAGCGCGTCCATGACTATGTGGTCGCAGACAAGGGAACGTCGCAGGAAGCGCTCGATCAGCTGGTCAAGGACTGGAAGAAGGTCTTTGCCGACGAAGGCAAAGAGACCAACTAGCCTTAAGCAGCCTTCCCCGGCGCCTCGCGCGCCGGGGAAGCAGCGAAGTTCGAGCGAGCGGGCCCATGGCCATTCAGAACCAGCTCGAGACCCTCGTCGATCGTGTGGCCGCGCGAAGTCCCGCGCGCGTGACCCGCGGCGCGCGGAGCCTCTCTGACCGCAGCATCGCGTGGCTCTTTATCGCGCCGACAATCCTGCTTCTGCTTGCGATCAACATCTTTCCGCTGCTCTGGGCGATCCGCCTCTCTTTCACCAACTACAAGTCCAATCTCGGCCACCTGCCGATCAGGTTCGTGGGCCTCGCCAACTATGTCGACATTCTGACCGACGAGGACGTTTGGCACAGCATGCAGGTGACGGCGCGCTTCGTCGTCTCCGGCATTGCGATCCAGGTGCTCATAGGATTTCGGCCTCGCGCTCCTGATCAACCGCGGCTTCCGCGGTCATGGCTTCTGGACGACGATCATTCTCGTCCCGATGATGCTGTCGCCGGCGGTTGTCGGCAATTTCTGGACGCTGCTGCTGCAGCCGCAGATCGGGCCGTTCAACTATGTCATCGGTTTTCTCACCGGCGTCCCGCCGCGATCCTTTTCGATGATCGGCAGTGTTTCGCTCGCGCCCTGGACGATCGTGATGGTCGACACGTGGATGTGGGCGCCCTACGTGATGTTGATCTGCCTCGCCGGCCTCCGATCCATTCCGGACTACATCTATGAGGCGGCCGAGGTCGACCGGGCCTCGCCCTGGCGGCGGTTCTGGTCGATCACCCTGCCGATGGTGCTGCCCTTCCTGATGCTCGCCGTGCTGTTCAGGGCGATCGAGGCGTTCAAGATGTTCGACCTCGTGAATCTTCTCGACTTCCGGCGGACCCGGTTCGACGACGGAGCTCGCCTCGATCACCCTCAAGCGCGAGGCGTTCGAGAAGTGGCGTACCGGATATTCCTCTGCTTTCGCCATCATTGTGTTCGTCACGGTGTTCGGCGCCGCCAATATCTACGTCAAGACGCTCAACCGGGTGAAGCGACGATGAGCACGACCGCCCATTCTGTCGTCGTCTCCTCGCCGCGCGCCAAGGCGATCGCGGGCGCGCTCGTCATTCTCTACGCTTTGATCGCGCTTTCGCCGCTGCTGTGGATCGGCGCCACCGCCTTCAAGTCGCCGGAGGATGCAATCGCCTATCCGCCGAAGGTTTTCTTCACGCCCTCGCTCGAGGGCTACGTGAACCTGTTCACCGTGCGCACGCGACAGACGCCGGAATTCATCGCCACGCTCCCTCCGCCCGAGACTTGGTACGCCAGGCTGGTGCGCTCGCGAAACATGGTGATCGCCGGGCCGTCGAAAGTCGTGCCGCGCTTTTTGAACTCGATCATCATCGGCTTCGGCTCGACCTTTCTCGCCGTGTTTCTCGGCACGCTTGCGGCCTACGGATTCTCGCGCTTCAAGGTTCCGTTCGCCGATGACCTGCTGTTCTTCATTCTCTCGACGCGCATGATGCCGCCGATCGCGGTCGCGATCCCGATCTACCTCATGTACCGTGAGCTCGGCCTGATCGACACGCGGATCGGCATGATCCTGCTCTATACCGCGGTCAACGTGTCGCTCGCCGTCTGGCTGCTGAAGGGCTTTATCGATGAAATCCCGCGCGAATACGAGGAGGCGGCGCTGGTCGACGGCTATACGCGGCTGCAGGCCTTCCGCAAGGCGGTGCTGCCGCAGGCGGTGACCGGCATCGCGGCGACCGCGATCTTCTGCCTCATCTTCTCCTGGAACGAATACGCGTTCGCGCTTCTGCTCACGAGCGGCGACGCGCAGACGATGCCGCCGTTCATCCCGTTCATCATCGGCGAGGGCGGGCAGGACTGGCCAGCGGTCGCCGCGGCGACAACCCTCTTTCTGCTGCCGATCGTGGTCTTCACCGTCCTTTTGCGCAAGCATCTCCTGCGCGGAATCACCTTTGGGGCGGTGCGCAAATGACTGTGCGTGAGGCTGAGAGAGAGAATTGGAAGCGCTTGCTTCGCCGCGGGCCGTGGGAGAACGGCGCCGGCGCCGTCATCGGGCTCGGCATCGTCCTGCTGACGCAGCCCTTCTCGATCGACCTCTACGGCTATTCGTTCGTGACGATCCTGGCGGGGACGCTCGCCTTCGTCATTGTCAGCCATTTCCCCGAATGAGGCGCGCTCATGGCTGAGATCAGAGTTGAGCAACTGCGCAAGGCTTTTCAAGATTTTGTCGCCGTCGATCGCTCGACCTTCACCGTCGATCAGGGCGCTTTCTTTGTCATGCTGGGACCGTCGGGCTGCGGCAAGACGACGACCTTGCGGATGATCGCCGGCCTCGAACTGCCGAGCGAGGGCCGCATCCTCCTGGACGGTGAGGACGTGACCTTTCTTCGCGCCGCTGAGCGGGACATCGCTTTCGTCTTCCAGCTCTTCGCCCTCTATCCGCACATGAATGTCGAGGCGAACATCGGCTTTCCGCTGATCTGCCAGGGCGCGTCGCGCGACGAAGCGCGCAAGCAGGTGCGCGAGGCGGCGAGGCTTTTGCGTATCGAGCACCTGCTTTCGAGCAAGGTGTCCGGACTTTCGGGTGGCGACCGCCAGCGCGTCGCGCTCGGCCGGGCCATCGTGCGCCGGCCCAAGGCTTTTCTGATGGACGAGCCGCTCGGGGCGCTCGACGCCGAACTCAGGCGGACGATGACCGAGGAGCTGCGCGACCTGCACGATCGAATTGGCGCCACGACCATATACGTCACGCACGATCAGCTCGAAGCCATGTCGATAGCCGATCAGATCGCAGTGATGAACCAGGGCGTGGTGGAGCAGATCGGAGCGCCGCAGGAGATATACGATCTGCCGGCGACCATGTTCGTCGCCGACTTCGTCGGGTCGCCGCCGATGAATTTCATCCGCTTCGAGGGCCGGCTCAAGCCTCGCGACCGCGCGGTGAAGCTCGGCGCGGCCAGCGTCGCCATCCCCGAGATTCGCCAGGAGGACTCTCCGGAATCGCTCGTGCTCGGCGTGCGTCCCGAATATGTCTCCTTTCTCGATTCGGCGCCGATCCGGGGTCGCGTGTTCGGGACCGAGTATCTCGGCACGACCCAGATCGTGACTGTCGATATCGAGCAGGGCCAGATCAAGGCGCGCCTGCCGTCCCTTCTGCCGGTGCGAGCGGGCGAGACGGTGGGCCTCGCGTTCAAGTCCGATTCGCTCATGGTGTTCGATCGCGAGACCGGGCGGGCCATACGAAGCGCTTTGCATCAGGGCGAGCGGCATGGCTGAGATCGGGCTGAGCCACGTCAGCAAGCAGTTCGGCGCCGTCGAGGCCGTGCGCGATCTTTCGCTTTCCATCGCCAGCGGCGAGTTCGTCGTTCTGCTCGGACCGACAGGTGCGGGCAAGACCACGACTTTGCGCCTGATCGCGGGCCTTGAGCGGCCGGATCAGGGCGCGATTTCGATTGATGGCCGGGACGTGACCCGCGAGCCTCCGGCCGCGCGCGATGTCGCGTTCGTCTTCCAGCAATATTCGCTCTATCCGCATCTCACGGTGTACGACAATCTGGCCTTCCCTCTGCGCTCTCCGTTGCGCAAGCTGCCCGAGACGGAGATCCGCAAGCAGGTGCAGGAGGTGGCCGATCTCCTCAGGATTTCCGGCAAGCTCGGCAACCGCGCCACTCGGCTCTCAGGCGGCGAGATGCAGCGCGTCGCGATCGGCCGCGCGCTCGTCCGCCGCCCGTCCATCTATCTCATGGACGAGCCGCTTTCCTCGCTCGACGCCAAGCTGCGGGCCGAGTTGCGGCTTGAGATCAAGCGCATCCAGCTCGACCTTGGCGCGACCGTCCTCTACGTTACGCACGACCAGATCGAAGCCATGACGATGGCGAGCCGCATCGGCGTGATTCGCGAGGGGAGCCTGATCCAGTATGGAACGCCGCGCGAAATCTACGAAAACCCGAACGACCTCTATGTGGCGGCTCGACTTGGCTCCCCGCGCATCAATCTGATCCCCGCCAATATCCTGCCCGCCGCTTCGATGCCCAAAAGCGTTGAGACGGTCGGCGTCCGGACGGAGCATCTCGCAATCGGCAAGCCCAACGGCTCGGGCCTCGTCGGGCGGGTGCATCGGGTCGAGCGTCTCGGCGACCAGAACCATGTGCATATCGAATATAAGGGACAAGCGCTTGTGACTTTGTCGGATCCGCATCGTCCGGTCCTGGCGGGCGAGGAGGTCGGCTTGTCGCTGATCGACCCGCTCTACTTCGATGCGGCTGGGCGGCGCGTCCGTCTTGCGGTTGAGTGAGCGCGCGAGCGATGTCCAAGGACCTGAACCTCCGATCGATGATCGCCGCGGCGGCGCAGCAGGTGATCGATCATGCCGATGAGCTTACCGCCCTCGATCAGGCGATCGGGGACGGCGATCACGGGATCAACATGAAACGCGGCTCGGCCGAAGTCCTGGCCCAGCTCGACGCCATCGCCGCCAAGCCGACCGGAGAAGCCCTGAAGGCTCTCGGAATGGCGCTCGTGATGAAGGTAGGCGGGGCGTCCGGCCCGCTGTACGGAAGTTTGTTCATGGGCATGGGCAAGACGCTCGGCGAGCGCGGCGCGACCATGGAGCTGCTTCCCGAAATCGTCGGCGCCGGCGTCGACGCGGTCGCGGCGAGGGGCAAGTCGAGTATCGGCGAGAAGACGATGCTCGACGTTCTCGGGCCGGTGCGGGACGCCATCGGCGCCGGCGGCCCAGATCTCGCCGTTCGCGTGAGAGAGGCGGCCGAACGCGGCGCCGCCGCAACTGTTCCGATGCGCGCGACCAAGGGGCGCGCCGCTTTTCTCGGCGAGCGAAGCGTTGGTCACATGGACCCCGGCGCGCGATCGAGTCAGATCATCGTCGAAGCCCTTTCACCCTTTCTGGAAAAATGCTCGTGACGGAGAATGTCTCGCTGGTCATCGTTTCGCATTCGCCCGACGTCGCGCGCGGCACAGCGGACATGGTTCGTCAGATGGTTGGCGACGAGGTCAAGGTCGCCCACTGCGGCGGCGACCCGGACGGCGGTCTCGGCACTGACGTGCAGAAGATCCTGCGGGCGATCGACGAGGCGTGGTCGCCTCGCGGCGTCGCCATTCTGGTCGATCTTGGCGGCGCCGAAACCAATAGCGAGATGGCGATTGAAATGCTGCCCGAGGAGCGCCGGGGACACGTCGTGCTGTGCAATTCGCCGCTTGTCGAGGGCGCGATCATGGCGGCGACCGAGGCGTCCGGCGGCGCAAGCCTCGCCGAGGTCCGCGCCACCGCGGAAGAATTGTCGCCGAGGTAAGATGACCGCATTCTCCGATCCAGCTTCGAACCCCTTAACGCGGCAGAGCGTGACCGCCTCGGTGCGCCTGCGACACGAGGCGGGGCTGCACGCGCGGCCCGCGGTCAAGCTGACCAAGCTCGCCAAGAAATTCGCATCGAAGATTTCGCTTGCGATCTCCGTCGAGGGCCCCTGGATCGATGCGAAGAGCATTGTGAAGCTGATGGGCGCCAAAACCCCGCGCGATTCCCTGCTCGTTTTCCGGGCGGAGGGCGCAGACGCACAAGCTGCCGTCGATGCGCTCGTCTCCCTCGTCGAGCGGGACTTTCCCGATGAGCCCTGAGCCGCTTCGGCTGCGCGGTCGCGCGGCCGCGCCAGGCCTTGCGGCGGGACCGTTGGCGCGGGAGGCCGCCGCGACCGATGAAAGCGCTCTAACCGGGTCGCGGGAAGCCGAGCGCGCCGCATTGAAGCACGCGATCGACACGGCCGGCGCCGAGCTTGCGGCGCTCGCGGCTTCTGAAACCCGCGACGCGGCGGAAATTCTCGAGTTCCAGCGCGAGATGCTCGGCGACGAGGACCTGTCGGCGCCGGCCTTCGTCGAGGTCGAGGCGGGCGCATCCGCGCTGCGCGCCTGGAAAGGCGCGCTCGACGCGCAGATCGCCGACTATTCGGCCGCCGGAGACGAATACTTTCGCGCGCGCTCGGCCGACCTCGTCGATTTGCGGGACCGTGTCCTGCGGCTCATCAGCGGAAACGGCCAAAGAGCCTCGGCGCTGCCGGACAAGGCCATTCTAGTTGCCGACGATCTCGCGCCGTCGCGCTTCCTTGAGATCGACTGGAAGCGCTCGTCCGGCATCGCGCTCACGGCCGGGAGCGCCTCGAGCCATGTCGCGATGCTGGCGCGCGCCCGCGGCGTGCCGATGGTCGTCGGTCTCGGGGAGATTCCCGCGGAGGACGGCGCCTTGATTCTGCTCGACGGAGAGCACGGCGCGATCGAAATCGCGCCATCGGCGGCGCGCCTGGCCGACTGGCGTCGCGATATCGCTGCGCTCGCCGAACGGCGCGCCGACGAGGCAGGTCGTGTCGAGGCGCCCGCCGTCACGCGCTCCGGCAAGCGAATTCGCGCCCTTGTGAATATCCAGGGCGTCGGCGACCTGACGCGTGATGCGGCGCATGCGGACGGAATTGGCCTTGTGCGCACCGAGTTCCTGTTTGAGCCGGGCCTCGCCCCGCCGAGCGAGGCGCATCAACTGGACGTCTATCGCCAGATTCTGGATTGGGCGGCCGGACGGCCTGTGGCGATCCGCACGCTCGACGCGGGCGGCGACAAGCCGATCCGCGGCGTGACTTTCGGCGGCGAGGCGAATCCATTCCTCGGCGTACGGGGCTTGCGCCTGTCGTTGCGCCGGCCGGACCTTTTCAAGACCCAATTGCGGGCGCTGGCGCGGGCGGCGGCGAGCGGAGACAATCTGAAGGTGATGCTGCCGATGGTCACCGTGCCCGAGGAGCTCGCCGAGGCGCGCAGGCGCCTCGACGCCGCGCTCGCCGAGCTTTCCGCCGAAGGGCTTGAAGCGCGCCGGCCCGCGCTCGGCATCATGGTCGAGGTTCCCGCGGCGGCGCTCGCGATCGACGGCTTTGACGCCGATTTCTATTCGATCGGCAGCAACGACCTCGTGCAATATGTGACGGCCTGCGACCGCGGCGCTGGCGAGCTCGCGGGGCTCGCCGATCCGCTCAATCCGGCGGTGCTGGAGCTGATCAGGCGGACGATCGCGCATGGCAAGGCTCAGGGCGTCCCGGTCAGCCTGTGTGGAGACATGGCGGCCGATCCGCGCTACGTGCCGGCGCTGCTCGATTGCGGGCTCGAGGAATTCTCAGTCCCGGCGACCGCGCTCGGGCGGCTCAAGGCGACGATCGCTGGTCATGGGTGAGGAACGGCCAAGACGCGACGCATCGAGCGCGGTCGCCGAATACAAGGCGATTTTGAAGGTCGTGCTGGAAAGTCGCCCTTCCGGCATGCGACAACGGCTGGCCGAAGCGATTGGCAAGAACCGAAGCTTCATCTCGCAAATCTCCAATCCGTCCTATCAGGTTCCGATCCCGGCGCGTCATCTCGCGCTCATCTTCGAAATCTGCCACTTCTCCGCCCCTGAACGGGCCGCGTTTCTCAGAGCCTATTCGCGGGCGCACCCTGGCCGCCTCGGCGCCGCGTCCGAGACGCGCCCGGAACGCAAGATCACGCTCGCGCTGCCGGACCTTGGAAGCGCCGGCAAGAATCAGCAGCTCGAAACCCTGATCTTTGATTTCGTGCATCGCCTCGTGCTGCTCCTCGGCGAAGGCCGCTGAGCGGGTCTTGGGAGGAACGGAGATGAAAAAATTCGTCAACGCAATCGACACGATTCTTTCGGAGAGCCTCGACGGCTTCGCTGCGGCGCATCCCGGCCTCGTAGTTCTTGGGCCGGAGCGGAAATTCGTCAGGCGCGCTCGGCCGACTCCAGGCAAAGTCGCGCTGATCTCCGGCGGCGGCAGCGGCCATGAACCTCTCCACGCGGGCTTCGTCGGCTATGGAATGCTCGACGCCGCTTGCCCCGGGCAAGTGTTCACCTCTCCCACCCCGGACCAGATGACCGCGGCGGCGGAAGCCGTCGATGGCGGCGCGGGCGTGCTGTTCATCGTCAAGAATTATTCCGGCGACCGCATGAACTTCGAAATGGCGGGCGAGCTGGTCGACGGGCTCATGGATTCAATAGTCACGGACGACGACGTGGCGGTCGAAGCCTCGACCTTCAGCGTGGGGCGCCGCGGCGTCGCCGGCACGCTTGTCGTCGAGAAGATTGTTGGCGCGGCCGCCGAGATGGGCCGCGACCTCGCTTTCCTCAAGGGCCTTGGCCAGCGGGTCAACGCGCGCACGCGCTCGATGGGCGTGGCGCTGACCAGCTGCACCGTTCCGGCCGCGGGCAAACCGACATTCGATCTGGGCGAGAAAGAGATGGAGATGGGCGTTGGAATCCATGGCGAGCCGGGGCGTCGTCGCGTTCCGCTTGCCGACGCGAATTCCATCGCCGACGAGATGGTCGGCGCGATCGCCAGCGATCTCGGCGACGAGGCTCGCGGCGAAGCGCTGCTGCTGGTCAATGGCTTCGGCGCCACGCCGCTGATGGAACTCTATCTCATGTACAACGCCGCCCGAAGTGTGCTCGAAAAGCGAGGCGTGCGTATCGTTCGCTCGCTTGTCGGAAACTATGTCACTTCGCTCGACATGGCCGGATGCTCCATCACGGTGTCCATGCTTGACGAGGCGCTTCTCCCGCTATGGGACGCGCCTGTGGAGACGCCGGCCTTGCGGTGGGGACGCTGAGCAATCGAACCCGGTGAATGACGCTGGTTATGCCGCCGGAGGCCCCAGGCCAACCAGTCAGAACCGCGTCAACCATTCCGCCATATGAGGTCACGCCGATCGCGCGCGCCATCGCTTTCGGCTTGCCGACTCCAATGCGTTGACAACCCCACCTTAAGCCTGACAGTCTTCGGCGACCTCCCGTCCAAAGGCCCATCACATGAAGACGATGACTGCGCTTGTCTCGCTGCTCACGTTGGCGATGGCGGGGATGGTTTTGCCACCTCCCCGCGCTCACGCGGAATCGTCGAACTACCCTGGCGATCTGACCAAGGGTAAGCGCCTCACGATCTATGTCGAAGGACTCGCCGATCCGAGTTCCGGATTTTTTCGCGTGCTCAACAACGGCGCCCAGCAGGCGGGCAAGGATCTCGGGGTCGACGTCAAATACGTCTACCCGGCCAGCGTCGACCTCGCGTCGTACACCGAGAAGATCGAGGAGACCATCGCGGCGAAGCCTGACGGCATTCTGATCCTGGGCATCGGCGATCTGGACGCGGTTGCGAAGGAGGCGAAGGACAAGGGGATCGCGGTCGCTTTCAACCCCGCGCCCAGCGTCAAAGACAAGCCGTTGCGCGACCCCAACGACATTTACGTCTCGCGTGTCGGCGCCGACGAATACGCCGCAGGCCAGATGGCCGCCAACCGCTTCGCCGAGAAGGGCGCGAAATCGATGATCTGCGTCCAGGAGGAGGTTGGCGACGGCACCCAGACCGAACGCTGCGCGGGCATGGAGCAGGTCGCCAAGGCCAAAGGCGTCAAGTACGATCACGTCGCCGGCGATCCCGATCCGGGCAAGACCGCGTCGATCGTCGAGGCGTACCTTCGCTCGCACCCGGATGTGGACGCCGCTGTCGCCACCGGGCAACCTGCAACCGCTGGACTGGTCGCCGCCAAGCAGGCGGTTGGCCGGCCGCTGCAAACCGCGGGCTTCGATGTCAGCCCCGATATCGTCGGGATGATCCAGAAAGGCGATCTGGACTTTACGATGGACCAGCAGGGGTGGTGGCGCGGCTACATCTCGGTGCTCGAGCTCGTGCACTACATCAGGTATGGCCTCATCCAGTCGAACTACTTCCTGACCGGTCCGCAGATTGTCGATAAGACCAACGCCGACGCCGTCGCCGGGCTGGCCGCTGCGGGAGTTCGCTGACATTGGCGCACGGCGGAGGTCGCGTGGCGGGTTGACCGCCGCGCGAGCTCGATGACACTGGCGAATATCGCCGGCCCGCCGGGGTCCGCCAACTCGTGTGGCCCGGCATACGGAACCTTCGACGTGCTTCGTCGCCTCCTGCAACGTCCCGAACTGGCCTCGCTAGGCGGCCTCGTCGCGGCGTTCGTGGTGTTCTCGATCCTGCGTCCGGATTTGTTCCTCTCGCAGTACAACGGCGTCAACGTCGCGAGCCTGGCGGCGCAATACGGAATCGTCGCCGTCGGCGTCACCTTGCTGATGATCGCTGGCCACTTCGACCTCTCAGTTGGCGCAATCGTCGGCCTGACCGGGTGGGCGATGTACTATTTCGGCAACGTCCTCGGCCTGCCGCCCGTCGTGACTCTTCTTGGCACGCTCGGGTTTGGCGCCGCGCTCGGAGCCGTCAACGGCGTCATTCAGGTGCGCACGGGGCTGCCGTCGTTCATCATCACCCTGGCGACGTCGCTGGTCTATCGCGGCGTCCTGACGATGAACACCAGCGGCTTTCCGGTTGTGGTCAAGTTTCCCGCGTCCTACGCCCAGGTGATCGCGGGCAAGCATCTGTTCGGCTATCGAATGTCGCTGCTGTGGTTCCTCGTGGTCGCGACGCTCGCGACGTTGTTCCTGTTGCGCACCCGGATGGGGAACTGGACTTTCGCCATCGGGCAGAATCCGACCGCAGCCAGGAATCTGGGCGTGCCGGTCGCTCGCACGACGGTCACGCTATTCGCCTTGTCGGGCTTCACCTCGGGTGTCGCCGGGGTCGTCGTGGCCGTGCAATACTTCTCGATCGACGCGAACCGCGGCGTTGGCTGGGAGCTCATCGCGATTGCGATGACGGTCATCGGCGGCACGTTGCTCACCGGCGGTTACGGCAGCGTTCTCGGCACCGTGCTTGGGGCGTTCATGTACGCCATGGTCAATGCCGGCCTCCTGCTGGTCGGGCTTCAGGGCTATTGGGTCAACATCTTCCTCGGCGTCGTTGTGCTCGTTGCGGTGTTGATCAACCGTATGGTCATTGACCGCTTCGTGATGAGTCCCGACCGGGCTCAAGCTCGAGCAACCGATTGTCATGGCCGACGAGGACCGTTCGCCGGCAGAAGCTGGCCCGCTCGACGCAGCGGTCCCAGTCGACACTCCGCGGCCGCGCGTCGGCGTGGACAAGCCCGTCGTTGCGCTGCGTGACGTCACGATGACCTTCCAATCAGTGACCGCGCTTCGCAACATCTCGATCGAGGCCCGCGCCGGCGAGGTGCTGGCGCTGCTCGGCGACAACGGCGCCGGCAAGAGCACGCTGATCAAGGTGCTCTCGGGCGTCTACCAGCCCACCTCCGGTTCAGTCGAGGTCGACGGACGCCGCGTGACGCTGCGCAGCGCGCATGATGCGCGCGCAGCCGGGATTTCGACAGTGTTCCAGGACCTGGCGGTCTGCGACCTCATGCCGATCGCCCGGAACATGGTGCTTGGCAATGAGCCGTTCAGACGTTTCGGACCGCTGCGCATCTATGACGCGAAGAAGGCCGATCGCATCGCGGCCGATGCCTTGGCGGCGCTCGGCGTCGACCTGCGACGCCGCCTGAGCGACCCCGCGGCGACATTGTCCGGCGGCCAGAAGCAGGCCGTCGCGATCGCGCGAGCGATCGTCTACGGGTCGCGCTGCCTGATTCTTGATGAGCCGACGGCCGCACTCGCCGTCCGCCAGACCCAGCAGGTGCTCGATCAGGTCCGGCGCGCCCGCGACGCAGGACAGGCGGTCATCTTGATTATGCACAATCTGCAGCAGGCGATGTCTGTGGCCGACGAGGTCGTCGTGTTGGCGCGCGGCCGGGTCATGGGCGAGTTCGCGGTCGCCGACGCTGACATCGAGCGGATTACTCAGCTCGTCGCGCAGGGATGATCGTCGCAACGGTCGCCGCATTCTGCGGCGGCTGTTTTCCATTGCGAAAGGGAAAACTTGGCGTCCGATAGCGAAAATCAGTCCGCGGCGAGCGCCGCTGCTGCGCGACGGTTCGATCTCAGCGGCCGTGTCATTGTCGTCACCGGCGCGTCGAGGGGGATCGGCCGCGAACTGACGATCCTGCTCGCTGAGACCGGCGCCATCGTCGTGCCGACCGTACGCACACACGCTGACGCCGCCGCCGTCGCCTCCGAAGCCGAGGCGCGCGGTCTGACCGTGCGCCCCCAGCGGCTGGATGTGCCGAGCGTCGCCGCGATCGCCGAGGCCGTCCCGGACATCGTCGCCGCCCACGGCCGTATCGATGTTCTCGTCAACAACGCAGGTCTCGGCTTCGCACGCGCCGCCTTCGACGTGACCGAGGCCGACTGGGACGAGATGATGGCGGTGAACCTGCGCGGCGCATTCTTCATGACCCAGGCGGTCGCGCGCGCAATGGCGGCGTCGGGGCAGGGCGGCCGCATTGTCAACATCAGCTCGCAGGGCGGACTCGTGGGTCTTCCGGACGCGTCGGTGTATTGCGCCAGCAAGGGCGGCCTGAACATGATGACCAAGGCGCTGGCGCTCGAATGGGCGAAGAATGCGATCACGGTCAACGCCATCGCGCCGACCTTCATCTATACGCCGGGGACGGCGCCAATCCTCGATGAGCCCAAGACGCGGGCCGCCGTACTGAGCAAGATTCCGCTCGGCCAGTTCGCGCTGACCAGCGATGTGGCCGCCGCGGTCATCTATCTCGCCTCGGACGCAGGCCGGATGGTCACGGGCACAGTTCTGGTTGTGGACGGCGGGTGGACTTCGCAATGACGGCGCCATTGCGACTTGCCGCGGAGGGCTGCGCCGCCACCTTCGACCCCGACGACGGTGGCCGGCTCAGCTCGTTCCGCGTCGCCGGTCACGAACTGCTGGTGTCGCACGGGAAGGACATATTTCACTCCGGCAGCTTCGTGGTCGCGCCGTGGGTCGGCCGGCTGCGCGACGCGAGCCTGAATTTTCAGGGCGCGCAGCATCGCTTCGCCGCCAATAGCGGGCCGCACGCCTTGCACGGGCTGGTCACGGATCGGCCGTGGGGGGTCACCGGCGACGGTGAATTGAGCCTCGAGCTTGGCGATCCTTGGCCGTGGCCGTGCCGCGTGGTCCAGCGCACGGAGCTCAGCGCAGGGCGGGCGACGTTCCGCATCGAAGTGCATGCGCGCGAGGCCATGCCGGCGGCAGTCGGCTGGCATCCATGGTTCGTCCGCCGCCTCGTCGGAGCGCCGGCCTCCGCCCAACTTGAACTCGACGTCGAGCCGGGGCTGATGTGGGCCAATGACTCGGCGGGCCTGCCGAGCGGCGCTTTGACCGAGCCGGCGCCGAGGCCCTGGGATTACTGCTTTCGCGACCTGCGCGCCGATCCGGTTGTGCGTTGGCCAGGCGAACTCGAGCTCACCATCGGTTCCGACTGTGAAGATTGGGTCATCTATGACAGGGAAGACGCTGGCGTCTGCGTCGAGCCGTGGACGGCGCCCCCAACTCTCTGAACATGCCGAACGCACGCATCGTCACGCCCGATTCTCCGCTCGTGGCGTCGATGACGTGGACCTGGAGATAGCCTGCAAAGCCATCGCCCGGCGACGTGGGCTTGGCGGAAGATAAAACTCGGCCCGCTCTTTTTTCATTGGGTCGCCATGATGCGGGTTCGCCAGCGCGAAACAAACAGCGCGCTGAACTTCAGCGATCGACGCCCACCGCCACCCGCCGTTGGACTTCGTGGCGGACAACGTGCTCGGCGTCACGCCCGACGCTGAGGAAGCGTCCCGACCCCCACGTCCAAAGCCATGGCAATCCCAGCACGTAGGCGCCCGGGACACTGGTCACCCCGCGCCGGTTAACCGGATAACCCGTCCCGTCGAAGATTGGCATGCGCGCGTATGACCAGTCGGGGGCGAAGCCGGTCGCCCAGATGACAGCGCTCACCCCGGCCGCGCTGAGGTCGAGCTCGGCGGGCTCGTCAGCCGGCTCCCAGACCGGAACGTAAGGCCCTCCCTCGCGGCGCCGCGAGCCCCTTCTCCGCGATGTGCCGGTCGATCAGCGCGTTGATGCCGTTATAGACGCGGTCCGCCTCGTCGAGATTGGACTTGAGGTTCGGCTCGAACAGCATCTTGCTGTCGGCGACCGCATTGAGCCGGCCGTAAAGCGACATGCCCTCTCTCGCGAAGGCGCGCAGGTCGATGTCGCGTCCTCCGTCGCGGCCGGTCAGATAATGATTGGTGTCGTGCCGCTTGTGGCCCATGCCATCGTCCGCCACCGTGATCGCGTATTGGCCGATGTCCCACAGCCAGTCGACCACGTCGCGTCCGCGATAGAAGCGCGCGCAGCGCGGCGCGTTGCCCGTCACCAGGTGGACCTTGCGGCCCGCCAGGTGCAGGTCCTCGGCGATCTGCGCGCCCGACTGGCCGGACCCGACGACTACGACCGAGCCAGTGGGCAGGACCGCCGGATTGCGATACTCGGCCGAGTGGATCTGAAGGATCGATTCGGGAACCCGTTCCGCAGCGCGCGGCCTGCTCGGATGGCCGTAGAGGCTGGTTGCGAGAAAAACAGCGTCGGCGGTGCAGGCGCCGTTCGAAGTGAGAACGTGAAAGCGCTCGCCCTGCTTCTCGATGGCCAGCACCGCGACATGCTCGCGCACGTGCGGCTTGCGCTTGCGCGCGAAGCCGTCGAGATAGTCGAGGATCTCGTGTTTCACCATGAAGCCGCGCGGCTCGGGTCCGTCATAGGGGTGTCCCGGCAGCTGGCATTGCCAGTTCGGCGTGACGAGGCAGAAGGCGTCCCACCGCTCCTCGCGCCATTTGTGCATGATCGTCTTCTTCTCGAACACGACATGGTCGATTCCCGCCTCGCTGAGGAAATGGCTGGCGCAGAGACCCGCCTGTCCTCCTCCTGCGACGACGGCGCGATAGTGCGGCTCGAAACGCGTGCTGGCGTCCATCGCAAAGGTCCTTGTCGTTAAAAGAGAAAGCGTTCGCACGCCACTTTCGCGCCGGGCTCGTCGCCGAAGCGGCGGGCGGCGCGTTCGATCTCGGCCAGCTGGCCAAGCGCTCGTGAGCACGCGTGGCCGTATTTCGCCTTCACCCGATCGGAGGCGATCATGAGCGCCTCGCGGCTTCGCGCCACGAAATCGCTGAGCATGTACGTCTCGCCCTCGCGGAAATAGTCCTTGATGACGAGCGAGGGCGAGTAGCACGTGTCTTTCGCGCCGTCGGGCCAGCGCACGATGAACCGCATCTCAGGCATGCGCGAGCTCCGTCATGCGTTGGTAGACTGGCTCATGGGCTCGCGCGACCGTTCGCCAGTCAAAGCGGGCGGCGAGCGCGCGGCCGCGCCCGCGCAGCGGAGCGGCGAACTTTTCGTCGAGCGCAAGCGCCATGGCCTCTGCGATTGACCCGACGCTCGCGGGATCGCACCAGATCGCGTCTTTCGCCGAGAGGTAGCTCGTGAACGGTTCGATCGCCGAGACGACGACGGGAACGCCGCTAGCCATGGCCTCCAGCACGCAGAGCCCGAATCCTTCCTTGACCGAGACGAACGCGAGCGCGGACGCGAGGCGGTAAAGGCGCGGCATATCGCTGTCGGCGATAATTCCGAGAAGGCGCACCGAACCCGCCGTCTCGCCCATCGCAGCGAGGCGCGAACGGAATTTCCTCTGGTATTCGCCGTGGTCCAGCAGGCTCGCGCCGCCAGCGATGACCAGCTTCGCGTCCGGGCGGACGGCGAGCAGTCGCGCGAACGCATCGAGAAGGTTGAGCGTGTTCTTGCGCTTCTCGACGCCGCCGACGCATAGAAAGACGGGCCCCGGCCCAATTCTCAGTTGCGGCCGCGCAGCTCCTCCCCGCTTCGCGTCGCGAATCGGGGCGGAAGCGACCGATGTCGACGCCGTTGCCGCAGACAGCGGCTTGAATTGCGAAGGTTTCCGCCAGGCGATCGCGCCATAGCGCGCTGACGGTGAGCCATGTGTCCGCTTCGCGGATCGCGCGCGAATTGAGACGCGCGATCCGCTCGTCGGGGAAATCGTCGATGTGATGCACGGTGCGCACGAAGGCGCCGATGAGGCCGCGCTGCTTGAGCGCAGCGAGCGCGTTGCCCGAGATTCCGTCCTGCGCGTGATAAATGTCGAAGCCGCGATTCCGGGGAAACGAGAAATGCGCGACATAGTCCTCGACGCGCTGCTCGATCATCGCGAATGTTTCGGCCGACGCGGGCCCGACGGGGAACGCGCGCGCCTCGCACTTGGGCGTGCGGAAGAAGCCCTGGCCCTTCGCGTCCGGGGCATGCAGCACGACCTCGCAGCCGAGCTCGGTCAACGCCTCGGCGACATGCATCGCATGCATGACGCCGCCGCGCGGATTGGTCGAATGGGCGAGCATGGCGATGCGGAGGGGACGTTTCATCCGGCGATCTCTACGACGCGGGAGAGTCCAAGGAGCCGGTCGCGCCGGAAGTCGCGGAGCACGGCGCGCCGCCCGTTGGAGACAAGCGCGACTTCGCTCCCGCTTCGAACCTCCCCGATGACGCCAGCGTGGATGTCGCGGCCGCGAAAGAGGTCGAGCGTCGCGTCGAGCGAGGTTTGCGGGACCGACATGAGAAAGCCGAAACTGGGGAAAGTCTTGAGCCATTGTTCGAGCGCGACGCCGGCCGGCAGCTCGATCGCGTCGAGATCGATGTCGATCGCAACGCCGGAGCTTTCGGCGAGCATCGCGGCGGTGCCCGGTATGCCGCCCTGGCTGATGTCCTTGGCGGCGCGGGCGAGGCCGCGCTCGGCGACCTTGGGCAGCAGCGCAAGATCCGCACGCAGCCGCTCCCGCGGCGCCCCGAGCGCCGCCTGCCAGTTGTCGAACGGCGTGCGATAGGCGCCGCGATGATCGATCGCCGCTACGAGCGCGTCGCCGGGCTGCGCGTCGAAGCTGATCAGGAGATGCGATCCCCCGCGGCCCACCACCGCGACCGCAAGCTGAGCCACGGGGGTTCTGAGATTGGTGTGGCCCCCGACGATCGGGACGCCGTATGCGTCGGAGGCCGCTTTCATGCCGTCGAGAATCGCGGCCGCGGAGGCTTCTCCGTCGGCCCATACCGCATCGACGACAGCGAGCGCCCGCCCGCCCATCGCCGCTATGTCCGAGATATTGACCATCACGCCGCACCAGCCGGCGAACCATGGGTCGGCGGCGACGAAGGCGTTGATGAAGCCCTCGATCGCAAACAGGAGATGCCCGTCGCCATCGGGAATCGCGGCGCAATCGTCGCCGACGGGGATCGCTGCGGCGGCGAGCCCGAGGCGCTCCGCGACCACGCCGATATCGGCCTTGGCCGCAAGCGCCGGGCTCTGGCGAAGCGAGGCGACGAGGGCGTCCAATTCGGCCGCCTCCACCTCAGGCGGCCTTTCTCAGCGCCACGAAACCAAGCTCTGGCGCGTGGCACGGCGGATATTTCGTCAGATCGGCGCGCATCTTGAAGTGTGGCAGACCGAGCAGCTCGAGCTCGGCGAGCGTCTCCCAATGCATCTGGCGGAAGAGCGGCCCGTTCTGCGCCTGCACATGCGCGAGGAAGGTGGTCGCTCCCATGGCGCTGGCCGAAGAGACGGCGAGGCGGATCAAGGTCGCGCCGATCGCGCCGACGCGGCGGCAATCGCGCTCGACCGCGAGCCGCGACCCCCACCATAAGCCGCGCTCCTCCTCATGGATGCGCACGGTGCCGACGACCTTGTCCGCCGCGACGCCCATCATCGACAGAGCGACGATCGTGATCGCGCAGTCGTCGGCGCCGTCGCGGTCGTCGCCCGCAAACAATCGCTGCTCGTCGCAGAACACCGCCCTGCGCAGCGCGTACGCGCCCTCCCGCTCCCAGCGGGAGGCGGCGAACTTGACGCGGAATTCGCAAGGACCGAACGGCGTGATCGGCTCGAAGATCATGACGCAAGCCGCCTCTCGTAGGTCGAGAGCGCGGAGCAGGCGCCGCAGCGGCCGCAGCCCGCCTTGATCTCCGCCGCGCTCAGGCCATTGGCCGCGAGCATCCGCGCGAGCGGCGCGAGCACCGCATCCATGAAGGCGGCCGCGGGCGGCGGCCAGCTTTCGAGCGACGTGCCGGAAATCGGAACGAACGGCACGACGAACGGATAGACGCCGAGGCTGACCAGCGTCTCGCACATCGCGAGGATCGCTCCCGGCAGGTCGCCGACGCCCGCGAGGATATAGGTCGAGACCTGCCCACGGCCAAACACCGGGACCGCCGCGGCGAAAGCCTTGAGATACCGTTCGACGGAGATCTCGGCCTTGCCGGGCATGATGCGCTGACGAACCTCAGGCGTCACGGCTTCGAGGTGCATGCCGAGGGCGTCGACGCCGGCGGCTTTGAGACGCTCGAACCATGCGTCCTCGTCGGGGGGCTCGCATTGCGCCTGTATCGGGAGGTCGACCGCCGCCTTCACCGCCGCCACGCTCTCGCAAAGGATCGCGGCGCCGCGGTCGGCGCCCCGCGGCGTGCCGGTCGTCATCACCATGTGCTTAACGCCGTCGAGCTCGACCGCGGCCTTGGCCACCTCGGCGAGCTGAGCTGGGCTCTTGCGCTCGATCGTACGTCCGGCCGCGAGCGACTGGCCAATGGCGCAGAACTGGCAGGCCTTGAGGCGGCTCTGGTAGCGGATGCAGCTCTGCAGCACCGTGGTCGCCAGCACGTCGCGTCCGTGCAGCACGGCGATCTTCGAATAGGGAACGCCGTCGGCGGTCGTGAGCTCATAAAAGCGCGGCCGCGCGACGAACGCCGCTTCGCCGAGCGTCTTGCCGTCGCGCGCGATGCGGCTCCTGCCCTGCGCATCGGGCGCGTCGATCACGTAGGGGCTCTCGAACGCGGGAGCGGTGTGGACGGGCGCCATCACCGTTACGCCGTCGATCGTCAGCGCCTTGTGGTCGGAGGGCCCCGCGCCGCCGCGGCGGCTCTCAAGTCCGGCCTTGGGGTCCGCCAGCCGCACGCCGAAGGTTTGCAGTTCGTTGATCAGGCGTTCGGTCGGCAAGCTCACGGGACTCTCCATCGCCAGGCCTCCTTGTCTCCATGGGGATCGGCGCCGACGGCTCGAAGCTCAGCGGCGCTTTGGGCTGCGCATCGAGGGTCACGCTCAAGAGTTCGGGTCTCGCATAGTGGCCGACCGAGTCCATCATGCGCTTGCGCTTGACGATGAGGCCCATGTCGAGATCGGCGACGAGGATCCCCTCGCCCTCGGTCAAGGGCGGCGCGAGATGGCGCCCCTCCGGGGAAATGATCGCCGTCATGGAGCCGCCGCGGAGCGCCTTCTGCAGGTCCTCGTTCGGCGTGATCGAGGCGATCTGCTCTTCCCTCAGCCAACCGGTCGCGTTGACGACGAAGCAGCCACTTTCCAGCGCATGGTGGCGGATCGTCACCTCGATCTGCTCGGCGAAGATCGGCCCGACGAGCGATCCGGGAAACTGGGAAACGTGGATTTCCTCGTGCTGCGCCATCAGCGCGTAGCGCGCGAGCGGATTATAGTGTTCCCAGCAGGCGAGCGCGCCGACCCGGCCGACCGCCGTCTCAGCGACCGTCAGGCCCGAGCCGTCGCCTTGTCCCCAGATCATGCGCTCGTGAAAAGTCGGTGTGATCTTGCGCCGCTTGAGCTTGAGCGCGCCGTCGGCGTCGAAGATGAGCTGCGCGTTGTAGAGCGAACCGCGATCGCGCTCGTTGACGCCGAGAATCACCACGAGCCCATGCTTGCGCGCCGCAGCGGCCACGGCGTCCGTCTGCGCGCTCGGCACCACGACCGCGTGCTCATAAAGGCGGATGTGGTCCGCTCCGCTCTGCGCCGGCGGCGTGACGAAAGAAAAATACGGGTACCAGGGGACGAACGTCTCCGGGAACGCAACGAGTTCCGCGCCTTTCTTGGCGGCTTCGCCGATCGTTTCGATGACGCGCGCGAGCGTCGCTTCCCCCGAGTTGAGATCGGGGGCGATCTGGGCCGCGGCGGCGCGCACGGTTCGCGACTTCGACATTGGCGGTCTCCTCGGCTCGGCGGGGTTCAGGCCCGCCGATTGTTGAGGCGGTCAGAGCGTCCAGATCACAGCGTCCAAGTGTCGAGGATGAAGGCGTTGTCGCGCCGGTGCAGGAGAACGAGGTCGAGCACGTCGAGCGGGCTGATCGGCCTGATGCCTTCGATCAGCGAAGGCTCGCCGTGGCCGTACAGCGCCTGCAGCGCGAAGCGGCAGGCGTAGACCTTGCCGCCCTCGCCGATGAACTTCGTGATCTGATTGTTGAAGTTCAGGTGGCCGGGAAAGGCCTCGTCGCCGATCTTGGGAAAGCCGCGCTGCACTCCGAGGGTGACGCCCGGCCCGTAGAGCAGGACCGACGTCTCGAAGCCCTTGCGCAGGAGGCGGGTGGCTTGCAGCAGGTTGACGAGGCCGATCGATCCTTCGAAGGCGACGGTGTGGAAGGTGACGAGCGCCTTTTCGCCCGGGTTCGCCTTCACGTCCTCGAACACCTTCTCCTCGTAGTCGACGAAAGCGTCGCCCTTCTTGTGGGCGGGATGGGTGACCGCTGGCATGGCGCTTGTGTTCTCCGAGTTCGACCGGCCCTCGCCGGCGCGCCAAACGCGCAGCAAGCATCATGCCATCTCTGACCCATTCAAAACTGCGATCAAATCGGGTTGACGACAGCAGGATATCCAGTCAATTGACTGGGCATGGAGTCACGCTCTCGCAAAGGCGGCTCCTTTTTTGGGCTTGCGGCGCCTAAAGGCAAAGCGAGGAGGGGTGCAACTCGATGCAGTCAATCGGGCGGTGATGAGCGCTGGAGCTGCGGTGTCGAAGGCTTGGGCGCCCGCTATGCACGGGCGTGAGGGCCCTCGCTACCTCGCCATCGCCGACGCGATCGCTGAGGATATCGCGAAGGGGCGCCTCGCGCCTGGCGACCGGCTGCCGCCGCAGCGCGAGCTCGCCCACAAACTTTCCCTGGACTTCACCACTGTAGCGCGCGGCTATGTCGAGGCGGGCAAGCGAGGCTTGGTCGAATCGATGGTGGGGCGCGGCACGTTCATCCGCCGCAACGCGATCGTGCGCGGCGAGCCCGGCCACCGGCTATCGCGGGCGGACTTCTCCATGAATCTGCCGCCGGAGCCGGACGACCCCGATATCATTGCGCGAATGCGCGACGGATTGGCCGCCGTGAGCGCCGACCTCGGGTCGCTGTTGCGCTACCAAGGCTTCGGCGGGTCGCCGCGGGATCGCGACGCAGCGTCCGCCTGGCTCGGACGGCGGGCGCTGGTGCCCTCGCAGGAGCGCATTTTCGTCGCCTCTGGCGCGCACGGCGCGATGGTCGGCATTTTCAGCATGCTCGCCAAGGCTGGCGAAGTAATCCTGTGCGAGAACGTGACGTATCCGGGCGTGCGCGCAATCGCCGCCCAGCTCGGGATCAAACTGATCGGCGTCGAAATGGACTGCGACAGCGTGATCCCCGAGGCTCTGGAAGAGAGTGTGCGCGCGCATGCGCCGAAGGCGATTTATCTCAATCCGACATTGCAGAACCCAACGACCATCACGATCCCCGAGCGGCGGCGCGCCGCCATCTGCGGGATTGCGCGGCGGCACAATGTTCCAATCGTCGAGGACGACGCCTATGGCTTCATCCCGACCCATGGACCGGCGCCGTTGGCCGCGATGGCGCCTGACATCTGCTGGCATATCGCCGGCCTCGCCAAGTGCATCGGCGCAGGGCTAAGACTCGCCTATGTGGTCGCGCCCGACGCGCGCTCCGGCTGGTCGTTCAACAGCGCCATGCGCGCGCTGACGGTGATGGCGTCCCCAGTCGCCGCGGCGATTGCGACGCGCTGGATCGAGGACGGCGCCGCCGACACTATCCTGCGCTTCATCCGCGCCGAGACGATGGCGCGCCAGCGCATCGCAGCGACCATCCTCGAGCCGGGCTCCTACCTTTCCGACCCGCTGAGCTTCAACCTGTGGCTGCCGCTGCGGAACGGCTGGACGCGGTCGGCATTCGTGAGCCACGCCCGCTCGACCGGCCTCGGCGCGGTTGCGAGCGACGCCTTCACCGCTGGTGGCGCGCCGCCCGAAGCCGTGCGCGTAGGTCTGGGGGGACCAGTCACCCGCTCCCAAATCGAGCGTGGGCTCGAATTCATGGCGCACGCGCTCGCCCAAGAGCCCGTCGCGATCGCGACGTGACAGTCTTCGGAGCTCAACCACGAGGGACCTCGGCCGCATTTTCGCCGGCGCCGCGGGCTGGCTGAGTTTGAGCCTGATTGTGGCTGGATTCGTCGAGCGCGTTGTCGTGCTCTCTAACCGGCTGTGGTTCCGAATCGATGAACGACTGGCTAGAATGGCGGATGCTAACGTAACACACTGAAATAACTGGCGCGCCGGGGAAGATAAAGATGAGAACTTTTCGCGGTGGATCGTCTACCTCGAAAACCCTTTAAAACGAGGACATTAGCTGCTCGAAGCCGTAGCGCGAACCCGCGCAGACATGCTTTCTGGGCATTGGGCGGATGAATGTGGTTGCGCCATGCCGTTGCGACGCACCTGCAGGCGCTGCCGGGCCGAGCGTTTCGGGCGGCATGGCGGCCAGAGCCAACACGGCAGCTCGGCGAAATGGCCGGCTTTCGGCGGCCTCGAGCGCGCCGGACAGGCGCACAAACAGGTCATCGATCCCGGATGGATTAAAGCACAGCGCCGGCCTTTGTGATAGTGGCTGGCCGTTCGTAGTGTTATTTCGCCTTAAATTCTCCATTCGGCCAGCGTCTGCCAGCGCGGGCTTTTCCTTTGCGCGCGCGCCCTTTTATCGCCGCTCGCCGGCCGTGATAAGACAGCGCCCAATATCAGCAGCAACATCGCTGGCGTGACCGCCACAACTGGCGAGTTGTGTGACGGCGATCACTATACAATCTTACCGATCCGTGCCGTCGGACCTGATCCCAACCAAGGCGGTCTCCCTCTGAAGTACCGCATCGACATACCTGAGACGATCCAGGGCCCCGAGGCTGTTCAGTCGATCGATGGACATCCTCTCACCAAGTCTCCTTTTCCCAGCGGTCTCTACTGGTTCCACTCGCACGTCCACGGGTCGGCCAAGAACCACGTGTTTGCAGGGCAGACGGGCATCCTTGCCATCGATCCGAAGGGCGACGATGCGACAAATGCGTTTCGCGCGGGCGCGGAAGACAAGTTCTTGGTGCTAAGAGATATTCAGCTGAAGGTTCCCCCCGGGCAGACGCCGGACAAGTTTTCGTCGGCGCCGAGCGCCCCCATACCCGCGGACGGTTGGATCTTCGGCGACGACTACGACACCCAGGGCTGCCGGCCAGAGTCGAATCCAGGGGTAACCGTATCACCACTTGCCTTCGGTTATTGTGATCATCCACAGATCTATACTGGTAATACTCAGGGCCCCTGTGATCCATCGCATGACTTCGTTTGGCTATTCACCATAAATGGGCAAATGGGGCCCACGATCACCGTCAAGCCGGGAGGCACGCAGATCTGGCGTATCGCCAACACATCCGCAACTGTCGTTTATGTGCTCGACCTCATCGAAGAGGGGACAAATGCGGAGCAAACCTTTCAGGTGCTGACTCTGGACGGCGTAGTCGCGGGCACGCCGGATCTCGCCAAGCCGGCAGAAAAACACCCGACGGTCTCCTTGAAGCGCCTCCTCCTCATGCCGGCGTCGCGCGCGGAAGTCGTCGTAATTAATACGAATAAGGGCGCGGCCAACGCGAGCTACACTCTCCACGCTTGGCTTCGAGACCAGCGGAACCGGTCAGCAGCCACAGCCCAAGGACCCTAATAATCCAATAGATCAGCACAACGCCTACAATGGCGACCCGTGGCCCAAGATCGAGCTAGCCCACGTTGTATTTGAAGCCTCTACGAAAGCGGCTTCGATTGACGAACTGCTCGCCCATACCTTTTCTCGCGCACTGGAAGTCCACATGACGGCCGCAGCGCTGGCGGCGAAACCGGCGGAGCCCGCCGACTGCGTCACCTTGCCGAGTGCGGCCACGAGAAGATCATTACGCTGGACGAAAACGTGAATGGGCCCTTCTCGATCGGGAGCAGAGTTGTCGATAATTCGAAAGAAGGGAAATCGGTCGATCCCGTCGGCTCGTCCGCCCACGCAATTCCGTCCGCGCCATTTGAACACGCTGCGCCGCCGTTCCTGATGAGGCACGCGCCTTGGACGAAGGCATTAACGTGCCCGAGGCAAGCGTTGCCGTAGTTGCGAGTTCAACCGCAAGTCAGCGACAGCGCATTCAGCGGTTAGGACGCATCCTCCGAAAAGCAAAGGGCAAGGATTCTGCAACGGTCTACACGCTGTTCGCAACACGCGAAGAGAAAGCTCGCCTCGAAAAGGAAGAAATCAATCTTGAGGGCATCACGGGTGTAACCTGGCATCAGGGGCGGGTACGGAACGATGCCTAGATTGTTTCATCGAGGGGAGTGGTTTTTTGAACTATCGCCGACCGCCCTTGCGGAATTCGAGTTTGAGAGGCTTTTGATCCAAAATGCAGAGATTTTGCGCGCAGGCACCACTTTGGTGCCTTAGAAGAAGACTGTGTTTGATGGGGAAAGATCAGCGAAGGCCGATTTAGCCATTATCGCGAACGACTATCGGTGCTGGACCGTAATCGAAGTGGAAATGCAGCAAGATATACTGAGTGAACTGTCGTTCGGCCTAGGTCCCCGCTGTCTGTCCGTGAAATCGCCGGCGATGCTCGACTTTCGGCCAGGGGAGAAGATTTCAGGTGTTTGTCGAGGAGAAAGTAACCTTCTGGGAACGTTTTGACACAGCCAACCAAGTATTTATAACTCCAGTTGGACGTCTCCCAATTGCGGCTGGACAGAAATACGCTTTGCTGAAAACACCTCAGGGCGTTATTTGATCAAACCAACCGATCGGAGGGAATAGAGCAATGACACTGGCTCCGCTGAATATTGAGATCGGGTTGAACGCGATAGCGAGTTACCGGCGCATGAACTATGAAATCTGGTATGCTCTAGCGGAGTTTGTGGACAACTCCACGCAATCCTATGCGAACAACAAGGCCGCGTTGGACGCAGCGTATGCGGAGGAGGGGGAAGGCCTCGAAGTGCGCATTACCTACGAGCGCCAGGGCAACGACCCTGTACTTCGCATCGTCGATAACGCCATGGGGATGGATTACAGCGAGTTGCAACACGCCCTAAAGATCGCGAGCCCACCAGCGATCAACACCGGCCGCTGCCGCTACGGTATGGGCATGAAGACGTCATCCTGTTGGATCGGAAACAAGTGGACTATCACAACTAAGAAACTGGGAGAGCGGCGGGAGCTTACCGTCGAGATTGATGTCAAGAAAATCGAAGGTGGTGACCCAAGCCTTGTGACGAAAATCGTCGAAGGGGTCAATCCTGATCTTCATTACACGCGGATCGAAATTCGGGACCACAATCGGGAATTTAAGGGACGGACAATTGGTAAGATCAAGGATTACCTTAAATCCATGTATCGGACTTATTTTCGTGTTGCGCTCAACATATTATAATGAAGAACGAGCGAAGTGGGAGGAGTTTGACACAAAACTTCGACTTAGCAGAGCCGGAGAGCTGTATAAGAGAAACTTTATATTCGATATAGGCGGAAAGATCGCCTACGGATGGGCCGGAGTCCTCGATAAGGGTGCTCGCGCCGACACTGGATTCTCAATTGTGCATTCTAAACGTGTTGTCAAGGGGTGGCCGGACGCATGGCGACCCGAGCGCATATTGGCATGAACCGCAATGATCTAATAAATCAGAGATTACTTGGCGAAATTAATCTCGAAGAGTTCGAGGTTACGCACACAAAAGATAACATCCAGTGGTACGGAGACGAGGAAGAACTTGTCGAGAAGAAGTTAGAAAAGGAGAGACGTGACTTAATCGCTGTTGCGAGGGCGGTGAGAAAAGAACAAGATGAGGTTAGGCGACCGTCGGACGGTGAAATTGATGTCGCGATTTCAGGACTTCGCGACGAAATTATGTCGCGGGAAATCATCGATAAGATCACAATTACCGCGCGACCACCCGAAGAGGCAATCGCGACTTCACTTGCGAGAATCGCAGAGCCGGTCAAGACGGGTCGTATCCCAGACATCCAAGCGACGATAGGTCAAATGACCATATGGGTTTACGTAGTCAGTACTGATATGGGGCCGTTTGATCCGTATGTTGTCTGTGAGAGCGGACAGAACGACAAAATAATCGTCATAATTAACATGGAGCATCCTCACGTCTCACAAATTTCCGGTGAGCAAGGACTCATCAACTATTTCAGGCATTGCGTTTACGATGCGGTAGCGGAGTGGCAGGCGCAGCGGCATCGATCGACGCTTGACCCCAACACAATCAAGATGCTCAAGGACGGCCTGCTGCGCGTTTCGCTCTTGATGGAACAGCAGGCGTCTACGGAGGACTCGGGCGGATCACCCTAACGACAGACACCCCGCGCGCCTGCTGAGCGCGCGGCTCAGTCCTATCGCGCCCCAGGGGATCGTCGAGCGTACTCAGGCAGCCCACGGCCCAACTTCGGCGTGTTACTTACCCAAAAACCGCGAATAGCATTCGAACTCCTTGAGGTTCTCGATCTTGTGAACAAGGTCGCTGTTTAGGTCAGCCTCGGACGCACTCGTAGCCGTTTGCGCCGATTTCTTCGGGAGTGTGATCGTGCCGGATTTCTTCTTCGGCGGGTCGGCGACGCTGATCTTCGTGCCACGCTACCTTAGCCGATGGTGCTGTGTACAATTCGTTTTGTAATGACAGACTCGAAACTATTGACATACTTAGATAATAAAGCCTGATTACCTGAGATAAGTATTTGAAGATATTGGTTAAACAGGTACGTTCATGGTGTTAACTCCAAACAAAGGGAGACTACCCTGGAAGAGGAACTATACCCCAGAATTTTATCAAGCTTTGTTGCTGATCGATCGGTTCAAAGATAAGTTTCTTGAATTGGCCGCGCTGCTGCACGAACTCCATGAGAACGAGGCAGACGATTTCAAAACGCTCATCTCTATTCGACAACTCGGCCGTCGCAAAGGCTATTATCTTGTTGAAATACATCGAGCGTTTGGCGATTACAAGGACGTTCCACCACGTTTGAACAAGATCGGCGGGACAAAACTGCAGATCATCGCGAAGCACGTAACGCCAGAAAACCGGGAGGCACTGCTGGCCCTCGCGGAGACGCACACGGCCAATAACCTTGAGGCAATCATGCGCGGCGACAAGCCGATCATCGGCGGCAGATCGGTGTTGCTGAGGTTCACGGAGGAGCAGTTCGAGGTCTTCTCCCAGGCGATCCTGGACCATGGGGCTATCGCCAACGGTCAGGGTTTTCTACACAAGGAAGCGGCGTTAGTCAGCGCACTCAATAAGATCAAACAGTGATCGGTCGCCGACGCTGCCGACGGAAGGCTCGATCCCGGCTTCGGCGAGCCGCTCGGTGTCCTTGATCGAAACATATTGGGCGGATTCAAGTGGTCGTCGCAACATTTTGACGGGAGTTGCGATGAACATTCGAAAACGGCGCTCGGATCGTTCTGGGCGGGTGCGCTTGTTCTCACCAGGTCGACCGCCGGTGGCAGGGCGAGAGGAGCGGCGGCGATTTTGGGCAGCGATTGCGGCGGGCACGGCGAGTGAAGATGCTGCGGTCGGTGTCGGTGTCCCGCAGGCGGTAGGAACACGATGGTTCAGGAAGGCAGGGGGCATGCCGCCATCGATGTTTGGGCTATCGGCGAAGCCGCTCTGTGGTCGGTATCTCTCTTTTGCGGAGCGGGAGGAGATCGCGCTCCTTCGCGTTCAGGGCTACTCCATGCAGGAGGTCGCTCGCCGGCTCGGGCGAGTGGCATCGACAATCTCCAGAGAGCTGCGGCGCAACGCCGCCACCCGAAGCGGTGGCCTCGCGTATCGTGCGACGACAGCGCAATGGCACGCCGAGCGCGCTGCTCGCCGCCCAAAGCAGGCGAAGCTTGCGCGCAACGCGGCGTTAAGAACCTATGTCGAGGAACGGTTGGCTGGCGTCGTTGTGGCTCCGAGCGGGGCTCCTGTTCCCGGCCCGGTCGTGTCCTGGAAAAGCCGTCGGCACGGACCACGGAAGGACCGGCGATGGGCAAACGCCTGGAGCCCGGAGCAGATCGCCCGTCGCCTGCCGGTGGACTTCGCGGACGACGCGACCATGCGCATCAGCCATGAAGTTCGTTCAAGGTCGAGGCGCGTTGCGCCGCGAACTGACGGCCTGCCTGCGCACCGGGCGAGCAACTGCGCCGGTCGCTGACTTGGGATCAAGGAGCTGAGATGGCCCAGCACGCGCGCCTCAAGATCGAGGCGGGCGTGCGAGTCTATTTCTGCGATCCTCACAGCCCATGGCAACGGGGCACCAACGAGAACACTAACGGACTGCTGCGCCAGTACTTCCCCAAAGGGACCGATCTCAGCATGCACAGCGCCAACGAGATTGCAGCCGTGGCCGCCGCCCTCAACTCGCGGCCCCGAAAGACGCTTGATTGGAAGACACCCGCAGAGGCGCTTGACCGGTTTCTCCTATCAGCCGACAAAGATCGTGTTGCGACGACCGCTTGAATCCGCCTTGGGCGCCGCGATCGCTATGATGAACGAGGCCGCCGCGGCTGGCCGGCCTTCGGTCATGGAGCGCCTGTTCGAGGGCGTCCAGGACGAAGTCCGCATGCGCTGTCCTGCTGGCTCGCCAGCCGACGATCCGCCGCGCATAAGGCGTCGATGACGAAGGCGACATAGACGAAGCCGGCCCAGGTCGAGACGTAGGTAAAATCCGCGAGCCACAGACGGTCTGGAGCGGAAGCGTGGAACTGTCGGTTCCCGTGATCCAGCGGACAGAGAGCCGCCTTGTCGCTGATCGTTGTCCGCAAAGGCTTGCCCCGGACCGCCCCCCGAAGGCCCATATCCCGCATCAACCGCGCCACCGTGCAGCGAGCGGCGCTGACGCCCTCCCGCCGCAACTGACGCCAAACCTTACGCACGCCATAGACACGAAAGTTCTCCTCGAACACGCGCCCGATCTCGACCTTCAGATCGGCGTCTCGGCGGACCCTGTCGGGCAGACGGGAGGGATCGGCTCGCCTGGCGAGATGGGCGCGATAAGTCGACAGGGCGCGATCGGCAGAACCCTGCAGACCGGCTCGACCCCGTAGGCCTGACGATGATCGTCGATGAACGCAATCATGGCTTGAACCGCAAGGAAATCAGGGAATTGCGAGCTCCGCCTGGGCGAAATAAGCAGACGCCTTGCGAAGGATCTCATTCGCCTGCCGGAGTTCTCGGTTCTCACGCTCCAGCGCCTTCAGACGTTCGGCAATTTCGGTCGGAACGCCGCCACGTACGCCGTTGTCGACCTCAGCTCTCTTGACCCACTCACTGAGCGACTGAGCCGTGCAGCCGATCTTCGCAGCAATCGAAGTCACCGTCGCCCACCGCGAGGAATGATCCTTCTCATCCTCGAAAACCAGCCCAACGGCGCGTGCCCGCACTTCGGGTGAAAACCGCTTCGTCGTCTTGCTTGCCATCGCTCCACCTTCTCAAGGTTCGGAGCCTCAGGCAAAGCCGGAGCGGTTCATGCTAAAAGTGGCCCATGTCCAACCGTGTTCCGATGCTTAGTCCTCTTTGGCCCGGCGTTCCTATCGCTCTGGCGTCGGCCATCCTGTTTGGCGCATCGGCTCCGTTCGCAAAGCTCCTTCTTGCGTCTACCAATCCGCAGCTTCTGGCTGGGCTCCTCTATCTAGGGGCGGGCGTCGGGCTGGCGATCGGCCAGGCGGGCCGGTCGGCGCTTGGACTCGGGGCTTCGGAAGCGCCCCTGCGACGAACTGACTCGCCCTCTCTGGCCGCGATCGTCGTGTTCGGGGGCGTCATCGGACCGCTGTTCCTGATGCTCGGACTCGCGCGGACTTCCGCCGCGTCGGGTTCGCTCCTGTTGAACCTCGAAGGACTGGCCACCATGGCCATTGCGTGGGTCGTCTTCCGGGAGAACGTCGATCGGCGGCTGCTGCTCGGCGCGGCTTCGATCCTCGCGGGCGCGGTCGTGCTCTCGTGGCGAGGGCAGGGAATACGTGTCGACGAAGGCGGCTTGCTGATCGCTGCGGCGTGCCTCGCATGGGGCGTCGACAACAACCTGACGCGCAGACTTTCGTCGGCCGACCCGGTGATCCTCGCCCTGATCAAGGGCCTTGTGGCTGGAAGCGTGAACCTCGCTTTGGCGCTGCTTCTCGGCGCCCGCTTGCCGTCGGCCGGTGCGACGGGCGCAGCGCTCTTCGTCGGGGTGTTTGGGGTCGGGGTCAGTCTGGTGCTGTTTGTGCTGGCGCTGCGCCATCTCGGCAGCGCCCGAACCAGCGCTTATTTCTCGCTCGCGCCGTTCCTCGGCGCGGTCATCGCGATCATGCTGCTCAGCGAACCGGTGACGGCTCAACTGCTCGGCGCCGGCGTGCTTATGGCGTTCGGCCTCTGGCTTCACCTGACCGAACGACACAGCCATGACCATACGCACGATGTGATCGAGCACGAACACAGGCACGTCCACGACGAGCATCATCAGCACAGCCATGAAGGCACGGTCATCGAGCCGCATTCGCATTGGCACCGGCATGAGGGGCTTCGGCACCGGCATGCGCATTACCCCGACCTTCACCATCGCCATGAGCACGGCTGACGCCGTAGAGCGAAGTCGATTGACAGGAACGGGCCGGTCCGTGTTATGATTTGAAAATGGGGAAGCGATCTCCCCATGAGGCGACAGCTGAAGAATCGCGCCCGTTTCTCTCCAAGGGCGCATCATCATGTCGTCATTCAACACCATATCGGCAGACAAGCTCGCGCGCCTGATCGGCGTGCCGCACCGCCCCGCGCTCATCGATGTGCGGGCGAAGGAAGAATTCGCCGCCGACCCTCGCTTCATTCCCGGGGCCATCCGCCGTCCTCACGAAACTGTGTCGTCCTGGGCGCCTGAATTCGCGGGGCGAGCCGCCGTCGTCATCTGCGAAAAAGGCCAGAAGATCAGCGAGGGCGTGGCGGCCTGGCTGCGTCACGCCGGCGCTTCGTCCGCCGAAGTTCTCGCCGGCGGCCATGCCGCTTGGGCGCAAGCGGGCCTGCCGCTGGTGCCCGAGGCCAAACTGCCCCCGCGCGATCCGCAGGGGCGAACGGTCTGGGTGACGCGCTCGCGGCCGAAAATCGATCGCCTCGCCTGTCCCTGGCTCATTCGACGCTTCATCGATCCGGAAGCGGTGTTCCTATTCGTCTCCCCCGCGGAGGTGCAGTCGGTCGCGGAGCGCTTCAACGGCGCACCGTTCGATGTCGAAGGGGTTTTCTGGAGCCACCGGAGCGAGCTCTGCACGTTTGACACAATGCTCGACGAATTCGGGCTTCGCGGCGAAGCGCTCGACCGCCTTGCTGCGATCGTGAGGGGCGCCGACACCGCGCGCCTCGATCTGGCCCCCGAAGCTCCTGGGCTGCTTGCCGCCTCCCTCGGCCTGTCGCGGATGTATCTCGACGATCTCGAGCAACTCGCGGCCGGCATGACGCTTTACGACGCCTTCTATCGCTGGGTTCGCGACGCCAGTGAGGAAACGCACAACTGGCCCACCAACAAACCGGGGAAGCCAGCGTGAATGCGCCGGGGACGATCCACACGAAAGGAACCAACATGAACCGCCTTCTTTCTCTCGCCTCGATCTCGCTTAGCGTCGCCCTGTCCATGCCGGCGAAGGCGGCGCAAACGGACTGGTTCATTGTCGACACGATCCTGACCCGGACGGGAGCCGTCTCGGGCGACGTCCATCGCTATGGGCTGCTCCGCAGCGACCTCAACGTTTCGCTTGATGGAGTGGCCCTCAAACCGGGCTTCGCCCTCGGCGGCTGGGTGGCCTTCGAGCCGATGGGGGACAAGACCATGATGATGGGCGACCTCGTCCTCACGGAAAGCGAAATCAATCCGGTGATGAGCAAGTTGCTTGCCGAGGGCCTTCAAGTGACTGCCCTGCACAACCATTTGCTGCGCGCCCATCCGCCGACGTTCTACATGCATGTCGCAGGGACCGGCGACCCCGCTCAGCTCGCGCGGCTCGTGCGCGCCGCTCTGGAGGAGACTAAGACCCCGTTCGATACCAAGCCTCCAGCTGAGGCGGCGGCTGCGACTACGGACACCTATTTCGACTCGACGAAGGTCGATGCGGCCATCGGCCACAAAGGCAAGGCGAACGGCGGCGTCTATCAGTTCGGCATACCCCGCGCCGACAGCATCAAGATGGATGGGATGGCCGTCCCTGGCGCGATGGGAACGGCGATTGCGATCAACTTCCAGCCAACTGGCGGCGGCAAGGCGGCGATCACCGGGGATTTCGTCGCGCTATCGAGCGAACTCAATCCGCTCATCACCGCGCTGCGCGGCAACGGGATCGAAGTGACCGCCATCCACAACCACATGGTCGGCGAGGAGCCGCGCGCGTTCTTCGTTCACTTCTGGGCCAACGACGACGCCGTCAAGCTGGCTAATGGCCTGGGCGCGGCGCTCAAGACCGTCAACGTGACGCGGAACTGAGCACACGTGGCGTCGTCTGCGATGAACAGCCGGAGCCGCGAATGAACAATAGCGAACTGACCGCGGGCTTCTGTGGTCCGCACGCGGGGGGCGTGCCGGCCTTGCCCTCTCTCGGCGAAGCCACGCGCGTGTGGTTCAAAATCGGCTGCCTTTCCTTCGGCGGCCCTGCCGGTCAGATCGCGCTGCTGCACCGGGAGGTGGTTGATGATCGCAAATGGGTCAGCGACCGGCGATTTCTGCACGCGCTGAACTTCTGCCATCTGCTCCCTGGCCCAGAAGCGCAGCAGCTCGCTATCTATCTCGGATGGCTGATGCATGGTCCGGTCGGGGGCTTCAGCGCCGGACTGCTGTTCGTCATTCCTGGCGCCCTCGTCATGCTGATGCTGTCGCTGATTTATGCGACGCTCGGGACGGTTCCGGTCATAGCCGCTCTGTTTTACGGCCTGAAAAGCGCCGTGCTGTTGCTCGTGGTTGAGGCTGTGTTGCGTATTGGGCGTCGCGCCCTGAAAGGCCGTACCGCCTGGGCGCTTGCCGGCGCGTCCTTTGCTGCGCTGTTCCTGTTCAATGTGCCGTTCCCCATTGTCGTGCTGGTAGCCGGTCTCATCGGTTTGATCGTGCCGAGCTATTTTGCAGGTGGAGCGCACGGTAAGGCGAAGGATGGGCCGCCTGCGCTGCTCGATGCCGTGCTTGCCGCCGATCCTGGCCGCGCCGATCGCTTGGCGCGGGGCGCGCGGTATGCAGGTCTTCTTTCAGGGGTGCTCTGGTTGCTGCCGGTGGCCCTGCTGCTCGCGGTCGGTGGACTCTACGGTGATGTCGCCTGGTTCTTCTCGAAAATGGCCGTGATGACATTCGGCGGCGCTTACGCGGTGCTGGCCTACGCCGCCCAGGAGGCCGTTCAAGGCTACCATTGGCTCGGCGCCCCCGAAATGCTGAGCGGGCTCGGCCTCGCCGAGACGACGCCGGGCCCGTTGATCCTGGTGCTACAGTTTGTCGGTTTTCTCGCCGGCTATCGCGCCACGAGCAGCCTATCAGGAATCTCTGGCGGCATCGCCGCGTCGGCGCTCACGCTCTGGGTCACGTTCCTGCCGTGTTTCACCTTCGTTTTCCTGGGCGCTCCGCTCGTTGAGCGCCTCCAGGAAAAGCGCAAGCTGTCAGGCGCCCTCTCCGCGGTCACCGCGGCCGTGGTCGGGGTGGTGGCCAACCTGGCTACCTGGTTCGCACTGCATGTCCTATTCCGCCAGACGACTCCCGTACGTGCGTTGGGGATGTCGTTTGACGCCCCGGTACTCGGCAGCATCGATCCGTGGGCCCTGGGGCTTGGCACCATCGCTGGCATCGCCCTGTTCCGTCTCAAGCTCGGTGTGCTGCGCACCCTCGCAATCTGTTCGGCTGCGAGCGTCGCGCTCCATTTCGTCCTTGGCGTCATCTGACAGATCGACATTGGAGGGTCGCGGAATGCCCAAGGGAAGGCGGCACGAATGAGCAGACGCAATGGCCTGCCGCCAGCAAGCCCGGCTCTTGCGCCGTTCACGCTGGCGCTGATGCTTCTGTCGACTGGGCAATTCGGCCACTCGGCGCAAGGTCAGGCGCCGGTTCAGTTGGAGCTTGAGCGCACGATCCCGCTCCCTAACGTCTCAGGGCGCATTGATCATCTTGCGGTTGACGTTCCGCACCAGCGCCTCTTTGTCGCGGAGCTTGGAAACGGATCGGTCGAGAGAATCGATCTGTCGTCCGGCGAGAGGCGCCGAATCGAGGGGCTGAAGGAACCGCAGGGGCTTGCTTATTTGCCCGACCGTAACGAATTGGTCGTTGCGTCGGCAGGTGACGGGACCGTTCGCTTTTTCGACGCCAGTTCGCTCACGCCCATTGGCTCGATCGCGCTAGGAGACGACGCGGACAACGTCCGGGTCGATCCGAAGACTGGACAGGTCGTGGTTGGCTATGGCTCGGGCGCTCTGGCGATCCTTGACCCCGTCCGCCGCGCGGTCGTTAGAAGCATAGCGCTCGGCGCGCATCCCGAGGGCTTTCAGATCGATGGCGAAGGCCGAAAGGCGTTCGTGAACGTTCCGGACGCGCACCAAATCGCGGTCCTCGATTTGGACTCCGGTCATTTGCTCGCGAACTGGCGTGCGGCCCACCTCTCAAACTTTCCCATGGCTCTTGGTCGGGATCCAGGGATCGTCAGCATAGTCTACCGCATCCCCGCTCGCCTCGTGGCGCTTGACGCCGCTTCTGGAGCTGCCAAGGCGGATCTACCGACCTGTGACGACGCCGACGACCTCTACTTCGACGACAAGCGGCGGCGTGTTTACGTCAGCTGCGGGTCGGGCGCGATTGACGTTTTCGAGCAGCGGGCGGGGGGCAATTATGTTGCCTCCGCGCATATCGAAACCCGTCCTGGCGCGCGAACGTCGCTGTTCGTTCCGGCGCTCGATCGGTTGTTCGTCGCTGCGCGAGCCAGTTCAGGCAGGCAGGACGCCGCCCTGCTGGTCTATCGACCGACGCAATGACCTTGGCTTTTTGGGTGGCGTCGCCGACACGGAGAGGGCGTTTTGCGGCTGGCTCGATCAGCGGCTAGTTGGCGGTGCAGTTTGGCGGCGGGAATTAAGGGGGGCGCGGCGCGGCGTAGAATCCGGTGAGCTGTAATTCAGTAATGGGTGGCAGCCCTTTACCAATAAACGCCGCCAGCGGAAAGTGATCGACGATAAAATAATACCAAAAGTCATAGCGTCTGACCGATGTGGGCCCAGTCTCGCATGCCGATGGACGTGATCGTTTCCGGCTGGGCGATGAGGTTTCGCCAGGCGGCGCATGCGGCGTCGATGATCGCGTCGTAGTTTTCGAACACGGTGTTTGAGAGCCAGTTCTGGCGTAAGTACTGCCAGACGTTCTCGACCGGGTTGAGCTCTGGCGCGCGCGAGGGCAGGAAGATAGGCGTGATGTTGTCAGGCACGTCGAGCTTGCCCGTGGTGTGCCATCCGGCTCTGTCGAGGATGAGAACGGCATGGGCGCCGTCGGCGACATGGCGTGAGATTTCGTCGAGGTGAAGCTGCATCATGTCGGCGTCGGCATAGGGAAGCGCGAGGGCGGCGCCGACGCCCCGCGCTGGGCAGATCGCGCCGAACAGATAGGCGTTGTCATAGCGCTGATCGGCGGGCTGGCGAGGTCTCGTTCCACGCCTGGCGGGAGTGTCAGGAATCTTGTGTGCGGGGCCGGTTTAGCCATCACGCTTTGACGAATTTGTCGTCGAACATGATGGCGAATTGGGTCTTAGCCTCGCACCATTCGCGTGGCGGCATTTTCCATGTCTGCGCAACCTGGCGCAAGACGAGATACAGCAATTTGATCGCAGCCTCATCGGTTGGAAAATGGCCTCTCGTTCGCACGGCGCGCCGCAGTTTGGCGTTCAAGGATTCGATGGCGTTCGTGGTGTAAATGATGCGCCGCACAGCGACGGGAAAGGCGAAGAACGGGATGACATGCTCCCAGTTGCGCCGCCAGCTCTGCGCGATTGCCGGATACTTGCGGCCCCAGACGCCGGCGTCGAAATCCTCCAGCGCCCTGCGGGCCACGTCCGTGTCCGTCGCCCGGTAGATCGCTTTGAGTTCAGCGGCGATCGGCTTGCGGTCTTTCCATGAGGCGAAATCCATGGAATTGCGGATGAGATGGACGATGCAGGTCTGCACGATCGTCGGCGGAAATAGGGACTGTCAGGAATTTGTGTGCGGGGCCATAGTGACGCCGATGGAGGGCGCATATGGCAATCAAGAAAGACACCCTGGACGGTTTGCTGGCGGGGCGTGACCCGCAGGCTGTTTTCGCCAAGGACGGGCTATTCGACGAGCTAAAGAAAGCTTTGGCGGAGCGCGTTTTGAACGCGGAGATCGACGACCATCTGGATGGCGAGGCGGCGGCGGGGAAGCGCAACAGCCGCAACGGTTATTCGAAGAAGAGGGTGCTGACCGAGACCTCGAAGCTCGATCTGCGCATTCCTCGCGACCGGGAGGGGACGTTCGATCCGAAGCTGATTGCCCGCTATCAGCGCCGGTTTCCGGGCTTCGACGAGAAGATCGTATCGATGTACGCGCGCGGCATGACCGTTCGCGAGATCCAGGGGCATCTGCTCGAGCTTTATGGCCTGGAGGTCTCGCCCGATCTCATTTCGACGGTGACCGACGCGGTTCTGGAGACGGTGGCCGAATGGCAGAATCGGCCTCTGGAACCGATGTATCCGCTGGTTTTCTTCGACGCCCTGC
>CAVXVE010000044.1:0-146724 GCA_963764955.1 uncultured Alphaproteobacteria bacterium | reverse complement strand
TAAATTCGCGGCGCGCCGCCCAGGAGACGCCACTGGGTCAGCGCGGGCCCGAGCGCCGCGCCGCTCTTTCCGTCGATCGGGCCGGCAAAATATCCCGCCGACTTGAGCCGCGCCTGAAGCTGCCGGACCGTCTCGGCTGTCCAGGTCTGCGTCTTCCCGGTGAGTTCGGCTCGCGCTTCGCCCGCGTCCGCGGCGACCGCGCGCAAAAGGTCCTCCGCGGCGGCGGACGGGTTCTTGGACACGCCGCGACCTTCGTCGAGCAGCACGGCCGCGGCGCGATAGCCCTCCGGATAGCCCTCGCGCCGCGGCGCGGCGGAAGAGAGCGAGCGCCTCGCCCGCGGCTTGCCGCCGACGCCGCTCGCGACGAGCGCGGCGAGATCGTAGGTCGCGCGGGCCGAGCCGCCGTCGGAGGCCTTCTCGCAAAAGCGCGAGCGCGCGAGGAATGTCGACGTCGATCCCCTTGCCCTTGATGAGCGCGACGGCGAGGTCGAGCGCGCCGTCGGCGCTGCCGCGCTCGGCCGCCTTCTCATAGAGCGCATAGGCCGCCTTGAGGTCCTTCGGCGCGTGGTCGCCCGTCTCGAGCAGGAGACCGAGACTGACCATGGCCCGGGCGTCGTTGGCGTCCGCGGCCTTGCGATAAAGCGCGATGGCTTCGTCGTAGCGGCCGGCGGCGAAGGTCGCGCGGGCGAGCAGAGCCTGGTAGTGCGCGATTTCCGGATGCGCCGCCGCCGCCTGACCGCAGAATTGGACGGCGGCCTCCGCGTTCTTTTTGAGAGACGTCCATTTCGACGCCGTTCACGCTGGCGGTGGCGTCGTGCGGATGGGTGGCGAGGCGCTCGCAGGCGAGCTCGGGCGACGATGACTCCTGCTCTGCCGCCCGCAGGCTCGCGATCAACGCCTTCGCGTCGTCGACATGGGCGCCGTTCGGATAGCGCGCGAGATAGAGCTCGGCGAGGCTCGCTCGCCGCTCGCTGCGGGCCACCGACCAGAGGACAGTCTTCGACGTCTTCCTGAGATGGCGATCGGCGCGGCTTCCCGCTCCGAGGAGGAGCCTTTCCGGCTCCCGAGAGGAGAGAGCGAACATCGGCGGCGTGAGGTCCGTCGGGGTAGCGGTCGAGATAGGCTTGCAGCAGATTCGGATCGCGGTCCTTTCCGGCGAGGCGCCAGAGCTGCGTCTCGAGCGTCTCCTCGGCCGCCGCGCCGCCGGCGAAATAGAACTGCTTGGTCAAAAGCGATTCGTCGGCGGGAATCTGCTGTCCTCCGGTCTCAGCGAAGACGTCATTGCGGACCGCGATCATCATGCTGGAGATGTCGGCGCCCGGCGTCGACAGATGTCCGAGCAGCGCGGTGGCGAAGGGACTGTTGCGGCCGCTTCCGTCGAACGCGACGTTGTCGGGCTGCGTCGCGAAGGTGATGAAGAATCCGGGAAGCTTGCCGACGCGAGCGAGTCCGGCCGCGGGCACGGCAATGCCGGCGCCGGCGAAGGGATTGTTGCGGCAGGCGTCGAGAAAGACGAGATGGACTTCCTTTTCCCTTCCCGAGCTCAGCGAGCACGGGATCGAGCGCAACCGTCCTCGACGCGATGTCGTCGACCTGGCGCAGCTCGGCGCCGACGGGGATGAGGTAGTTGCGGCCAGCGAGCTGAAAGCCGTGTCCGGCGTAGTAGAACAGCGACACGTCGGCATCGGCCGACTCCAATGCGAATTCGTCGATGGCGCGCTGCATGGCCGCGAGATCGAGATCGAGCTTGAGCGTGACCTTGAATCCGAGCGACTTCAGCGCCGCGGCGATATCCTTCGCGTCGTTTGGCGGATTGGTGAGCGCGGGGACGTTGCGTAGGCGCCATTGCCGATGACGAGCGCGAAGCGGGTCTCCGCCCGCGCCGGCAAGGCCGCGAGGCGAGAGCGACGAGGGCGAGGAGCGCCGCTGCGACCACCTCCATGCCCTGCTCAGCGCTTGGGCATGCGCCGTCCATCGGATCAACGCGCATCACCAATCGATTGGCTAAGCATGCTGCGATTCGATCGAATCGCAGCATGCTTTAGATTCCTTGATTTCGCGCGCCTTGATGCACGAAAAACCGGCCTCCCTTTTTCGCAGCGCGCTTTAGAGACCGCCGGAATTTACCAGAGCGACGTTGGTTCGGTCGAGAGCGCCAGCGATGACGTCGCCGTCGCGAAGCTCGCGACTGCGCGTTTGCGGATCGTCTGAAAGAACGAGAGCGATCTCCTTGTGAACGGCCGCAACGGTCTGACGCAGCACGGCGATGGCCTCGCTGCGTGACCGCGCGGCGCGGACGCGGCGTGCGCCTTCGGCGACGATCGCCGGAACATTGCGCAACGCCGGCGGCAGCCTCGGCGCGAGGACTCTGCAGCTTGGCGGCGTATGCGTCGAGCGCGTCGGCGATCGTCGTCTGGGTCGGGTTCTGGCAGCGGCGGAAGTAATTCTCCAGCGACTGCGAGATCGCCCGAAGCGCCTGATCCGGATCGCTGAACCGGTTGGGATCCGGCAGCGAGGGCGGTTCGTTGCAGGCGACGGTGAAATGCGGCAGCACCTGTTCGTAACCGCCGACGTCGTACTCGGTCTGGGCGGGGTTGTTGATCTGCGTCAGACCCGGCAGGAAGCCGGGGTCGAACGGGAGGACCGATCGGTTGGGCGCTGACCGTCAGCGTTCCGGGCGAATTTCCGGCGGGAGCGATGACGTAGTTCGGGTTCGACAGCGCCGTCACGAGCTGGGCGTATTGGCCCACCGGGGTGAACGGATTGAGCGGGATCTGAAGCGAGCCGAAGAATGCGCCAACGGTCGGATCGACCGTATCGCCGGGAAGCACGCCGAACAGCGTGGCTGCGCCGAGGATCGGCGTCGTTCCGAAGATCGAGCTCGCATCGGCGACGCTGTAGGTGATCGCCAGCGGGTCAATGGTGAGCCGGCCCGCGGAATCAAGGGCGAGAGCGTACCTGTCCGAAACCGTGAAGCTGCCTGGCGCGACCGTGATCTCATAAGGGCTGCCCGCGACGGGAGCCTTGGCGGGAGAGCCGAGCGAGGTCACGCTCGGCGCGCCGCTGTAGATTGCGGCCGCGCTATCGCCGAGGAAGGCGCCGGGAACGCCAGGCTGAAGACCACTGATGACATAGTCGGTCGCGACCCGGGACGCGACGTCCTGGCCGTAGGTCTTGGCGTCGTTGGTCGAGGTAATGGTGATTGTCGGCTGAAAAGCGAAAATGTACCGGTTGCCCGTCGCCGTCACGGGCTCGCCGAGGGTCGTATTCCACACCGCGGTATTGCCGCTGTTCAGGCCGTTGAAGACGTCGCCGGTCGGCGAGGCCGAATAAATCAGCCAGGGATCGAGGACGGCGCCCGGACCGACATTGTTGATGAAATTGCCGGTGGCGGCGAGAACGATCAGTCCGTCCGGAATGAAGTTCTGGACGGGAGAATTGACGGCGAGGTTACCGGCGGTCGAGACCTGGATCTCGGCGCCGGGGGTCCCGAACACGCCCGCGGCCACGCCGGATCCCGTCGCGGCGCTCGGCGTATCCGTTTCCGACGAAATCAAATAGTTCACAGTTCCGACAGTAAGTCCGGCCCCGGCGGTGTTGGCGAACTGGAAGCTGCCGGGCGCGGCTCCGGCAAGCGTCCCGATCGCATTGTTGGGATTGTTGAGGATGACGTCGCCCGTTCCGTCGGTTCCGGCGTGGGCGAAAAGCGCGAGCCCGCGCACCGGCCCGGTCTGGGTGATCGATCCCGTTATCGTCTGCAAGGCGATGGAGCCGCCGCTGCTTGTGATCCCGGCCGCTCCAACATCAAGCGCGCCGCTGTTGGAGAAACTGAAGCCGCCCGGCGCCGAGCCCGAAACCGAGCCGACCGTATTGAAAAGAGTGAGTACGACCCGTCCGGCGGATGACGTCGCGCTGAGCGTCGGCGCCACGATCGACCCGCTCGGCAGGAGAACCCCTCCAGGCGCCCCTGCAATTTCAATGATGTCGCCGCCGGCGGCTAGCGTGAGCGACGATCCCGCGCCCGAGGCGGTGATCGAATCCGCGATCGATATGCGATTGGCGGCCTCCAGCGTCAAGGAATTGGCCGATGTCCATGCGATTGGCGCCTCAACACCGAGGTTCCCCACGGACGGCCCGTCGCTGGCAGTCGAAACAACAACGTTTGACAAGCCGAGCTGGTTCTCTAGCGTCGCCGTGCTAATGAACGACGTCGCAGGGGCGGGGGTCCCGGTGAACACCCAGTCGCCGCCGCCCGAAAATGAACCTCCGACATCGTCGCAATCGTCACAAATAGTGACATCGAAGGGATCCAGCAGCAGCGTCCCCGTCTTTCCCTTCGGCGCGGTGAGGTCCGCGCTTCCAGTGAAATTGAGCACGCCGTGGGTCGCCGGATTGGCGGAAACTTCCACATAGCCGCCGTCGCCGCCGCTCGGTCCGCCGGTCGCCGTGATGCGCCCGGCGAAATTCGTCGTCGCGTCGGACCACACCGCGACCGTGCCGCCGTCGCCCGAGGCGGTCGCGCTGGCGTTCAGCGTCGAAGCCGAGTCGATCGTCGTCGTCTGAGCCGAGGTGATGTCGCTCGCGCCGTGGAAATCGCCGCCGATCCGGATGGCGCCGCCGCCCGTCGCGCCGGAGGCGTCGACCAAAGACGACGCGAGGCTGACCGCATTCGTTCCTGTCACGGTGACCGAGCCGCCCCGCCCCTTGGCGCTGCTCGCCGCGAGCTTGGCCTGACGCAAGGCGACGTCGTGGCCGCTGATCGCGATCGTTCCTCCCGCCGTCCGGCCGGAGGCCTTCAGTCGTCCCGTCACCGAGACGTCCCCGCCGGGGCCGCCGCCGAGAATAATCGAACCGCCGCTCGCGCGCGCCGAAGTCACCGACAATTCGCCCGGCACGTTGACCGCGTTGCGGATCGCCTGCGCCACCGTCGCCGCCTTGAGCTGCACCGATCCGCCCGCGGCGCGGACCTTGCCGGAGACGTCGATGAGCGCCTGCCCATCGGCCGTCTTCGTGTTCGTCGGGACGGCGACCTGCAGAAAATTGTCGCCGGTCAGGTTCAGCGTCGCCTGCTCGCCCGAACCCATCGCGACCTTCCCCAGCGGCGACCGAGACGACGCCCGAATTCGACACCGTGCCGCCGAGGAGGCCGACGAAGCCGCCCGGCGCCGCCGTGATCGAGCCGGCGTTCGAGACGCCCGCTGAAGCGCCGTTGCCGACAAAGTTGAGATTGCCGTTGTTGAAGTCATTGTCGGCGATGCCGAGCGTCGAAGCGACAAACCCGCCGCCGACCTGAACGGCGCCGGTCTTGGTGATCGCGATCCCGTTCGGGTTGACGAGATAGACCTGGCCGTTGGCCTGCAGCTGGCCGGCGATCGTCGAGCGTCGTCGAGCCGGTGACGCGGTTCAGAATCGCCGAGGAGGCGCTCGGCTGGTTGAAGGTGACGCCATTGGCCGGGCCGATCGAAAAGCTGCCCCAATTGACGATCGCGCGCGGCGACGTCTGGTTGACCGTCAGTTGGCGCCGGACTGGCCGATCGACGCCGCGCCCGACGTGACGACGCCATGGCTCGGCAGGATGTTCTGGGCATGGGCGGGACCGAAAGCGAACGCCATCGCCGCCGCGAGGACGCCAAAGCGGCCAGACGGACGGCCGAGAGTCGGTTCCTGGGGAATGGCATCTTCTAGCCCCGTTCGAACCTCGACAGCGCAAACCTCAGAACTTCACGGCGAAGCGCAACATTGCCGCGATAGACCTGTCCCTCGCCGACGACGTTCGAAAAACCGCGAGCGAGTTCGATGCTGAACGTCGCCCCGAGCGGCAAGACTGTCGTCGCCGCGTCCGCGCCAACGCGCAGGCCGACGCCAAACGACTCGGCGCTGATGTGCCCCGGCTGCACCGCTGTCGGCTCGTCGATCCAGCCTTGCGAAGCGGCCCCGAAGATGTATGGCGAGATCGTCGCTCGGCCCTGCGTCCAGCCGAACGGGTAGGGCCGCTGGATCTCGCCGCGCAGCGTCGCGCCTTCGTCGACGCTGAACGTGCCGAGCGGATAGGCGGAGGCGGCCTGAAGACCATCGAGCGAAAACTGCTCCGCGATGAACAGCGGATGACCGAAGCTCGTCTGCGCCTGACCGATCAGAGCGCCCTGCAAATCGTAGGGCAGAGGCTGCGTCCAGGTCGCGTCGAGCCCGAGCTTGCTGAAGGTCGGGAACGCCCCCTGCTGCGAGAGCGGGACGCCGGTCAGAGCGGCCTGCGTCTCGCCGCGTCCGCCGAGCCCCTGGGAGAAGACGAGGGTCCCTGCGAGCAGGCCATAGGGCAGCCGGAGATGATCCTCGAGCTGAAGCCGCGCGACATTGTATTGGTCGTCATAGATATCGGTGTTGAACCCGATCGGCGAGAGATGTTCCTGGGCCCACTCGTAGGTCGCCTGGAACGTCAGCGCCTGGGCGCGACGTCAGAATCAGCGGATAGCTCGCGCGCAAATCGAAGCGCTGGTAGTAGCCGACGTCGGGCGGCGCCCCGGGAAACGGCGCGGGCCGCGTCACCGAGTTGGTGTATTCGGGGTTGATCTTGAATCCGTCGACGCCGATCGGCAGCACGGCCCCGACGCCCAGAAGCTGCATCGGCGTCGTCGCGTCGAAAACCTTGCCGAGGTCGTAGCCGGTGGACGCGGCGCCGTAAAGCTGCTCGCCGTATCCGAACGGGCTGTTCACCGCCAGCGCGCCGTTCAGCTCCCAATTTCCGAGCGATCTCGGCAGCCGGTTGTCGACCCCGAACGTCCCCGCGACCGGCGTTCTAGGTCGCCTCCAACACGAGGAGCGTTCCACCGGGCGCGGCCCCGCGGGCGATCGTCGAACTGAGGACAAGCCCCGGAACGTCCGACGCCAGGATCAGCCTGCGCTCGATCTCGGCGAGCGTCACGTGGCGCTTGCCGATCAGCGAAGCCAGCCGAGCCTGAACGAGCGCGCGCTGTTTTTCGGGAACGCCTTTGACGTCGACGCTTTCGACAAACCCGTCGATCACGACAAGGCGAAGCGTTCCCCCGTTCTTGAGCTGCTGCGGCGGCACCGCGACGCGAACCAGCACATAGCCGCGCGCGGCGTAGGCCTGTTCGATCGCGTTGGCGGCGGCGAAGATCTCGGCGACGGTCACCCGCCTGCCTCTGAGTTTCGCGGTAATGGCCGCGGTCTCGGCCTCGAGTTCCGGAAAGCCGCCTTCGACCGTCACATTCGAGATGGCGACGGAGAGGTTCGAGGCGTTTTGCGGCGGAGTGAGTCCCGCCGGACTGCTTATGGTGATCGCGCCCGACGGACCGGCCGGCGGCGCCAACGTGCTCGGCGTCACGCGCGACGGCGCAACGGCCTGTCCGTTTGCGAGGCCTGTGGCCATCGAGAGGGCGACAGCCGCCACGGCTGTTCCCGCTCCGCCTCTTCGGAAGCAGCACGCCGTGCGCTCGCCTTCTCCAAGGCCCAAGCTGCCGCCCCGCCGCTGTTGCCCCTGATTACAAGTTCATCAGCGGGCAAAGAAAGGCAACTGCTTTGTGGCGAGCCACGCCGAAATTCAGGCGGAGGAGTGTCGAAATATCGCTCCTGTAACATGGAGGGCACACCATTAGGCGAGCTGGATCGGGCTGTTGGGGGCAATCGGTCGCGCCGGTTTTGACCGGAACGCCGCCACGCCTTATTTCACTTCGCCATGAAAGCGCTCGTCAAGGAAAAGCCGGAGCCGGGCCTGTGGTTTGAGGACCAGCCGATCCCCGAGATCGGTCCCGACGATGTGCTCGTGAAGGTCCACAAGACCGGCATCTGCGGCACTGACATCCACATTTTCAACTGGGACGAGTGGGCTCAGAAGACGATCCCGACGCCGATGACGGTCGGCCACGAATATTCGGGCGAGATCGCCGAACTCGGCGCCAATGTGCGGCGCTTGAAGATCGGCCAGCGTGTCTCGGGCGAGGGCCACGTGATCGGGATGAGGAGCCGCGCCGCGCGCGGCGGGCGCTATCATCTCGATCCGGAGACGCGCGGCATCGGCGTCAACATCCCCGGCGCCTTCGCCGAATATGTTCGCGTGCCCGCGTTCAACATTGTGCCCTTGCCCGAAGATGTCGACGACGAGCTCGGCGCGATCCTCGATCCGCTCGGCAACGCGGTCCACACTGCGCTTGCCTTCGATCTCGTCGGCGAGGACGTGCTGATCACCGGGGCCGGGCCGATCGGCATCATGGCGGGCGCCGTCGCGCGCCATATCGGCGCACGGCATGTGGTGATCACCGACATCAACCCGAAGCGCCTCAAGCTCGCGGAGGAAGTCGCCGACGTCGTCGCGGTCGACGTGTCGAAGACGGATCTCAAGGAGACGATGAGCCGCCTCAAGATGACCGAGGGCTTCGATGTCGTGCTCGAGATGAGCGGCGCGCCGGCGGCGTTCGATCAGCTGTTCGACGCCATCATCACCGGCGGCCGGGTCGCGCTGCTCGGGCTGCCGGCGAAGCCGGCGCTGGTCGACTGGAACAAGATCATCTTCAAGCAGCTCACCATCAAGGGCATCTATGGGCGCGAGATGTTCGAGACGTGGCACAAGATGATCGCGATGCTCGAAAGCGGCCTCGACGTGCGCAAGGTCATCACCCATCGCCTGCCGGCGGAAAAATTCCTCGAAGGCTTCGAGATCATGCGCCGCGGCGAGAGCGGCAAGATCGTGCTCGACTGGACGGGCTGAGCTACCCGCCGCACCACCTCACGCTGCTTCCGTGAGGGTGAGCGACCGCCAGGCGAACCTCGCGCGCGCCAGGCCATAAGGTCATGCGAAGCTCTGGCGGAGATTCGGAATGTAAGGGCTCGAAACGCAGCCAGGCCAAAGGCGCGGCGCTGGTCGCACGACCGCCGGCGTCGTCGAGGCTCGCCCGGATATCCGCCTGGGTCTCCGGCGGCATATATTGCCACATGATGGAATGGTAGAGGACGGTCCCGCACGCCGCGGCGGGTTCGCGTAGTTTTGTTCTGACCCATTGGGCGGCGTCGGCCCGCTCGACTCCTGGACCGTAGGCGCGCGCCAGATCGACGGCGTTTTCCAAACGGAGCAGGCGCTCGTGCTGATCGGGCCAAACATAAGCCCTGAGCCGAAGGCGTTGAGCAGCGTCTTCGAGATCGATTGGCGTGATGTCGCAAGCACGACGCGCGATCACGCGCATGGAGGCGTCGATCGGCGGCGACGGTCCTTCCCAAGTCGGCGCGATGCGCACAGCGCTCTTTGGATCGCCCCAGCCGACAGCGCCCAGTTGATAGGAATAGCGATCCCAGATGGCGTTGAGGCCTGCGCTGGCGCCGATTTCGAGGAGGCGAAGCGGCAAGCCCGTTTCCTTGGCGATCTGCAGAAACCCACCGACCAGCACGCCTGACCGACCGACCTCGTTCGTCTGCGGGGGCGACGAAAGAAAAGCGCGAATGAAGCTTTGATGCTCCCGCACGGCATCAAGCACAACGGGGCGCAATTGCTCGATTGTCGCGGAGTTCGGGGGATAGCAGAGGACTAGCGCGGGCGCCGACTCCGTCAACGCGAGCGCGTGCAAAGCAGCGGCCATTCTGAGGCTTAAGCCGTCCGCCACCGGATCGCCGGGCCTGGCGCTTACCAATTCGGCGCTTGCCCCACCGGCTGCAATGTCATCCCGCAAGATCGTAAGCAGCCGCCCAGTGAACGGCGAGCCTTGGCTTTCACACCATCCTATCTGTTTGGCGAATGCGCCGAGAACCGCTTGCCGATCTCGATCCTGATCTGGAAAGCTCACCTGTGAGTTCGCCGCACGTCAGAACGAATGATCGGGCGGCTCATCGCTTGTCCAGCCCCTTCACGAACGCCTCGAACTCGGCGTCCGCGATCGGCACGAGATGCTTGTCCTGCGGGAAGGCGCCTTTTTCGACGTCGGCGTGGAATTCCTGGAAGGCGGCCACGCGCTCCCGTTGCAGTCGATCGTATTCGGCGCGGAAGTTGCGGTAGACTTTGGCGTGGCGCGGCTGATGGCCGCGCGAATAGCCGAGCACGTCCTCGGCGAACAGATATTGCGCGTCGCAGCCTGAACCGGCGCCCATCGACATGAGGATAAGCGAGGTGCGCTTCGCAATCTCGGTTGCGACGCGCGCCGGCACGACCTCGATCTCGGCCGCGACTGCCCCAGCCGCCTCGAGCTGCTTGACATGGCTATAGACGAGCATCGCTTCGGCGGCCGTCTTGCCGACCGCCTTGAAGCCGCCGGTCCATGTCGCCCGCGCGGGGATGAGCCCGACATGGCCAACGACCGGGATACCCTCGGCCGCGAGCTTGGCGATCGTATCGAGGCTGCCGGCGCAATAGAACGCGTCCCCGCCGATCATCAGATTCTTGTGCGCGGCGCGCAGATAATCCTCATAGGTGCAGTGCTGGCCATAGATCAGCCCGACTTGCACAAAGCAGTCGCCCGCCGCCTCGCGCATCGCAGGCGACCAAAGGTGTTCAACGATCGACAGGATATCGATGCCGGCGGCGGACGCCGCAGCCGCCTCCTCCGGCGTCTCGACGAACAGCATCGTCAACTGCCGCTTGCCCTTGAGCTTGCGCAAATCGCCGACCGTCAGCCGAGCGTGTTTCGTTACAGCCATGCCATCCGCTCCATTTTTATCCTCCGATAAAGCAAGGGCGCCGCGAAGCCAAACGCTGCGCATAGCGCCGAGCGGCCTTCGCTCGGCGCATGGCGTTTTTGAAGTCGATCCTCGCGCTCGCGTTGACCGCGCCGCCCGTTGCGGCGACAAACCGGCATGATCCGCGGCCTGTTCATCCTGCTCGCCTTTCAGCTCGTCGGCGAGGTCGCCGCGCGTGGGCTTGCGCTGCCCGCGCCGGGGCCGGTGATCGGGCTCGCGCTGCTCGTGGTCGGCCTCGGCCTCTACCAGCGCTGGCGCCCCCTCGACGAGGAGGCGCTGGCGGCGAGCGATCTCGGCCAGGCGGCGAGAGGGCTGCTCGCCGCCCTGCCGCTCCTGTTCGTGCCCGCGGGCGTCGGCGTGGTGCAGTATCTCGGCCTGCTGCGCGAGCAGGGATTGGCGCTGGCCGTGGCGCTCGTCGTCTCGACGGTCGCGACGCTGATCGTCACCGTCGGCGTCTTCCTCCTCGTCAAGCGGCTTACCGGCGCGAAAGGCGAGGCATGACGCCGTTCCGCCTCTGGGTCTACCTACAGGCGACGCCGCTCTTCTGGCTGACGGCGACGCTTGCGGCTTTTATGATTGCCGACGCGCTGGCCAAGGCGGCGGGCCGGCGCCCGATCGTCAATCACGTCCTGATCTCAATCGCCCTCCTTGGCGGACTGCTCAAGCTTACCGGCACGGACTACCAGACCTATTTCAACGGCGCGCAGTTCGTGCATTTCCTGCTCGGGCCGGCGACGGTCGCGCTCGGCGTGCCGATCTACGCCAACTTCGCGCTTGTTCGACGCAACGTCTGGCCGCTGGCGGCGGCGCTTCTGGTTGGCGCAGTCGTGGCGATCTCGTCGGCGGTGCTGGTCGCCAAGGGACTTGGCGCGCCACGGGGCGTCCTGATTTCGCTTGCGCCCAAGTCGATCACCGCGGGCGTCGCGATGGCGGTGAGCGAGGGGCTCGGCGGCGCGCCGCCGCTGACCGCCGTTCTCGTCATCGCCACCGGCATCCTTGGCGCGGTCATTGTGACCCCGCTCATGGACGCGCTTGGCGTGACCGACTACGCCGCGCGCGGCTTCGCTGTCGGCCTCGCCTCGCATGGCATCGGCACGGCGCGGGCGTTCGCGGTCGATCCGGTCGCGGGCGTGTTCGCCGGCCTCGCGATGGGGCTCAACGCCATCGTCACCCCGGCGGTGATCCCTGTGCTGCTGCCGTGGCTGATGGGGTGAGGAGCAGGTCGGTTTTGTTGGCGACGGTCAGACTACAAAGGGCGCCTACCCTGTGGCGGCCGTTCGAAGCGCTTCTCGAGAACCACGAAACAGAGATCGTCGTGTAGCGGCTTTCCGAGGCGAACATCCCCGTAAGGGAACGGCTCCGTCGCCCCGGTCCTCTCGTAGCCTCGGCGGAGATACCACGCGATCAGCGCTTCGCGGACATTAGTGACCGACATGCGAATACACTGAGCGCCTTGGTTGCGAGCCCAATCTTCGGCAGCCCTGAGCATGGTTCGACCGAGGCCGCCATTCTGCTTCCCAGGATCAATAGCGAGCGAACCTTGATCGACAAATATATACGATTCTCTGCGCGCGTTGGCGCAGAGGATGGCGATGGGCAAGACGGCGGTTGGGATCGATTTGACCGACAGCGAGCGGCGCGAACTTGAGAGCCTTGCGCCGCGGCGCAAGACCGCGCAGGGGCTGGTGCAGCGGGCGCGCATCGTCTTGCACGCGGCGGAAGGGGTGGCAAACAAGGACATCAGCCTGCGGCTGGGCGCAGCCCCCAACACGGTTGGAAAATGGCGGCGCCGGTTCGCCGAACATCGGATGGCGGGTCTTTATGACGAGCCCCGTCCCGGCGCGCCGCGCCAGATCGGCGATGACGAGGTCGCCGAGGTCGTTCGCCAGACGCTCGAGGCGACGCCGCCGGATGCGACGCACTGGAGCCTGCGCTCGATGGCGAAAGCAGCCGGCTTCGCGCCTTCGACGATCCACCGCATCTGGAGGGCTTTCAACCTCCAGCCTTACCGCACCGAAACCTTCAAGCTCTCAACCGATCCTCTGTTCGTCGAGAAGGTGCGCGATATCGTCGGGCTTTATCTGTCGCCGCCGGAGCGCGCGCTGGTTCTTTGGTTGACGAAAAGAGCCAGATCCAGGCGCTGGACCGAACGCAGCCGCTTTTGCCGATGCGCCCGGGCCAGATCGAGCGGCGCACCCACGACTATGCGCGTCACGGAACCCTCAGCCTGTTCGCTGCTCTCGACGCCGCCACCGGCAAGGTCATCGGGCGCTGCTATCCCCGTCATCGGGACGCGAGTTCCTGAGCTTCCTGCGCGAGATCGAACGCAATGTCCCGCGCGGCCTCGACGTCCACCTGGTGATGGACAACTACGCCACCCACAAGACCGAGCCGATCCGCAAGTGGCTCGGCGCGCGGCCGCGATGGCATGTTCACTTCACCCCGACCGCCAGCTCGTGGGTCAATCAGGTCGAGCGCTTCTTCGCCGACGTCACCGAAAAGCAAATCCGCCGCGGCGTCCACCGCTCGACCGCGGAATTGCAAACCGCGATCCGAGCCTACCTCGACGCCGTCAGCGCCAACCCAAAGCCCTTCCGCTAGACCAAATCCGCTGACGACATTCTCGCCGCCATAAAACGCTTCTGTCTCAAAACCCTCGACATCGCCGCAGCCCAAGCCAAAGCACGAAACTCAGAATCAGGACATGTTCGCCGTTTCAAGTAGCAGGCACAAGAATGCGTACTCGCGAGCGAGCGGTTCGGAATGGCCGCGACTGAGCAGGGCAGGAGGCACGATCAAAACGACGGTTGATCATGCTCTGATGCGCGGGTTGGCTACCGCCGGACCGGTGATGCGTCGCGGAGCTTCCTCTGTCTAGCGGCCAGCGTCGGAAGATATCCGGCTGATAGTTGTACGCGAGGGTTCTCCTGGCCGTGACCGCGCCTCCGGCCCTGTTGTCGGCGATGACCTCCTTATCGTGATGTCTGCTGTCGATCTCAGCGCATCAAGCGTCGGCGCTTTGAACGTGTTTGGCGATCGCCCAGGCAAAGCCCGCCAGTTCCCGAGCGATCGCGGTCGTGACCACAGTGGGTGATTTTCCCGCCCGGGCGAGCTTGCGATAGCGCCGACACAGCCGCTCTTGTGCCTTCCACGCGGTGTCGCGGATCGGCTTTGCCAGACCCTCCTGGCGCAGCAGTTGCTCCCGGCTGATGCGCGCCGGGAACCGATAGCTCCAGGCCGCCTCGATCAGCATGCGTCGGGCCGCGCCATTCCCGGCTTTCGTGATGGCGCCTTGGCGGCGTGTGGCGCCGCTGGAGCGCTCGGACGGAACCAGACCGAGATACGCCATGAGCTGGCGAGGATTGGCGAAGCGGGTAATGTCGCCGAGTTCGGCGATCACCGTCGCCGCGGCGACCAGCGCCATCCCGCGCAGCGCTTGCAATGCGCGCACCACCGGGGCCAGCGACCAATCCGGCAGCGCCGCCTCGATATGAGCTTCCATACGGTCGCGTCGCGCCGTCGCCGCCTCGACCGCGGCAATGCAGTCTTCCACCACGATGTGATACGCGGCTTGCTCGAATCTCAGTCCGGCCATCCAGCGACGGGGCATCAATGTCCACGCCGGCCGATTGTAATGACGGCCATGACGCAGGAGAAAGCCAGAGAGTTGCTGACGGGCCTGGCGCAGACTGCGGACCGCCGCAAGACGTGCGCGTACGAGATCGCGGATCGCCTCATGAGCCGGATCCGGAACCCAGACAGGGGTCAGTTCACCGGCGCGATGCAGCTTGGCGAGATTGATCGCATCCCGCCGGTCGGTCTTGATCCGATCCCCCGACTTGCGTGGGATCAACGACGGAGCAACGACGACGCAACCATGCCCAGCCAGGGTCAACTGGCGCTGAATCCCATAGCCGCAAGGTCCGGCCTCATCGCAGAACCGAAGCACGCTCCCGACGCGCGACAGCTTCGCCGCCAGAGCCTTCATTGCCGCCGGCGTGTTCGCGACCTTGCCATACGCGCGCACATCACCCCGCACGCCCGCCTCCGCAAGCGCGACAGCGATCGTGTCCTTGTGCACGTCAAGACCGACATTGTGATAGCGTTGTCCAAGACCCGTCTCCTATGCATGAGGCTCGGCGCCGGAACGCCCGGCGCAACCCTCGATAAGCCTGCATACTGTGAGACGGGCCGCCCTATCTCAGGCGAACATGTGGTCTAGACAGGAATGACATCAACTTCGACTTCCAGCCGGTGACGGCCGGAGGACAGAATCATGCTTTCGACCGGTGAGACGTCTGTGTAGTCGCGACCCCTCGCAAGGACGATATGGTCATTTTGGATCGATCCTCCGTTCGTGGGGTCGAAGTCTCTCCAACCGAGGGTCGCGCCGCACCATACGGATACCCACGCATGAGTAGCGTCTGCTCCCGCGAGTCGCTCTTTGCCTGGCGGGGGGGTGGTGCGAACATATCCGCTTACGTAAAGCGCTGGCAGGGCGACGCCACGCACTGCAGCGATCATGATATGAGCAAAATCCTGGCAAACGCCCCGTCGACGATCGAAGGCTTCGGCTGCCGGCGTGGTGACCTCTGTCGCCTCCGGGTCGTAGACGAAGTCAGACCGAATACGTTGCGCCAACTCAAGCGCAGCGTCAAAGATTGGACGGTCCGGTGTGAAGCTCTCTTTGGCGTATGCTGTCGCTTCGTCAAAGAGCGCGACGCAACGGGATGGATAGAGAGCGACTGCGGGGCAGTCCGCATCAAGCGACTTGATTGCGATTGCCTCGGCGGCGACACTCTCCCAACTTGGGCTTCCGATGGGCGTCGGCGCTCGAATGACTCGGACGCGTGACGACGCAACGATGGAGAGCTGTCGGTGAGGTTTTTCGATCCGCAAATTGAAGACACGGTTGCCGAACGGATCGAGCCCCTCGGTCAAGCGTTGTGAAACAGGATCGGTCGCGATGTTGAAGCGTTGAACTTCCTGCCCGTCGCCGGAACCAGGGGCAAGTCGCAAGACGCCGGTTGTGAGCTCGACAACCGCCCCATAGGTATAGCGCGTGAGATGTGTGATCGAGTAGATCACTCGAGTTCCCGTAACTCGCTCCGCCCGGCCTTCGCCGGCTCCTTGCAAGAAATAACGGGCGGCGATCGCATTTGCCAAGCCGAGTACCTTTTGCTCGAACGTTAAAATCCGCGCATCGGTGAGCGATTCGGCGCGTTCGGTAGTCAGCTCCGCTTGCAGAAGGGTCGTTAGCCGCCTTGGCTCCTCGAGCATCCCGTCTCGGCGCAACACCGGAAGCGTGCCAAGCCCTTCATCGATACGATTAACTTGGAACGCTACGGACCGAGGATTAAACGGATCCAGCAAGGCCATATCTCGGACAGGCGCCAACGCCATCCCAACAAGGTACCTCGAGCGGTAAGTAATTTGAGAATTGATAAGATCGAGCATCACCCCCAGCGAGTGCTCGGTCGCATCATGTCCTGCAAATTGCCTCAACAGGCGGCAGGTGTTTGCTCCTCGTTCGACGCAACGTCCCATCACATAGAAGACCCACCCTGCGCCGCGATTGAAGTTTTCATCGAACAATCCGGAAAGCGCTGCAATAGTCGTCAAGCCATCGTCGGCAAGATCAATAACTTCGCCGGCCGATGCAGGACGCTTCCTAGCAGGCTTCAGTGCGATTTCCAGACGGCCAATCAAGGTCCAGATCTGATATGTAAGTCTTTCTCGGATCACCGACGCCGCGTCGCGGGCTGAACGGGCGAGCGACAGCACGGAACCATAATTGGCCGCGTTGCGCAGGCCTTGTTCACCGGCTGGGATTGGCCCTTTTCCCGAAGTCGCCGGATCGACCGCGCCCCAACCGACGAGGACGCCGACGAGACGATCGAGGGACTGGTGGCCAAGCTCCGGCGGAGTATCTGGATCGACAGCCCGCGCGCTCAGGCAGCGTACAGCCCGCAGCGTTGCCTCAGCCCGTTCAAGGTATCGGCCGAACCAGAAAAGGTTATCCGCGGCGCGGCTGGGAAGGTTGCCCAACAGACGCGTGATTCCCGAGCTTTCCGGGGACGGAAGCAGGCTTGACACCTCTACAGGATTGTCGGCAAGCACCCAGACGTCAGCGGACTCTACGCCCTCGCCCATCGCAACAGCGCGCGCGTCGGGGCGATCTGAGATGCGACAAAAACCGCCTGGCATCACCCGCCAACCATCCAGGGTCGCGGCGCAGTAGACACGCAAAACGAACGGCCGCGGCTCGAGTTTTCCCTGGATCCAGCGCGGCGTTGTGGATAACCGTACAATCTCTTGACCAACAAAGTCGATCCCGCGCAAGGCGATCGCATCACGCAATCGGTCGCGCTCTTTTGCCGGCAATTCGGATCCCACGACGCTCGATTGACCGATTACGCCGAGCAGATCGTCGCTGAACGCCCCCGCAATCGCAATTTCATCGAACTCATCCAGCACTTTATCGCGTTGGTTGGGCTGCCCGCACCACCAGGTTGCGATATTGGGAATCATCAAATCCTCGCCGAGCAAACGGCGGGCGAGCGTAGGCAAGAACGCTAGAAGAGCCCGGGATTCCACCAGCCCTGCGCCTGGCATGTTTTCAACTGCGACACCGCCGTTCCGTATCGCCTCGAGGAGACCCGGGACGCCGATTCGCGAGGACGCGTTCAGCTCAAAAGGATCGCACCAATCTGCGTCGATATGACGCCAGATCACATCACACTGCTTGAGCCCAGCGATAGTGCGGACGAAGACGCGTCCGTCGCGCACGACCAGATCGTCGCCTTCGACCAGCAGAAAGCCGAGGTAGCGCGCCAGATAAGCTTGTTCGAAGTAGGTTTGGCTGAGAGGCCCAGGCGTCAAGATCCCAATGCGCGGATCCGCTCGCCGACTCGACGACTTCAAACCCGCGGCTAGCGACCGAAAGAAGGAAGCCAGCCTGACAACGTTGAGCTGAGCATAAAGATCCGGCAAAGCCTGAGAAACAACGAGCCTGTTCTCCAACGTATACCCGCACCCTGACGGCGCTTGCGCTCGATCACTGAGAGCCCACCACCGGCCGTCAGGTCCGCGTCCGATATCTACGGCATAAAGCCGAAGCCATCGCCCCCCAAAGGGCCTTATGCCACGGACCGCTGCGACATAGTCCTTCGAACCGGTGAATGCGCCTGCGGGGACTACTCCGTCGGCGACCAAACGGCCTTCGCCATATACATCCGCGAGCACTCGCTCCAGCAATTCGGCGCGCTGAGCAACGCCGGCTTGAATTCCGCGCCACTCCTCTTCGGTAAGGAGCAGCGGCATTCGACCAATAGGCCAGACGCGCTCGTCCTTTTCACCGGCGACACGGTAGGACAGCCCGCGATTTCGGATACGTCGGTCGGCTGCCGCGAAACTCTGTTGTATTTCGTTGGGCTCATACTCAGCGAGAGCTGATAGCATGCGCCGCCAATGCGGACGGCTCAGGCCGTGAGCGTCGATAAACTCATCTGGAATACCTGGAAGGGGCTTATAATGGCGAGTCCAAGCTTCCAGCCGGTTCAAAGCGGGGGTTTTGTCGCCGATTGTGGATGAAATTCCTGCTGGCAAGGAAGCCCCGTTACTCTGCGGCTCACGGCTTTCGTTATCGCCGTCGCCTAAAACGGCCAAGGTTCAATTTTGCCTTCAGTGGGGGCGCGAAGCTAGGGCCTGTCTTCAGTTGAGGAGGATGGCGGCGTAGGCAAGGTGGACGGCGGCGAGGAAAATCTTGGCGCGCTTGTCGTAACGCGTGGCGATGGCTCGGAAATGCTTGAGCTTGTTGTAAAAACGCTCAACGAGATTGCGTTCGCGATAGAGGGCGAAGTCGTACGGGCGCGGGGTTTTTCGGTTGGATTTGGATGGGATGACCGGAACGATCGCTCGATCGTCGAGGGCGGCGATGAAGGGGTCGGCGTCGAACGCCTTGTCGGCGATCAAGGCGCGGGGATCGACGGCTTCGATGAGCGGTTGAGCGCAAGTCAGATCGTGATCTGAACGACGGTCATCTGATCGAGACCGGAGGTCGCCAACGCCAGATCGAGCGTGGCGGCGACGTCCAGCGCTTTCATCGTCGCACAGAGCTTCCAGGCGACAATGAAGCGCGAGAAGTCGTCCAGCACGGTGGAGAGATAGCACCAGCCCCAGCCCGTGATCTTGAGATAGGTGAAGTCGGTTTGCCAAAGCTGGTTGGGCGCCGTGGTCTTGTCCCTGAATTCCTCGGCCGCTTTGATGACGATGTAAGCCGGGCTGGTGATAAGATCGTGCGCTTTCAAGAGCCGATAGACCGACGCCTCCGAGACAAAATATTCTGCCTCGTCCGTGAAGCGCACCGCCAGTTCCCGCGGGCTGAGCTCGGGTTGATCCAGCGCCAGGTCGACAATCTGGCTGCGGATAGCCTCTGGGATGCGGTTCCAGACCCGATCCGGCCGTGAGGGGCGATCCGCGAGGGCCTCCGGTCCGCCGCGCCGATGCCGATCATACCAGCGGTAGAAAGACGATCTGGGAATGCCGAGCTTTTCCAATGTCCGCCGAGCCGGCAAGTGCGATTGCTCGACAAGTCGGATGATCTCTGTCTTGTCGGATGCGGAATATCTCATGCCTCGTCTCCCCCATCCCCGATCATGCTTTATGGAATGGCCCGCCCCTCCTTCCGGCGATGTACGCTCGCCGGCATTTTCAGGAGGAGGAATGGGAATGAGAATGAGAATCTCTGTCCTTGGCGTCGATCTTGGCAAGAATGTTTGCAGCCTCGTCGGTTTCGATGCGTCAGGCGCGGTCGTTTTGCGCCGGCGCGCGAAGCGCGAGACGGTGATCGCGCTGGCGGCGAAGCTTCCGCCTTGCGTGGTGGCGATGGAGGCCTGCTGCGGCGCCCATCATCTCGGCCGCGTGTTCGCCGCTCACGGTCACGACGTGCGGTTGATGTCGCCCGAGTATGTCCGGCCATACGTCAAGGCGCAGAAGAACGACGATCGTGACGCCGAAGGGATCGCCGAAGCGGCGACGCGTCCGACGATGCGGTTTGTCGAGCTGAAGAGCCAGGAGCAGCTCGACATGCAGACGCTCCACAGATCAAGAGACCGATTGGTCGGTGAACGGACCGCTCTGATCAACCAGTTGCGCGCCATTCTCCTGGAGCGCGGAATCGTCGCCCCTCAGGGCAAGCGGAAGCTGGAGCAATTCCTTGTCAACCTGATGGACGAACAAGGCGGAGTGGGATTGAGCCCTCGGATGATCATGTTGGTCACCGACGCGCGCATCCAATGGGCCGAGCTCGATCGAAGGATCGCCGCTTTTGATGCGGAGTTCGTTCGCTGGACGAAAGAGAATGAGGACGCCCGTCGCCTGGCGACGATCCCAGGGGTCGGCGCGACAATCGCCTCGGCTTTGATCGCGGCGGTGGGAAAGGCCGAGACCTTCGAGCGCGGCCGCGATCTGGCGGCGTGGCTGGGGCTGGTTCCACGCCAGTTCACGACCGGAGGAAAGACGAAGCTGCTGGGCATCAGCAAGCGCGGCAACAAGTATCTACGCAAGCTCCTGATCCACGGCGCGCGAGCGGCGCTGCCCTATGTGGCCGAGCGGGACACCCCGCTCGGCCGGTGGGCCAAAGCGCTACTGAGCCGGGCCCACCCAAATGTCGTCGTGGTGGCGTTCGCCAACAAGCTGGCCCGGATTGCCTGGGCGGTGCTACGGCGAGGGGAGCCTTTTGCCGCGAAGGGCGCGCCCTTGGCGGCGTAGCGGTTGGTCGATCAGAGCTTGAGGGCGCTGTTCGATCGATGAGGTTTGCGAGTGGCGATATCGAGATGGCCTGACAGTCGAACGACGTTTCGGAAGCCTAGTCAAAAAAGCGGCGCTAGACGCCGAACGCTTTATGAGGACCGGAGCGCGCGTATCTCCATCTTGGCCGGGAGACACCCTCCGAGGCCGGATACGTTGAAGCAGACTGATCTTTCGGCGCTCTCGATCAAACCCCTTGCAAACGGGGCGGGCCATACGTTTTTTGAGCAGCCGGTTTTCGAGGGTGAGATCGGCCACGACCTCTTTCAGCGCCTGCGCCTCCCGGCGAAGGTCCTTCACCTCGTCCGAGGTCGCGGCGCGCCAAACAAGGCAGGCAGAACATACTTCACCAAGGAACTAAGGTGGTTGACCTAGGCATGCCGTTCCTGAGCCGCATTTTGCGGTAATCAGTTCCTTTCTGAACTCCTGGAGGGAACAGAAATTGCTGTGGCGTACGCTTGTAGTTTGCCAATCTCACCCGTTACAAGGCGACCGAGATCCTCTTGCGTTTTTCCGGCAGCTCTTACGGCTTCGGGCATCGCTTCGGCTATCCGTGCAGCGGCCGCTGCTATGGTCGGTGATGTGACGGTAATGGATCGAGAAGACAAGTTGTCGGCCGCCTCTGCTACGAGAACTCCCGCTTCCGTCTGCGCAGCTCGACGAAGCGAATCGACGTAGGTCGCTTGCAGCGAAACGCCGGTCCATCTCTTCAGCAACGCAACTCCAAATGTTACAGCGACGCCCACTATCGCCGTGACGACAGCGGATATCATGGGACGCAAGGCGTCAAAGATCGGGCCAATTGCGATTGCGGGCGCGGAATCGGTCATAGAAGGCTCCTAACGGGGTGTCGGAGAAGTCTCTCGTTTGGCTCTGAGGACGGCTTCGCCTCCGTTGATAGGCGAACTCGATCTCGATGGAGTGGTCATCCAGCAGTTCAGCGGAGCCGTCGCCGGAAACCTTGTCCGTTTCGTCGAAGCCCTTCCAAGTGGAGCCGACTGAACCGCCCCGGGTTGCCGGAGGCCGTTTCGTTTGAGTTACGCCGCGATGGCGGGTTGGCTTTTCTCGGCTTCGGCTGGCGGGATGTTGCCGATGGGCTCCAGCAGCCGGCGATTGTTGAACCAGTCCACCCACGCCAGCGTCGCGAACTCGACAGCCTCGAATGACCGCCATGGTCCACGCCGATGGATGACCTCGGCTTTGTAGAGACCGTTGATGGTTTCGACGAGAGCATTGTCGCAGCTGTCGCCGACGCTGCCTACCGAAGGCTCGATACCCGCTTCCGCCAAGCACTCGGTGTATTTGATCGAGACGTGATGCCCGCGAGCCCACGATGCGCCGGGCGTAAGCTTGGCTGCCATATCCGTGATCAGGCCAGGCTTGCGCCCGCTGTCTCGCTCGGCCCTGCCAACCCATTGATGCAGCGTCTGCGCAGTGCAACCGATCTTGTCCGCAATCGAGACCAGCGTTGCCCAACGCGACGTATGTTCATGCTCGTGATCCAAAACCATCCGCACCGTGCAGGATCGCACCTCGGGCGAGGCGTAGAAGATGCGCGAGGCGATCGTTCTGCCTGAGCGCCGCGTCGCGCTCGATGATCGCGGTGTCCCGCTCCGCGAGCCCCGCAGCCAGCCGCGCCTCAAGCGCGTCGATGTCGGGCGGGGGCTGATTCGCGGCGGCGCTCACGCCTGCAAGAGAATCAGATTTGCTCGTGCTTGTGGAGAGAAATCAGCCTCTGAGCACAGGCTTTACGACGCGGTCTCCGGCGCTGGAATATCCCGCGCATGCAGACGCGACCAGTCCAGGCCGTCGACGAGCGCGGCGAGTTGTGAAGCCGACAGCCGCATCACGCCGTCGCTGATCGGCGGCCAGCGAAACGCCCCTTGCTCGAGCCGCTTCCAATACAAAATCAGGCCAGACCCGTCCCAGGCCAAAATCTTCAACCGGTCCGCCCGTTTCGAGCGGAAGACGAGGATCGTCCCGGAAAACGGATCGCGTTGAAGCTCGTCCTTCGCCAGCGCCGCCAGGCTGTCAGCGCCACGCCGGAAGTCGACAGGCTTCGTCGCCACCAGAACCCGAACGCCCGCCGGAACCGAAATCATGTTGCGGCCTTCACCGCCCGCAGCACCTTCGTCAGCGTCGCAACATCGATTCCGGGACTGACGCGCACCACCGCCGCCCCGAGCGCGATCTCGATCGTCCCGGTCGCCGTTGGGCAGGACGGCGCCACGGGCGGCCCCGCGTGAGGCCCTCCTGTCTCCACAAGAACCGGCGCGAAGCTCATCTCGGCCGCGTCGTTGCTTTGACGCCGGGTAGAGCGCCGGCGCACGTCACGACGCCAGCCGAACAACTGCTGCGGCGTCAGCCCATGCCGCCGCGCGACAGCCGACACTTCGTCCCCGCTCTCGTAACTCTCGGTGAGAATCCGCGCTTTCTGTTCGGCCGACCACGCCCGCCGTCGGCCAGATCCGGTGAAGACCTCAAGCCGACGAAGCGGCTCCCCCTTCGATTTGTGCAAAAGCTCAGTATCCGACACGTGTCTAACTCGCTCTCAACTCAGCGACGTCACACTATCGACCCAGCACCACACCGCGGTAGGTGCGGTCTAACCACCGCTTACGATCATCCGACTTGTCGAGCAATCGCCTTGGCCGGCTCGGCGGACATTGGAAAAGCTCGGCATTCCCAGATCGTCGTTTTACCGCTGGTATGATCGGCATCGGCGCGGCGGACCGGAGGCCCTCGCGGATCGCCCCTCACGGCCGGATCGGGTCTGGAACCGCATCCCAGAGGCTATCCGCAGCCAGATTGTCGACCTGGCGCTGGATCAACCCGAGCTCAGCCCGCGGGAACTGGCGGTGCGCTTCACGGACGAGGCAGAATATTTTGTCTCGGAGGCGTCGGTCTATCGGCTCTTGAAAGCGCACGATCTTATCGCCGGCCCGGCCTACACCGTCATCAAAGCGGCCGAGGAATTCAGGGACAAGACCACGGCGCCCAACCAGCTCTGGCAGACCGACTTCAGTGTGCCGCAGCAAGCGGCGTGAGAGATGGGGGTAGGTCCCCCGCGATCGGCTTGCAGGAGCGGGTCGCAAACCACCGTAAGCGGCGCTGGTCAAAAGCCAGGGTCGTGAGCGTTACGGAAAAGGCGCTTCAAAGGCGTCAGGTAGGAGACAGGAAGGCGAACACCCGTGAACCGCCGTACAAGTGTCGAAAGCTATCAGACGACGTCGAAACCGGTGAGTGAAGTTGCGCCGGGATCAGTCTGGACGATGCCTGCTGACGGGCCAGACGGCGTCCGGCATAGAGGCGGCGCGATCCTGTTTCAGGCTCTTGCGTTGAACTGCGGGAACCTTCGGCGGCGATGCCAAGCGAAAGGCCCAAGCCTGAAAAGCGAGGCCGACATTAGCGAAGCGCCGCCAAGGGACGGAGCCGTCCGTAGTAGCGTTGAGACCGCTGTAATGGCGGGGGAGCAAAGGGACGGCGTCATCTGGCGGGCATGGGAGATCAACCGGGCGACTGGGAGGAATCTCGCATGACCTGCAAATCGTACGGCATTCCCAAGGCGCTGATCTGGGAAGCCTGGTTGCATGTGAAAGCCAATCAGGGAGCCGCAGGGATCGACGCGGAGACGATCGAGCGGTTCGAGACGAAGCTCGCCGCCAACCTGTACAAGCTTTGGAATCGGATGAGTTCCGGCAGCTATTTTCCGCCGCCGGTGAAAGGCGTGCCGATTCCGAAGAAGTCCGGGGGCGTGCGGGTGTTGGGCGTCCCGACGGTAACCGACAGGATCGCGCAGACGGCGGTCAAGATGTGGCTGGAGCCACAGCTTGATCCGCTCTTCCACGACGATTCCTATGGTTATCGGCCGGGGAAATCGGCGCTGGAGGCGATCGCTGTCACCAGACGCCGTTGCTGGGACCAAGACTGGGTGGTGGAGTTCGACATTCGAGGCCTGTTCGACAATCTCGATCATGGCCTCCTGATGAAGGCTCTGCGCAAGCACTGTCAGGAGCCCTGGATCTTGCTCTACGTCGAGCGTTGGCTGAAAGCGCCGATGCAAAACGCGGAAGGGCAGCTTCAGGCGCGCGACAAGGGCACGCCGCAAGGCGGCGTCGTGTCGCCGATCCTGGCCAATCTGTTCCTGCACTACGCGTTTGATCTCTGGGTGACGCGGCATTTGCCTGGCGTCCGGTTCGCCCGGTACGCCGATGACGCCGTGCTTCACTGCAAGAGCCGACGCCAGGCGGAATACGTGCTTGACCGCATCCGGGAGCGGTTCCAAGCCTGCAATCTCGAACTGCATCCGGGCAAGACGCGGATCGTGTATTGCAAGGACATCAATCGGACCGAAGCGAATCCCGACATCCAGTTCACCTTTCTCGGCTACACGTTCCGCCCCCGCAAGGCGATGGACAAGTACGACCGCGTCTACGTGAACTTCTCACCGGCGGTCAGCCGCGACGCCCTCAAGGCGATGCGGCAGACAATCCGGGGTTGGCGGGTCCAACTGAAGAACGACAAGAGCGTGGCCGATCTCTCGGCCATGCTTGGCCCGATCCTGAGGGGATGGCAGCAATATTACGGCCATTTCCACGGCTCGGCGCTCAAGTCGGTCTGGCGACGCGTGAACCAAGCTCTGGTCGGATGGCTGATGCGCAAGCACAAGAAGCTGGCGGGCCATAAAACACGCGCCGCCGAAACGCTCAAACGGCTGGCCCAACGTCAGCCACGCGCATTCGTCCATTGGTCGATGGGGTATCAGTCGTAGGATGGATGATGGGAGCCGGATGAGCTGAGAGGTTCACGTCCGGTTCTGCGAGGGGCCGAAGGCGAAACTCCTTCGGCCTACTCACCCCTATCTCAAGATCACGGGCTGGGGCTGGTGCTATCTCTCCACCGTGCTGGACGACTTCTCGCGCTTCATTGTCGCCTGGAAGCTCTGTGCGACGATGAAAGCGCTGGACGTCACCGCCACGCTCGATCTGGCGTTGGCGACCTCCGGTCTCGATCAGATGACCGTCGTTCACCGACCGCGACTCTTGTCAGACAACGGCTCGTCATATGTCGCGAGCGACCTTGCCGATTGGCTGGACGAGCGGAACATCGAGCATGTCCGCGGAGCGCCTTTCCATCCGCAGACCCAGGGCAAAATCGAGCGCTGGCATCAAACGCTCAAGAATCGCATCCTGCTCGAGCACTACGACCTGCCCGGCGATCTCGAACGCCAGGTCGCGACCTTCGTCGAGCACTACAACCATGCCCGCTATCACGAGAGCCTCGACAATCTCACTCCGGCTGACGTCTACTTCGGGCGGGCCGAGGCCGTCCTCCTCGAACGCGAAAGGATCAAACGCCAGACCATCGCCAATCGTCGCTTGCAGCACCAACTGCGCGCCGCATAATCTCAATCACAGATGATCCAGAGCCTCCCTTCCGAAAGCAAGCAAACTGCCTCAAATCATCTGACGACGGACAAATACGGGATCCCGATTACGTCAGGGTGTTGACGTCTTCCTCGCGCGCGCGGAGGTAACGATCGAACGCGCGCTCGAGGTTAGGTTTAGCACCTGAGAATTCGAGGACGCCGTAGGTGTTGCGTTTGAGGTCTATCGCAGGGTCGAAGCCGCTGTCGAGAAACATCTGCCAGCGAACCTGATACCCGCGGTCGCTCTTGCGGCCGTGGAACGGATGCTCGACCGTGCCGTGGACGAATCCAAGCTTGCCGTTGACCTCGAATGCGGCACGGGTTGCCCATGAGGCAATTGAATTCTTGTAGCCCTCGCTTACACCTATAGGAACGGAGCTCTCATACCTTCCGACTATGCCAAGCGCCATGTGATAGTCGCCGGAGCCCATGGCGCCGATTTCGAGCAGGCCGCCGATTCGGTCGAGCACGCGCCGCCGCCAGCCCCATGCGTAGCCAGGATGTGGATAGACGTTATATCCGCCATTGAAGGTCCAGAACGGCCCGCTGCTCGCCACAACCGGCTTGCCGGCGTGCCAGACAGAGGCGAAGCTCTTGTGCGTTTGAATGTGCTCGTCATGAGGTCCGAGGTCGTAAGCCGTGTCCCAAGGCTGAACGACAGGATAGAGGTCGAGCGCCGCCAGCGCCTCGGTTGCCCATCCGGCGCGGCGGAAGGTAACGTCGGCGTCCAGGGCGACGATTTTCTCAGCCGTGGAAGGTAAGTGCGCTATGGCGATATTGAGCAGGCACTCCTTCGACCAGACCATGGTGGTGGCGCGAAGTGGGACGTGGGTGACCCGGTCTGACGCTAGGTCTGCCAGGTCATAGCCGCGCGAACCATAGGCGCACTCGGTCAACGTAATATGGACATTTGACTCTTTTAGCCAGTCAGTGACCGCGCAGCGCGCAAGCGCAACGCGGGAACGCCAGCGAAGGGGATTCGCCACGCAGGCGACTATAAAGAGCGTTTCCATAAGATCTTCCGTCGGCCGACACACGACCTATCAGGTAAAGTCTGCCCGGCCGCGAACCTGTCGGTCGAAGCGGGGTTCCTGTCCGTCGTGCCTACTGCGAGTTTGAAGAGCCACCGCAGAAACTAGTTGGCAGGCTGTTGAAAAAGTCCATCCTGCGTGTTTCAAACGGTGAACACAGCGGAATCCAATAGAGTCCGAAACGGAATCGAACTGCGGCGGAAATCACTTCTTCAACAGCCTGCTCTCATGTTCGCCGTCAAGGGCTTTGATCAAGCGTCCGTGTTCTGGTTCAGCCCAGGCGCTGTGCTGCTGGACGACGTCCACGGCAGGGGGCAGAGCTGAAAGACGACGGTTGAGCAAGCTCTCATGCGCGGGTTGGTTACCGCATGACCGTGGTTTCGTCTTGGAGCTGTCTCTGTCTAGAAGGCGAGCGTCGGCATGAGCCGGCTCATAACAGGCACGAGGATTCTCCACCGCGCCCTGGCCCCCAACAGTGGACGCCGATCTGTTTACCGACGCAAAATCAGGCGGGGGAACCGATCGGCGTCTGGCGTGCAATCGCCCAGAGAAATCCCGCCATCTCCCGCGCGATTGCGGTCGTCACGACGACCTTGGGCTTGCCTGTCGCCGCGAGCCGACGATAGCGTGCGCAGAGCCGGACCTGCGCTTTCCAGGCGATGTCGCGGACGATCTGTGGAAGTCCCTCGAGCCGGTCGTGCAGCTTGCGGCTGACGCGGGCCTGCATTCGATAGGTCCAAGCCCCTTCGATCAAGACACGCCGTGCAAGCGCGTTGCCTGCCTTGGTGACGCCGCCGCGGCGTATCGCTGTCCCGCTCGAATGCTCGGAAGGCGTCAGACCAAGGTAGGCCATCACCTGGCGCGGATTGTCGAAGCGGATGAAATCGCCCACCTCGGCAACGACGGTGACAGCCGCCACGAAGGCCACGCCACGCATTGCCTGAAACGCCTCAACGATCGGCGCCATCGACGAAGTGGGAACCAGATCCTCGATCTGCTTCGTCAGGCGGGCGACGCGCTCTTCGGCGTCATGCACAGAGTGGATATAGTCCTGCAGCACAACTTGCTGGGCAGAATGGTCGAAGCGAACCGTCGTCAGCCAACGGCGATAGGGGAGTGTCCAGCCCTTCTTTCCGGCATGGCCGCGGCCATGCCTCAACAGGAATCCCTGCAGGTGCTGACGCGCCTTGCCAAGCACCCTGCTGTTGCCCGCGCCCGGACCAGATCCCGCATCGCCTCATGGGCTGCATCAGGAACCCAAACAGCGGTCAGATCACCGGCGCAACACTGCGGGGTGTCGGGGAGCGAACTCCGTGCTTCCTTGCCTTTGCATAGGCCTGGCCGATCGCCAAGCTGGAATGCTCTTGACCACCGTTGGCTTTAGGACGTTTGTCCTGGACTCACAGCTCGTTGCCTTCGCTGTCGAGGTGGCCGGTTTTGATGTCGGAAATGAGCTTTACGAGCTTTTCGTTGATTGCGATTGGCGAACAGGCGAGGGGGCCGCGGGTCCAGATGATAACGCCGCCCTTGTCGCCGTCATGAGTTGCCAGCAGAGCGCCGTCGCCGGGCGGCAGGCCCTCCGGAGTAGTTGGGCTTCCAACGTAGAGGCCCTCGCTGAAATGGAATTGTCCAGGCGTCAGCGGAGCGAAATGAGTTTTAGCGTCGAAGTCGGCCAAGAGCTTGCCAAGCGGCTTGCAAAGCGGCGTAAGCGCTCTATCCGACGCCGCAAGCGCGGTGGCTCCGATCCAGGAATACAGTCCAAGGACGAGGGCTACGATGGTCGCGATCCGCGGCATCGGGTCTCCTTTATAGAGCAAGGCGCAAAAGCGGCAGGTCGCTGCGGACGAACCGGCGGCTTCTCGCAGATTACAGTCGAGGGATTACAGCGGTATCGTCACGATCTGCCGTCGATGACGCGCCTCTGCGAAAGTTAGGTCGCCGGCGGTCCCACGCACAATTCTTGCTAATGAGTCACCCTTTTGGAGGCAGCAAGAAGGCGGAATTGTCCAGCTCGTATCCTGGATCGTCCGGCGCACGTTGCTCGGTGACGCCGGTTCGCTTCGCATTCAGGTGAGTTTTCACCAGCGACACCCTTTCCCCATGACCGAGCCTGCTCTGCGCCTTTCGCAAGGTCTGTCTAAGTTTATCGTCCAGCGTGGTCTCATAGGCTCGCGGCGAGGCATCGCCCTGACGCAGCCACAGATCCACTCGCGCGTCGTCATCCCGCGCCACAAACGCGATGAGTTCAGCATGACTGGGCAGGGTCGCGGGCGGCGCGGAAATAGGAAATCCCAGCATCCTATTCACTTGAAAGGGGGTCACACAAGCGAGCAGGACGGTAAGGGTCGGAACGGCCATCTTGGCGATAAACGGCGCGCCAGACGAACGGAAGAGCCACGAGGCCATGAGCGTGGTCACTAGCAGCATGGATCCGAAGCAGGCGTCGAAAGCGCTAAATAAACTCACGGCTCCGCTCTTTCGTAGACGGTGATGATCGATTCAATTGGCGGATCGCCGGAGCGCAACTGTGCCGTCGCCATTCATACTGAGCATGGACGACGTTGACGCTCTTCCCGACACGTTCGAGCGCGATGGCCTGCTGCCGGTTCCGTGGACGGGCAGTTAAGCTATCCAATCTTCCTTTCGAGCTCGACCGGGCTGAGGTAGCCGTTGGTCGAGTGCCTGCGGATCGTGTTGTAGAATCTTTCGATGTAGTCGAACACGTCGGCTCTGGCGGCGTCCCGCGTACGGCAGACCTTTCGACCGATCCGTTCGGTTTTTAGAGTCCCCGATAGGGGATCCGTAAACCCCACGCCTTTAGGCGGCTGGATAGGGGCGCGTGCGGTATAGATTGGCTGGATGGAAGCGTACAAGCGTGGCGGCCATACGGTCTGGGACTGCAAGTATCACTTGGTCTGGGTGACGAAGTATCGTTACCCGGTGCTTGGCGGCGACGTTGGGGTTCGCTGTCGCGAACTGCTGCGCGAGACGGCGCGGGCGCATGAGATGGTCGGTGCACGCAGGGTCGATCAATCGCGACCATGTCCACATGCTGCTGTCGATCTCTCCGAGCCTGTCGGTGTCGCGCGCTGTGCAGCACTTGAAGGGCCGCAGTTCGCACAAGCTGCTGAGCGAGTTCGGCGTGTTGCGCAAGCGCTACTGGGGCCAGCATCTGTGGGCGAGGGGCTACTGGGTGGTGAGCAGCGGCAACGTCACGGATGACATGTGGGTCGAATATATCAAGAACCAAACCCCTCCCGAGCCCGATGACAACTTCAATGTCACGTGAGTTGCGACCATGTCCGCCGGATGGCGGACCGATCCGGCTTTGAGCCGTAACTCGAAGCCACCGCCTTTCAGGCGGTGGAGAATTCACCGACGAAAAGAAGCTTTCCATGGCGGCGTTGCCCCATACGTTTCCGGACCGGCTCATCGAACAATCGACGCCATTGTCGGCCATGAGCCGCTGGAGCTGCTCGCTTGTGTATTGGCTGCCGCGGTCGGAGTGATTTAACAGGGCGCCAGGGAGCCCGCCAGATCGCCATCAGCAACGCGTCGGGACGAGCTGCGCGCTCATCTCGGCTTTCATCGACCAGCGACAACGCGGCGCGAAAACAGATCGATCACCGCGGCTAGGGGCCAGCCCTTTGCTGTCCAGACATAAGTGAAGTCGGCGATCCATTTGCGGTTGGGCCGGTGCGCTGTGAACTGGCGATTGAGCACATTCGGTGCGATCGCCGAAGCCGAACGTTCGCCGTCGTCTTTCGGCAGCGTGCGCCTGCGCGGCCTCGCCCGCAGCGCCTCAGCGCGCATCAGACGTTCAATCTTGTGCAAGCCGCAGGAAAAGCCTGCTTCCAGCACGCCGCGCCAGATCCGACGAGCGCCATAGCTCGCCCTGACCGCTGGCATGATCGCGTCATCCTCCCGGGAGCGCACGCCAGGGCCGCGTCTCAGCCAGGCATGGAAGCCAGACCTCGATCGCCGAGCGCTTCGCAAAGCCATGCCGCGGGCCAGACGGAACAGTGCTTCGCAGGGAAGCCGAACTTCATGTCGACTCCCTCGCAAAGTAGGCTGCGGCCTATTTTAGGATGTCGCGCTCCGCCTTGAGCTTTGCGACCTCACGCCGGAGCCGGTCGATCTCCAGCTGCTCGGGCTTCATCTGACCCGTGTCCGGGAAACGCCTGCTTCGGATCCGCGCCAAATTCCTTCACCCATTTGCGAACAACGTTCTCGTGGACGTCGATGTCCCGAGACCCCACCCACGCTCACGCACCAAGCGGACCGCCTCGATCTTGAACTCTCGACTGAACTTCCGCCTCTGCATCGCTCCCTCCGGCTCCCCGAAACAACCTATCTCGGTTCCGCGCAACCGGCAGCAGGCCGGACAGGATAAGATCGATGCTCCGATTTAGATCGGCCAGCGGTCTGTCTCATTTTTTGGCGAATAGCATTTCGAGTGAGATCTTGACTACGACGAGGCTCATCGCTGCGCCCTCCTAACGCCTGCTTCAAGATTGAACGTCATGATGGCGATCAGCGCTGCCGCGACCCCACCGCTTGCCGTGGTGAAAAGCGACGTTGCAAGTGCTGTGAAGCTCGTCGCGCCACCAGCGAGTGACTTGGCTTGCATAGAAAGGCCGATCGCCGTGCCGACGAAGCCCGTCATGACGCAAAGTCTCTCGGCCAAATGGCCATAGTCGGACGAAGGAAGAGGCGCAGAAGACGAGAACGCGCCAGTCCGTCTGCTGTCGGTCGACATCGGATCTCCGATGCGCCACGCTTGATAGCCGAGCTGAACCGCGGAACCGATGAACAGTGCGCCGATCACAGTCGTCATCATACTCATGTCGTTGGCCCAGATCATCTGCGGCACACCATCGACCCAGGCAAAAAACACGACTCCTGCGCAACCTAGGCAGAGGATGAAATGTGACAAAAAGGTGAAGCGAGGGACATACATCGAGCCGCCTCCAAGTTGGGCGAGGACGCCTTGAACCCGGCAGACGGTTTCTGCAGGGTGGCCTGCTGCTGGTTTCGTGGACACGAGATAGAGTGTTTCAGGAGGCCGGAGGCGAGCGATGCAGAGGCGCAATTTTAGTTGCGAGTTCAAGATCGAGGCAGTCATCATTCCGACCGGTGGCAGCCGATACACCAGCGAGCAATTCCAGCGTCTCATGGCCGACAATGGCGTCGACTGTTCGATGAGCCGGTCCGGAAACGTGTGGGACAACGCCGCCATGGAAAGCTTCTTCTCCTCGATGAAAACCGAGCGGATCGGCCGAAATGTCTATCGGACGCGGCGCCGCCAGGGCGGACGTGTTCGACCATATCGAGAGAGAGTTCTACAACACGATCCGCAGGCACTCGACCATCGGTTACCTAAGTCCGGTTGAGTTCGAAAGGAAGGTTGAATTAGCTTAACTGCCTGTCCACGAAACCAGCAGCAGGTGCTGTGACCCCCGAGGTTCATCCATTCGGAGCCAGAGTCTGGGAGATTGGCGCATGAGCGCCGAGGGAGCAACGGACGATCGGCGCAGCGGGTCAGGATGGCGAAGCCGAGCTCATCGCGGCCGCCTTCATCGCCGGGCGAAGCGATGCCTGCCACATGCGCGGCGGTCGAGGCTTAGCGCCGGCGGCGCCACACGGGTGAGCAGATTGCCGCCGAGGTCGGGGTCTCGCCCGCCACCGTCAGTCGGATTCTCAGGCGCCTTGGCCTCAACCGGCTTTCCGCGCTCGAGGCCGCCAGCCGGTCCGTCGCTACGAGCCCGCCGCTCCCGACGAGATCGTCCACATCGGCATCAAAAAACTCGGCAGGTTCAATCGGATTGGTCACCGGATCACCGGCGACCGCGCCGGCCAGAGCAACACCCGCGGGGTCGGATGGGGAATACGTGCATCTGGCGGTCGACGGCCATTCGCGTCCGGCCTACTCGGAAATCCTGCCCGACGAGAAGCGAAGCTCCTTGCCTGCGCTTTCTGTTCAACGCCCTGCGCTTCTTTCGCAGCCTCGGCGTCAAGGTTGAGCGCGTCATGACGACAACGGCTCAAGCTTCCGATCCCGCCGTTACGCCAAAGCCCTGCGCCTGCTCCGGATTAGGCATCTGTGGATAAAACCCTACACGCCGAAATCCAATGGAAAGCCAAGCGCTTCGTCCAGACCAGCCTGCGCGAAAGGGCCTACGCCCGCGCCTGCAGCACTTCCGACGTGCGCGCCGCCGAGTTGCCTCACTGGCTTCACCGCTACAACTGGCATCGCCTCATGGCGGTCTGGCGGTCTTAAATCAAAGCCGCCAACCAGCAGACTTCCCCTAACCGAGGACAACCTGTTGAGACTCCACAGCTAGACTAGCCGCTAACGCCAGCCCCGCGCCGCATCCCGAATGGATGGACCGGCAGACCGGGGGATTCGAGGCCGCCAGTCGGCAGCGCGAACTTGCCAGCAAGCGGATTGCCGTTAACGCCGGAATTGTCATAAAGCTCCGTCCCGGTCAGGTTGTTGTCGGCGTCATTGGTCTGGATAGCGCCAACGCCTTCGGGCGTAGAGACGCCGGTGCTCCATCCCAGCGGCGGGGTGGTTATCGCAGCGCCAGATCCGCCCGGCGGTCCCGAAGTCATCGTCTCCGCGGCCAGGCTTCCCGTGATGTTGCTGTTCGTCGTGCTGATCACGTAAGTTCCGTTCAAGCCGTTGAACGGTCCACTGACGACTGTCGCGTAGCCGGTGAAGCTCGGTCCAGTGAGGATCTCGCCCGGCACAATGGTCCCGGGGCCGGTCCCGGTGGTGATCCCTGTCACCGCCATATTGGCCGTATGCGCCGTCCCGTTGTAACCGCTGATCACGCCTGAAAACGTGAAACTGACCGGGAAAGAGCACGTCGAAAAGACGCTTGAGCCGAGGATGGTCGGATAGGCATTGATGATCGCGCCGCCCGAGAGGTTAAATCCCATTGCGGGGGCTTGTGGCGTGGTTCCCGCCGTTGTGTTGAGTGCGCAGACGCCCCCTGTCACGAAGTCGGTCACGCCCGATGGCGTCGTATATCCTGACCCAGCGGTGAAGGGGAAAGACTGCCCCCCAGGATAGCCGACGATGCCGGTCATGAAGCTGAAGGCATTATTCGGATCGCCATACGAGACGTAGGTCGATCCCGACGACCAGCGCCCAATGCTTGAGAAAGCGCCGTGCGAGTAGGAAGGCCCCTTGACGCACTGGACGATCGTCGCCGCGACAATGTTGCACGTGAACGCCTCGTTCTGGACAACTACCCCGGCCGGCCCGTTGGCCACGTAGACGCCCGGGTCCATTCCCCAATCGTAGGAACTGCCCAGCCCAGCCGTTGATGCAGCTTGAATGTCGGTAAGCTGATACGAACCGATGCGGAAGCCGCGCGCAAGCGCGCCGACGCCAGTCGGAATGCATGTCCCGTTCGGAAAGACGTAAGGTCCAGCCGTTGGCAAGTTGGTGTTGGTTCCCTCAAGATTGTTCACGCCGCAAGTGTTCAGTGCCGCTGTCGTGCCGTAAGTCCCGGTCGTGTTGATGTCGAATTTGAAGTCGACGCAGTTCGACCCGACGCCGGACGTCCCGGAGCAGCCGCCAGTCAGCGTTCCGCTTCCGCCCCCGCCGATCGCGCCGCTGGCAGTGACGGTGAAGGTCTGGCCGATCTGGCCTGCGCCAGTAACGGTAGACTGAGTGGGAGGTGCAGAGACAGCAAGAGCGACAAGGCCCGAATTGCAACCAGAACAACTAAGACCCATACCGGGCACGAAAGACCTGGATCCCGAACTCAAGCCTCCCGTGATTGTGAATGTCGACCCGCTCCAGGTCGCGCTATGCGACGCGGCAAACGTGTTGCCAGTGTCCAAGCAAGGCGAGACGCCTTGAGATACCGCAGCTGCATCGCAACCCGTGAAGGATGTCCGATCCAGCGTCGGCGGCGAGCCGTGCTCAGGATGGCCGGACAGCGCCGCGCCAATCTCGACGCCAGCCCTGTGACCGTAGCGCAGGGCGCCATTCAGCCCCCCGCCCGTCTCGACGGCGTAGCCGCCACCGAAGCCGTTCTGCATCGAGAGGTCGACGTATGGCCCGATATAGGCCCCGGTCCCTGGCGGATACCACATGGCGTTGTGCATCGCGATCGTGCCTGCCGAGGCGGCCGCAGTGAACGGGCTCTGGTCCGAGGTCACGTTGTAAGTCGATCCGCTCGCGCGCCAGGCGCCAGTGGCCAGCGATACGCTCTCCGTTCCAAGAGGAAGAGCACAAGTCGAGGTATACGGATTGCACTCGATGACCTCGCCTTCCCACATCGGACCAGTCGCCGCGGCAGTCAGCGTCATCACAGCCGTCCACGGCCCAGATCCGCTCGCGCTCCCGATCGTCGCGGAGAAGACCGAGTTCCTTCCCGCGTCCTCGTCGTGTTCCTCACATTCCAGATTGCCGGCGAAGGAGAAGTAGCCCAGGACCGCCTGGGTGCCCATGCCGCGCCACTGGCCGGTGGTGAGCATTGGTTGCCCTGTCATGCCGCCGTGTATCCCGGCCATTCTGGTGCCGAAGAAATAGTTGAGTTGATGTGCTGCCCCAAGCATGCCATCCGGCCAGCCGCCGCCGCACTGCTGGCCGTTGAGATAGGCGTTGACACCGCCAGTTTTCGCCGCGACCGATGCAAACACCCCGCTCGTCGGCGACGTCCCGCCCATCCAATCTATCTGCTCGTTGCCGTTCGAACTGTTCGAGGACATGATATTTGTCCACCTGGCGACAATCGTGGCGTTGCTTGCGGGCGCGCTCGAGAAGGCGATCGAATAGGCGCCGGTGACGTAATTGACCCAGCCGCTCGATACGATTCCGCCGCCGAGATCGGTGCAGTTGCCGGCCTGGATGTTATAGGCGAAAGTCGATGTGTCTTGGCAGACTGGGGTCCCATTTACGAGAACCTGAAACGTCCCAGCTTGCATCAGCGGCTCGCCACCGATCGCGGTCGGACCCGAAAAATAAACCGGGATCGATGATGGCTGGACCTGCAACGACGGCCACAGAGCGCCGCCAGCAGGCGCGATCGAGAACGTGGTCGCGCTCGTGTCACCATTGAGCGCGCTGCTGCTAAGCTGCCATGTGGAGGTTGCCTGGCTTGATCCCATCGGGCTGCAATTCGTGAGGCAGGCGGTGAGCGTGGCGCTGTTTGTGCCGTCGGATGCGATCAGGAGCGGAGCCATGACGCCATTTTGGACGCCACTGACAGTGAGCACTCCGCTGGACACGGTCCCGGTGATTGTCGCGCCGTAGCCCCACGCGCCGTTGAAGTCGAGGTTGTTGTGCGTGATCGTCAGCGTGGTTGATGTCACCGTCTGGCTAGGCGAGACGGTGTACGTTCCGCCACTGCCGATCCCAGATCCATACCCCGTGATGACAGTTCCGGCCGCGCACGATCCGCAGCTCACCCCATTGCCGATGTTGATGTAATAATAAGACCCTGGCCCCGGTACGGGGATCGTCATCGTGTTGCCGCTGATGCTCCCCGTCACCGTCGAAGCAAGACCGGACCCCGCGCTGCCGCCGAAGCCGAACTCCAGAGGAGAACGTCGCCGTCGAACCGTCGCCGACGCCGATGGTCTGCGTCTGGGTCACGCCACCATAGAACTCATTCTGAAACCCGGTCCCGTTCTTATACATGTTGAGAAAGCCGACAGGCGCCCCACCGAGCAGTGTGCTGGCGTTGGACACCTGCTGAGCAGCGCCGTCATTTAGTGAAGTAGAAGCGCTCGGAGCGACTCCATACCGGTCGACCAGCAATTGAGCCGGACGAGCCGGCGCCCAATTGTTCAGATACGAAGGGCCAGGTATGTAGGCGGCGGAAACGTTGTCCGGCGCCGGGGTTCCGGCAGACTGCCACCCGACGATCGTGGAAAATCCTTGGAAATACGTCTGATTGCTCGCGAAAGCTGTTCCGACGACCTGATCGACAGCATTGCCCTCGCCAAATCCGGCGACGTTGGCGCCAACGAAGACGGCGTTCGGCAGTGTGGCGTAGGCAGTCCCATTCGCGGCCCGCAATGAAATCCAGTAGGGTCCGCCGGCCGGGATATTGACGACGCTCCCGGACCATACGCCGCCAGAGATCGTCTCGCCAGAAACGTTGGTCCACGCGCAAGCCGAGCATCCGCTGAGCGCCGCGCCGCCTGGAGTCGCAGCGATTTGCGCCTGAATATGGGAAGGCGTCCCACCGAGTAGGCTTGTGCTGTACTTGCCCGTGAATGGCATGACGCCAGTCATGGCGCTCCAGTTTGTGACCGGATAGGTCGCGCCGGTGCCTGGATTCTCGACCATGAGCGCCGCGCCAGGGGCGATGGCGCCGCCCTCGGTGACGCCTGACAAAGTCATCGTCTCGGAACTGGTCGATAGGCTGCCCGGATTGTCAATCACATAGGTCCCGCACATCGGGAAGCCGGTCGTCGCGCAGGGCGTCAGCGACCCGTAGCCCTTGACCAGGACGGGCGTTGTGATGCCAGCGCCCATGACATATGTGCCGGGAACGATCGCGACATTGGTCGCGTACATCGTTTCCGAGGCGATAGCGCGGTAGAAGTTGAATGAAGCCGTCCCACCATTGACGGTCCATGTCGACCCCGAGCCGCCCGTGATGCAGAGCGGGTATTGCTGGGTGATATTGATGCCGCCATCCCAGATGCACTGGCCAATCGCGATCGTGCCAGTCGGCGACGACGTCGTGAGGTTGCCGGTCGCCTGCGCGCCGCTGTAGACACCAGTAAAGGTCGATGTCGACGGGCCACTGATGGCTGAAACGGTCAGAGTCGATCCAGCGATTGAGGCGGTGACTTGCTGCGAAGCAAGTGGGGCTGCGGGCTGATACTGACCTGCCGACATCGGAATGGGCGATCCGATCGAGCCCACGTTCTGCGCGGTCGCGGCGCCGAAGCTCAGCGTGTATGTCGAGCTAGATCCGCTGGTGACGGTTGGGCACACGCTGTTGGCGCAGAGCCCAGCCCCGGCGATGACCGTACTGGCCGAAAGCGAGCTCGTTGATCCGAACTGCGTGCTTGACACGTTCAGTGTGGCGGTCGAGCCGCTCGCGCCGCTGGTGTATCCCGTGAACTCGGCGCGGCTATGATCCGCCCAAATGCCGCCATCATTGAACTTGTAGAGCGTGCGCCACGCTCCGCCATAAGTCGAGGCGAAGGACTGGAAATCGGTTGTCTTGGTGCAAAGGCTCGTGAACGCCGAACTCGACGGATGTCCGGTCGCGTCCATCGGGAATGGCGCGCCCTGGAACATCCCGACGTTCGCGATATTCCCTCCCCAGCCACTGCCGTTGTTTCCATTGAGGGCTGAGGTAGCTGCCGACGATGATCCAATCACCGTCATTATGTCGCCTATGGCGGCCTGCGTTTTAGCCGTAACGGAGCCACCGCCCGCGGCCGAGCCGCTGGGGGCGACGGCGTAATAGTAACTCTCCCCCGCATAGATGTTGACAGGTGAGCCGCTCGATCCGAGCGTTCCGGCAGCCGTCATTGTCTCTGACGTGATCGCACCGTTGGCATTGGAGACGGTATAGGTTCCAACAGCGCCCGTTCCAGTGAGGATCGCGGTGATGACCATTGGCGTCGTGATGTGGACTCCGCCATCGGAGATCGACTGACCCACGGCCAACGCGGTGCTCGGCGTCGTAGTAACGGTCAGGGTCGAGAAGCCGCCCACTGGCGCGTTGGTCGACGCTGTGAAGGTGAAGGTCGACGGCGTTGCGGTAAGACCGTAAGTGCCGACGCCACCAGTCCCGGTAGAGCCGAATGTTCCGAACGGACTGATGTATCCCTGTGCGCCGGCCACCGCCATGCCCGGCATGATGACGCCGACCAGCGAGCCGCCAGAGCCGGTTGACGATCCGGTCAGGGATGGCGCCTGCGGCAGACCGACCGGCCCACTGAGGGGGTTACCGACGATCGTTGTTCCTGACGTCCCGGCGACCGCAACATAGGTCAGGTTGAAACTGCCGCCGCCGGTCGTGGTGACACCGGAGACCGTGAACTCGGTTCCGACGATGAAACCTGGATTCTGGCTCATCGCGAAGGTCGCGTAACCGGTGGTCGCGTTGAAACTGGCGCTCGAGACCGCATAGCTGTTCATCGCCGTCACGGTCAGCGCGGGGGACGTCGGCGATTGCGTCCCAAAAGTCGTGTAGCCGGTAAAATTGACTGCACCCTGATTAAGCCACGGACTCACGGCCGGCGAGCCAGGCAGATCGGTTCCGGTGATGTCGGTGTACTTGGCGAATTGCGCACCAGGGAAGGCCGAAGTCAGCGCCGAACTCGCCGAACATGCCGCAGACCCGCTGGCCTGGCTCGAATTGAATCCCCGTGCCGCTTTGCAGCGAATAGGGCGATGTCGCTGATGGCGCAGTGACGGTGATGGCCGCACCTGACCCAGTTCCGACATTACCCTCTGCCGTCACAGTCCCAGGGCATGTCCCGGTTCCATTGCTGTAGGCGCCGACAAGCGTCGTCCCGATCGTCCCCGCGAGGGCGGAATAGGTCTCGTTGTAGCCAGATGGCGTGAAGCCAGCGAGCGTGAACCCCTGGCCTGGGTTGAGACCGTGCGCGACTCCGACATGCACGGTAACAGTAAATTGGGCGCTCGTCGGGGAATTGGAAACGCAGGTTGTGCCTGCGGCTGCCGGCGTCGACGAGGGGCCGGTCGCCTGGTTCGCGCCGATGCCAGGGATGGATACAAAATTCACCTGCGGTGCTTGACCGCTCGCGTTATGCCCGCAGAGAAAACCAGGGTCTATCGTATAGACAGCAGCACCCGGTCCATTAGGAATCACGGCCCCCTCTGGCTCTCGCGCGCCTGCACCATTTGCGGTTGGGCAACCGTCTGCCGCTGTCCAGGTATAAATTCCGCCATTATAATTCGATCCGCGAGGGGAGAACGTCGCCGGAGGACTGGAACTGAGAGGTTGTGCCCCCACTGTCGGGAGCCACCATGGGGCACCGACCGACAATTGAAGGTCCATCGTCGGCGGCCCGGAACTGACGCCAGACATCATTGCAAGCGTATGAATTGAATTACTATTCTGTCCGAATAGCCAACTGCCACCTATCGTTAGCTCATGGTAAAGCGCAAACGAATTGGCCGGGGTTGACGGCAGTTCCATCGACCCGACGGCGCCACCGTTGGGCTTCATGCCCTGGTTGATATAGCCGTAAGCGTTCGACTGTGAGAAGGCGAGACTAGGCTGCGGCGTAATCGCGGGCGGAGTGAGTATGACGACGACCGCCAGAATGCCGCCAACGCCAACCGTCGTCAGTCCCGCCCCCGCCCAGGCCGGCATCCGCCAGATCGGCCCGAGGAGGGCCGCAGTGAGGAAAGAAAGGAAGCGCTTCATTGTGGCCTTGAGCTGAGAAGGGCGAATTCGGGATCGGATGTGGTGGAGCATCTGCGAGGGTAGGACCGCCCAGCGCTCAGAATTGCGTATAGCTTACGCTTCCGCTCATCTGGACAGCGGCCGACGTCAAAGCGCAGAGCGCGTTGCCGGCCGGCACGACGAGCACCGGTCCCAGGCCGTTGCCTTTGGCGATGCCAAATTGCGCAGCAAGGCCATAGGCGCCGGTAAGCGGTGTCGTGCCGGCGCCGCAGCTCGACCCGGTCCCATATTCGAGCGTGATGCTCCCGGTCCCGGCTGCGATCACGTCCCAGGCGGTGACATAGATCGCTTTGCCGGCGATAGCCGCGACGAGCTGCGTTGTAGTTGCGGTTGAGATATTAATTGGGACTGAGACGCCGGCTTGGATGATCGTAGTCAGGCTTCCGCCGGTGTTGGCTCCGGTGGTCGGCATCGGCACACCGCCCGTGACTCCCTGTACGGCCTGCGCGCTTGTTGCGCTCGCGCCGGCCGGGGTCACTTCTTGATTTGCGGCTGTGGCGGCGCCGGTCGGCAGCGCAGACGAGAGAACGTCGGCGTTGACGCCGAGGACGTTTAGACCTGTCGGCGCCGAGCCCCACGCTGATCCCGAAGCCCCGACCATGTTGCCGCCGGTGACCAGCATGCCGTTATAGGTCGCGGAGCCGGGAGCGGTTGAGCCGGTCGATCCGACCGAGGCGTTTGAGCCCGAACCACCGCCTCCGCCACCGCCGCTCGCGCCGGTCGGCAATCCTGAACCGCCGGAAAGCGTAAGTGTTGTCGCGCCTGCGCTCTCAATCGCGGCCAGAAAAGTGTTAGGGCCGACAGTGAAGGCCATCCATCCGCCGGCGGGCACCACGTCATTGGATGTCGTCGCCGTGACACTTGAGCCACCAAGCGTCACATAGGCAACGTTCGAACCCGTGTTGTAGACGACGACAACTGTCCCACTCGGAAGGACGACCCGGCTCGAGGACGCTCCAACGGAGAGCGTCGCGTAGGCCGGAGTCGGCTGAAAGCCGCTCAGTGAAGCCGAAAATGAACCGGAAATTTGGCCTGGATTCGCTGATGTGAACAATGGCCCGACTCCGGGCTGGATTGGCACAATGCCGCGGACATAAGTACCCCCTGAATCCTGATAGGTTTGCGCGTTTGCAGGCGCGCCAGAAAGCGAGGTAGCCGCGAGCACGGCTCCCCAAAGATTGCGTTTCATGTCCAGCCCTATTGGGAAAGAGAAAGCCGCTAGGCGGCGGGAGGATTTCACAAGCAGGTAGGAGATCGAGAGCCGCACCGCACCCGCAGAGAAACTGCCGCCGGTTGTCGTCAGGATCAGGTTCGTCGCCGTGTAGAAGGCCGTCGGCCCGATGAGGCCGAAGTTGTTAGAGCCGGCCGGGAGACTGAGCGCGGATCCGAACTGCGACAGGTTCCCGGAGACGCCGATTTCATAGGAGGTCGGGCCGGTGATCGTGGTTATCACGCGGACGCCGACGGCGAGCACGATGCAGTTCGCCGGGATCTGCGTCGAACAGGTGACGGATGCTCCAGAGAGGCCGGACTGCGCGAACTCGAGAACCGCCGCCAGGATATTGGCGCCATGCGCGGATTCGGCGATGAGCTTCGTGGCGACCCCACACTCTCGGTTGATGATCGTCCAGCCTGAACCGCTGCTTTCGAGCGCGATGGAGCCGTAGGCCATGTTTAGAACAGCTGAACCGTTGACGCCATTGATGTCGTCGGTGCCGTTCGGCGTCACGGTGATCGAGACGATCGACGTGCAGTTTCCGGTCTCGTCGACGATGGTGAGCGGTGTCCCGGTTGGGAACGAACTCGCGGCAGGCAGGCTCACCACCCGCGCCGCGGTGAGCGCGGTGTAGGCCACCATGCGATCGGTCCTCAGGACGGCATAGGCGGCGTCGCTGACGCCCGTCCGCGAGTTGGTCTGGACCTCTGACAGCTTTGCCGCCGGCCAGCCGCCCACGGTCGTTCCATCGTTGACGACGAGGCGATTGTTTGTCGTATCCATGACGGTCTCGCCCTGCGCGCCCGTGAAGGCGGCGACCTGTGTGGACGTCCCACGTCGAAGTTGAAGCTGCTCGCTCAAGGCATAGTCCCCAAGTTGATGACGTCGACCACGGCGTCATTGATCGAACCGAAGTCGTCGGACGCCGTCACAGCGCCGGTGATGAGACCAAGATCGACGTTCCCAGCGATGAGGGCTAGCGCGATCGGATGGCTGACCGTGACGGTGATGCCACCGAGGTCGATGATGTCGACGACCGCGTCGCCGGAAACATGACCGAAATCATCGGAGACGGTCGGCGCTGAAGTGACCTGCCGGAGATCAAGCGGGAAGCCGCTCTCGAGTTGAGTCGCAATCGGATTCGTGACTGGCGGGGCCGGGACATTGAAGGAATAGGCGACGCATGTGGACAGATCCTCGCCGCCGCCGCCCATGATGTTGAAGCTCTGGAATTTGAACCAGAGCGTTTTCCCTTGCAGACTCGCCGGCAGGTCGTAGCGGACAACAGCACCGTCTAAGCGCGCGAACGGCGCGCCGGTCGAATGCGCAGTCGGAGAGGAGCCGGCGAGACCGCGCGCCAGACCGGTCAGATTGTAATTGCTCACCGTCGTCAGCGTCGCTGTCTCGTAGCCGAGAAGTTCCTGATCGACGAGCGACAGGGTCGCGCCTTCCTGCGTGGCGGCCTGACTGGTCCCAGAGAGCGTTCCTGCACTCTCCGTGAGGTTCACCGCCAGAGAATCGACAGCATCCCACCCCGCGGCCCCCGGCAGGCTTGCCGTCAGGAACCCTTGGCGAAGCGGCGCGGTGAGAACCGCGATCTGAGAATAGGTGACATTGTCGACGGAGACGTAGACACCGGCGCCGCCCCATTGATTCTGGCCGCCCCCATCAATGCCCGAGGCGCCGAGCCAAATCTGCGCGACACCGCCAGTCAGCGCCGTTGGCGGCTGATAAATCAGTGGCGTGTTGACCGGGACCGCCGGCACACCCCAGTTCGGCTGGAAGCCCGTGGATGTCGCGTTCGGATTGAGTGCTGGATTCGAGATCCCGGCTACGAGTTCCTCGCAGGTAAAGGAGAGGAGCCCTTTGTCGTCCTCCTCGATCTCGATGACCCGAACCGGATAATTCGACAGCCCAAGATTCGCATCAGAGATCGTCACGATGTCCATCGGGTCGAGCAGGCAATATTCCCAGGACAGCTTGAAGGTGAATTTGGTTCGGACGTAGAGCTGGCGCTGCAAGATCGTCTGGGCGATCAGCGGGCCCATCACGAACTCGTCGCAGATTTCATGCCCTTGGATGGTCGGCCCGACGCGCGGGCCATAAACCTCGATCTGGCTTTGGTCCCGCGCCTCTACCGGGATTGCCGAATATTCGTTGCCGCGAGACAGCACTTCGACGCGCTGAATGGTCGGAAGAGAGAAAATGTCGACCCTTTCGACCTGGACGGGGTCTTTATTGCCTTTTTCGTCGACGAAGTCGGTGTCGGTCAGATCATAAACCGGCGTCAGATTAGGCGTGTAGCTGCGTGATGCCTGCGTCGTGTAAGTGATAACGACCGGCTTTCCTTGATCCGCTGGACCGAAGATATATGACCCCTGCGGCGACATGCCATATTCGCCCGCCACGCTTGGGATGTTCGCTCCGATGAACGTGAAGGGGAAATTGTTGAAGGCATAGACGGCGGATTCAAGTGGTCGTCGCAACATTTTGACGGGAGTTGCGATGAACATTCGAAAACGGCGCTCGGATCGTTCTGGGCGGGTGCGCTTGTTCTCACCAGGTCGACCGCCGGTGGCAGGGCGAGAGGAGCGGCGGCGATTTTGGGCAGCGATTGCGGCGGGCACGGCGAGTGAAGATGCTGCGGTCGGTGTCGGTGTCCCGCAGGCGGTAGGAACACGATGGTTCAGGAAGGCAGGGGGCATGCCGCCATCGATGTTTGGGCTATCGGCGAAGCCCCTCTCTGGTCGGTATCTCTCTTTTGCGGAGCGGAAGGAGATCGCGCTCCTTCGCGTTCAGGGCTACTCCATGCAGGAGGTTGCTCGTCGGCTCGGGCGAGTGGCATCGACAATCTCCAGAGAGCTGCGGCGCAACGCCGCCACCCGAAGCGGTGGCCTCGCGTATCGTGCGACGACAGCGCAATGGCACGCCGAGCGCGCTGCTCGCCGCCCAAAGCAGGCGAAGCTTGCGCGCAACGCGGCGTTAAGAACCTATGTCGAGGAACGGTTGGCTGGCGTCGTTGTGGCTCCGAGCGGGGCTCCTGTTCCCGGCCCGGTCGTGTCCTGGAAAAGCCGTCGGCACGGACCACGGAAGGACCGGCGATGGGCAAACGCCTGGAGCCCGGAGCAGATCGCCCGTCGCCTGCCGGTGGACTTCGCGGACGACGCGACCATGCGCATCAGCCATGAAGCCATCTATCAAGCGCTGTTCGTTCAAGGTCGAGGCGCGTTGCGCCGCGAACTGACGGCCTGCCTGCGCACCGGGCGCGTGTTGCGGATGCCGAGGGCGCGCACGCGCGGGCGAGGCAAGACCTTCATCTCTCCCGAGATCATGATCAGCCAACGTCCGGCGGAGGCAGCCGATCGCGCCGTGCCGGGCCACTGGGAAGGAGACCTTATCCTGGGTCTTGGGAGTTCGGCGATCGGCACCTTAGTGGAGCGCACGACGCGCTTCACTCTGCTGCTATACCTGCCGCGCATGGCGGGCCATGGCCACGAGGCTCGCGTGAAGAACGGGCCCGCACTCGCCGGTCATGGCGCCGAGGCGGTACGTGCCGCCATCTCGCGCACGATCGTCACGTTGCCCGAGCAACTGCGCCGGTCGCTGACTTGGGATCAAGGAGCTGAGATGGCCCAGCACGCGCGCCTCAAGATCGAGGCGGGCGTGCGAGTCTATTTCTGCGATCCTCACAGCCCATGGCAACGGGGCACCAACGAGAACACTAACGGACTGCTGCGCCAGTACTTCCCCAAAGGGACCGATCTCAGCATGCACAGCGCCAACGAGATTGCAGCCGTGGCCGCCGCCCTCAACTCGCGGCCCCGAAAGACGCTTGATTGGAAGACACCCGCAGAGGCGCTTGACCGGTTTCTCCTATCAGCCGACAAAGATCGTGTTGCGACGACCGCTTGAATCCGCCGACGACGCCACCATCGGAGACGAAATTCGCCGGCGGCGAAACGACGACGACTGCAGGAAGCGTCTCACCAGACGAGACAGGAATCGGAACCGGAATTGAAAGCTGCGTCGACTGAGTCTGCGCCGAACCCTGCGAGATCGCGGTATCACCGTAGGGGATGAATTTCAGGAGACCGCCACTCCATACGGCCGCCGTCGAGAACAGTTGCAGCCATCGCGTCAGGATGCTCGATGCCTGTTCTTGGCTGACAAGCGCTGGCGAGAACGCGAAGCCCATCGCCCAGCAATAGGCCTGGAATGAATCCGGGTTGGTGAACAGAGAACCAGAATCGATGCTGGCCTGATTGAAACCACAACCATACTGGGCGTTGGTCAGGAAATCCTGGATGACCAACGCCGGATCGGCGTCGATCCCATTTACTCCTGTGCTGCTCAGGATCCCATAAATCTCGAAATTGTGATTGCCGATCGACGCCGAGTCGCCGAGATTGTAGCCGGCGCCCCAGACGTATGCTGTTCCCTGATAGGCGAGCGCGTTGTGGGGGTAGAGCGCCGCGAGATAAGGCCAGACCGCTTGCGGCGTCGTGCCGTTGTAATTGCCGAGGCCAAGCTCCGCGAGAAAATAAACCGACAGATCCTTCCAGACGAGCCCGACGCCACTGATCGGTCCCTCACACAGCGCCATCATGATGTCGGCGGTGTCGGTGTAGCTGCTGGCCGATGCGCCGCCGCCAAGCAAGCCGCCCTTGCCGCCAATGCCCTTGCCGTTGCCGCCTGGCACCGCTTTGAAGTTGGCGTACCAGATGACGTTCGCTGCGATCTTATTCTGCCCCCAGACGATCGGGATCGGCAGAATCGAGACGGACGTCTGAAGCTGGAGCGCCGTGTAGTCAGGCTTGGCGTTAGCGCTGCGGCGCAAGAAACCCACTGGTCAGCCCCAATAGCTGGCGAATTTCGCCGTCTTTATGCGTCCAAGAAGATCGGCATTGGCCGCGATGACATCCTCGACAACATGGCTCGATGGCGCAAAGGCGTGGATGATGGCCAGCGGCTCTACGCGCGACACAATGCCCGCGTGCGCGAAACAGCGCCCGATACGGAAAAGGATGATGTCGCCGAGCGCTGGCTCACGGACCTCATGAGAACGGGCGAGGAGGAACCCAAGGTAGCGTTCCTCGTTCCGATGTAGGAACCAGTCGCGTGTGTATGGTCGAGGGTCGAACGGCTCGACAAGTCCGAGGTCGCAGTAGACGCGCACCAGCAGAAGTGCACAGTCGACGCCGTGGCCTTTCACGTCGGCCGCATGATGGTAGGGCGTGCCGATCCACGACCGGGCCTCGGCGACCACGGCGGCCCGCTGCATGGCGCTCATCTGTAAGCCTGCGGATCTCGAATGACGCTCGACCAATCCCCGGGGAAATAGAGCGTGCCATAAGGGGTCGCGCAGCCGCAGAGCGCGAGCGCGATGAGGAGGCAGATCGCCTTCATTTTCTCAGTAGGCCAATTGCGGAGGTGGTACGTATGGAAACCCCCGGAAATTCGTCAGATTGTTGAACTTGCCCTGACACGTCGCTTGCGTGTGATCGCAGCCGAAGGCGACATTGAAGGTGTCGCCTGTCGCCGGCGCGAACGGCAACGGGTACATCAACGTGTAGCCGGAGCCTGCCGCGGCCGCCTTGACCGTCGCGCGGATGTTAGCGTTGGCTCCTGAAGTGAAAACGAGAGATCCCTGCGCGTCGCCGGCGCGCGCGCCTGACCATGCTATCGAATTGGAGGTCGAACCAGCGCCGACAACTCCATCAGCGCTGTACGTGCCCCGGATGACGCCGCAGCCGGCGTCATAAAGGACATGCAGGCACGTCGGAGAAAACACGTTCTTCGGCATGTCGTAGTCGAGGATGACGAGGTCCGAAGCGACGGTCAGAGTCGCTTGGGTGCGGCCGACGTTGTCGACGGTGGAGACGCGGCCCTGAAAGAGGCGAACTCCGCCGACAACAGAACCTTGAGGCGCAGTGAGAAAGACCCTATCACGATAGACTGGAGCCCCGTCGAATGCTCCGTCACGAAGAGCGATGAGAAAGGGCGCGCCATTGATGACGTCGGAAGAGCGGGCTGCGATGGTGATCTGTTGCTTGTCGACCTCGAGACCGACGGTCCCTTTATATTTTAGGCCAGAAACAAGGGGTCCGTTCGCGCTGAACACGAATCCGTTGTAAGTGATGTCATAGTCGACATTCGTCCACGTGTACTGCGATCCAGCGGTGGTGATGAAAGTGAAGCACTCGGCGAAGGCGATCGGCGAGTCCTGCGCAGCGCGCGCGGCGTTGACCAGGCTGATGACGGCCGCGGTGGTCTGTTTCATGACCAGGACAATTCCCGGAGGCTGGCCATGGGCAAATACATGGCGGTGGCACAGGCCAGAAAAGCGAGGGCGCCGACGGCAAGCATCACGACGTCTTCGCTGCGAGCCGGCTGAATTGCGATACCATCCGAGCAAACGGCGCTTGGCTAAGGCAAAGGCTTCGCGCTCGGCGCATGCCCAGCTGGATAGGTCTGCGCGCAAGCTCCAATGGGGCGACTGAGATTTTCACGACGTCCTCACCGATTTGAACTTGACGCTGTCGACCCTCCACAAGTTCGACATGAACTCCTCGAAGTCTTGGTCGTCGGAATCGAACCGGCATTGGAACGCGTAGGTAAAGGTCGCCGCAATCGACATCCCCGCGCCGGGCGCTGAAGCGAACACGAGCGAGTTGGGCGTGGATAGCGACCAGCCGGATGGCTGATTGACGTTGTTCAAAAACACGTTCGAGACGCTCGTCACCCAGCCGACCGGCTCGAGGAACGCGCCCATAAAGCGGGAGAAGGCGAAGGTCGTAGTCGCACCATCGCCAGTGGCGAAGGTCTCGTTCGTCGCCGCGCTGTCGGTCGGATCGTTGTAAAGGAAGGTCCCAAATTGGCCTTGCATTTGCAGGAAGAATCCCAGGAAGGCCTGCATAGAATTCCCGCCGAGTCCCGAATACGCATTCGGCGATGACGAAAGGCCGTCGAAAGCCAGCTCGAACTGCCAGATCGGGTTCTGATAGAGAGCGTCGCGAACTTCCCGTCCGGACACATGGCTCGCAACCAGCGTCGAAAACACTGGCTTTTTGTGCACGCTCCAGCCGAGGCCGGCGAGTGTCGGGAAGCTCGGGGGCGTCGTCACGGTCTCACCGTCGACAACCGCAGCGTCCGGAGCGCCCAAAGCATTGTCAGAAACTCCTCGAAGTCCTGGACGTCTTCGGCGAAGCGGCAGAGCCAGAGAACGTCAAAGTCGGCGGTGATGGCGACGCCGGTGCCGGGCGCCGACGCGAAGGTGATCGCGGGTAGATATCCGGTTGAAACCGACCATCCGCTCGGCTGCGACACGCCGCCGAGATAGGCGGCCGAGACGCCCGATGTCCCAAAAACTGGCCCGCTATAGCCGCCAATTGACGCGACGAGCGGAAAGACAGTCGTCGCACCGTCGCCGGTTCCGATCGCTTGGCCCGTGATCGTGCTCAAGCCCGGCGGTCCGACCCAGAAGGGTTGATCCGCGCCGCTTGCCTGCTCGAAGAACCCTGCAATCGCCTGCAATTCCTCATCAGCCGCTGCCGAGCGCAGCACCTCATAGGTCAATTCAAGGTCGAAATAGGGATTGGCGATGTGTTGGGTTCGCGTCTCGCGCCCAGATACGTGCTCGGCGATCAGAAGTCGAAAACTTCGGCCTCAGGCGGGTCGACCAGGCGAGCGTCGTCAAGGTCGGGAAAGTTGCGTAAGCGCCGGGGGTCGGTTGCGGGCTCGGGAGGGGCGGCGGCAGGACGGCGCGCAGGCCGTTGATCCAGAAGCCTTGTTCCCAATTTCCGGCGTCGCCCCATGACTGATTTTCGACTGGAAATGTCGGGAACGGCCGCGCGTCCCAATTCCAAACGCAGCAGAAATTACAGTTGAGCATCGGCAAGCCGCCGACGCTCTCGTTGGCGCCGTCCAGGTTCCAGTATTCATAGACTGCTTCGAGGGCTAGCGCTTGAATCGTATCGTCGCGTCGCGGCAGATAACCGAGTTCGTTGGCCGGGTTCCAGATCGACCAATAGGCGGTGAAGCTCTCCGTCGATTTTGGATCGAAAAAAACGTTCGGCTGATTCGTCGACCGGTCGCAGGCGGCAAACCCATACTCCAGCATCAAGATCGATTTTGAATTGGGGACCCATACAGTGTGCGGCCCCGTCGGAACCCATGCCCCGCTAGAAGCTGGCGTGGCGTAAACCGCCTGATGAGGGTTGTTCCAAAACCAACGCAGTTGCTTGTTGGCGAGAAGCTCCTGGCCCGGAGAATACGGGTTACGAGCCTGAGCCAGCCGGTCGCCTTCCGGCAACGACACCTGCAGGTCGGTGCCATTCGGATCGAGGCCGCGGCCGCGATTGTCGCTGTCGTTATAGAACCAATTGAAATATTGGCCGCCCTCGATCCCGGCTTTGAGATACGGCGTCGAATAGATCGTCGGCGGCCCACTGAGCCCAAGACCGCTCATGGCCGACGGCGATGGAGGCCACGTCCCGGTCGGGGCTGGCTGAATCCACTCGGAACCGTCAAGGCCGCCGTTGGCGGCGGTAGTCCAATCGGTCATCGGGAGGTAGTTGTCAAAGGAAACGAAGTCGATGTTCGCGTTGGCATAGAGCTGGTCCAAATGCGGCCACTGCCCGTCTTCTCCTGGATGCTGCCAGCCCATCCAGCTCGACCAGTCGGCCGAGTAGCAAATCAAGTTTTCGAGCGTCGTCGCGCTTTTCACGAAGCCCAGGTTGTCGAACGTGGTCCTCACGTCGTTAGCGAGCGTGTTAAGTGCCGCGACCATCGGATAATCCCAGATCGCGGCGCCAGATCCATCCGTTGCGCCAGCCTTCGTCCAGGCCGGTCCCCGCAGGATTTCCATCCCGCGCATTTCCGATCCGATCACGAACAGATTGACGCCGCCGGCGACGGTGCAGAGGTTCGCGTAGTGCAGAATCATCCGGCGATAGGTCCAATCGTACAGGTAGCCGGAGTAGGCGACTGTCAGATTGATCGAATCCGGTGTGAAGTCGGCGACTGTCGCTGGCCCCATGAAGGTCGCGACGTCGTTCGTCGCCGTCTGGCTGAGGTCCCCGGACGAAGTGATGCGGCCACGCCACGGGAACCCTGGACCGGTCCCGAGCAGGAACGGGTAGAAGATAACCTTCAAGCCGCGGCTCTTCAGATCGCGGATACACCGAACGACGCTCTGATCGCTCGGTGTCCCGCCGTAAACGAAATTGCTCGTCCCCGGCAGCATCGCTGGCGGTTTGAGATCGCTAGACAATTCTGTCAGGCTCGAAACCATCCAGTGATCGTCAACCCAAACTCCGAACGGATTGACCGGGCCAGAGACCCATCGCTTGAAGGCGCCGCCGATGTAATTGTTCGTGGGATAAACGTGGCAGACAGATGCGTCCTCGGAATCGAAGAACCAGGCGATCACAACCGAGACCGTGGTGCATTCCGGGTGCTGCGCCTGCAACTGATCGAGCGAAACCGAATAATCGGTCTTGTTGTTCGGCGCGCCAGCGAAGAAGTCCATGATGAACGCTTGGTCGAGGCCGTACTCGCCGCGCTGGAAGCCGAAATAAGGGATGGTGTCGTAGGCGAACTCGCCTGTTGACGGCAGCAAATGGACGCCGAGAAGATTCGGGTTGCTCATCGGCCATTGAGTCGCTTCAGACCAAGCGCCGCGCCGTGGCGCACAGCCGCATCGAGAGCCTTGGCCATGCCAGGGCCATTCGAGCGCATCCATGAGGCGACCGAGGGTCCATCAATCGCCGAGACATTAAAGTGTGTGGTTGGATGAATAGCCACGGACGCGCTAGGCGAAGCGCCTCCGCTCGCCGAAGTCGTCAGCATCGAGCGAAAGGCGCCCGCTTCCGCCGCTGGCATGATGAGCTCATTGTGATGGATGAGAGTCAGCATGTCTCCCGGCGCCCGCCACATGCCGATGTCGGCCGACGCGACAGCCCCCGCCATGCCGGCGACCGTAGCCTGCGCCGCCGTAGCGGGGCCCATGGCGAATGGACCCATTAGCGGCGCTAGAAACCCGAACACCCCAGCGAATGTTTCCGCCGCCGAGGAGAGGATCGATCGAACCATTGCCGCGCCCTGCGCGCCCAACGAGGCCGCGGCGCCGGCCTGTTCCGCGCCCGTACGCGCGGCGACGCCCGACGTGGTCGCGGCTGTCTTCATCGCCTCCGCCAAGGCGTAGTGCTCTACGGTCGTTTCGCACCACTCGATGAACTTGACCAGCAAGTCCTGGAGCACGTTAGCAAACGCCGTGCGCCAAGTGGTCGTCCCGGTAATAAGTCCGCGCAGTTGGGAATTGACCGCCTGCGTAATCGAATTGCCGAACGCCTGATAGTCGCGCTCCTGGTCCTGCAGGGCCGAGCGGGTCAACGCCGCCATCTGATCGTCACGGCGCCGGGTCGCTTCGATGATCATGTCGTCGACACGCTGCTTTGCCGCCAGCGATTGGTCGCCGAGAGCCTCATCTCTTTGCAGCGCGGCTAGTTCGGAAGCGTATTCTGCGTCGAGAGCCTGCTGTGAAAGCGCTAGTTTTTGCTGCTGGGTGATTTGGAAAAAGCGCGCCTCCTCGGAATAAAGGGCGAGCTTCTGCTTCGTAGCGTCTGTTAGGATTCTCAATTCTTCCGAGGTGGCGAGCTGCGCCGCCCTTGCCGCGTCGGCATAGGCCGCATCGTCCCCCTCCCGCAGCGCCGCTGCGGCGCGGGCGCTATCGGCGGTGAACGATTGCTGAAGCGACTGGGTCGCCGAGAGCGCGTCGCGATAGGGCGTCAGATGATCGGCGCTGAAGGCTTGGGATGCAGCGGTCCCGAACGAGGCCAACTGGCGGTTGATTTCGCCGAACGGTGCGCGAAGGCTTTGCAATGCATCCTTTGCCTCGCTGACTTGGGAGACAAAATCGTTGGTCGATGCGCTGAAGCTGACGGAGACATTTGCGTCGGCCATCGCTAATCCTTGATTTTCGCGGATTTGTCAGAGCGCCCCGTTCGGGAAGGCCGCCTTGAGTTCCGCAATCGTCGGTTGGCGCGGCGGCGCATCGTCGCTTGGCTCACGATACTTGAGCGCGGCGGCGACGAGCCAGTGGACGGGCGGATTGCGCCGCCATTCGGCCCGCAGCGCGAGAAAGCGCGGCATCGTCAGCTGGTCGAGCGCTTCGTCCCAGCGCCAGCCGGTATTCGAGACGACCTGAGCGATCAGGGCGTCGAAATCGACTTTCCCACGCTTGGCGACGCCTCCGGCGTCGCTTGCGCAGGCGAAGCCTGATCCTCAACTTTGCCGGGACGAAGGCCAGCCGCCCTGGCGACTGACGGAAAAGACTGGATCAGTTCGCCGACCGAGAACGGAAGGTCGAGGAAGTTCGCCAAGGAAAGCTCAGGCTCGACGAAAGAGATCGCTCGCCAGGTCGCTTCGGCAAGACGATCGAGCTGGGCTTCGCTCAAGCGCGCTACGGAGTTGGCCGACATCGACGCACCGCCCGCTCCGAGATAAGCGTCGAAAAGAGCAGGCTGGATCGCTTTGATCGCGCGGAAAGGCAGATGCGGAATCGACCAAGTCTTTCCGCCAAGTGAGATGACGAACGCCTCCTCGCTCACGCCGCGTCTCCGAAGTTGAAGGTCATGACCTGACCGGCGGCGTTGGCGAACGCCTGGAACTCGAAATCCGGCTTGGCGAAGTCCTCGATGTTGGTGTCGAACGAAAACTTGCTGGCGACGCACTGGTTGAGCGTGACCGAGAATTGTGCGTTTGTGGTCGGGTCGGTCGCGAACAGCAGCGCCGAGAAGGTCGACGTCGGTCCAACCAGGGGGTTGCCAATTGTGAGAGCTCTCCCTGCGCCGAACTCGTATAGGTGTAAGAAATCAGAACCCCGGCAGCGGAATCTGCGCCGGCGAACGTATAGACCCCCGCCGCGCTGACCGAATATTGTCCCGCGACCGGCGATGAGGCGACCGCGATCAGCGGAAGTCCGGTCGAAGCGTAAGTGACGCCCTGGTCGGCGACGAAGTGCGCCGAGTTCGTGACGGTGATCGTGTAGGGGGTCGATGCCGGGACGCTATGGACCTCGGCGAACTGAGAGAGCGTCGAACCAGGGGTCGGAACCTGATTGTAGAACAGGCGACCGAGGGCTTGCCCGCTGAAGCGCGCCAGGGACGCCTTGCACGTGACTTTGCGCGTGCCGGATCCGACGGCGACCGGGAAAGCATATTGGCCGTAGAGCTCCTTGACGCTGACCGAGGTGTCGACGCTGACCTTCTGGACGAGCCCGAAGTTGATCGGGGTCGGATTGGCGACGTTCAGTTGCGTGCCGATCAGCACGCCCGAGCCGAATACGAACATGAGGATGAGCTCCATTGCGGGAATGTCATTGGCCGCAGCTCGGCGTCGCCTAAGTGGACGCGTGGCTGAACTAGGAACTGGTCCTTGGCCGAGTTTTCATTTGAGGAGCGCTGTTAATTCCGCATCGGAGTCTAATCTAGCGATTAGGCGGCCGAGGAACTTAGCGTTATTCTCAGTCTTCTGTTCATCGATAATTGTTCTAATTCTATTTATTATCCGGTTTTTCTTACTTGGTAATTGGGATAGGGTTTTGGAGATCGCGTCGCGATCAAGGAGAGCCTCGATTACGGCTCGCTTTTCCAATTCCTCTTCAATTCACGCAGTTTCTGGTTATCGACCCAAATCGCAACATCCTCGAGTAGTTGCGCAATTTTGTCATTGAGAGTCGGGGCATCCCAGTCTTGAGTGCCTACCCGGGAGTACAATTGTCCAACTAGCCAGCCGAGTTTCGCTTGAAACATTTCTGTTAATTGGAGGATCTTTGCAGCCAAACAGGTCTTATAGTGTAGTTCAGATTTTAAAGCGATGGATAGCCTCAGAAACGCAACGCTGTCGACTGCCAATTCACCATTCGCGTCTAAGTAGAAATAGTTTGACTCATTATTATTAATCAACCGACTAAGGAATTCGGAAATCTTGGATTTTGAGTTGAGTCCGATTATCGGGAGCGCCGAGTTTAGCTCTGATCTCTTGTAACTTTGTAGATGGCGCTCAATTACCAGATCAAGTCCACGCACTGGAGCCACTACGATGTATGGCGTCTTACATTCGCCGCGTCTGATCACTAAGTCGCAGCTTTGCGTCAGCACAATGAAGTTTTGGTTTTTTGGATGATTAAAATAGTGCGGATGAACTTCCTTTAGAACATTGTCCAACTCCGGAGTTCCGTGCCAACACGTCTCCCTGCATAAGCTCCGATGCATCGATTGGCTCGTGGTAGGTGAGCTGCATCGCATTCAAAGCAAAAGTGCGTTAACTCCCTTGAGTTCGTGCTCTGCGAAGTCCAACCTTCAAGCTGCCTATTTATTTGCCTGATAAGCAATTTCTTATTAACAGAATCAGGACTGACCGAGACTGATATACTAGAACCGTTTGGCGTCTCGGTAATCCGCCCGGGAACAACTACTACATTGGCCTCTGAATGAAGGTTCGTGCGCCCCTTCACCGGAGGCTTGGCCTCGCCGAGGCCTTCGTTATCCCGTACAACAATTGTGAATGCTGTACTTGAATATTTCCACAGGCTAGTTTTCTCCAATTTTCTCCTCCCCGAGTTTGCGGTCGACCAGACGATTTGCCAAACCGAAATTGCTAAACATTCTTGGGTAGTTATTCTGTCCCTCCAGAACGCCCAACGCCTCAGTACTCGAACTTACTGGGTGATGAAAATTGAACCTCACGGTCACTTGGCCGGCATCAAAGGTCCTGCCTATATTAATATATACATTCTTGTCATCGCTCTTTAATGTCAGCGATACAGACGATGCCGAAGCGCGCCACCCATCCGGCACCGTCAGGTCGCTGTTGGCGGCCGTGAAAGCACTCAACGCGGCGGATCGAGGGGCAACGTCTTGAAATGCAAAATTATGCCCAACACCGGTTATCGGGGTGTGTACGAGCGTCTTTAACATTCTCCCGACGACATCCTCAACAGAGCGCATCGCCTCCTCGGACGTCTGCTGCGGGGCGACAACGAGTGCATCCGGACGGATAGTGTAGGTCAGGCCTCGTGGGACCTCGAGAACTCCTCCTAATGCCGCGGGGACGAATATTTGGACCTTTTAGTCGACTTTACCCTCAAACCCGTGCTTCTGAACCCATTCGGGGGTCAAGATCGCCGCATTCCATGCGCCCGCCACAACCAGAGACGTTTCGCTCGAAATTAGATCCATCTGTCGGAGGGTGCTCCTTGCGGAGAATCAAAGAAGGCGTGCAAGCATACGAGTTCTGGTAACGGCATTAGAACGATCTGGCAATCGGATAATTTGTCGAATTGGGCTACGTATTGATGGGCGTCATGACCCCGATCCGGTCCTGAAGAATGTCTATTACGGCCCGATCAGTCGCACCGCGACCACTGCGAGGCCGTCGCCGTCGAGGTCGCCGGTGTCTCGCACCGGCACGGCCGTGATCTTGCAATCGTATACAGCGCCGCCGAGCGTCTGGCGGCCAAGTCCGATATTGGAGCTTGCGGGCGCAAGCGCCGCGTCGATCGCGTCGAGAGCGTTGTTGATCGCGGTCGCGCCTGGAGTTCGTCGGGTCGCGGGCGTCAAAATAAAGAAAGAGCTTGGCCTCCAGCGTCCGCCGGGGCGTCGCCGGCGAGCCCCATTGATAGGATTCCGGGCCCGATTCGAGCTGGAAGAACGCGGGCCGCAGCGCGGCTGGAACTTCGCTCCATAACTTCATTCGCCGCGACGCGAGGCCCCACGGATAGGCCGTGGAAACAGCGGCGAACAACGCGGAGAAGGCCGCTTCGCGGGTCATGCGCCCTCCCATGCCTGGGTCGCGGCGTCGGTGAGCGACGCGAGGATCTCGTCTTTCATGTCGTCGAGCGCCGAGCGCAAATAGGACCGCTCGGGGATCAGCGAGCCGGGATGCTCGACCCTTCGGGCAAAATGCTGAACGTTGCCGATGACAAAGGCGAGCACGTCGCCCTTCGCGGGCAGGATCTCATGCGCGCTCGTTTTGCCGCCGTACTCTTGGATCGCCGCATATTTCACGTCGCCTTCGGATCCAACCGTGGCGAGAACGCCGTCTGCGTCGGCAGAGACGCTGGCGACGATCGAATCGCTGAGCGCGCCGGAGCGCGAATTCAACGCGCCGCCAGCGAGCTTGTCGCTCTTGACCAGGTCGGCAAGGGCCGCGGCGAGTTCGGTGGCCTTGCCGCCGAGCGCCGCTTGCAACGCGGCCGGATAGCCTTCGAGCCTGGCGCTTGTTTCGTCGAGACCCTCAAGTTCGAGCGCGAACATTAGAGGATGACCCGCTTATAGGGTTGCAGCATCGCCTGGATCGGCGCCGACATCGCGCTCATGTCGTAGGCGATCGTTTCCTGGCCGCCGATCGACTTCGACTTGAGCCCGATGCGCTCGGCCGCGCGAAAACGCTCTGCCGCCAGTTCCAGGGTCGCCTGCGCGATATCTTGCGGCACATAGCCGTAAGAGATGGAAACAGATTGGCCGGCGTCGGCTGCAGAGAAGGTATAAGTTCCTGCGTTGACCGCATATTGACCGGCGACGGGGGACGCTGGAACAAGCGTCAGCGGCGCGCCGGTTGCAGAGTAGATCACGCCGAGGTCCGATCCCCAGGCCCCGTATGGCGAAAGCGCCGGGAGCTGGAAGGGAGCGGCGGCGGGAACGGCCTGGGTCTCGTTCTGGACCGCATATCCGGCGTTGTACGACACGACGAGACTTTGCCGCCCCGGGCGATATCGGCAGCCGAACAAATCAAGCGCCTGCGGTCGACCCGGCGGGACGTCGTCGCCCGGCTCGAGGGCGTAACCGACTGAAGCTTCCAGATCGGCGTTCTCGTCGGGCGGAATGGCGATTCCATGCCATGCCGCCGAGGTCACCTGCAGCACAGGCCAGTGCCTCAAGGTGACGCGACTGGTCTCGAGATCGATCGTCTCCGTGAAGGACCGGGGCAGCAGACTGGGGCGGCTCAGCGCCGCGTAGACCGAACGGCTCGCCGCGGTGACAAGCGACGCGAGCGTGGCGTCGTTCGGGCCCGGCGCGGAGGGCAATCCGAGCCAGGTTTTCAGGGCCGCGAGATTGGTCAGATCGAATGGCGACATGCAACGCTCGCAAAGACAGGCTAAAGCGGAAACGACCGCGGGTGGCGGGTCCCTCGCGGCGACGCGCCACGCGCAGCTTGAACGTCAGCCGTTGCCGATGTTGGTGATGATGCCGATCCCGAATGAGGCGTATATGGCCAAAACCTCTTCGGTGTAGACGCCAAACTCGCGGCGACGAGTGCGGACCGGCCAATCGACGCGATAATAGTCGCGACGGGTGAGGACCTCGGCGACATTGGGCGTCTCGTTCGATTGGTACCAGGCCGGCAATCGCTCGCAGTACGCCAGGATCGTGCCGGGCGGCAGGTCCGGATGCACCGGCATCGGGATTTCGACGCCCGTGAACGGATTGTAGTACCAGCGCACGACCCCGGAGGCGGTGAACTCGTACGGCGCCGACTGAGAGGCGTCGACATTGTAGCGAACGAGCGGCCCAGAGCTGTTGGTCAGGCACTTCGCCGTGATGTTCTTCTGCTCCTGCGCGTTCACGTAGATCACCGTCGGCGACAGCCGGTAAGTGTTCCACATCTGCATCAGCATATTGTCGATTTCGACGATCGAGCCTCGACCCGAGGGCGTGAGAAATGTGCCGGTCCCCGCCGTGCCGGAAGCCAATGCCTGCACATAGGAGCTGGTGGCGGGGTTGAAGCCATCCGTCAGCAATCCGTCGAACGCCACCCCCTGGTTGCGAGAATTGTCAGCGGTGACGACGGTGGCCGCCTGCTGACTGGTCGTGAGCGGCGCGCTGAAGGCGGCGCTGTTGATCGTGGTGATCGCCTGCAGCGTCTCCGAGCCGGCCGCTCCCACGTACCAAGCATAGGCGACGGCCCCATTAACCACGGGGACCGTTGCAAACAGCGTCTGACCAGCCGCGACGGCCTGAGTGGCGTTCGTGCTCCGCAGCGAAGAGCCGCCGTTCAACGTATAGGTGTTGCCGTCGTTACCGGTGATCGTCATTGTCGTCGCGACGCCGCCGGCAAGCGGGCGTAAGCGGTCAAGCAAATGTTCTCTTTTTGTTCTAAGCCCCGGAATTGCTGGCGTTGACGGGATCGTCACGCCCCAGTTTGGCGCGTATCGCGCGCCATGACGCCCAGACGAGGTGAAAATTTTGAGCGTCTGCGCCTGCTCGAGCGGGTCGATGAACGTCGTCGCCGACCCGGTCCGCCCTCGCAACCTTCCCCGCGCGTCGTGCAGCAGGTTGAACTTTCCCAGGCCTTCAGGCTTTGGTATCCGCGATCGGCGCCGCCCCGACCGCCGGGGCAAGCCCCAAGTCCGCCCGCGCCTCCTCGCGCGTCTTGATGCCGGCGCCGACCAGGATCTGCAGCGTCTGCGCCTGCTCGAGCGGGTCGATCGCGTCGTCACCGACCCAGACGAACTCGAGCGAAGGCTCGTTCATACAGACGCAGATCACGTGGTCGAGCGCGTTCTTCACCCACGCCTTCAGCGGAACCAGCCCCTCCTGCGTCGCCTGCTGGCGAAGCGTCTCGCCGGTCGCCCGGTTAACCTGGCTCACGAAGGGCGAAACAGGCACCGAGAAGGCGTAGCAGATGAGCCGCGCCAGCCACTCGTCATACTGGTCCTTGAGCGGCGGCTGGCGGGCCTCGATCAGCTTGAAGTCGGCCGGCATGAACTTGGTCTGGCGCCTTCGCGCCAGATTGCCGCTCATCAGCGCGTCGAAATAATCCTGGAACGAGCGGATCTGGTCGGCTGTCCATTCCTTCGGCAGTGTGGCGAAGGCGTCAGGCGTCGAGCCCGCCTTGTAATAGTCGAGCGTCGCCGCGTCGCGTCTCAGCGCGATATTGACGGTGAGCGCGATTTGCTCGACCGGGCTCATGCCATAGAGCCGATGGGCGCGCAGGTTGCGCGGGATGTAGATGAGCTCCTCGGTTGAGAAGTCGGCGGCGGGAACCCCTTTGAGTATCTGCTGATAGGCGGGATCCGGCGGCTCGGGCGCACGCCCGTCCTCGCCGATCAGCGGCTTGATCGTCGCTCCGTCGATGATGTCGAGCGCATAAAGCGAGCCGCCGCGATTGTAGCGCGGATAGATCGTCGCCGCGTCGATAACCAGCATGTCCTCGAGCAGCATGCGCAGCCAGTCGGCGAACGAATGCCGGCGGTCGGGGCGGGCGAGGAAGCCCGTGACCTGATCGATCGCCTGCGAGCTTGCCGACGAATCGCTGCGGTTGCGCGGGCGCACCGCATAGCTTTGCGCGGCGATCTGGTCCTTGCGGGTCTCGATGACGGAGCGGAGCAGCGGCAAGGCGTCGGCGAGCCCGCGCAATTCGCCGAACGAAACGCCGTCGTCCGAGCGCGGGATATAGTTGAGGTTGGCGCCGAACGGATAGTCCCATTGCCGCCCCTTGACCTCGGGCGGCGCCATGGGAGCCAGCGGCTGCAGCGGCCCGAACCAGGTGTCCGGGGAGACGCCGGTGATCACATAGCGCCCAGCATCGGCGAGGCGGGCGAAAACGCTTGGGGGCAGGGTGCGTCTGACAGGTTCCGACATGGGATTGTTTCCTTGGATCTCGCTCCCATGCGACCTCCGCCTTATCGAGGGCGCGTGGGGGGAGAGTGGTGTTGAAATGAGGGCGAGAGCAGGGGAGGCGGGCGCGAGCGCCTTCGCCTTCCGTTAGGGATTGGCCCCTACCATCGCCCGCGTTGAGGGTTGCGCGAGCGGGGAAGGGTGATGATGCGCGTTTCGATTGCGCTGGTCGCCATCGCGGTCTGCCTGCCGGCCTCCGCTCTCGCTCAGCCGCGCTGGACCTTCTGCGTCGCGGCGTCGAAGAGCGGCGCCGACGTCTGGATCACGAACGTGTTCGCCGCAAGCCATGACCGCGAGCAACTCGAGAGCGCGTTCAGGGCCACGCTCGCGCGCGTGGGCGCCGCGGGCGCTGACGCGCAGTGCCCGCTGCCCCGCGAGGACAAGACAGAAGTGGTCAACGCGGAGTTCGAGGCCGAGGAGTTCAACCGCAGGCTTGGCGCGACCCTGCACGCCGCGCCGACCGCTGAATTTCCGCCGCGGCGGTAGCGTTCTCTATCCGGAAATCTGGGTGATCGCTGGCTCCATATGGCCGAACCACGCGAGTCGATAGACGGCGCCGGGCGCGACGGACTGCACCGCGTGCGGCCGCAAGGCCGCGATGCAGGTTCCGCCGGGTTGGCGCACTGAAGGGTAGATGATCCCGTTGAGCCCTTGCGCCCGCGCCGCGTAGGCGATCGCGTTGCCGATCGGATAGCCGACCGCCGGGTCCGGATCGAGACAGGGGTGCCCGGGCGTCCCACGAAGATCGACGAACTCGCCCGCCATGCTGGCGAACATTTCGGCGTAGTCGACCGCGCCCTTGAGCAGTCCCGACCGCGCCAGGAACTGAGCCATGTGCCAGGCGACCTCCCGGAGGCAGGTCTCGACGTCGAGCGCCGCATACCAGGCGCCGCGCGACGCGTTGAAGCGGTTCGGCTCGCGCGGCTTCCCATAGGCGAAAGCGGCGTTGACGAAACTCGCATAAGGCACGCCGTGGAGAAACTCGTCGCGGCCGATCCCTTCGGCGCCCCGGCTTTCCGCCAACAAGCGCCCGCTCGTCGCCCCCTCGATCTCGGCGAGCGCCGCGGCGTCGTCGGCTGAAACGAGGCCCTCCAGCACCGGCGGGCGCAGACGCGCCGTCGACACGAGCCGGACGGTCCTGGGGAACGCCTCCGTTACGACCGGCAGGCCGTCAATCATGCCTCAGAGGTCAAAGCCCGCCGCGCGCCGCGTCGATCGTGCGGCGGACCTCGAGCATCCTTGGGATGCCGCCTTCGATCATGGCGCCGATGGGGGTCTGACGGTCGAACAGCGGCCCGCGATTGGGCCTGCGCGTCCATTCGTCGGCGGTTGCGTCGGCAAACAAAAGATGCAGTCCTTTGTAGACGCCGACCAGGGCGGAGACGCGAGTGAGCTGGTCCTGGCTTAAAGTGGGACGGTAGCCGCGCTTTATCCGATCGAGCGTGCTGGCGGAAACCCCGAGCAGGGCGGAGGCCTCGGCGTTCGACAGGCCCCAGGCTTTCATGAGCGCTAGAAACGCCTTGAGCGCGACTTCACTCAAGCGCGCCCGATCGCTTTCCGAGGCGAAGGTCTGGGGCTCGAGGGCGCCCAGTTCCGCTTGTTTGGTTTCAACGATGGCGGCAGCCATTCGCGTCTCCTGACGGACACGTACGCGTCATTTGACGAAATGTCCAGCGGAACTCCACATTCGGCCTCGTGCCTGCCCATCGCCGCCCGGAAGACGAGCTGCGACGTAGGGCGGCTTCCGCAATCATCTGTCTATAATAGTAAAGCGGCGCTCAGTAATCGAAATCGCTGATGGAAAGATCTCATCTGGCACTATTTTTAAATAGTCTTCTGGCAGTTTTACATCGTATTTCGGCGATATCTTATATATATTTTGTGCTATCGAGTCGACTATACCTCGTGCCTCTGACCTTGAAATAGTCGGTTTTTTTATCTCTTGTGAGGCGGTATCGTTAGACATAGCAACGACCGCGACCGCGATTGTTGATACCGCAGACAGCAGGATCATTCGTCTGCCGGTCGAAATAGTTTTCTCATTCGGCATCTATGTCTCGCTATTTTTGCTCTTCATCTATCCCAACAGCCGCCCTAGCATATATTTCACAAACATCGTGTATTGACATACCCGCCCTACCAGCTAAGCCTATAATGTCTCTGTCCGATTTGTTTATCCATACAATAACAAAATCAACTCTGTCCAAATCGGTAAACTCCTTTGGAACGCTCAATCTGACCGTCCTTGCTATGTAAACATAGTAATCTATTTTGGCTTCAAGATGTTCTTTTAGGATGGCATTCGCACTGAGTTCGTTTTTCTGATCAGACGTGAGGAGGTCCATTCAGTCGCTTTCCTCCGCTCATAGCCCAATCGTTTGCGCAAGAGAGAGGGTGGCGACGACAACAACGGTAATCAACAAGTACACCGGGAAAATGATCCAGCGCGGGTCAATTCGATATCCGCTGAGATAGAGCAATGCGATGGCAGCCACCGAGCCGGATAACATCACCCCAAATATACTGAACTCGAACCGGCAGTACGAAGGCCTCGCGCAATTCTGTTATTTTCTCAACCTGAGGCTGGACCGCCGCTAACACGCCGAAAAAGGCGAGAAATATAGTGAGTATCATGAGGGCCGCAGCAAATACCGCGGTTATCAGTTCGCGTTCCTCGGCGGCGGATATGCGGCGAGTCATCATCCACATCCAGCGCGTCTGACGTTTCGGAAGCTAGACCGGCATCCCCGGCCCCGTGCTCCCAGGACCGCCTCCCGTCCAAAACTCCAACATCCCCCCCGTGCTCGCCCGCCCCACCCCAAGCAGATCAGCCAGCGCCCACACCAGCGCGTCGGCCCGGTCGGGCGAGAAGCCCATGGCGCGGCGGTCGAAATCGGGGGTCAGCGCGCAGAGCTGGTCCTCGAGCTTAGCGAATGCGCCGACATGAAACACGAGCCCGCGCTCATAGGCCGCGGCGATCGGCTCGGCGCGCAGGAATTTTCCGCGCGTCGCGTGAACCGCGCGCACCGGCAGGTTGGGCTCGTTCTGGCGCAGCACCTCGGCCACCATGTCGCCGCCCTGGTTGATCTCGGCCACGACCCGGTTGGCGTTGAAGCCGCGAAAGGCGGCCCCGACCCGCGCCCCCCACGCCCCCGGCGTCTCGCCCTGGCTCGTCAAGTCAGCGAGCACGTAGAAGAGGCCGCTTTCCGCTTTCGCCGCCACCACGAGCCCGCATTCGTCGGATTTCGAGCCCGAGCGCGCCGGCGGATCGACCGCGACCACGACCTCGGCGAATTCCTTCGGCGCCGCCTCCGGGGCGACGCGTTGGCGCTCGAGCAGCGCCCGCGACCACAGCGCCCCCGGCGTCTCCTCGACGATTTCGGCGAACAGCTCCTGCTGGCCGATGGCGCGCCCTTTATAGCGCGCCGTGATGCGCTCGAAGAACGCCCGCGCCAGATGCGCCTTATTGTCGAAGGTCGAGCCGCGCGTGACGATTGTGTCCTTACCGGCGGCCAGCGCTTTGATGATCTTGCTCGGGCGCGGCGTCGTGGTGACGACCGCCTGCGGCCTGTCGCCGAGCCTCAACCCCAGCATCGCCTGATCGAAGGCGTCGGGCTGCCGCCAGGCGGCGAGCTCGTCGCACCACAGTTTCATGTGCTGCTTGCCGCGCAGCCGGTCAGGCTCCTCGGCGGAGAAGAGCTGGCTCACCGCGCCGTTCGGCCATTCGAGCCTGAGGTCGGTGGCGTGAAACTCGGGCCGCTCGTCGCGCCGGCAACAGGCGAGAATGCCGGATTCGCCTCTCACCATGATGTCGCGGGCGTCGGCGAGGGTCGCGCCGATGAGGTTGACGATCGGGTAGTCGTTGATCCAGTTGCGCACCGCCTCGGCGCCCGCCCGCGTCTTGCCGGCGCCGCGTCCGGCGAGGATGAGCCAGATGATCCAGTCTCCGGGGGGCGCCGCCTGGTCGTCCCGCGCCCAGAACGTCCAGTCGTGGAAGAGTTGCGCGCATTCGCGCGGCGTCATTTCCTGCAGCAATTGCACGCGCGTTTCGAGTTCGAGGTTCACGAGATCAGCGATGCGCATGATCCGCTCGCCGGAGCCAGGGGGGCTCGCAGGCCCGGCGGGCTCAGCCGCGTCGTCCGTCATTCAGCGGGTTTTTGGGGCTGGAGGCGCTCGGCGACCTCGTTGATCTTCTTGAGGAGCCGCGCGCGGTCCTCATCGTCATACCGCTCGGGGAGGCGCTTGGCCTTCGAAAATCCGTGATACCGGTCGAGCCGGTCGACGATCTTGAGCGCGCGGTCGATCGCGTCGAGATCGCCCTTCTGGATGCGGTCGACGAGCTTGGCGATCATCCGCTCGAGCCGGGTGATCTGCAGCCGGGCGAATTCCTCGGCTGGCGCGATCCAGCGGCTGCGCAACGCCTCACGCAGGATGTTTTCTGTTCGCGTCCGGGTCAGCCGCTCCGCCTTGCTGATCTCCTCGACGCCTGCGCCGCCGACGAGGGCGGCGAGCACTCGCTGGGTGACGGTGGTTCTACGGCGTTTCGGCTGGTTCGGCGGGGTCGCGTCGGGCATGATCGCTCTTCAAGGGATGTGGCGGGAGAGTTCGCGCAGGCCGACGGGCGCCGCGACGTCGGGCGCGCTTCAAGCTTCTGGCGGGCGGGGAGGGTCTGGGAAAACAGGGGGCCGCGCGCTAGGCGCGCATCTCGACCTTCACCTACTATGCCGGGACCGGCGTGAGAGCGCAAGCTTTTGTTCTTGTTTTGTTCGGTTCAGATGCGCTCGGCAGAGACTTTACCGAACAAGATCAATAAGTTGTCGCCAGCATCTGGCGTTGCAGCTCCGATTGCGGGCTCAAATCGCCTGCGAGCGCCGTGCCGGCTCCTGAGTTTCCCTCTCATAATGTATGACATTAAGAGTGACAGAGAATAGATTGATAAATAGCAGAGATATTGATAAGCCGTGGTGCGTCACCTTGCTTTCACAAGCCTTCGCCAAGGTCCTACCAGACCGCAAGTCTCGATTTCCGGTTGACCCGGGGCGGTCATCGAATCGAGTTGCAGAAAAAAGAGCTTAAGTGCCTGAAAGCGTTGAGTCGCGTGCAGAATCGAACAGGCGCTGGCGGCGCGCCGGAGACGGCGGCCGCCCGGCGCTCGATCCGCCCGACGCCGGCATCGGCGCGGCGAAAGGATTCGTGTAATTGCTTAAGGTAGCGCTTTAGCCGAGGCGGGGCGAAACGTGATCATTGTCCACTACCCCATCGACACCGAGCTGACCGCGGAGGCCGTTCCGAAAGCCAGGCTTGCGCGAAAAATTCTCGACCGCGCCGAGCCGATCCCGCCGGGGGCGGTCTGGATCGACATGGTCGAGCCGACCCCGGAGGAGGACCAGAAGGTCGAGCGCTTTCTCGGCTGCAGGGTGCCGTCGCACGCCGACCCCGATTTCGTCGAGCCTTCCGAATCTTATTACGCCGAGAACGGGGTGCGCTACCTGCACGCAAGCGTCGTCAGCGAGGCTGAGAATACGCCCGACGTGGTCGAGGTCACCTTCATCCTCGCGCCGAAGAGCTTCGCCACCCTGCGCTATGATTCGAGCGACGCCTTCGAGCTTTTCGGTCAGAAACTGGGCAAGTCCCCACCCCGGACGCTACATCCCGACGGGGTGGCGGTTGGCCTGGTCAACGCGATCATCGACCGCTCGGCGCGGGCGCTGAACAAGGTCGGCGTCGAACTCGATTCGATCGCCAGCCGCGTGTTCCGCGCCAAGGGCGACCAGGGCACGCGCAGCCGGATCTATACGGAGACGCTCGACGCGCTCGGCCGGGAGGACGAGAAGATCTCGAACCTGCGCGAAAGCCTGGTCGAGATCGAGCGGCTCCTCCTGTTCCTGTCGTCGGAAGGTCGCTCGGCTGACGCGCCGAAGCCGGTGCGCGAGGCGACGAAATCGGCTTTGCGCGACCTCGAGTCGCTCGAGCAGGATGCGAGCTTCAAGGCGCAGAAGGTGCAGTTCCTGCTCGACGCGACCCTCGGTTTCATCAACCTCGCGCAAAACGACATCATCAAGCTGTTTTCGGTGCTGGCGGTCATCTTCATGCCGCCGACGATGATCGCATCGGTCTACGGGATGAACTTCAAGGTCATGCCGGAGCTTGAATGGCCATGGGGCTATCCGGCGGCGCTCGTTCTCATGGTGCTGGTCGCGGTGGGGCCATACGTCTTCTTCCGGTGGAAGAAGTGGCTGTGAGGCGGGCGCGGGCAGGTCGCCCGCCTACCTGAAGGGGCCTAGCAGAACTCAGGTCTGGCCTATGCGACCTGAAACCACGCCCCCACTCCGTCCGCGCGATGTTCGGGGATCGCCGACGTGAGCGGCCATTTGCCGGGGACCCCGGGCGGGAATCGCGCCATCTGTTCCATTTTGGCGCACAGCGCCTGGCCCAGAGAATGCAGGCGACGGTTCTGCGGCGAAGAGGGCCTGTCCATGCGCAAGGTCGCGTTATCTTTGGGTTTTGCCGCCGTTTGCGTCGCTTTCGGGCGTTTTTTGTTCGCTCCGCCTTTCTTGGCCGGGCGCGCCAACAGCGCAACCGGGCTTTTGCTCGCGGCAGGCCTCTTCACCATCGCCATCGCCGCCGTCGTGCGCAAATGAGCCAGCGGGCCAGTGAGGTCCACTTTTTTATGGCGCCGAGCGGACAAGCTGATATAGAGCCCGGAAAGCAAATCGGCCTCGTCAAGCCGGCGCTTGCGGCGGGCGTGGCGGAATTGGTAGACGCGCCGGATTTAGGTTCCGGTGACGCAAGTCGTGGGGGTTCGAGCCCCTCCGCCCGCACCATTTCCCTCCCGACCCCGCAACGCCAATTGACGAGCGAACGGTTGGCAATTATCGGCCAGCGGCGGCCCTTGGCCGCGACGACGACAAGACGGAACGTAAGATGCAGGTGACCGAGACGCTCAGCCAGGGGCTTAAGCGGGAATACGATATTTCCCTGCCGGCCAGCGACTTAGCCTCCAAACTCGATGGGCAGCTGGCTGAACTAAAGGCGAAAGTCCGCATCAACGGCTTCCGCCCCGGCAAGGTGCCGGTCGAGCACCTGCGCAAAGTCTATGGCAAGTCGGTGATGGCCGATGTCGTGCAGGAAGCCATCGCCAGCGCGAACAAGAAGATCATCGACGACAACCACCTGCGGCTGGCCAGGGAGCCGAAGGTCGAGCTTCCGAGCGATCAGGCGGCTATTGAAGCCGCGCTCGAGGCGCGCGGCGACCTCAACTTCAAGGTCGCGCTCGAGGTGCTGCCGGTTTTCGAGATTGGCGATTTTTCGCAAATCCCGCTCGATCGCCTGACGGCGGACGTCGAGCCCGCCGATGTCGACACCGCGCTCGAGCGCCTAGCGCAAGAGCGCCGCACTTACAGCGAGAAGCCGGCTGGCGCGGCGGCGGAGGTTCATGACCGCGTTACCATCGACTTTGACGGAACAATCGAGGGCGTTCCCTTCGAGGGCGGCGAAGGGAGGGACATCCAGGTAGCGCTCGGATCGAACACGTTTCTGCCTGGGTTCGAGGATCAGTTGATCGGCGTCGCCGCAGGCGACAAGCGTACAGTTCGCGCGACCTTTCCTGAGGCTTACGCCGTGAGAGCCCTGGCGGGAAAGACTGCAGATTTTGCGGTGACGGTAAAATCTGTCGCCGCACCGGACCCGATCGCCCTCGACGATGAATTCGCCAAAGGCTTCGGTTCCGAAAATCTCGACAAGCTCAAGGAGATGATCCGCGATCGGATCGCTGCTGAATATGCACGCGCGTCGCGGGACAAGCTTAAGCGCCAGCTGCTCGACAGGCTCGACCAGCTCTATTCCTTCGAGCTGCCGGAGGGCCTGGTCGATCAGGAGTTCAACTCGATTTGGGAGCAGGTGACGCGCGAGCAGCAGGCCTCAGGCCGCGGTTTCGCCGAGGAGAACACCACGGAAGAGGCGGCGCGCGCCGACTATCGCAAGATAGCCGAACGGCGGGTGCGCCTCGGGCTCTTGCTGGCCGAGGTCGGAACGCGGGCTGAGGTGAAGGTCTCGGACGAGGAGATGACCCAGGCGCTGGTCGCCCGGGCGCGGTCGTTCCCGGGCCAGGAAAAGCAGGTTTGGGATTTCTACCGCAACAACAGCCAGGCCTTAGCCGAATTGCGCGCTCCGATTTACGAAGAGAAGGTCGTTGACCATATCCTCGGCCTCGCCAAGGTCGAGGCGCGCAAAGTGACCAGGGAAGAGCTCCTCAAGCCCGTCGACGACGAGCTTCCGGTCGGCCCGACAATTGGCAGCGAGGCGCCCGAGGCTTGATTCAGCAGGGGCCAGCCGCCTCTTTTCGAGATGGCCAGGGGCGCCTATGTTGGAGCGCTGGCCTCAACCGGCCAATTCTGGCGAAAGAAACGTCCTGATGCGCGATCCCGTCGACTACTATACTAATAATCTCGTGCCGATCGTTATCGAACAATCGGCCCGGGGTGAACGCTCGTTTGATATTTTCTCGCGGCTGTTGCGCGAACGCATCATTTTCATGATTGGTCCGGTCGACGACATCTCGGCTTCGCTGGTGGTCGCCCAACTGCTCTTTCTCGAGGCCGACAATCCGAAGAAGGAAATCGCCCTTTACGTCAATTCTCCGGGCGGGGTCGTCACCGCGGGACTGTCGATCTACGACACCATGCAGTTTATTCGTCCCAAAGTGACGACGATGTGCATCGGGCAGGCCGCGTCGATGGGCTCGCTTCTGCTCGCCGCCGGCGAGAAAGGGTCCCGATTTGCGCTGCCGAATTCCCGCATCATGGTCCATCAGCCGTCAGGCGGTTTCCAAGGCCAGGCCTCCGATATCCAGCGGCACGCGGAGGACATTCTGAAGGTCAAGCGGCGGCTCAACGAGATCTACGTGCATCACACCGGTCAATCCTACGAAGCCATTGAAAGAACTCTAGATCGGGATCATTTCATGTCGGCGGAAGAAGCGAAGGCGTTCGGGATTGTCGACGAGGTGACGGTCAAGCGCGCGCTGGAGTTGGAAGAGGTGAAGGCTTAGTTCTCGGCCGAGGCGAGCTGCAAAGTTTTTCTGGACTTTGGAGCTAAGCTGGGATGATTTTTGCACCGTGGCCTTGATTTTGCGTGTAATTTGGTGGTTGCTAGTCAAATCCCAGGTTGACGCAATGGCCGCGGACGGAAGGCGGACTGAACTGGGGAGGAAGCGGCGAGGCAGGGCCGAAGGCTACGTTTCGTTAGGGTGGTTTGGTTAGGCTGTCCGGTCAGGCGTTGATGACGCGCTTCGCCGGAAGCGGCCTAAATGGAGAAAAGCGATGGCCAAGGCCGAAGGCGACGCCAAAAATACGCTCTATTGCTCCTTCTGCGGCAAGAGCCAGCATGAAGTGCGCAAGCTCATCGCCGGGCCGACTGTATTCATCTGCGATGAATGTGTCGAACTATGCATGGACATCATCCGCGAGGAGAGCAAGACCGCGCTCGTCAAAAGCAAGGACGGCATTCCGACTCCCCGCGAAATTTGCAAGGTTCTCGACGACTATGTGATCGGCCAGCCGCAAGCCAAGCGCGTGCTTTCGGTCGCGGTCCATAATCACTACAAGCGCCTCAACCACGCCACCAAGCACGGCGACGTGGAACTGGCGAAATCGAATATTCTGCTGATCGGCCCGACCGGTTCGGGCAAGACGCTGCTCGCTCAGACTCTTGCGCGCATACTCGACGTGCCGTTCACGATGGCCGACGCCACGAACTCTGACCGAAGCCGGGTATGTCGGCGAGGACGTCGAGAACATCATTTTGAAGCTGTTGCAGGCCTCTGACTACAACGTCGAGCGGGCGCAGCGTGGCATCGTCTACATTGACGAGATCGACAAGATCAGCCGCAAGTCGGACAATCCGTCGATCACCCGCGACGTATCGGGCGAAGGCGTGCAGCAGGCGCTGCTCAAGATCATGGAAGGCACGATCGCAAGCGTTCCGCCACAGGGCGGCCGGAAGCATCCCCAGCAGGAATTCCTGCAGGTCGACACGACCAATATCCTTTTCATTTGCGGCGGGGCCTTTTCTGGCCTCGAGCGAATCATCTCCGCGCGCGGCAAGGGCACTTCGATCGGCTTTTCCGCCAAGGTTCAGTCGCCCGACGACCGGCGCACCGGCGAAGTCTTTCGGGAGGTCGAGCCGGAGGATCTGCTGAAATTCGGCCTTATTCCGGAATTCGTTGGCCGACTGCCGGTCATCGCAACGCTTGAGGATCTCGACGAGGACGCGCTGAAGAAAATCCTGACCGAGCCGAAAAACGCGCTCGTAAAGCAATACCAGCGTCTGTTCGAGATGGAGAACACCGACCTGACGATTCAGGAAGAAGCATTGGGCGTGGTCGCGAAGAAGGCGATTGAGCGGCGCACTGGCGCGCGCGGCTTGCGTTCGATCATGGAAAGCATCCTGCTCGATACGATGTTCGAATTGCCGGGTCTCGATGGCGTCGAACAAGTCGTGATCGGTCCCGAGGTTGTCGAAGGCAAGGCACGCCCTCTTTACATCTATGCCGAGCGCGCCGAGCGCGCGAGTTGAGCCTGGCTCCGGGTCGCCGCGCCGCTTGAAAGTCGCGCGGCAGACGCCCATGTTTCAATGGGAGAGCGTGATTCTGCAACGCCGTCGTCTGGGCCTCGTGCAGTTGGCGCCGCACGCGAGAGTTTCGGGGGCGGGTTCTCCGCTAAAGATCTACAGATGAAGAAAGGCGGGACAGGCGAATGGTCCAGTCCCGAGACTCAGGATAGCCATGACCAGCCAACACAAGTCCATCGCCCCCGGAACGCTCGACGTCTATCCCGTCCTTCCGCTGCGCGACATCGTCGTGTTCCCGCACATGATCGTCCCGCTGTTCGTCGGGCGCGAGAAGTCCATTCGTGCGCTCGAAGAGGTGATGAAGTCCGACAAGCCTATCCTGCTCGCGACCCAGAAGAATGCTGCGGATGATGATCCAGCCCCTGACGCCATCTTCTCGGCCGGTACGCTCGCCAGCGTTTTGCAGTTGCTGAAATTGCCCGACGGTACGGTCAAGGTGCTGGTCGAAGGTTCGACGCGCGCCCAGGTGACGCGCTTCGTGTCCGGCGACGGTTTCTTCCAGGCGGAAGCGCGGGCGATCGCCGACGAGCCAATCGAAAAGATTGAGGCCGAAGCCCTGTCGCGGTCGGTCGTGTCGGAGTTCGAGAGCTACGTGAAGCTCAACAAGAAGATTTCGCCTGAGGTCGTGAGCGCGGTTAACCAGATCGACGACTACGGTAAGCTCGCCGATACCATCGCGTCGCACCTTGCGGTCAAGCTCTCCGACAAGCAGGCGATCTTAGAGATGCGCTCGATCGCCAAGCGATTCGAGAAGTGCCTCGCGCTCATGGAGAGCGAGATTTCGGTTCTGCAGGTCGAGAAGCGCATCCGAACGCGTGTCAAGCGCCAGATGGAGAAGACTCAGCGCGAATACTACCTCAACGAGCAGATGAAGGCGATCCAGAAGGAGCTCGGCGACGAGGAGGGCAAGGACGAAATGTCCGAGCTTGAGGACCGCATCAAGTCGACGAGACTCACTAAGGAAGCGCGCGAGAAGGCCCTCGGGGAGGTCAAAAAGCTGAGGCAGATGTCGCCGATGTCGGCGGAAGCTACGGTCGTGCGCAACTACCTCGATTGGCTTCTGTCGATCCCTTGGCAGAAGCGGTCGAAGATCAAGAAGGACTTGCCGTCCGCTCAGGCGATTCTCGACGCCGATCATTTCGGCCTCGACAAGGTCAAGGAGCGCATAGTCGAATACCTCGCCGTCCAGCAGCGGGCGAACAAGCTGACCGGCCCGATCCTGTGTCTCGTCGGTCCGCCCGGCGTCGGCAAGACCTCACTCGGCAAGTCGATCGCGAGAGCGACGGGCCGCGAGTTCGTTCGCATGTCGCTTGGCGGGGTCCGCGACGAAGCGGAGATTCGCGGCCATCGGCGCACCTATATTGGCTCGATGCCGGGCAAAGTCATCCAGTCGATGCGCAAGGCCAAGACGTCGAATCCGCTCTTCCTGCTCGACGAGATTGATAAGATGGGCATGGATTTCCGCGGCGATCCGTCATCGGCTCTGCTCGAAGTTCTCGACCCGGAACAGAACTCGACCTTCAATGATCATTATCTGGAAGTCGACTACGACTTATCGGGGGTCATGTTCGTGACCACCGCCAACACTCTGAATATCCCGCCCGCCCTCATGGATCGGATGGAGATCATTCGCATTGCGGGATACACGGAAGACGAGAAGCTGGAGATCGCCAAGCGGCATCTCTTGCCCCATTCGATGACCAAGCACGGACTCGACGCCAAGGAATGGGTCGTTGAGGACAACGCAATCATGGAGCTCATCCGGCGCTACACCCGGGAAGCCGGCGTTCGCAACCTTGAGCGCGAGATATCCAACCTCGCTCGCAAGGCCGTGAAGGAGATCCTCACCAACAAGAGCAAGACGATCGTCGTCAATGGAACAAACGTCTCCGAGTTCCTTGGCCCGCCCAAGTTTCGCTATGGCGAAATCGAAGCCGACGATCAGGTGGGGCTCGTGACCGGGCTTGCCTGGACAGAGGTCGGGGGCGAATTGCTGACGATTGAAGGGGTCATGATGCCTGGTAAGGGTCGCATGACGGTGACTGGAAATCTCAGGGACGTGATGAAGGAGTTGATTTCCGCCGCAGCATCCTACGTACGTTCGCGCGCCGTCGACTTCGGAATCGAGCCGCCCTTGTTCGATAAGCGCGACATCCATGTGCACGTGCCGGAAGGCGCAACGCCCAAGGATGGGCCATCTGCGGGCGTCGGCATGGCGACTGTCATCGTCTCGATGCTGACGGGGATTCCGGTGCGGCGCGACATCGCCATGACCGGCGAGATCACGCTGCGCGGACGCGTGCTCCCCATCGGGGGGCTCAAGGAAAAACTGCTCGCGGCGCTGAGAGGCGGGATCAAGAAAGTCCTTATACCGGAGGACAACACCAAGGACTTGGCCGAGATCCCCAATTCGGTTAAGAACGGGCTCGAAATTGTGCCCGTTTCCCGAATGGACGAAGTGATAGGCCACGCCCTCATGCGCCGACCGACCCCGATCGTGTGGGAAGAGGACACCACGGCGCCCCCGCCTTCGGGGCCCGTCGAGGACGACGGCAAAGGTCTCGTGGCGCACTGACAGGGCGGGTCGCACCGTCGGTCGGAGAACGCGGATTTCCGGTGCGCCGGAAGGTCTGTGGCAGCCTCAGATCGCCGCGAATTCTCCAGGATTCGCGGCTTTTTTTGTCTGGGAGGGCAGTTTTAAGCTCTTTTTTCTTGCTTGGTCCCGGCGGACGCTTGCGTTCCTGCGACGAAACGGCGAGCTATGAATTGAACTCTGCTGTCGATTCGTCTGGGGCGGCGATGGGCGCCTTGAGGGAAGGGACGGGTATGAGCGCGCGGCGGTGCGCGGTGCCGCGCGGCGCCGCTTCACAGCGGCGGTCAGGGCGCCGGACTTCAGAATTGGCGCCGAACAATCGAGCGCCGCAGTCGGAGAGGCCAAAATGAATAAGCTTGAGCTCGTCGATCATATTGCCACGGAGGCGGAACTGACCAAGGTTTCCGCGGCGGCGGCGCTTGAGGCAGTGCTGGACGGCATCACCAACACGTTGAAGAAGGGCGATGAGGTGCGGCTCGTCGGTTTCGGCACCTTCTCGGTTCGCGAGCGCGCTGCCGGGAAGGGGCGCAACCCGGCGACCGGCAAAGAGATCAAAATCGCCGCGTCGAGAAACGCGCGCTTTAAGCCCGGCGCAGCGCTGAAGGCGAGCCTTAACAAGAAGGCGACAAAGAAGTAAAACGAGTCGCCGCGGTCTGCGGCGCTTCAATGGGCCCAGTCGGGACGGTCGCAGGGCTGCTTGGTCGTCCCGTTACTATCGAAGCATAGCTCCTGCTTCCGCTTGGCGAGCCTGCCGTGAGCCTGTTATCTTGACGTTCGCCGGACCAGGCGATCGGCGATGTGAAGGGCGGTTAGCTCAGTTGGCAGAGCATCTCGTTTACACCGAGAGGGTCGGCGGTTCGAGCCCGTCACCGCCCACCATCTTCGGGTTTCCGAGGGTGTTGTCAGTGCTGGTCGCCGCGTTCGCGCTGGCGGGGATCGGAGTCACGCAGGCTGCGGCTCAGCAGCATGGCGCCCCAATGAGTTTCCATGTCGCGCCGCTCGAATCGCGCGAGTGTGGTCGGCATTGTCCCGACGTCATAGTGGCTGATGGGGTTATCGAGGCCGAGACCCCGCTGGCCTTTGTCAATTTCCTCAAGTCCGGAAGCTCCGACACGAGGTTGCGGCGGATTGTTTTTTTCAACTCCAGAGGCGGCAATGTCGTCGCTTCGATGGTCTTCGGCCATATTCTGCGCGGCCTGCGCATCGCCGGCGTCGTCGGACGGTTTGAGGCGGCCGGAGATCCGGGGCCATACGTTGGCGAATGCCTGTCGGCCTGCGTCTATGCGCTGATGGGCGCCGTGCGTCGTGTCGCGCCTCCCGGCAGCGAGGTCGGGCTGCATAGAATGTCCATCGTCGAGAATGAGGGGACCGGCCTTTTCGGATCGCAGTCGAAGCGCAGTTTCGCCGATCCGCCGATGGTCGCCGTGCTCGGACGCTACGCGAGACGGATGGGTGTCGACCCCGCGCTGGTCAAGAAGGCGGAATCGCTGCCGCCCGACACCGTGCACGTTCTTACGCGCCAGGAAATGCGGCGCTGGTCGTTGGCGACAAGCCAATTCTAATAAGCTGGGAATCGCGGTTCGCAGTCGCTCGCTATCCTTGACTTGGAAGCACGCCTAGCTTATCCGGTCGCGCTCCCGCGGGGGAGTAGCTCAGTTGGTTAGAGCGCCGGCCTGTCACGCCGGAGGTCGCGGGTTCAAGTCCCGTCTCTCTCGCCAGTTTCCCTCCCTCGATGGATCGCCTGATACGTCGCCAGCCGGGCGCACTCGGCTCAGCCGCGGGCTTAAAATTCCACGCGCCGGCGCAGTGTGCGATTTTGCACGCGACTTAGTCTTTTCAGTTGCTTAACCTCATTTTTCTGCAACTCGAAACAGCAATAATACATTATTTATCTGTGCTAATGTGATGCTTTAAAATACCCTGCGTTCGGATGGAATCGTCAGCGCGAGCACCCCATGGGTCTGAGCCCTGGGGACGCGGCGGTCGGAGACCTCGGGGACCCCCGACCGGCCCCTGGATTTTTGGGGTGGACCGCCCCCGACCGGCATCCGTGCGCCATGATGAGGCTTACCAAAGACTTCATCTGCGAAGAGCCGCCTGTGGAAAGGTTACGCGCATTGGCATGGACGCGTCCAAGCGTTTCTTTCAGCTTCATGGCGTCGACGCGAGCGAACAGGCGGCGGCGCGTCGCCATTTGACGCGCGCCCAGGCGCCGCCTTTCTTCGAGAGGCTGCCGGCGACGGTGGTGGCAACGGAGGCGTGCGGGGCGGCGCAACATTGGGCCGAGCTGACGCGGCTTGAGCATGAGGTGCGGTTGATCGCGCCACAACTCGCCAAGTCATACGTGGCGCGCGGCAAGAACGCTTCGGCCGATGCGGCGGCGCTGTGCGAGGCGGCAAGCCGCCGCCATGCGCTTCGCGCCAGCGAAAACTGCTTACGCGCAAAGTCCGGGGGCGCCGCAATCACAGCCTTTCGCCTTGCATGCTACGCTGCGCTGCGATACGCCTTGAACAAAGGCGGGGCGCCGCTGCTCCGGCGCGCTTTAATGCGCGCCGGTCAAAGACTTGAAGAGCGAGGCCATGCCGAGCCTTATTTCTGACTATATGCCGCTGGTCATATTCATAATTATCGCCGCTCTTATCAGCGGGGCGCTGTTGATTGTCCCTTTTCTCGTCGCCTACCGCGCGCCCGACAGCGAAAAGCTTTCGCCCTACGAGTGCGGTTTTCCTCCGTTTGACGATGCTCGGATGCGCTTCGATGCGCGTTTTTACCTTGTCTCGCTCCTGTTCATTATCTTCGATCTTGAGGTCGCGTTCCTGTTTCCCTGGGCGATCGTATTCCACGACCTCGGGGCGCTGGGATTCTGGTCGATGATGCTCTTTCTGGGGGTGCTGACCATCGGGTTCGTATACGAATGGAGCAAAGGAGCGCTGGAATGGGATTGAGCGCCAGCCCGGCTGTCGCGCTTGGCCCAGCCGATCTCCGCGATCCGCTGACCGGCAAGCCGCTTCGGCCGGAGGACCGATACTATGGGTCAATCAGCGACGAACTCGCCGACAAGGGCTTTCTCGTCACCACGACCGACGACCTCATCCAATGGGCGCGCACTGGCTCGCTGATGTGGATGACCTTCGGGCTTGCCTGCTGCGCGGTCGAGATGATGCAGGTCTCGATGCCGCGGTTCGACATCGAGCGTTTTGGCTTTGCGCCGCGCGCTAGTCCCCGCCAGTCCGATGTGATGATTGTCGCGGGGACGCTGACGAACAAGATGGCGCCGGCGCTGCGCAAGGTCTACGATCAGATGCCTGAGCCGCGCTACGTCATCTCGATGGGCTCCTGCGCCAACGGCGGCGGCTACTACCACTATTCGTATTCGGTTGTGCGCGGCTGCGACCGCATCGTTCCCGTCGACATCTACGTGCCTGGCTGCCCGCCGACCGCGGAGGCGCTGCTCTATGGAGTGCTGATGCTGCAGAAGAAAATCCGCCGCACCGGGACGATCGAACGCTGAAGGCGTGCGGAGCGAATTGAGAGGCCAGACTTAGACGAATGGACGACCAGCTGCAGACTGTCGCGGCAAAGCTTGCCGCCGCCGCGCCCGGAGCGGTGCTGGAATCGACGTTTGCGTTTGGCGACGTCACGCTGACTGTCGATCCCGCGCGCATCCTTGAGACGCTCCAATTCCTTCGCGACGATCTTGGGGCTCAATTCGTTTCGATCATTGATATTACGGCGGTCGATTATCCGCAGCGTGAGAAGCGCTTCGACGTCGTCTATCATCTGTTGTCGCCGAAGCTGAACCGGCGGATTCGGGTCAAAGCCGCGGCCGACGAAGACACGCCGATTGCCAGCGCGACCGCCGTCTATCCTGGCGCTGACTGGTACGAGCGTGAGGTTTACGATCTGTTTGGCGTGCTGTTCGAGGGTCATCCGGATTTGCGGCGGATCCTGACGGACTACGGATTCGATGGTCATCCGCTGCGGAAAGATTTCCCGATGACCGGCTTCGTTGAGGTGCGTTATGACGATGCGGAAAAACGGGTGCGCTACGAGCCGGTTCGGCTCAATCAGGAATTCCGTCAGTTCGATTTTCTGAGCCCGTGGGAGGGTCCGCCGCTGCCAGGCGACGAGAAGGCGAAAGACGAGGGTCGATAGTAGGCGAACGGCAGCCGGATCGGGATGATGAACGACCAGAACCTACGAAACTTTTCGATCAATTTTGGCCCGCAACATCCAGCGGCCCATGGCGTGCTGCGTCTCGTGCTCGAGCTTGACGGCGAGGTGGTCGAGCGCGTCGACCCCCATATCGGCCTCCTGCACCGCGGCACTGAAAAGCTCATGGAGGCGCGCACCTACTTGCAGAACGTGCCCTATCTCGATCGGCTCGACTATGTCGCGCCGATGAATCAGGAGCACGCCTACGCGCTCGCGGTCGAGCGGCTTCTCGGCATTACGGTTCCGCGGCGCGGCCAGCTCATCCGCGTGCTCTATTGCGAGATCGGCCGCCTGTTGTCGCATTTGCTCCAGATCACCACCCAAGCGATGGACGTCGGCGCGCTGACCCCGCCGCTTTGGGGGTTCGAGGAGCGCGAGAAGCTGATGGTCTTCTACGAGCGGGCAAGCGGATCGCGCATGCACGCCGCCTATTTCCGCCCTGGCGGCGTCCATCAGGATCTGCCGCGCAAACTCATCGACGACATCGAGGCCTTCTGCGACCCGTTCCTCGGGATCTGCGACGATCTCGAGACCCTGCTAACTGGAAACCGCATTTTCAAACAGCGCAATGTCGACATCGGCGTGGTCAAGCTGGCGGACGCCTGGGCCTGGGGCTTCTCGGGCGTCATGGTGCGCGGCTCCGGCGCGCCGTGGGACCTGCGCAAGGCGCAGCCCTACGAATGCTACGAGGAAATGGATTTCGATATTCCCGTCGGCAAGAACGGCGATTGCTACGATCGCTATGTCATCCGCATGGAGGAGATGCGCCAGTCGGTGAAGATCATGCGGCAGTGCTGCGAGAAGCTGAACTCACCTGGCGGCGAAGGCCCGGTGGTGACCGACGACGGCAAGGTCGCGCCGCCCCGGCGCGGCGAGATGAAGCGGTCGATGGAGGCGCTCATCCATCATTTCAAGCTCTACACCGAGGGCTACAAAGTTCCGGCTGGCGAGGTTTACGCAGCGGTCGAAGCGCCCAAGGGCGAGTTTGGCGTCTATCTCGTGTCCGATGGCTCGAACAAACCATACCGCGTCAAGCTTCGCGCGCCCGGTTTCGCGCATCTTCAGGCGATGGATTTTCTGTGCCGCAAGCACATGCTCGCGGACATCAGCGCGATCCTCGGCTCGCTCGACATCGTGTTCGGCGAGGTCGACCGATGATCGCTCCTCGCCAGGGAGCGCGCTTCAGCATGACCACGCATTCGAGGAACGTTTGACCGATGTCCGTCCGCCGCTTCGCCGACGAGCAGCCGACAAGCTTCGAGTTCACGCCGGAAAACAAGGCGTGGGCGGAGCAGGAGCTGGCCAAATATCCTCCCGGCCGGCAGGCGTCAGCGGTGCTCGCGCTGTTGTGGCGCGCGCAGAAGCAGAACGGCTCCTGGCTGCCCCGGGCGGCGATCGAAAAGGTCGCGGCGATGCTCGACATGCCCAACATCCGAGTGCTCGAGGTCGCGACCTTCTATACGATGTTCAATCTGGCGCCCGTCGGGCGGCACTACGTGCAGGTCTGCGGCACGACGCCGTGCATGCTGTCCGGATCCGACGATATCAAGGCGGTCTGCGGCAAGCGCATCGGCGAACAGGGCCATGTTTCGCCGGACGGCTTGTTCGCCTGGATCGAGGTCGAATGCCTCGGAGCATGTTGCAACGCGCCGATGGTCCAGATCAACGATGACTATTACGAGGATCTGACGCCGGAGAGCTTCGCCAAGCTTCTTGAGGATCTCGCGGTGGGTCGGCCGGTCAAGACCGGCTCCCAGATCGGGCGGGTCTCGTCGGAGCCAGTCGGCGGCCTGACCGCGCTGACGGCGTTCTACGGCGTTGACGGCCATGGCGCGCTGAAGGCGCCCGCTGCCGATGGCGAACCCAAGGGCGAGAAAGCGCATACGGGCCTTCCGACCGAGAAGATCGGGAACTGAGCGATGTTGGACGACAAGGATCGGATCTTCACCAATCTCTATGGCTTCGGCGACCGTGGCCTCGAAGGCGCGCGGGCGCGCGGCAATTGGGATGGGACCAAGGCGATCATCGACAAGGGCCGCGACTGGATCGTCGCGGAGATGAAAGCCTCAGGCCTGCGCGGACGTGGAGGCGCGGGCTTTCCGACCGGGCTCAAATGGTCGTTCATGCCCAAGACCGTCGACCCCAAACGCCCGCATTACCTCGTCATCAACGCCGACGAATCCGAGCCTGGGACCTGCAAGGACCGGGAGATCATGCGCAACGACCCGCACACGCTGGTCGAGGGCGCGCTGCTCGCTTCGTTCGCCATGGGCGCGCACGCGGCCTATATCTATGTGCGCGGCGAATTCATCCTGGAGCGCAAACATCTCGAGGCCGCAGTCGCGGAAGCCTACGACGCGCGGCTCATCGGCAAGGACAATATTCACGGCTGGCCGTTCGATCTCTATGTCCATCATGGCGCCGGGGCCTATATCTGCGGCGAAGAGACGGCGATGCTCGAATCGCTCGAGGGGAAGAAGGGCATGCCGCGCATGAAGCCGCCCTTTCCCGCGGGGATGGGACTCTACGGGTCTCCGACGACGGTCAATAATGTCGAGTTCGATCGCCGTCGCGCCGACGATTTTGCGGCGCGGCGCGTCGTGGTTCACGAGTTTTGGCGCCCCGAACAATTCCGGCACCAAGGTCTTCAGCGTCTCTGGTCACGTCAACAGGCCGTGCAACGTAGAGGAAGCGATGTCGATCCCGTTCCGCGAGCTGATCGACAAGCACTGCGGCGGGGTGCGCGGCGGTTGGGACAACCTGCTCGCGGTCATTCCTGGCGGAGCCTCGGTGCGGCTCCTTCCCGCCGCCCAGATCATAGACTGCCCGATGGATTTTAACTCGCTCGCCAAGCTGAAGTCGGGCCTTGGCACGGCGGCGGCGATCGTGATGGACAAGTCGACCGACGTCATCCGCGCCATCGCGCGCCTGTCGTATTTCTATAAGCACGAGAGTTGCGGCCAATGCACACCCTGCCGCGAAGGCGCAGGGTGGATGTGGCGGGTCATGCAGCGCATGGTCGAGGGCCGCGCGCAAAAGCGCGAGATCGACATGCTGCTCGATGTCACCAAGCAAGTCGAAGGGCACACGATCTGCGCGCTCGGCGACGCGGCGGCTTGGCCGATCCAGGGACTCATCGCCCACTTCCGCCCCGAGATCGAGCGGCGCATCGACCAATATGCGGCTAATCCGCATAGCGAACCTTTGCCAGTGGCGGCGGAGTAAGGGATGACGAGCCACATCGCCCAACTCAACATCGGCCGGTTCCGCTATCCGCCGGACGATCCGCGCATGGCGGGATTCATGACAAACCTCGATCGCGTCAACGCTCTTGCGGAGCGAAGCGAGGGTTTTGTTTGGCGCCTCAAGGACGAGAGCAACAATGCGACCGCCATCCGTCCGGCGACCGATCCGACCATGGCCGTCAACCTGTCCGTGTGGGAGGGCGCGGAAGCGCTGGAGCGCTTCGTCTGGGCGACGGTGCACAAGCAATTCTACAATCGCAAGCACGACTGGTTTGAAAAGCTCGGGACGCCGCATTTCGTCATGTGGCCGATACCGGCCGGGCATATTCCGGACCTCGAGGAAGCGATGGGGCGGCTTGAGCATCTGACGGCCAATGGCGACAGCGATTTCGCCTTTGGCTGGAGCCATCTCGCGCATATCAAGCTGTGGCTGAGCCGGAAATGCGGATGACGGTCGGACCGACGTGATGCGGATCGAGAGCGAAAAGCAGCGGATGGATCGTCATAGAGCCGACCGCCGGCCGGGCACGGGGCGATAGGCGCATGAGCAAGATCGTTATCGACGGCAAGGAAATCGACGTTCCGGCGGAATACACGCTTCTTCAAGCTTGCGAGGCGGCGGGCGCCGAGATCCCGCGATTCTGCTTCCACGAGCGGCTGTCGATCGCCGGCAACTGCCGGATGTGCCTCGTCGAAGTGAAGGGTGGACCGCCGAAACCGACGGCGTCCTGCGCCATGGGAGTCAAGGATCTGCGGCCCGGCCCGAACGGCGAGCCTCCGGTCGTTCTGACCAACTCGCCGATGGCCCGCAAGGCCCGCAAGGGCGTGATGGAGTTCCTGCTCATCAATCATCCGCTCGACTGCCCGATCTGCGATCAGGGCGGCGAATGCGATCTGCAGGATCAAGCGATGGCCTATGGGGCCGACACGTCGCGTTTCTCCGAGAACAAGAGGGCCGTCGAGGACAAATATATCGGGGCGCTAGTCAAGACCTCGATGAACCGCTGCATCCAGTGCACGCGTTGCGTTCGCTTTGTGACAGAAGTCGCGGGCGTTCCGGAACTGGGCGCCATCGGCCGCGGCGAAGACATGGAGATCACCTCCTATCTCGAGCGGGCGCTCACTTCCGAGCTGCAGGGCAACGTCGTCGACCTCTGTCCGGTCGGCGCCCTGACCTCGAAGCCGACGGCCTTCCACGCCCGGCCGTGGGAATACGTCAAGACCGAGTTGGTCGACGTCATGGATGCGCTGGGCTCAGCGATTCGCGCGGACTCGCGCGGACGCGAGATCGTTCGCATCTTGCCGCGCGTCAACGACGCCATCAACGAGGAATGGATTTCCGACAAGACGCGGCATATTGTCGACGGATTGAAGACGCAGCGGCTCGATCGTCCATATGTGCGTGTCGACGGCCGGCTCAGGCCCGCGAGCTGGGCGGAGGCCTTCGCCGCGGTCGCAGGGAAAGTTGCGGCGGCTTTTCCGTCCCGGGTCGGCGCGATCGTCGGCGACCTGGCGACGGTCGAAGAAATGTTCGCGCTCAAATCGCTTTTCGCCAAGCTTGGCTCGGCCAACATCGATTGCCGGCAGGATAGCTCGAAATTGCATCCAAAATTCGGGCGCGCGTCTTATCTTTTCAATTCGACGATCGCTGGCGTCGACCAAGCGGACGCCATTTTCATCGTCGGCTCGAACGCGCGCCACGAGGCGGCGGTTCTCAACGCGCGCATCCGTAAGCGCTGGCTCAAGGGCGGCGCGCCGATAGGCGTGATCGGCGCCAGGGCCGATCTGACGTACGACTACCGTTACCTCGGGGCAGGACCGGACACGCTAGCGCAAGCCTTTGATAAACCATTGGAGGGCGTGGCCAAGCCAATGATGATCGCGGGCGCCGGCGCGTTTGCCAGGCCCGACGGCGTCGCCGTTCTGGCGAGCCTCGCCAAGGCGGCCGGCGCGGCGGGCGTCATCAAGGACGGGTGGAACGGTTTCAATGTTCTGCACAACGCAGCCTCGCGCGTCGGCGGGCTCGATCTCGGCCTCGTGCCGGGCGAAGGCGGCCTCGACGCGCCGGCGATGGCGAAGGCGAACGCGCTCGACGTGCTCGTCAACCTCGGAGCAGATGAGATCGACATCGAACCGGGCGCATTCGTGGTCTACATCGGCGCCCACGGCGACCGAGGGGCGCATCGAGCGGACGTTATCCTGCCGGGCGCGGCCTACACGGAAAAAACCGGCATCTACGTCAATACCGAAGGGCGGCCGCAGTTTGCTGAGCGCGCAGTCTTCCCGCCTGGAGACGCGCGCGAGGATTGGTCGATCCTGCGCGCTTTGTCGGATCCGCTCGGCGTGAGGCTGCCCTTCGATTCGCTCACCCAACTGCGGGCGGCGCTCGCTGTCGCCTATCCGTTCCTGGTGCGGTTCGACGCCATTGCGCCGGCGGATGCGAGCGTTTTCACCTCGATCGCCGCGCTCGGCGGCGCGATCGACAAGGCGCCGTTCGTTCCGGCCGTCACCGATTTTTATTTCACCAATCCGATCGCGCGCGCCTCCCGCGTCATGGCCGAATGTTCGGCTCTCGCCCGGGGCGTTCAGCGCGAGGCGGCCGAGTAGAGCGGCTCCACGATGACCAGCGCTACGCCCTCGCGTTCTGCTTCTCCGTCCTGGGGCTCGATCCTCGGCGCGGTTGCAGTCGTCGTTATCGTGATCGTCGCCGCGTTGTGGCTTCTGATCAGTAGCGGGACCATGTCCGCGTTCGGCCACTGGATGCATGAAAGTGATTTCGGCTCATTGTTGCGCCATGTGCTGGAAAGCCTGTTGCTCCTGGTGTGCCTCCTCCTCTCTACTGCGGCGCTCATCTATCTCGAGCGCAAGATCTGGGGCGCGGTGCAGTTGCGGCGCGGACCCAATGTGGTTGGGCCGTGGGGGATTCTTCAGCCCTTCGCCGATTTCTTCAAGTTCATGTTGAAGGAGCCTGTTATTCCGGCGAGCGCAAACAAAGGCGTGTTCGTGCTGGCGCCGCTGGTTTCGGTCGTGCTGGCGATGGCCGCCTGGGCGGTCATTCCCGTGGCCGACGGCTGGTCGATCAGCGACATCAACGTCGGCGTCCTCTTCCTCTTCGCGGTCTCCTCGCTTGGCGTATACGGCATCATCATGGCGGGCTGGGCGTCCAACTCGAAATATCCACTGCTCTCGGCCCTTCGTTCGGCGGCGCAGATGGTGTCCTATGAAGTGTCGATCGGCTTCGTCATCGTCACCGTGGTGATGTGCGCGGGCTCGCTCAACCTCTCGAACATAGTGCGCGCGCAGGATACGCGGTTCGGCCTCCTCGGCTGGTACTGGCTGCCGCTGCTGCCAATGTTCATTATCTTCTTTGTCTCCGCGCTCGCCGAGACGAACAGGCCGCCGTTCGATTTGACCGAAGCGGAATCGGAGCTCGTCGCCGGCTATTCGGTCGAATATTCCGCTTCGCTTTTCCTCTTGCAGTATCTGACCGAGCTGGTCGCCGTCCTGACCATGTCGGCGATGACGGCGGTGCTGTTTCTCGGCGGGTGGCTCTCGCCCTTGCCGTTTCCGCCCTTCACCTGGGTGCCCGGCCTTATCTGGTTTCTGATAAAAGCCTGGTCGGTGGTGTTCATGTTCTCGATGGTGAAGGCGTTCGTGCCCCGCTATCGTTACGATCAGTTGATGCGGCTCGGCTGGAAGGTGTTCCTGCCGATCTCGCTGGTGATGGTGGTGCTCGTGGCCGGCGTGCTCGAATTCACTGGTCTTGGCGCAAGCGCCTCCGTTCCTTTGCGCTGACCAGGAGAGGAAAAGTCATGGCGCTCAGGCTAGCTCAATCCGCGCGCTCGGTGTTCCTGGGTGAATTCCTGGCGGCGCTTACGTTGTCGATTCAGTACATGTTCAAGCCGAAAGCGACTTTGAACTATCCGCATGAGAAGTCGCCGCTCAGCCCGCGATTCCGCGGCGAGCACGCGCTGCGCCGTTATCCAAACGGCGAGGAGCGATGCATCGCATGCAAGCTCTGCGAGGCGATTTGTCCGGCGCAGGCGATCACGATCGAGGCGGGGCCGCGGCGCAACGACGGCACGCGCCGCACGACGCGCTATGACATCGACATGGTCAAGTGCATCTACTGCGGCATGTGCCAAGAAGCCTGTCCGGTCGATGCGATCGTCGAAGGGCCGAACTTTGAATTCGCGACCGAGACGCGCGAAGAGCTTTACTACGACAAGCAGCGATTGCTGGCCAACGGCGATCGCTGGGAGCGAGAGTTGGCGCGCAACATCGCGATGGACGCGCCGTATCGATAATCCTCTTCTCCCCTCGCAAGGAGAAGGAAGCCGACAAGGCCCGCCGGAGGGCTCTGCCGGCGAATGTCTTTGCCCGGTCGGACGCGGGGCCGCAACGGGCGCCAAATAAAGCCGGCGCTCCGCGCCGCCCGGCCGTCCCTTTCCGTGAGGGAAGGGACGATCGGGCAGGGGACTTATGACAAGAGGCGGACGATGCAGGCCGATGCTTTGTTCTTTTGGATTTTCGCGCCGGTTCTTGTGGCGTCCGCTTTCGCCGTCATCTTCGCCAGGAACCCGGTGCACTCGGTTCTCTTCTTGATTCTTTCCTTCGTCTGTGCGGCCGGCTTGTTCCTGCTGATGGGCGCGGAGTTTCTGGCGATGCTTCTGGTCGTCGTGTATGTCGGCGCGGTCGCGGTGCTGTTCCTGTTCATCGTCATGCTGCTCGACGTGGACTTCGCTCGGCTGAAGCAGGGCTTTGTCCAATACCTGCCGCAGGGGTTGCTGATTGCGCTGGTGGTGGCGATCGAGCTTATCTACGTCGTCTCGGGTCTCGGCCCCTCGCCGCGGGCCGCCGTCCCCGCAACTCCGGTGGGCACGCTCAGCAACTCGGCCGCCCTAGGCGAGGTGCTCTACACGCGATATTTCTACTTCTTTCAGGCGGCGGGGATGATTCTGCTTACCGCGATGATCGGCGCGATCGTGCTGACCCTTCACCACAAGCCGGGGGTCAAGCGCCAGGACGTCGGCGCGCAGGTGGCTCGCGATCCCGAAACTGCGGTCGAGGTTCGCAAGGTCGCCTCACGGGCCGGCATCTGAAGGATTACGCGGATGGGAATCGACCTTACCCACTATCTCACGCTCGCCGCGATCGTGTTCACGATCGGCGTCGCTGGCATCATCCTCAACCACAAGAACATCATCATCATCTTGATGTCGGTCGAACTCATCCTCCTGTCCGTCAACATCAACCTCGTCGCCTTTTCAACCTATTCGGGCGACCTGACTGGTCAGGCGTTTGCGCTCTTCATCCTCACTGTCGCCGCGGCTGAGGCGGCGATTGGACTCGCGATCCTGGTTGCCTATCACCGTAATCGCGGCTCGATCGCGGTTGAGGACATAAACTCGCTGAAGGGCTGAGACGGTTTCATGTACGAGCTGATCGTCTTCCTGCCGCTTCTCGGTTTCCTGATCGCGGGCGTTTTCGGGCCCTGGATCGGAGCCCGCGGCGCTGAGTACGTCACCTGCAGTCTTCTCGGCGTTTGCTTCGTCCTCTCATGGATCGCGTTCGTCATGGTCGCGGGCGGCGCGGACGCTCATGTTCCGATCGCGAATTGGTTCACCTCGGGCAAGCTCGTCGCCGCGTGGGCTTTGCGGATAGACACACTGACCGCCGTCATGCTCGTCGTGGTGACGACGGTGTCGTTCCTCGTCCACGTCTACTCGATCGGATACATGTCGGACGACCCGTCACGGCCGCGCTTCTTCGCTTACCTCTCGCTCTTCACCTTCGCGATGTTGATGCTGGTGACGGCGGACAACCTGGTCCAGCTCTTCTTCGGCTGGGAGGGCGTCGGTCTCATGTCTTACCTGCTGGTGGGCTTCTGGTACGAGCGGCCCTCAGCCAACGCTGCTGCGATCAAGGCTTTTGTCGTCAACCGGGTGGGCGATTTCGGGTTCTCGCTCGGCATCTTCCTAACCTTCTATCTCACCGGCTCGATCGCATTCGATCAGGTTTTCGCCGCGGCCCCTGGTCTTGTCGGCAAGACAGTCCATTTTATCGGCTTCGATTGGGATGCGTTGACGCTCGCTTGCCTGCTCCTGTTCATGGGCGCGATGGGCAAATCAGCTCAGTTCCTGCTGCACACATGGCTTCCGGACGCGATGGAGGGCCCGACTCCGGTCTCGGCGCTCATTCACGCGGCGACCATGGTGACGGCGGGCGTCTTCATGGTCGCCAGGCTCTCGCCGCTATTTGAATTGTCGCCGGCCGCGCTCAGCGTTGTCACCATCATTGGCGGAACGACGGCCTTCTTCGCGGCGACCATCGCCGGTGTTCAGATGGACATCAAGAAGGTTGTCGCCTACTCGACATGCTCGCAGCTCGGCTACATGTTCATCGGCCTCGGCGTTGGCGGTTACAGCCTCGGCGTTTTCCATCTGTTCACTCACGCCTTCTTCAAGGGCCTTTTGTTCCTTTGCTGCGGCTCGGTGATCACCGCGATGCATCACGAGCAGGACATGCGTGCGATGGGCGGCCTCCGAAAGGAGCTGCCGGTGACCTTCTGGACGATGATGGCCGGCGCGCTGGCGCTGAGCGCCGTCGGGATCCCCTTCACGTCGATCGGCTTTGCGGGGTTTGTGTCGAAAGACCCGATCATCGAGGCGGCCTTCGTTTCTCATCGCTTCGGCGCGACGTATGCGTTTTTCTGCGCCGACATCGCCGCTGGGTTGACTGCTTTCTATACCTGGCGCCTCATGTTCATGACTTTTTTCGGCAAGCGCGGCGATTGGTCAGAGAGCCTACCGAGCGCGCGCGACGGGCAGGATCACGGCGCTCATGGCCACGGCGATCATCCAGCGCACGAATCCCCGCTGGTCATGCTGGTCCCGCTCGTGGTGTTGGCTTTCGGCGCGACTTTCGCCGGCGTGGCGTTCCGATACCTGTTCATCGGCGCGGGACATGACGGGTTCTGGCGGAACTCTTTGTTCCTGGGTCAGGAGAACGACATTCTCGAGCGCATGGAGACTGCGCCCTGGTTGGTCTCCATCTCTCCAACGGTGGCGATGCTGATCGGTATCGGAATCGCCTATTACATGTACATGGTTGACCGCACCGCGCCGCGGCGGCTCGCCAACGAGTTTCCGGCGCTGTATCGCTTCCTGCTCAACAAGTGGTATTTCGACGAACTCTACGACTTCGTCTTCGTCCGCCCGGCCTTCGCGATCGGCCGTTTGTTCTGGAAGGGCGGCGACGGCGCGATCATCGATGGCTTCGGGCCGGACGGCGTCTCGGCGCGGGTTCTCGACGTTGCCCGCAGCGCGGTGCGGCTGCAGACCGGCTATGTCTATCATTACGCTTTCGCGATGCTTATCGGCGCCGCCGCGCTGACGACCTGGTATCTGTTCAACGGGGCCATGCGATGAACGGTTCCTGGATCCTCTCCGGCATCCTGGCGCTGCCGCTGATCGGCGCGCTGTTCATCCTGTTGCTGCCGGGTGACAGCGAAGCGACCAAGCGAAATGCGCGCTGGATTGCGTTGTTTGCAACCCTGATCACGTTTGCCCTGAGCCTCGTCGCCTGGTCCCGCTTCGATCCTTCCCAGCCCGGCTTTCAGCTTGTCGAGGAGCGCGACTGGTTCTCGCACGCGATCCTGTACAAGCTTGGCGTCGATGGCATTTCGATGCCGTTCGTCCTGCTCACCGCGTTTCTCATGCCGATCTGCATCGTCGCGTCCTGGACGCCGATTCAGACCCGCGTGAAGGAGTACATGATCACCTTCCTGGTGATGGAGACCCTGATGGTCGGCGTCTTCGTTGCGCTGGATCTGGTGCTCTTTTATCTGTTCTTCGAAGGCGGCCTCATCCCGATGTTCATCATCATCGGCGTCTGGGGCCATGGAAACCGGGTGTACGCCGCCTTCAAGTTCTTCCTTTACACCTTCACCGGGTCGGTCCTGATGCTGCTTGCGATCATGGCCATGTACTGGACGGCGGGCACGACCGACGTCACGGTGCTGCTCAAGACGCACTTCCCGGCAAACATGCAGACTTGGCTGTGGCTTGGGTTCTTCGCCTCGTTCGCGATCAAGATGCCGATGTGGCCGGTCCACACCTGGCTGCCCGATGCGCATGTCGAAGCGCCGACCGCGGGGTCGGTGATGCTGGCCGCCGTTCTTTTGAAAATGGGCGGTTACGGCTTCATCCGGTTTTCGCTGCCAATGTTCCCGGACGCCTCGCTTTATTTCACTCCGCTCATTTTCGCTCTTTCGGTGATCGCAATCATCTACACCTCCCTGGTCGCGCTGGCGCAGGAGAGCATGAAGAAGCTGATCGCCTATTCGTCGGTCGCCCACATGGGCTTTGTGACGATGGGAATCTTTGCCGCCAACACCCAGGGGCTCCAGGGGGCGGTGTACCAAATGGTGAGCCACGGCCTCATCTCCGGCGCTCTCTTCCTTTGCGTCGGCGTCGTCTATGACCGTATGCACACCTATGACATCGCCGCCTACGGCGGACTCGTGCAGCGCATGCCGCTCTATGCGGTCGCCTTCATGGTGTTTACGCTCGGCAATGTCGGGCTGCCTGGCACCACGGGCTTCATAGGCGAATTCCTGACCCTGATCGGGACGTTTCAGATCAACAATTGGGTCGCGTTCCTGGCGACGTTCGGCATAATCCTGTCCGCCAGCTATGCGCTCTATCTCTACCGCCGCATTATCTTCGGCGTCATCGAGAAGCCGAGTCTTATGGGCATAACCGACCTCACGGGTCGCGAGATCGCAACCCTGCTGCCGCTGGGGCTACTGATGCTCTTCTACGGCGTGCATCCGCAGCCGATCATCGACGCCAGCGCGGCCTCGATCGAGCAGATCGTTCATGGCTTTGAACACGCGGTCACGGTGACGAAATCGGCAGGGCTGTGACGGTTTAAGACTAAAGCTCCGCGCGTCTACTGTCTTTGGAACGAGTGATGGTTATGCACGAGACGGCGATTTCTCTTCCCGTGGTTCTGCCGGAAGCCGTGCTGGCGCTGGGGACCCTGGCGCTTGTGCTCTATGGCGCCCTGCGGGGCGAGCGGGGCTCGGCTCTCATCAACGAGATCGCAGTCGGCCTGCTTGGCCTCGTCTTCATCCTGATGGTGGCCAGGAATTGCCCAATGGGCGTGACCTTCTACGGCTCCTTCGCCGACGACGCTTTCACCCGCTTCATGAGCGCGCTCACGCTGGTCGGTTCCCTGGTGACGCTTCTGTTGTCGATTGAGTTTATGCGGAAGGAGCGAATTGGCGGGTTCGAATTCCCGGTCCTTCTCCTCATTTCCACCCTCGGCATGCTGATGCTGATCTCGGCCAATGACTTCATCGCGCTCTACCTCGGTTTCGAGCTGATGAGCTTGGCGCTCTACGTGATCACGGCCTACCGGCGCCATGATGTGCGAGCCACGGAAGCTGGCCTGAAATATTTCGTTCTGGGCGCCCTGTCGTCTGGCATGATGCTCTACGGCATCTCGCTGGTCTACGGCTATTCCGGCTCGGTCGCTTTCGCCGCAGTGGCGAACGCCGTGCATGATCATGCGAGCATCGCCATATTGTTCGGGCTGGTGTTCGTTCTGGTCGGACTGGCGTTCAAGATTTCCGTTGTCCCGTTTCACATGTGGACGCCAGACGTCTACGAGGGCGCGCCGACACCGGTGACTATGTTTTTCGCCTCCGCGCCCAAGATCGCTGCGATGGCGGTCCTGGTCCGGGTGATGATCACCGCTTTTCCCGGCATCGCCCACGACTGGCGTCAGATCCTCACCTTCGTCTCGATCGCATCGATGGTGCTTGGCGCCTTCGCCGCCATCGGCCAGCGTAACTTCAAACGGCTGATGGCCTATTCCTCGATCGGCCATATGGGATACGCGCTGGTCGGGCTCGCAGCTGGCACAGTGGAGGGCGCGCAAAGCGTCGCCATCTATATGGCGATCTACGTGGTCATGACGCTTGGAACCTTCGCCGCCATCCTGTCGATGCGCCGCGCCGGCCGCGCGGTCGAGACGATGGCCGACCTCGCTGGCCTCGCGCGGACCGATCCGACTATGGCCTTCTTCCTCGCCGTGATGATGTTTTCGCTTGCGGGGGTTCCGCCGCTCGCCGGGTTTTTCGCCAAGTTCTATGTCTTCGCAGCCGCCATCAAGGCTGGCCTCTATGGCCTTTCGGTCATCGGCGTCCTGGCGAGCTGCGTGGCCGCGTATTATTATTTGAGGATCGTGAAGCTCATGTATTTCGATGAGCCGGCGACGGCGTTTGATCGTCCCGGTCCGGTTGCGAGCCTCGTGCTTGCACTTTCGGGGCTCCTGATCATCCTGTTCGTGTTCTTGCCCTCGCCGATCACCAACGCCGCGATGGCGGCCGCGCAGTCGCTCTTTTGATCGCCGCCCCCGGTCCGGAAAGTTCGCTTCGAGGCTGGCGCGTCGTTCGATACGACGCGATCGATTCGACCAACGAGGAGGCGCGTCGCCGCGCGCTCGACGGCGACGCCGGGCGCCTGTGGATCGTCGCCGACGAGCAGACTGCGGGGAGAGGCCGTCGCGGCCGCGTCTGGATCTCGCCGAAGGGTAACCTTCACGCGAGCGCGCTCATGATCGATCCCTGCCAGCCAGTGGTCGCGGCGCAGCTCGGCTTCGTCGCCGGCGTGGCGCTCGCGCGCGCCGCAAGAGACCTCGGGGCGGCCGATGTCGGCCTCAAATGGCCGAACGATCTAATGTCTCTAGGCGTGAAATGCGCAGGGATCCTCATCGAAGGGGTTGGCCTCGGGGGCGGGCGGTCCGCCTGCGTGGTCGGGGTCGGCGTCAATTGCGCCAGCGCGCCGGAAGGCCTTGGCTACGCAACCTCGTGTCTGGCGAGGGCGCGGGGAGAAGCGATACGCAGCAGCGAATTGTTCGAGCGTCTCGTTCAGCGATTTGACGAGTGGGTCGATGTTTGGCGCGCTGGACAAGCGTTCGACCGCGTTCGCGCGGCCTGGCTCGATTGCGCCCTCGGCCTCGGCGAACGGATCGCGATCCACAACGGCGCTGGCAGACGGGAGGGCGTATTCGAGGGGATTGACGCAGGGGGCCGCCTGCTCATGCGCTCCAGGCAAAGGCTCGAAACCATCGAAGCGGCCGACCTCATGCTCTCGGGTCGCTCGGACGCCGCGGCTGCGCCGGCGGTCTTGTTGGCTTCTCGTCCGTCGGAAGGCCGAGGTTAGATGACCGGCGACAACGAGCTCGTGTTCGTCCCGCTTGGCGGCTTGGGCGAGATCGGCATGAATTGCGCCCTTTACGGCTATGGACCAGCGAACGCGCGCCAATGGCTGATGGTCGACCTCGGCATTGGCTTCGCGGACGAAGACATGCCCGGCGTTGATCTCGTCATGCCCGATCTCGACTTCATCGAGAAGGCGAAGAAGAATCTGGTCGGCGTCGTCATCACCCATGCGCATGAGGACCATATCGGCGCCCTCGCCGAGCTCTGGCCGGGCCTAGGCGCGCCCGTCTATATGACGCGTTTCGCGGCAGGACTTGTCGAGGCCCGCCGGCTCGGCGAGCCCGGCGCGCCCGATATCCCCTTGAAGATCGTTGAGCTCGGCGAGAGCGTCGCGATCGGCCCGTTCGTGGTCGAATTCATCCCCGTAGCCCATTCGATCCCAGAAAGCTCGGCGCTCGCGATTCGCTCGCCTGCAGGGCTTATCGTCCACACGGCCGATTGGAAGATCGACCCGACGCCGATCGTCGGCCGGCCAACCGACGAGGCGCGCTTCAGGGCGCTCGGCGATGAGGGCGTGCTGGCGCTCATCTGCGATTCGACCAACATTCTGCGCGAAGGCGAAAGCCCCTCCGAGCGTGACGTCGCCAAGACGCTCGCCTGGGCCATCGGGCAGGCGAAGGGCAGGGTGGTTGTGACCACTTTCGCCTCCAACGTCGCCCGCCTGCGCTCGGCGGCTGAGGCCGGCTTCGCCGCCGGGCGGCAGGTCTGCATTCTCGGCCGGGCGATCGAGCGTGTCGTCGGAGTCGCGCGCGACTGCGGAATGCTTGACGGCTTGCCGCCGTTCCTGGGCGCAGACGCGTTCGAGCGCCTGCCGCGCGAGCGGATATTGGCGCTGGCTACCGGCAGCCAGGGCGAGCCGCGCGCGGCGCTCGCCCGCATGGCCGGCGACGATCATCCAACGGCGGAATTGAGCCGCGGGGACACCGTGATCTTCTCCTCGCGCACCATTCCCGGCAATGAGAAAGCGGTCGGCAGGATCGTCAATGCGTTTGTGCGCGCGGGGGTCGAGGTGGTTACCGACCGCACCGCGCTGGTGCACGTCTCTGGTCATCCGCGCCGGGCGGAGATGGCGAAAATGTACGCCTGGGTCCGCCCCAGGATCGCCGTGCCCGCGCATGGCGAGCCGTTGCACTTGAGCGAGCATGCCGAGTTCGCCAGGGCGCAGGGCGTGCCGGAGGTCTTGCGCGCCTTCAACGGCGATCTCGTCCGGCTTGCCCCCGGGCAGGTCTACGCTTCGGGCAAGGTTTCAATCGGGCGCCGCGCGAAGGACGGCGCCATTCTATTGCCTGCGGATCAGGAATGCGTCCGACAGCGCCGGAGGCTCAGTTTCGCCGGCGTCGTCTCCATCGCGATCGCGTTGACCCCGAAGGGCGAAATGGCAGGCGATCCGGACGTGATGATCGCCGGGCTGCCGGAGCGCACACGCGAAGGCGCCGCGATTGACGCGCTGATCGACGACGCGATCTTCGAAGCGTTCGAGAGCCTGCCGCCCAGCAAGCGGCGCGACGCCGAGGTCGTCTCCGGCGCGATTGAGCGCGCGGTGCGCGGTTCGGTCAACGCCGTGTGGGGCAAGAAGCCGCAAGTGCATGCGCTGGTGGTCGAGGTTTAGCCCCTGAACGGTTCAATCCGATTTCAATCCGCACCCGATCGTATTGGAAACGGCCGCGACTGCGTTCCAGGAGATTGCCTGGAAAAGACATTCAGGGGGAGCGACATCGATGAAAGACCTAACCGGAAAGACCGTCTTCGTCACAGGGCGTCGGAACCGTTCAAAGTCATGATCGGCAAGCTGAACCACGTCGCCATCGCCGTCCCCGATCTGGAGAAGGCGGCCCGCGTCTACCGTGAAACGCTCGGCGCGCGCGTCTCCGCTCCGCAGCCTGAGCCCGACCATGGCGTGACGGTTGTCTTCGTCGAATTGCCGAACACGAAGATCGAACTCCTTCATCCTCTGGGCGCGAACTCGCCGATCGCCAGGTTCCTGGAGCGCAACCCGGACGGCGGCGTTCACCATCTCTGCTATGAGGTCGAGGACATCATCGCCGCCCGCGATCGCCTCAAGGCCAAGGGCGCGCGCGTCCTGGGCGAGGGGAACCCGAAGATCGGCGCCCACGGCAAGCCGGTGCTGTTCCTGCACCCGAAGGACTTCGCCGGCGCGCTAATCGAGATCGAGCAGGTCTGACGGATGCGTCATTCCGCCGTCGGAGACGGCATGAGCCGCCTCGGCGCCGACGGCCTGCTCCTCGCCACCGCCTGCCTGTGGGGCGTGACGTTTGTCGCGCAGAAATACGCCGCGTCGACCATGCCGGCGCTCGCCTTCGTCGCTGCGCGTTTCGCCGTCTCGGCCGCGGCGCTGGCGCCGTTCGCGCTCTGGGAATTCCGCCGGAAACCGCATGCGCCGGGCCGCGACGAATGGCGCCTCGCCCTCGTGATCGGCCTCACGCTCTTTTTCGGCACCAGCCTGCAGCAGGCGGGGATCGAGACGACGAGCGCCACCAACGCCGGCTTCCTCACCGCCTGCTATGTCGTGCTGACGCCCTTCGTTGTCTGGGCGATCTCCGGCGACCGCCCGCGCGTGATCGTGGTCGGAGCGGGCCTGGTGTCGCTTATCGGCGCCTGGCTGCTCGCCTCCGGCGGCGGGCTCGGTCCTCCGAACCCTGGCGATGCGCTCGTGCTCCTGGCCGATTTCGCCTGGGCGACGGGCATCGCGCTCACCCCTATCTTCCTGGCTCGCTCCGGCCGCCCGCTGCTGCTTGCCTTCGTGCAATATGCGGTCTGCGCCGGCCTTGCGGCGCTGGGCTCCGCCCTGTTCGAATCGATGGCCCCGGGCGCGCTCGTCGCCACAGCCCCGACGATCCTGTTTTCCGGAGTCATCTCGGGCGCGATCGCCTATACGATCCAGATCTTCGCTCAGGCCCACACGCCGCCCGCCGAGGCGGCGCTCATCCTGGCGCTTGAGAGCGTCTTCGCCGCGCTGGCGGCCGCGCTCCTGCTCGGCGAGCGTCTGACGGCCATCGGCGCGCTCGGCTGTGCACTCATTCTCATTGGCGCGGTCGCGGTGGAATTCGGGCCGCTGTTCGGGCGAAAGGCCGCGAGCGGAGCGACGTGACGTGGAAAAGCTCTCACTCGCCGAGGCGCGGCGAATCGCTCTTGCAGCCCAGGGATTCGGCGCCCCGCGCCCCGAAAAGGTCACGGCCGCGCGGTGGATGAGGACCATCGACCGGCTGTCTCTCCATCAGATCGACAGTGTCAATGTGCTGGTCCGCGCCCATTACCTGCCTGCCTTCTCCCGCCTCGGACCCTACGACCGTTCGCTGATCGACACGGCCGCGTGGGGGCGCCCGAAGAAGCGGCGGCTGTTCGAATACTGGGCTCACGAGGCGTCGCTGCTGCCGCTCTCGCTTCATCCCCTGCTGCGGTGGCGGATGGCGCGGGCGGATCGCGGCGAGGCCGGTTGGAAAGGTCTGCGGCTGTTCGCCGGCGAGCGCCGAGCCGAGGCGGAAGCGCTGCTCGAGCGTATCCGCAACGAAGGCCCCCGCGCCGCCTCCGAATTGGAGGAAAAGCGCGGCCGGTCGGGCTGGTGGGAATGGGGGAACGCCAAACAGGCGCTCGAGTGGCTGTTCTGGGCGGGCCGCATCACGACTGCGACGCGGCGTGGCGGGTTCGAGCGGGTCTATGATCTGACCGAGCGCGTCATTCCGGCCGAGATTCTGGCCCTGAAGACTCCGCACGAGAAGGATGCGCAACGCGCGCTCGTCGAGCGCGCGGCTTCTGCGCTTGGCGTCGGCACGGCGGGAGAAATGCGCGATTATTTCCGTCTTCGCCCCGACGAGGGGCGACAGGCGATCGACTCGCTCGTCGAGGCCGGCGTCCTCGAATCCGTCGAGGTCCCCGGCTGGACCCATCTCGCCTATCTTCACCGGGACGCCTGCAGGCCCCGCCGCATCTCCGCGCGGGCGTTGCTGGCCCCGTTCGATCCGCTGGTCTGGGAGCGGTCGCGCGCGGAGCGGCTGTTCGACTTCCACTACCGGATCGAGATTTACACGCCGGCCGACAAGCGCCAGCACGGCTATTACGTCCTCCCGTTCCTGCTCGGCGACCGGCTCGTGGCGCGTCTCGACCTGAAGGCCGATCGCCAGGCCGGACGATTGCTCGCCCATGCGGCGCATCTCGAGCCGCACGCGCCAACGGACGTTATGGACGCGATTTCCGAGGAGCTTCAAGCGATGGCGGACTGGCTTCAACTTGGCGAAGTCGTGTTGCCGTCCAAGCCGTTCCGCCGGGCGGCAGATTGAACAAGCGCTGACATTCCCGCTCTTCCGGGCTATAAGCCCGCCGCTGCAAGCCCCCATGGACGAGTGGAACACCCCGTTATGGCGGCTCGCGCGTCGCCATGGAAAGGCCCTTCATGTCCGGCTCGATGCTGAGCAGTTCAGCGCTCGACGAGCGCCGGCGGCGGATTCTGTTTCGCGCCTGGCGCCGCGGCGTGCGCGAGATGGATCTGATCATGGGCCGCTTCGCCGATGCGCATTTGCCGACCATGAACGAAGACGAACTCGCCGAGTTCGAGCGTCTGCTCGACGTCCCTGACACGCAGGCGCTGGCCTGGATCATTGGCGGCGAGCCGGCGCCGCGCGAATTCCTGACCCCGCTCTTCGCTCGCCTGTGCGGGTCGCGATGACGAACGTCAGCGCGCTCCACCGAGACGCAGGGAGTTTCACCGCTTCCGCCATCCGTCGCCTCGAGGAGGGCGGCGCGGTTACGCTGGCGCGCGCTCCCGAAGGTTACGACGCCTTTGTCGTCGCCGAGCTGACGCGAGCGTTGGCGAAAGATGGCGAGCGGCGCGCCGTTACGCTCTGCTTTGTCGCGCGCGACGGCTTGCGCGCGCAGGCCTTCATCGACGCCTTGAGCTTCGCCGCGCCCGAGATCGAGGCGCTCTATTTTCCGTCCTGGGACTGCCAGCCGTACGACCGCGTTTCGCCCAACGCCGCCGTGTCGGCCGAGCGCATGACGGTGCTGGCGCGGCTCGCCAAGAGCCGCGGCGCCGTGGAGCGGCCGCGCATTCTCGTGGCCTCGGTCAATGCGCTGACGCAGCGCGCGCCGCCGCTCGCGTTCATCGCCTCGGCCGCTTTCTCCGCCGCCCCCGGCAACAGCGTGCGGATGGAGGACCTCGCGCGCTGGCTCGAGGCGAATGGCTACGCCCGCGCCAGCACGGTGCGCGACGTCGGCGATTACGCCTCGCGCGGCGGCATCCTCGATCTTTATCCGCCGGGCAGCGCGACGCCGATTCGGCTCGATTTCTTCGGCGATACGCTCGAATCGATCCGCGCCTTCGATCCGGAGACACAGCGCTCGACCACGCAATTGCGCTCGCTTGACCTTGTGCCGATGAGCGAAGCGCGGCTGACGACCAACTCGATCAAGCGCTTCCGTCAAGGCTATGCCGCTGAATTCGGGGCGCCCGCGCCAAGCGACGATCTTTACGCCGCCGTCAGCGAAGGCAGGCGCGCGATCGGCGTCGAACATTGGCTGCCGCTGCTTTACGACAAGCTCGACACGATCTTTGACTATGTCGACGGTGCGCCGTTCGTGCTCGACGCGCGGGCAGAGGACGCGGCGCACGAGCGCATCGCGCTGATCGCCGACAATTACGCCGCACGCCGCGCGGCTTATGTGGAAGCTCCCGGCAAGTCGGACTATAAGCCGCTCCCGGCCGCTCGGCTTTATCTCAGCGAAGACGAGTGGAAGGAGCGGCTCGCCGCGCAGCCACTGGCGCGCCTCACGCCCTTCGAAGGGCCTCCGGACGCAGCCGACGTCGTCGATTGCGGCGGACGGACGGGACGCAATTTTGCTCCCGAACGGCAGAACGAGAGCGCCAACGTATTCGACGCCGCGGTCGCTCACGTCCGGGCGTTGGGCGGGCGAGGCCTGAACGTGATCGTTGCAAGCTGGAGCGACGGCTCGCGCGAGCGGCTGAGCCATGTGCTCGCCGAGCACGGGCTCAAATCGCTCGAGTTCGTTTCATCCTACCATCAGGCGAAGACCGCGCGGGCGGGCGCGCTGCCGCTCGCCGTCATCGCGCTCGAACAGGGGTTCGAAGCGCCGGACTTCGCTGTTCTCGGCGAGCAGGACATTCTCGGCGACCGTCTTGTCCGCCAGTCGAAGCGCAGGCGCCGGGCGCAGGATGTGCTCGCCGAAGCGAGCGCGCTCACCGCTGGCGACCTCGTCGTCCATATCGATCATGGCGTCGGCCGTTTCGTCGGCCTGAAAACGATCGAAGCCGCGGGCGCGCCGCACGACTGCCTCGAGATCCACTATGCGGGCGGCGACCGACTGTTCCTGCCGGTGGAGAATCTCGAGCTCCTGTCGCGCTATGGCTCGGAGACCGGCGAACTCGACAAGCTGGGTGGCGCGGGCTGGCAGTCGCGCAAGGCGCGGCTGAAGAAGCGCGTGCGCGAGATGGCGGGCGAGCTCATACGCGTCGCCGCCCAGCGCATGATGCACTCGGCGCCAAGACTGACTGCCCCCGAAGGTCTGTACGACGAGTTTTGCGCCCGCTTTCCCTACGACGAGACGCCGGACCAGGCGAGCGCGATCGACGCCACGCTCGACGATCTGGCCGCCGGGCGCCCGATGGATCGGCTGGTGTGCGGCGACGTCGGTTTCGGCAAGACCGAGGTCGCGCTGCGCGCCGCGTTCGCCACGGCGATCAACGGGAAGCAGACCGCGATCATCGCGCCTACCACGCTGCTCGCGCGCCAGCACACCCAGAACTTTCGCCAGCGCTTCGCCGGCCTGCCGGTCAACGTCGGCCAGCTCTCGCGCATGGTCGGCGCGGCCGAAACGCGCGAGGTGAAAAAGGGGCTTGCCGAAGGCGGCCTCGACATCGTCGTCGGCACCCATGCGGTCCTGGGCAAGGCCGTGAGCTTCAAAGACCTCGGCCTCGTCGTCATCGACGAGGAGCAGCATTTCGGCGTCGGCCACAAGGAGCGGCTCAAGGAGTTGCGCTCGGAAGTGCACGTGCTGACGCTTTCGGCCACGCCCATTCCGCGCACCCTGCAACTGGCCATGACGGGCGTGCGCGAGATGTCGATCATCGCCACGCCGCCGATCGACCGGCTCGCGGTGCGGACTTTCGTTTCGCCCTTCGACACGCTCATCGTTCGCGAGGCGCTGCTGCGCGAGCGCTACCGCGGCGGACAATCCTTCTATGTCTGCCCGCGCATCGAGGATCTCGACGAAGCGGCGGCGTTCCTGCGCCAGAACGCGCCCGAGTGCAAATTCGTCGTCGCCCACGGCCAGATGGCCCCGCGCGAGCTCGAAGACAAGGTCGGCGCCTTCTACGACGGCAAGTACGACATCCTCCTGTCGACCGCGATCGTCGAATCCGGCCTCGACATTCCGCGCGCCAACACGATGATCGTGCATCGCGCCGACATGTTCGGGCTCGCGCAACTCTACCAGTTGCGGGGCCGGGTCGGCCGCTCGAAGATTCGCGCCTACGCCTATTTCACGACGCCCGCCAAGGCCAAGATCACGCCCCAGGCGGAGAAGCGCCTGCAGGTGCTGCAATCGCTCGACACGTTGGGGGCGGGCTTTCAGCTCGCAAGCCACGACCTCGACCTGCGCGGCGCAGGCAATCTTCTGGGCGAGGAGCAGTCGGGGCACATCAAGGAGGTCGGCTACGAGCTCTATCAGCAGATGGTGCGCGAGGCGGTCGAGCGCATCAAGTCGGGGGAGGAAGCGCCGGCCGAGGACATGTGGTCGCCGACCATCCAGCTTGGCGCGCCGGTGACGATTCCCGAATCCTATATTTCCGACCTGCCGGCGCGGCTTGCTCTCTACCGTCGCCTCTCGGCGCTCGAAGACGAGAGCGAGATCGACGCGATGGGGGCCGAGATCATCGACCGCTTCGGTCCGCCGCCGGCCGAGGTCGGCCTGCTGTTGAGGCTGGTGCAGATCAAGGCCATGTGCCGGCGCGCCAATGTCGAGAAGCTCGAGGCGGGCCCTAAGGGCCTGACGCTCGCCTTCCGCCACAGATCGTTCGCCAATCCCACCGCGCTCGTGAAGTGGGTCGCCGCCCAGGGCGATCGCGCCTACGTGCGTCCCGACATGCGCATCGTGTTCGTGGACGATTTCGAGAAGCTCGCCGACCGGCTCGAAGGCACGCTGAGGGTCATGCGCGAGATCGCGAAGATCGCGGGAAAGAGGGGATAGGGGGACTCCCCTCTCCCGGCGGGAGAGGGGCAGGTGTGTCCAACAATTCCGCCAGCGAATGATCTCTGTATCCGTCGTATTTCTTCCACAGGGGCCCGCTCGCGGCTATGCTGACGACAGGCGGAGGGATCCTCACGGGTTGCGCCAAACGGCTTCGTAAACCGGTTGGAGGCCGTTGGCTCCGGGGCATCCGCCCCGCCGCGAATTTTCAAGACGGCCTCGAAGGAGACGCCGGCATGATGCTCGAATTCACCGTTGGCATAAACATCGCCGGCGAGAGCCGAAGCCTGACGGTATCGGCGGAAGACGCCTTGATCGCGGCGCTCAAGGTGAAGCATCAAAAGCCGGAAGCGATGATCAACTATGTGCGGCGAAGCAACAGACGCGGCGACCGGCGCCATCCGCACAAGTCGGCCGTGGACGCTTAGTCAGCCGCCACTTCGACCGGGACTTTCGAGAGAACGGGGCAAGATCGCGGGCAAGAAGGGGTAGCGCCTCCCATCTCCCGACGGGGAAAGGGGCAGGGGTGAGGGGAAATTTGATGGCTGTCGAGCGGCGTGACTTCGCCCGGGCCTTAAGAAAACGGCCGACGCGCGCGCGGAAGAGTTGTTTTGGATACGGCTGCACGGCTCGCGTCTTTATGGCGCAAATCCCGACGGCAAGTCCCGATCGATCGATTCGTCGTCGATTTCTGTTGTCACGCCGCGAAGCTCATCGTTGAACTCGATGGCAAGTAGCATGGATGGTTTGCCGCACACGACGCGGGGCGGACTGAGATCTTGGAGCGCCTGGGCCTGCGTGTCCTGCGATTTAGGAATGAGGAAGTCCTCGACGATCTCGATTCGGATCCTCGCGAGGGTGCGCGTGGAGCTACGATTGCCTTTCGGCTGAGACGCTCACGGCCTCACCCCTGCCCCTCTCCCGGGGGAGAGGGGGCCTACTCCGGCCAGAACTCGCCGCCCAGGACCTGCTCGATCGTCCAGGGACAACCCTCGGGGAAGGACGCACCCGGCAGCCCTGTCTCGGCAACCGCCTCGCGGGAGGCCTTTCGATAGGCCGAAGCCAACGCCTGCGGCAGGAGAGGCTTGAGGCTCGGATTGTCGTCGAGGTGATCGGCGATATCGTCGCGCTGGTTCGCGATGCTCGCTTCCCAGCTCGGGCCGCGCTTGCCGGATTGATAACGCCATTTGAGGAGATGCAGCAGGAGCACGGTGAGACGGCTGATCAATTCGCGCTTCTCCGTCCGCCCCATGCTGTCGATTTCCTCGGCGATATGCTCGATGTCGGCCTCTGTCAGCTTTCCCGCTCGCAAGAGCTCGGCCTGCTGGCGGCTCCAGGCGTAGAAATCGCGGTCGTAAAGCGTGCTCTTTGCAGGCATGAGCGAAGGCTACGACGTTCGGTTCGCCCCGTCTATCGCCGCTCGTCCACCGTGAACACGATGCGACGGCCGCCATCTTCGCCCGCCCAAGCCTGTTCGACTTCGGACAGCGGAACAGCTTTGGCCGCGATCCTGACGCCGCCGGACGCGGCCGCTTCGAGCCCCGCGCCGATGGCGGCGAGCAGGCGGTCGGGCGGCACGCTGCCGAGGCCGCTGCCCATGAGCGTGATCGGCGCCGAGCGCAGGACGTCGCCCGGCAGCGCGATTGCGCCGCCGCTGATCGAGCCGATCTGGACGAATCGGAGGGGCGCCGCCTTGGCGGCTTTCGCGGCTGCAATCAGCAGGCGCTCCGCGCTCTTTCCCCACAGATAGTCGACGACCACGTCCACGCCCTTCTCGAATGCGGCGGCGAAGCTCGCGTCGAGCGCCGCCTCGTCCTCGACGAGGGGGATCGTCGCATCAGCGCCAAGCTCAGCCGCCTCCCGCAGCGCCTTGAGATTTCGGCCGGTCGCAATGACCTTGGCCGCCCCAAGCCGCTTGGCGATCTGCACCGCGAGCTGGCCCGCCGCGCCGGTCGCGCCGTTGACCAGCACGGTTTCTCCCGCCTTGAGCTTGGCGCGTTCCGTCAACGCCGCGCACGACGACATGGCGGGATTGGCGATCGCCGCGGCGGTTATGTCGTCGAGCCCGTCGGGCAACGGCAGGAACTGGGTCGACGGGACGACCGCCTCTTCCGCCATGGCGCCGTAGGGCGCGCGGGGCATGAGAAAATAGACCCGCTTGCCGTCGTCGAGTCGCCCGACGCCGTCGATGCCGGCGACGAAGGGAAAAGAATGCGAGGCGCTGTAATGCGCGCCAGAGGCGCGGCCCCTCAGGGGGCTGAGAGCCGCGGCCGAGACCCGGATGCGGTTTTCGCCCGCCGCCGGCTCCGGCTCGGCGAAATCTCCGTAGACCGGGGTTTGGTTGGGCCCCTGAACGATTGCGGCTTTCATCGCGATCTTCCTTCCCGTCCAATTATGTGTATGATACACATATATCCGGGCCAGACATGGCGTCAAGGAAATAAAGTGCAAAATACACATATCGGCGGCCAGCTCCGCGAGCTTCACCGCGCCCTTCTCGACATTGTCGGCGCGATGAACCGCCCGCAACGGGACGAGACGCTGATGAAGGAAGCCGGGATCCGCCTCGACCGCGCGTTGTTTCCGCTGCTGGTCGGCATCGAGCGGTACGGGCCGATCGGCGTGGTGGAGATGGCCGACCGCATCGGACGCGACTACACCACGATCAGCCGGCAGGTGGCGAAGCTGGAAAGCCTTGGTCTCGCCCAGCGTCAGGAAAGCGCCGCTGACCGGCGGGTGCACGAGGCGGTCATCACGCCGAAAGGCAAGGCGATGACAGATCTGGTGGACGCCGCCCGGGAGCGGATCGGAAGCGCTGTCTTCCAGATCCTGGGAGCCGCGCGAGTTCGACGAACTGGTGCGGCTCATGCGCAAGTTCGCCGACGCCTTCGAGGACAGTCCGCCCGGGGACGCGTAATCCACGGTTCTTGCGTCGTAGCCGCGGTGACGCCCGCGGAGACTGATGCACTGAAAGTATGTGTTCAATATCGCTTTCGAGTTGCAGAAAAATGAGGTTAAGCGATTGAAAAGCTTGAGTCGCGCGCAGAATCGAACACTCGTGTCGAACGTAGATTTCCGGTCGCTGGGACAAGGCCTCGCTTCCGCCGACCCGCTGATTTATATAGGTCTGGCCCCCTCGAAGGCGCGAAAGCCCGCGAGGCGGCGCCCCTTTCCGAACGCCCTCATGGAGCCGCCGGGATGAAAGAGCCGCGCAAGCCGCCGCCGCAGAAGCCGCCCACGAAAGCGGAGAAGAAGCTCGACGAGGAACTCGAGGAGTTGTTTCCCGCCAGCGATCCGCCCTCCAATACGCCGACCTCCGCCGGCGGACCCGAACGGCCGCAGACGAAGCGCCCTCCGCCCCGCAAGCCGCCGCAACGCGGCTGATCGAGCCCGTTCGCCCCGTCTGGGTTACGTCGTTATTAGGACGACGAAGGTTCCGTCGCCATGGCTTTGCATCTCGTCGTGCTCGATCATTCTCAGGCTTTCCACCACCGCCAAGGGTGGCCCTTTGTGCATCTCGGCGATCAGCGCCTCGACGCGCGCCGGCGAGCCCCGAACCAACGCCTCGACCGCGCCGTCGGACCGGTTGCGCACCCATCCGGAGACATTCAGTCTCAACGCCGCCCGCCGGGTGAACTCGCGATAGCCCACCCCCTGGACGATCCCTTCGACGATAACGCTGCGGACGACAGTGCAGATCTCGGTCATCGTGCGTTATCATCCCATCGGGCGATGCGGCCGATCGGCCGCGCCAGATACGGAGGCGCTCATGACGCTCGAACAGGTTTTCGACATCGCCAGGCGGAAGCGGTTTCTCGTCGTGTCGACCGTCAACGAATCCGGCGCGCCCGAGGCGGCGCTTATGGGCTTCGCCCTGACGGAGGCAAACGAGATCGTGTTCGACACTCTGGCGTCGAGCCGCAAGGCCGTCAATCTGGCGCGCAACGCTAAGGCCGCACTGGTCGTCGGCTGGGACGACCAGATTTCTCTTCAGATCGAGGGCGTAGCGCGCCGGCCGGTCGGCGACGACCTGGTGAGCGCGAAAGCGGCCTATTTCCACGAATGGCCGGATGGCCGCGCCCGGGAAAATTGGCCCGACATCGCCTATGTCGTCGTAAAGCCCAAGTGGATACGATATTCCAACTATGCCGCTGGTCCGCCGGTCGTCGAGGAGTTCAGGCTCTAGCCACCGGATCGGCACCGACGCCTTCTCTTCGCCCATTGCCCTGAGAACGTTCGACATTTATACGCGAGCCGCCATGCTTACGCCGATTGGTGTCGGCGAGTGAGCTTCAAGGAGCCTCGATGATCCACGTCACCTTTCCCGACGGCGCTGAGCGCGCCTATGAGCTGGGCGTCTCCGGGCTCGAAATCGCCAAATCCATTTCCCCTTCGCTCGCCAAGCGGACCGTGGCGATGGTTCGCGACGGCGAGCTTGCCGACCTTGCGGATTCGATCGACCGGGACGCCACGCTCGAGTTCATCGCGCGCGATGATCCTCGGGCGCTCGAGCTCATCCGGCACGACGCCGCGCATGTTCTCGCCGAGGCGGTGCAGTCGCTCTGGCCCGGAACGCAGGTCACGATCGGCCCGGTGATCGAGAACGGCTTCTACTACGACTTCTTCCGCAACGAGCCGTTCACGCCCGAAGACTTCCCGGCGATCGAAAAGCGCATGCGCGAGATCATCGCCCGCGACAAGCCGTTTTCGAAGCGGGTCGTGTCGCGCGAGGAAGCGAAGAGCCTGTTCGAGAAGAGCGGCGAAGCGTTCAAGGTCGAATTGGTCGACGCCATTCCTCCCGACCAGGAGGTGAAGCTCTATAGCCAAGGCGAATGGACCGATCTCTGCCGCGGGCCGCACATGACCTCGACCGGCAAGATCGGCGAAGCTTTCAAGCTGATGAAGGTCGCGGGCGCCTATTGGCGTGGCGACTCGGCGAGGCCGATGCTGTCGCGCATCTATGCGACCGCGTTCGCGAAGAAGGAAGAGCTGGACGCTTACCTCAAGCAGCTCGAGGAGGCTGAGAAGCGCGATCACCGCAAGCTCGCCCGCGAGATGGACCTGTTCCACACCCAGGAGGAAGGGCCGGGCTCGATCTTCTGGCATCCGAAAGGCTGGACCCTGTTCCAGGTTCTGGTCGCCTACATGCGCCGCCGCCTCGCCGCCGACTATCAGGAGGTCAACGCCCCGCAGGTGCTCGACAAGCACCTGTGGGAGATCTCCGGGCATTGGGGCTGGTATCGCGAGAGCATGTTCATGTGCCGCCCCGCCGGGGACGAGGCCGAGACGGAGGATCTGCGCGTCTACGCGCTGAAACCCATGAACTGCCCCGGCCACGTGCAGATCTTCAAGCACGGCCTCCGCTCGTATCGCGAGCTGCCGCTGCGCCTCGCCGAATTTGGCGCGGTCAACCGCTACGAGCCGTCTGGAGCGCTGCATGGGCTGATGCGCGTGCGCTCCTTCACCCAGGACGACGCGCATATCTTCTGCACCGAAGAACAGATGGCGGAGGAGTGTCACAAGATCAATGAACTCATCCTGTCGGTCTACGGCCACTTCGGCTTCGACAGGATCGTGGTGAAGCTCTCCACTCGCCCCGAGAAGCGCGTGGGAACCGACGCCATGTGGGACCACGCCGAGGCCGTGATGACTCGCGTGTTGGACGAGATCCGAACCCGCCATGGCAACATCGTTACGACCGCGCTCAACCCCGGCGAGGGCGCCTTCTATGGCCCGAAGTTCGAATATGTGCTGCGCGACGCGATTGGCCGCGATTGGCAGTGCGGCACGACGCAGGTCGATTTCAATCTGCCGGAGCGTTTCGGCGCGTTCTATATCGCGGGCAACAGCGAAAAGACGACGCCGGTGATGATCCATCGCGCCATCTGCGGCTCGATGGAGCGGTTCATCGGCATCCTGCTCGAACATCACGCCGGACACCTCCCGTTGTGGCTCGCGCCGGTTCAGATCGTGATCTGCACCATCACCAGCGACGCCGACGAGGCCGCGCTTGCCTTCGCCGCCGCGGCGAAGAAGCGAGGTCTCAGAGTCGAGACCGACCTGCGAAACGAGAAGATCAACTACAAAGTGCGTGAGCACTCGTTGGCGAAGGTTCCCGTTCTCATCGCTCTCGGACGCAAGGAAGCGAGCGAAAACACCGTGTCGGTGCGGCGCTTGGGCTCCAATGCGCAAACCGCGATGGGCGTTGAGGAAGCGCTTGAGGCGCTGACTGACGAGGCTACGCCCCCCGATCTTCGGGGATAGCCGCCAGGGATTGGACCCCGCGCACAGCGTGTCGTTTCGCCCTGCGAAATGAAACGTTTCGCGGGCCTCATCCTAAGTCGTTGAAATCATTACGGGCCGCGAATTAGCGATTTCGCGCGATTGTTTGTTTTCAATGACTTGAGACCGTTTTCATTTCGCCGCTTTCTTGAGGTTATGTCTTTTCAATGACTTAGCTCCCGTTCTGGTTTCGCCTGGTCGTCGGCCGGGGTGGGACCTCGAATAGCTATCGGGAGAACGCGTTGGGCAATTGCGAGTTTTCCCTCTCCCTTCACGCCGAAGCCCTGGCCGCGCCTTGCCCATGAGGAGCGCCACCGAAGTCCCGGCGTGGCTTTCGGAAAAACAATACTGGCTTTCACCGGCTTGGCAAGAAATTGTCGATTTCTTAATCGAGCGCACCGCCTTCGACGGGGCGCATCCGCCGTTCCTCGGAACGGCGAGCAATCTCGTCCACCGAATCCCGCATCAGCCTTTTGACGCTCTGAATCTCGCCTTCGGGCTGTCCGCCTGGCCGTCGGAGGCTCGAGCGCGCGCCGAACCGGCGGCGCGGCCTTCCGGCACGGACTTTGCCTCCTTCCGTTTTGCCAGCAAAAGCTCCATCTTAGTGGGGAGGTCAGGAGCGACAATGTCGTCTGAGGCCAGACAAACCGGCGCGCGCAACGCGCTCAGCTTTCGCTTTCGCGGCGGGGATGTCGAGCTCCGCCATTTCTCCCCTCGTGCAACCGTGCTCGATTGGCTGCGGGAGGACATGGGAGCCAAGGGAACGAAGGAAGGCTGCGCCGAAGGGGATTGCGGCGCATGCACGGTGGTGCTGGCGCGGCTCAAGGCCGGCCGGCTCGCCTACGAGCCTTTCAACGCCTGTATTCTGCTCCTGGGCCAGCTCGACGGCGCGGAACTGATCACCGATCGAGGATCTCGCCTCAGGCGGCGAACTGCATCCGTTGCAGCAGGCGATGGTCGATTCTCACGCCTCGCAATGCGGCTTCTGCACGCCCGGGATCGTGATGAGCCTGTTCGCCGCCTACCATTCCTGCCAGCCTGCGACATATGCGGGGCTTTGCGATCAGCTTGCGGGCAATCTCTGCCGTTGCACCGGCTATCGCCCGATCATTGCAGCCGCGCTCGAGACCTGCGACGGGGCGCCGACCGACCATTTCGCCGAGACGGCGCCGCAGCGCGCCGCCGCCCTTGCCGCCCTTTCCGACGCGAGGGACGTGTTCGTCGGCGACGCGCGCGCGTTCTTCGCGGCGCCCGCGAGCCTCGGAATCGCTCGCCGCGCTCTATGCTGAGCATCCGGACGCGACCCTCGTCGGGGGCGCGACCGACGTGGGCTTATGGATCACCAAGCAATTGCGCGATCTGAAGCGCGTGATTTGGCTCGGCAGGGTCGCCGGGCTGGACAGCATCGGCGAGAGCGCCGACGGCGGCCTGTCGATCGGCGCGGGCGTGAGCCTTGAGGCGGCCTGCCCGCTATTGGGCGCTATTCATCCCGACCTCGGCGAGCTCTTGCGCCGCTTCGGCTCGAGGCAGGTGCGGGCAAGCGGAACCGTCGGCGGCAATATCGCCAACGGTTCACCGATCGGCGATCTCGCGCCCGCCCTGATCGCGCTTGGCGGCAGGGTCATCTTGCGCAAGGGCGACAAGACGCGCGCCCTGCCGCTGGAAGACTTTTTTATCGCCTATGGCAAGCAGGATCGCGAGCCGGGCGAGTTCGTCCTGGCTGTCGAGGCGCCGCGGCTTGCCGCAGGTCAGCATTACCGCGCTTTCAAGGTGTCGAAGCGTTTCGACGAGGACATTTCCGCCGTGATGCTCGCCATCCGCGTCGACGTCGAGGGACGGCGCATCGTCGGAGCGCGCATCGCTTGCGGCGGCATGGCGGCGACGCCGAAGCGTGCGGCGAAGGCGGAGGCGGCGCTCGCCGGCGCGAGCCTCGATCAGCCCGCGATGTGGCGCGCGGCGCAGGAGGCGATCGGCGCGGACTTTACGCCGCTCACCGACATGCGCGCGACGGCCGCCTATCGCTCGACGGTCGCCGCCAACCTCCTGTCGAAGGCGCTGATGGAAATTTCCGGCGCTCGCACGCCGACCCGGATTGGAATGCTCCATGCCGCCGAATGATGACTTGGCCATCCTCGACGCGCCCGCGACCGCAGTCGTACACAAGCCGCTGCCGCATGATTCCGCGCGCCTGCATGTTCAGGGCGCAGCAACCTATGTCGACGACATCGGCGAGCCCGCGGGCACGCTGCATATCGCGGTCGGCATGGCGAACAAGGCCTCCGGCAAATTGAAGAGCCTGGGCCTGGAGGCCGTGCGCGGCGCCCCTGGCGTCGTCGCGGTCCTGACGGCGGCGGATATTCCAGGCAAGAACGACATTGCGCCGGTTTTCGCCGATGAGCCCTTGTTCGCGTTCGACGAGATCCTGTTCCACGGTCAGGCCTTGTTCGCGGTCGTGGCGCGCACGCGCGATGAAGCGCGCCGCGCGGCGCGGCTCGCGAAGATCGACATCGAAGCCGAGACTCCCTCGGTCACGATTTCTGATGCGCTCGTCAGCGGCGCGCGCGTTCAGGACGACTATGCGTTCGGCCGCGGCGACGCGGCGACCGCGATCGACAAGGCCGGGCGCCGGCTCGATGGCGAATTCTCTATCGGCGGCCAGGAGCACTTCTATCTCGAGGGTCAGGCGTCCTTCGCCTTTCCCGGCGAGGCGGATGAGATGACCGTCCATGCTTCGACGCAGGACCCGACCGAGACCCAGCACATTGTCGCCCGCGTCCTTGGAATCCCCGACGCGTTCGTCACCGTGGAGACCCGCCGCATGGGCGGCGGCTTCGGCGGCAAGGAGAGTCAGGCCTGCGCTTGGGCGGCGATCGCGGCGCTCGCCGCGCGGCTTACGGGAAAGCCGTGCAAGATCCGCCTCGATCGCGACGACGACTTCGCGCTGACCGGCAAGCGCCACGATTTTCGAGCCGACTGGCGCGTGGGTTACGACGACAAGGGCGTGGTCGCCGGCTACGAGGTCGCGCTCAACGCGCGCTGCGGCTGCTCGGCGGACCTGTCGCCGGGCGTCTGTGACCGCGCGATGTTTCACGCCGGCAACGGCTACTGGCTTCCCGACGTCTCGATCCTTACCCGGCGGCTCAAGACAAACACCGTCTCCAACACCGCATTCAGAGGCTTCGGCGGCCCGCAGGGCATGATCGCGATCGAGCGGGTGATGGACGCGATCGCGCGCGAGCGCGGTCTCGATCCGCTCGACGTGCGCAAGGCGAACCTGTTGCGCGCCGGCTTCGAACGCACGCCATACGATCAGACGGTCGAGGACTATGAGACTCAGCGTTCGATCATCGATGAGCTCGAAGTTTCGAGCGACTATCGCGCGCGGCGCCAGCGGATCGCCGCGCTCAACGCGGAGAGTCCCATAATCAAGCGGGGCATCGCGCTGACGCCGGTGATGTTCGGCATTTCGTTCACCCTCATCCCGCTCAATCAGGCGACCGCGCTGGTGCATGTTTATTCCGACGGCTCGATCCATCTCAATCACGGCGGCACCGAGATGGGGCAGGGCCTCTTCACCAAGGTCGCGCAGATCGTGGCCGAAGAGTTCGGCGTGCCGTTGCATTTCGTCCGCATCACCGCGACCAACACCGCCAAGGTTCCCAACGCGTCGCCGACCGCCGCTTCGTCGGGACCGATCTCAACGGCATGGCGGGAAAGATCGCCGCGGGCGCGATCCGGGAGCGAATGACGGCCTTTGCCGCCGGGGCATGGAACGTCGCGCCGGAGGCGGTCGAGTTCCGCGACGCGCGCGTGTTCGCTGGCAACGTCTCCATGAGCTTTGGCGAACTCGCCAAAGCGTGCCGGCTGGCCCGCGTGCAGCTCTCGCATTCCGGCTATTACAAGACGCCGGAGATCCATTGGGACCGTCTCAGGGCGAAGGGGCGTCCGTTCCTCTATTTCGCTTATGGCGCGTCCTGCTCGGAGGTCGCGATCGACACGCTGACGGGCGAGATGCGGGTCCTGCGCGCCGATCTCCTGCATGACGTCGGCGCATCGATCAATCCGGCGATCGACATGGGGCAGGTCGAAGGCGCCTTCATCCAGGGCATGGGCTGGCTGACGACGGAGGAGCTTGTCTACGACGCCGAGGGCCGCCTGCTGACGCATGCGCCCGCGACCTACAAGATCCCCGTGGCCTCCGATACGCCTCCGATCTTCAATACCCGGCTCTTCACGCGGCCCAATCCGACTCCCAGCATCTACCGCTCGAAGGCGGTCGGCGAGCCGCCGTTGATGCACGGAATCTCGGTCTATTCCGCGATCCTCGACGCGGTGCATGCGACCAGTCCCAAAGGGCAGCCGAAGCTCGATCCGCCGTGCACGCCGGAGTCGATCCTGAACGCGATCGCCTCGCTCAACGGGGCGGCTTGAGAGGCCGCGATGAAAGCCTTCCGCCGTCTCATCGAAGCGATTGAAGCCGAAGGCTCGGCGGCGCTGGTGACGCTCGCGCGTGTCGAGGGCTCGAGCCCGCGGGAAGAGGGCGCGCGCATGGTGGTGCGGCCGTCCGGCGGCTTCCACGGCACGATCGGCGGCGGGGCGCTGGAATTCGCGGCGCTCGATGCGGCTCAGGCGGCGTTGAGGAGAGGCCGCGGGCCCGCTTTCCGCCGCTCGCTCGCGCTCGGACCCGAGCTCGGCCAATGCTGCGGCGGACGGGTCGAATGGCGGGTCGAAACATTTGACGCGCGCGATGTCGACGATCTTTCTGCCTTCGCGATCGCCGAGGGCGGCGCCTCAGCGGCGCTCAGCGCGCTGCTCGGGCCGGATGGGCGGGTTCAGCGCGCGCTCGGCTCAAGCGCCAGCGAACGCAAGCTCGCGCGTCTCGCCGGCGAGAGCTGGACGGAACCGCTCGGCGTGCCGGCGCGCGCGGTCTATTTGTTCGGCGCTGGCCACGTGGGACGGGCATTGGCGCTCGCGCTTGCGCCGCTGCCTTTCGCGGTGCGCTGGATCGATCCCAGGCGCGACGCGTTTCCCGCACACACGCCCGCGAATGTCACGCTCATTCATGCGCCGGAGCCGGCTGCCGAGCTTGCGAGCGCGCCCGACGGCGCGCTCGTCGTCGTGATGACCCATTCTCACGCGCTCGATCTCGAGATCATCGCTGAGGCGCTGAGGGTCGAGCGCTTCGGCTTCGTTGGCCTGATCGGTTCGTCGACCAAGCGGGCGCGCTTCCTGAGCCAGATGCGCGCGGCCGGCCTCACGGAGGTCCAGCTCGCCCGCCTCGTCTGCCCGATCGGGATCCCGGGGCTGGAGTCCAAAGATCCGGCGGTGATCGCCGCATCGACCGCCGCGCAGCTTCTGATCGTCAGCGAGAAGCCTGGCCGCCGAGGAAGACGCGCCAGCTGCGAGCGTCTGGAACGGTGCGCCGACTTCCGTGCTTTGAAGCGCACCCTTCCTATCGCGTTGGCGCCCTCCGCAAGCCTATAAAGAATGCGCATGGAGCTCTAACGGTGTCGTTGCGCCGGCGCGAAACTGGAGGCCAAGTGTCGGGATCTCATTCCGCCAACCTCTTCGATCTGATCGCGGCGCGAGCGCTGCATGCAGACAAACTCGCGCTTGAAACCGGACGATTCAACCGCTCTGACCTACGGCGAGTTGTTCAAGCGCTCGGCCCAGGTGGCCAATGCGCTGGTTAAGCTCGGGGTCGAGCCCGGCGACCGGGTCGCGGCGCAGATCGAGAAATCAACCGACGCAATCGTGCTCGCGCTGGCTTGCCTTCGCGCCGGCGCGGTTTTGTTGCCGCTGAACACCGCCTATACGCTCGCCGAGCTCGAATATTTCCTCGCCGACGCCGAGCCTGCGCTGACCCTCTGCCGCCCCGATTCGCTCGAGCCCGTTCGCGCGCTTGCGCATAGGCTCGGCCTGCGTGCGGTCGAAAGCCTCGGCGTCAATCGCGACGGAACATTCGCCGATGCGATCGCCGCGGCGCCGCCGGAGTTCGAGACGGTCCCGCGCGGAAGCGGCGATCTGGCCGCGATCCTCTACACCTCAGGCACCACGGGGCGCTCGAAGGGCGCGATGCTCAGCCACGAGAATCTCACGTCGAACGCGCTGACGCTGATCGACTGCTGGCGTTTCACCCCCGCCGATCGGCTCATTCACGCGCTGCCGGTCTTTCACACCCATGGGCTGTTCGTGGCGGTCAATGTCGCGCTCCTGTCCGGCGCGACGATGATCTTCATGCCCCGGTTCGATCCGGAAGCAGTGATCGCAGCGCTGCCGGGAGCGACGGCGATGATGGGGGTCCCGACCTTCTATACGCGTCTGCTCGATCACTCCCGCCTCTCTCGCGAAGCGTGCGCCAACATGCGGGTTTTCATCTCGGGCTCCGCGCCGCTGCTCGCCGAGACCCACGCCGCCTGGCGGGAGCGGACAGGCTTCGCCATTCTTGAGCGCTACGGCATGACCGAAACGAATATGATCACCTCAAACCCCTATGACGGCGAACGCCGGCCAGGCACGGTCGGTTTCGCGCTGCCCGGAGTGAGCGTGCGCATCGCCGATCTCGAAAGCGGCGCGCCGGTTCAGGCTGGCGAAATCGGCGTCATCGAGGTCAAAGGGCCTAACGTCTTCGCCGGCTATTGGCGGATGCCGGAGAAGACCGCGCAGGAGTTTCGCGCCGACGGCTACTTCATCACCGGCGACCTCGCCCGCGTCGACCGCGACGGCTACATCCACATCGTCGGGCGGGCGAAGGATCTCGTGATTTCCGGCGGCTTCAATGTCTATCCCAAAGAGGTCGAGACCGAGATCGACGCGATCGAGGGCGTGCTCGAGAGCGCGGTGTTCGGAGTGGCGCATGCCGATTTCGGCGAAGGCGTCACGGCGGCGGTGGTCGCACGTCCGGGCGCGGCGCTGAGCGAAGCGGCGATCCTGTCCGCCCTCGGCGGCCGTTTGGCCAAGTTCAAGGCGCCCAAACGGGTCATCCTTGTCAACTCCCTACCGCGCAACGCAATGGGCAAGGTGCAAAAGGCGGCGCTGCGCGAAGCCCACAAGGACATTTATCGCCGCGCGTGAGAGACGATGGCCGCGCGCGACCCGCACCGTCCCAGGACAGTCAATCAAAACCAAAGGGATATAGCCCTCGGGGACTCGGCCGAATCTCCGAGGGCTAAGCTTTGGTCGTGGCCCCCGGATGGGCCTTATCCGAGCCGCCCGGAGGCGTGGGCGAGGATCGTGTAGACTTTGCCGGTGTTGGACAAGAGATACGCCCGCCACTGCGCGCCGTCGCGGTCGGTGTGACTGACCTTCGCGAGCAGCCGCTCGAACTCTTGCATGTAACGCGTCGTGGTGTCGCGGAATTGCGGGTCGGCGCGAATGCGGCGCCGAAGCTCGTCGAACGCCTGTTGGCCGGCCTCGGTATAGAGGCGGCGGGACGCAGCGCCCGTTTCGCCCCGTCGCCAACGATCCCACATCTCGACCGCAGCCTCGTTGTCGATGAGGCCTGCGATTTCCCGGCTCAGCGCCTCAAGCGCCTCCGCTCCTACGGACGACGCCTCGTCCGGCTCGTCGCGGGAGGCGGCGGCAAGCAGGTTCGAGAGCCATCCGGGCTGTCCGCGGTCGCTCGTCGGCGCTGGCGCCAAAGGCGCCGGGGTCGCAGCCGGCCGCGATCCGATGGCGGACGAGGCCGGCGACGGCGGAGTCTGAGGCCGCGCCAAGGTCGGGCTTGGCTCGGACGCGCCGATCCGTCCGGCCGACGGAACTCTCGATCGGAGGCGCGCCCACCGCTTCGGCGACACGCGCCAGCGCGGATTCGCTTCGCGACGCCACGACCTCCGGGACCTTCTCGGCGGCCCGCGGCAATGGCTTCTCGAGACGCGGCGCGGTCGTTGGTGCGGCTAGCGCATGCGGTTCGGCGACGTCGTAGGTCGCGCCCGACTCTGACACCAGCGCTGCAAGCTCCTTCAGCGCCCGGATCTGATCGGAAACGACCCGGCGCATCGCGTCGGCGGTTTCGCTTGTCTCCTGCGGCAGATCGAGCACGCCGCGGCGCAGTTCTTGGCGCGTTTGATCGAGTTCGCGCTGAACCTGGCCCGCCATGTCCTTCACTTCGGCGACCGACTGACGGAAGCGGTCAGCGGCATGTTCGAGCGCGCTGGTCAACTGCGTGTTGGTCTGTTCGAGGGTCGTTTGCAACGTCTGCGCGGTTCGCTCGCGTTCCTTGGCCGCCGTGTCGCGAATGCTTTCAAATTGGCCGGCGACCGCAATCGACGCGCCCCTTGTAGCGGATGCGAGGGCGGCGCTGATCTCCTGAGCGCGAGCCTGGGCCCGGGCGAAACTGTCTTCGACGTTGGCCGCGAATCGCCCAAGCGTCGCTTCGAAAGCCTCGCCGCGGCCCGAGAGATCGCCGATGAGCGTTTGCAGGTTGCTGTGGCGGTGCTCAAGGGCGTGGTCGAGCGACTGCTGCTGCCGGGCGAGATCCTGTCCGACCGCTGCGAGCGCCTCCGCGTGCTGCGCGAGCTGCCCCGCGAGCGTGCTTGCGTCGGACTGGGTGGTGGCCGAGAGCCGCCCCAGGGTCGCGACCTGTGAGGCGATGCCGCTTAGCGCGTGGTGGAATTCGTCGACCCGTTCGGCGAGCCCGCTCTGAACCGCCGCCAGCCGGTCCCCGGCCGATCCGATCGCCCGGTCTATGCCCGCGCTGGTTTGACCGAGATTGTCGATTACCGATGTCAGTTCGTCGCGCAGCCGGTTCCCGGTGTCCGACAGAGCCTCCACCGAGCTCTGAGCGCTGCCGGTTACTGTCTCGCGCAACGAGACGCCAGAGGCCTCCACCTGCTCGGTCAACCGTTTCAGCAACGCGTCGATCGTTTCGGCCGAGCGTTGGGTCGTCTCGGCCGCGACGCTGCGCAGCGTATCGCTGGAATCGGCCACCTCCGAGCGCAACTGCCCGGTGAGCGCGCTCAAGGCGCGCACAGGATCCGCCGCGCTGCCGTTGACGGCGGCGATAAGCTCGTCCGTACGCCGGGTCAGCAAGGCCGCAAGGCCGGCCATCTGCTGGTCGAGGGTATGCATCGCGCGCTCGCCGACGCCGACGATTCTCGCCGAGACATCGTCGCCTCGCTCGCCGAGGGCGTTCACCAGGTCGGCGCCCCTTCCCTCGATGACCTCACGCAAGTCGTCGACCTTCGCTCTGATCGCGCTGGCCACGCTGGCGCCTCGGGCCGCCCAGATCGATTCGGCTTCCGACGCCGCGCTCATCAGAACTTCGCTCATCGTCTGAATGCGAGCGACAAGGCGCTCATCGATGGTCTCGGCGTTGCGGTTCGCCGCCTGCGCCAGGTCGGCCAGGCGCACGTCAATGACCCGCGCGCTTTGATCAGCGGCGTCCGCCAGAGCGGCAAGGCGCGCGTCAAAGATCTGCGCGCTCTGCCTGGTCGCGTCGGCGACGGCGACCTTATGGGAGTCGAACGCCGCGCCGATCGACGACTTGTGCATGTCCAGCAGCGCCGTGACTTGCTGCGTGTGATCGCCCACCTTGTCATCCAGTTCCGCCCGGCTCGTATCGAAGCGCCGGCTCAGCTCCTGCATGGGCGCGACGACCTGGTCCTTGAACTGATCGACGCTCATTCCGAGCGAGCGCGAGACGTCCTCGACCCGGCCGGTCAATGTCGCGTTGATGTCTCGAGCGACGTTCGACAGTGTTTGTGTCAGTTCTTCGGCCCGCCTTTGCAGCGTCTCGCCGATTTCAGCCGATTTGGCGCTCATGCCTTCTGCGATCTCCCGACCGCCATCGCCGAGCGCTTTCGCGGTTTCGAGGGTGCTGCGGGCAAGGGCCTCGGTAAGGGTGCGACCACGCTGCGCGAGCGCATCTTCGATCCGCGCGAGCAGGCTTTCGAGGGTCGAAGAGACTTCGTGAAGTTTTGCCCCGCCGCGCTCCTCGACCGCTTGCAGACGGCTGTCGAACAGCGCGGCCGCTTCCTCGTTTCTCCGGCCGAGCTTCTCGTCGATCGCGCCGCCGCGGTTGACGAGCGTTTCCTCGATGGCGGCCAGCTTGTCGCCAAGATCGGACGCGAGAGCCGCCGACCGGTCGCCAATCTGCCCGATGATTTCGCGGCCGCGCCCGTCGATTGCGCCTTCGAAGCGCGCAAGCCCGTCGCCGAGCGACGTTTCGACCCGGCGCGAATGGGTGGCCAAGGCGAAATCGACCGCATTGCGGTGCGCGGCCGAAGCGATTTCAAACTGCTCCAGTCGCTCCGCCGACTTTGTTGTCAGGTCTTCATTGTAGTCGCCGAAGCGCTTGTCGAAGTCGTCGCGCCTGGTCTTCATCATGACGTCGATCGCGTCGAGATGACCGGCAATGCGCGCGTGGAGCTCGTCGGAATGGGACCCGAGGCGATCGATGACGTTATGACCGCTTTCGCCGACGAGCTCGTCCAGCGCCTGGAGATATTCGCGCATGCGCTCCGTCTGCTGAGAAACCGCCTCCACGAGAGTCACGCCGCGGTGGTTGATGATCTGGTCGAAGGCTGCGATCCGCTCGCTCAGCGCGTCGTGCACGCCGCCTGCTCCGTTCGCGGCTGCGGCCGCGACCTCGCTGACGAGCGACGCGAGACGCTCGTTGATCTGCGCCGTCTCGGAGTTCAGGCTGCTCAGGGATTGAGCCGCCGACGCTTCGATCTGCGCCTGGGCGAGGGCGCCCTCGGCCGAGATCACGCCGACGAGGCGATGCGTCGAATTCGTCGAACAGGGTCTCGAGCGCGCCATTCTGGGTATTGATCGCGCCGCGCAGTTGGGCTTCGCGAGCGTCGAATTGTTCGCCCCATCGCGCAGCGGCCGCGTCGAGGATAGCGGCTGCGTCTTCCGCGCGGTCCCGAATGAGCGCGCTCAGTCGCTCGCTTGACCCGGTGAGCCTGTCTTCAAGGACCTGGCCACGCACCACGACCGTGTCGTGCAGACGGTCCGCGGTGTCCCTCAGGCGCCCGACCAGATCGTCGCCATGGACGACGATCGTGTCGGAGAGTCGCGCGCCGCCGCTCTCGAGCCGCTCGATCAGGGAATCAGACCGGGCGCTGAAGTCGCGGGCGACCGCATCGGTGGTTAGGCCGAGCTGATCGGCGACCGAGTCGCCTTGGGCGCGGATCGCGTCTACGGCTTGCGCGCTGCTCGAGTTGACCCGGCTGACGAAGTCCTCCGAATACGCATCGACTGCGTTTCGCGCCGCCGCCGAGGCCCCGGCGAGTTGATCGGCGATGGAATCACCATGGAGGCGGATCGCCTGAGCGGCCTGTTCGCCGCTGGCGCCGATGCGAGCGACCACGGCGTCCGTGTGCTCGTCGACCGCGCCGCGCGTCGCCTCTGAGGTCTCAGCGAGCCGATCGGCGATGGAGTCGCCGTGGAAGCGGATCGCCTCGACAGCCTGTTCGCCGCTTGCGCTGACGCGCGCGACGACGTCATCCACATATTCGGCGACGGCGCTGCGTGTCGCCTCTGAGGCCTGAGAGAGGCGACCGGCGATGGAATCGCCATGGAAGCGGATCGCCTCGACAGCCTGTTCGCCGCTGGCGCTGACCCGGGCGACGACCTCGTCCGCATACTCCGCGACGGCGCTGCGCGCCGCCCCCGAGGTCTGGGAAAGGCGATTGGCGATCGTGTCGCCGTGGAAGCGGATCGCCTCGACAGCCTGTTCACCGCTTGCGCTGACCCGAGCGACAATCTCGTCCGCGTACTCGGTGACGGCGCCGCGGGCCGCCGCGGAGGTCTCGGAAAGCCGGTCGACGATCGTGTCGCCGTGGAAGCGGATCGCCTCGACAGCCTGTTCGCTGCTTGCGCCGACCCGAGCGACGACCTCGTCCGTGTAATCGGAGACGGCGCTGCGCGTCGCCTCGGAGGTCTGCACGAGTTGGTCGGCGACCAACTCGCCCTGGGCGCGGATCGCCTCGACGGTTTGTTCCCCGCTCGCGCTCACGCGGCCGACGACCTCGTCCGCGTAGGCGGAGACGGCTCCGCCCATCACGGCCGACGCTCCGGCGAGTTGGGTGGCGACCAATTCGCCGTGCGCGTTGATGGTTTCGGCGGCCTCGGCAAGGCGCGCCGCGACGATCTCGCCGTGGGTCCGCAGCGTCTGCGCGGCCTCGGCGCTGCTCGCGGAAACTCGGCTCACGACGGTGTCCGCATGGGCGCCGACGGCGTCGCTCGCTGAAGCGGCGGCCTCCGAGAGGCGGACAGCGACCGAGTCGCCGTGGAAGCGAATGGCTTCGAGGACCTCGGCGCTGCTAGCGTTGATACGGCCGACGACATCGTCGCCGTGGGCCCCAAAAGCGCCTGACAGCGCCAGCGACGCCTCGGCAAGTTGATCGGCGATCGTGTCTCCGTGTCCCCGGATTGCCTCGACGGCCCGCGCGCTGCTGCCGCTGATTCGTCCAACCACATCGTCGGCGTGGGCGCCAACGGCGCTGCGCGCGAATTCGGCTGCGTCCGAAAGACGCGTCGCCACCCGGTCGCCATGCGACTCGATCGCCTCGACGACGGAATCCTGCGAGGTCTGGATGCGTCCGATCAGATTGTCGCCCCGTTCCTCCAGCCGGGAGAGCAGGGTGTCGCCGACCGCCTTGAAACGATTGTCGACTTCGCCGACGCGCGCCAGGATCTCGCCGGCGGCCTTTTGGCTGGTGTTGGCAAGGCGTTCGGCCAGGGTCTCGCCGACCGCGGCGATCGATACGCTCATCCGCGCGCCTTCGGCGACGATGCGCTCGAGCGTCGCCGAGCCGGTCCGGTCCATCGCCACGTTAATGTCATCCGACGCCGCTCCGAGCGAAGCGTTCAGCTTCTGGCCGACTTCGGTGAGGCGCTCGCTCAAATTGCCGCCGGCCACGTCGAGGTCCGCCGTGATGCTGTCGTGAGCCGTCGCTATGGCGTCGCGAACCCGCGTCCCGCTGGTCACGATCGATTTGCGCTGATCGGCCATTTCGGCGATGAGCAGGCGGATCTTGCGCTCGTTGTCGGAATAGGATCGCTCGAGCGTCGAAACCTCAGAACGCACGCGGGTCTCGAGCTCCGCGGCGCGGGCAAGCGCACGCTCGACGCCGTCCCCCATCGACGTGAGTTCGCGACGGATGGCCTGCGAGAGGTTCGCGACATGTTCGCCCGCCATCGTCTCGGGCTCGGCGAGACGCACCGCCACTTGCGAGATCGCGCGCGCCGATTGTCGCAACTCGCGCAGCCGCCGCGAGAGCGCGGCAAAGGCGAACATGAAGATGATTGGTCCCAGGGCTGCCAGTAAAAATAGCGGCGTTTCGGGCCGCAGGAGCATCTCGAGAGGTCGCCTCGAAGCCGAGGGCCACACTGACCCATAGGCGTAGAGCGCACAGATCGCCGCCCACAGGAGTGAGGCAATCAGGGCGAGTATGAACGGCGTCCGGCTCGCTGGACGCGCATTCATAGCCTGCAAGACGGCGCCAACGTTCTCGCGGTCGTCGTTCGCGGGCGTCGCCGCCGAAATCGCCGGTTTGGTTTCGCTGTCCGCAACGCCCTGCGGAGACGGGCCAGCGCGAAGGAGCGTCGGCGCATCGCCGGCGAGTGGGCTCGGCTTCAGAACAGGCGCAGCGGTCGTCGCTTTGGCGGGAATGAGCTGGGACGAAGAGGCGTTGTCGTCCGAAGCCAGCACGGCCTCATCGTCGTCAGTCAGGTTCAAGGCGCTCTCGATCGCCGACATCGCCGCCGAAACCGGATCCGTCGCCGGACTTTGTTTTGCCATCGCCTCACTCCATCCGCGCCGATCGTTAAAATAACCGGCGCGTGCGCCGAGCGTTTCCCGCGGCTTGCCCCAGCCGACCCAAACGCCTCGTATTAACCACGTTGCAGTCTACCGCCGAGCCTTAAGGATGAAAACCAGGCCGCCCGGGCAACTTGCAAACGTCGTTAACGCTTCGGTTACCATGTTTTTTCATAGTGTTCAGCCGATTAAGGCGGCCGCGCGCCCCCGGGCGGGGCCTTCGAGGGCAAATGGGCGGGTCTATGTTTGAGAGCTCGGCCGACTTCGATCCACCTCTTGATCTGGTTCATCTGGCGCGCCAGTGCCTCGGCGATCACGAGCTCGAGGCCGAACTGCTTGGACTGTTCCGGCTGCAAGCGCGGGTATTGACGGCTGACTTATCCGATTCGCCGCTCCAGTCATTGGAATCCAAGGCAAAAATTGCTCACCGGCTTCGCGGCTCGGCGCTTGCCATTGGGGCCGGGCGGGTCGCCGAGGCAGCGGGGCGGCTCGAGGAATTGGCGTCCGCCGGCGGCGACCAGCGCTCTGCGGAAGCGAACGCGACCGCCGCGCTCTTGTCCGCAGTCGCCGAGGCCCTCGCCGCAATCGACCGGATTGGGGCCTAGTCGGAAAGACAGGGAAGGCCTGGGATTGGTCCCGCCGCCGCTGGCGAGGCTCAACCGGCCGCAAAGATGACCCGCTGAAATGCGCTTTCGGCGCGGCGCCGCTTGCTTGCCGCTGCGCTTCCTTTATGAAGGCGCGCGACCGGCCTGGGCCGGTACGCGTGTGACGGCGCGAACAGCCGTTCTCCCCGAGGAAAATCCGTTTCGATGCCCAAACTGACTTTCATTGACGCGTCCGGGCAGTCGCGCTCAGTCGAGGCGCAGGTCGGCGCGACGGTCATGGAGACGGCGCTGCGCAATTCCATTCCCGGCATTGAGGCCGAGTGCGGCGGGGCCTGCGCCTGCGCCACCTGCCATGTCTATGTTTCGGAGGAGTGGACGGAAAAGACGGGCAAGGCCTCCCAGATGGAGGAGGACATGCTCGATTTCGCCTTCGAGGTGCGTCCCAACTCCAGGCTCTCCTGCCAGATCAAGGTCAGAGATGAGCTGGACGGCCTCACCGTGACCACGCCAGCGAAGCAAGGATAAGAACAAAGGAATCTGCATGAGCGAATCGTTAACCACCGACGTCGCGATCATTGGCGCCGGCCCGATCGGCCTGTTCGGCGTGTTCGAACTCGGCCTGCTCGACATGAAGGCGCAACTGATCGACATTCTGCCGAAAGCAGGCGGCCAATGCGCCGAGCTCTATCCCGAGAAGCCGATCTACGACATTCCGGGCTTTCCGGTGATCAACGGGCAAGAGCTTGTCGACAACCTGATGAAGCAAATCCACCCGTTCGGACCGAAGTTTCATCTTGGCGAGATGGTCGAGCGGATGGAGGTCCTGGGGACGCCCGAGCAGCCGCTGTTCCGCATCGCCACCGACAACGACAAGACGATCGAAGCCAAATCGGTGTTCATCGCCGCCGGCGGCGGGTCGTTCCAACCGAAAAGGCCGCCGATCCCGGGCCTCGAGGCTTATGAGAGCACGAGCGTCTTCTACTCCGTTCGCAAGATGGAGCATTTCCGCGGCCGCCGGGTGGTGATTGTCGGCGGGGGCGATTCCGCGCTCGACTGGGCGCTCAACCTGCATCCCGTCGCCGACCGCATCACCCTGGTGCACCGCCGGGATGCGTTCCGCGCCGCGCCTCACTCGGTCAACGCCATGCGCGAGCTCGTCAATTCGGGCGACATGGAATTCGTGCTGGGGCAGGTGACGGGGGTCAAGGGGGCGAACGGCCAGCTTTCAGCGCTCACGATCCGCCGCGAAAACGGAGAGCACTACGACCACCCCTGTGACGACATGCTGCCGTTCTTCGGGCTTACGATGAAGCTCGGTCCGATCGCCAACTGGGGGATCAATCTGCATGAGAACCTGATCCCCGTCGACACGGCGAAGTTCGAAACCAGCGCTCCTGGCATTTTCGCCATCGGCGACATCAACACCTATCCGGGCAAGCTCAAGCTGATCCTGTCGGGCTTCCACGAGGCCACCCTCGCCGCCCAGCGCGCCCACCACTATGTCTATCCGGACAAGAAGCTGACGTTCCAGTACACCACCTCTTCGACCAGCCTGCAGCGCAAGCTCGGCGTGAGCTAAGCCAGCACGCTCAGCTGGCCCCGGTCAGAATGTGATGTTCGTCCGCAGGCCGACCACGAGTTCGTTCTTGATCCGCTGCGCCGGAGCGTCCGGGTTCTCGAGTCCCATGCCGGGATTGATGAAATACTGGACGTCCGGCTGAACCATCCACGAAGGCAGGGCCTGAAACTGGTAGCTCGCCTCGATGAAGGTCTCGCTCGAACGGATGGGTGTATAGACCGAAGGCTGGAAGAATTGCATTTGCCGGTCGAAGCCGGATGCCCCGCTGCTGGCCCACACGGTCCCCATTTCAACGCCGAAGGCATCGTTGTCGCGCCCCGGCAAGGGGGCGTGCAAGGCGACGCCCGTGTTGATGCTGGCGCTGACGAGGTTGCGATCCTGGAATGGCGTGAACATCGGGCGGAGGAAGACGTTCAGACTGCGATTGGAATTGTCCTTCGAACGCCAGATCATCTGGTCCATGACGCCATAGAGCGAAAAGTCGCCGTGATGCCCGGCCGGGACGCCGTTGCTCGAGGGAATGGCGAGAGGCGCGCCCGTTGTGTCGTATTGCTGGTCCTCGAACTTGGTGCTGTCGTACCAGGCGCCGATCTTGTAGACGCCCGGCAGCGGGCCGTCGCTCCCCGGTTTTGCCGCCGCGCCCGAGCCGAATGCGTATTGCAGTTCGGCGATCGCCAGAGTTCCGGTGTCGAGCGGAAAGCTCACGCCATGCGGATTGCTTTCCGGCCCGTTCGGCGAATCGCGTGGGATGGGGCTCCCGTTGAAGACGCCCGCGAGCACGGTGATGCTGTCCGTCACCTGCGCCCGTCCGCGAACGCCCAGGCCCGCGAGCGGATAGGCGGGGCCGCTGCCGGGTAAATCTACTGTCGGAAGCCCCGGCCACCCAGATACGCCGTTAATGAAGAGGGAGTTCCCGCTCGGGGCGATAATGAATTCCTCGTCGAGGCTCTGCTCGCCGACCTTGATGTCGAACTTGTCGCCGAATTTCTGCTGATACCACAGCTCCCAAAGCCGGACGCCGACCGGCGCCTCGATGTCGGACAGGGTCTGCAGGACCATGAGATTGTCCGCGGTCAGGTTTCCGCCCCAATACTGAAGGCCGCTCGCATTGAGCGTGCCGCCCTTGAGACCGAACGCCTTCCCGGTGTCCATTTGCAGCGTCACGGTGGTGAGGCCGTCCGCTTCAAAACCCTGTTTGACGCCCCCCGAGAGATTGCCGAACGTCTCGACGTTCTCGAGGATGCCGAGCGTAACGCCGTAATTGGCGAGGGCAGGCCGAAGCCCTCCCATGTCGCCGAGCAGGCTTTGATTCTGCCAGTCGCCGCTGAGCGCTCCCCATGGCCCGGCGGCCGGCTTCGAAGGCGTCGATGCGTCGGCCCAAAATTGCGGCTCCCCTGTCTGCGGGAAGGTGAGGGGCGCCGGACCGGGCAGGTCCGCAAGGCCCGGCGGAAGGGCCCCGGCGGAGGCCGACGTTTGCATGTCTGCAGGCGCGGGGCTTAGCGGCAAGGCTGGGTCGGCGACGGCGGCGCCGGCAAGGCAAGCCATCGCAAGAGCGGAGGCGCTTCGGACCGCAGCCCGGCTAAGAGCGACTCGAGGGTGAAGAGGACGCAATCGATAAACTCCCGCCTGCCGACGACAGGATTTCGACCGTGCCGGGACCGCGATGTCAACAAGGCCGTCGGGCGAAGTTGCCGGCAAGATAGAATCTTTGCAAAACCATTGGATGACAGCGGGTTATGGAGAGGCTTTGAGTTCAGCCGCAGGGATCGGTCCAGCCGGCTGCAGATTGGCGGCGGGTGGGTCCGGCGAGGCGGTCAGCGGGGTGTGCAATTCTGCGCGCGACGAAGCGATTTCAAAGGCTTAAGCTTCTTTTTCTGCAACTCGAATCGAGTCGGCCGCGCGGCGAACCAAGGTTAATCTATAGCGTTATAACTATCTGTTAATATGATGATAAAACATCAGTAATTGCTTTGAAATTCGTCTGACGGTGACGCGGCAGGCCAGACCCCGGCCAAGCCCGAAACGCTTCGGGCCGACGCTTCGGCCGGCGCGGCGAGGCGACGGGCGATCATCGACATGACCTCGCATCTCGACCCCTGGCGCAGCGAACCCCTCCGATCGGCCGTCCGGCAAAGTTCCAGCCCCCCGGAACAAATCGAGAGGAGCGCGTGTTTAAGCTGGCTCAATATTCACGCCAGTGTAGCGTTGAGGAGGGTAAAATGGGCCGTGGGGTTCTGCTTTGGCTTCTTGGCGTTCCGATCCCGATCATCATCCTGATCGCGCTTCTCTACCACTAGAAAGCCTGCCGTCGAACGAATCGCGCCAGCACAGGCCGGTCGTCGTGTCGCGTGAACGCAGAGGTCCAAACCCATGACTGAGGTCACACTCGAGAACTCGCGCCCCATTGTCGGCGGTGACAGTCGCGCCCGATCACGCCTCTGGCGTGTCGTGGGCGGCGGTGATCGCTGGCGCGTTCGTCGCTTCCGCGTTTTCCCTGGCGCTGGTGGCGCTGGGCGCAGGCATTGGCCTGATCTCGGTTTCGCCGTGGTCAAGCAACAATCCGTCGGTAACCACCTTCACCGTGCTTGCCGCCGCATGGTTCATCGCGGTGGAGCTCTTCGCGTGCGGCGTGGGCGGATATATCGCCGGGCGACTGCGCGCGGGTTGGGCGCGTGTGCACACCGATGAGGTTTATTTCCGCGATACGGCGCATGGGCTCCTGGTTTGGGCGCTCGGGGCGGTGATGACCGCCATGCTGCTGGCCTGGGCCGCGAGTTCGGCGGTCAGCGGCGCCGCGCATCTCGCGGGCGCAGCGACGGAAGCTGTCGGCTCGGCGACGGGCCAAGCGGCCGGCCAGGCGGCTTCGACAATGGGCGATCCCACGGCCTATTTCTCCGGTATGCTTTGGCGCAGCGATAAACCCGCCCAGGGCGATCAAACCGCCGCGACAGCGGAGGGCGGCCGGATCATGTCGCGCGCTTTGTACAACGGCGATCTTCCCGCCGGCGATAAGACCTATCTCGCTCAGCTCGTCGCCAGCCGCACCGGAATGAGCCAGCCGGACGCCGAGAAGCGAGTCGCCGATGTCTTCGACCAGGCGCAGAAAGCAAAGCAGCAGGCCATCGACAAGGCCAAGGAAGCCGCGGACGCTGCTCGCAAGACCGGGGTTGGCGTCGCTCTCTGGGCCTTCATCTCGCTCCTGGTCGGCGCTTTCTCGGCGAGCTACATGGCGACCGTCGGCGGTCGGCAGCGGGACGAACCGCCGCTGTTTGATTAGCCAGCAGCACGTCGTCGCGCAGACGTCACCGGGACAGCTCAGGCGGTTCGGCCGCCTGGACCTCCTCGGCGGCCGGTGATTCGCCATCGTCGAGCGGGGCGAAAGTGAGCGCCTTGCGCGGCGTCGGCAGGGCAAGAGGCGGAGCCTCGGCCGGCGGCCGGGGCGGCGGGCCGGCCGCCAGCTCATGATAACGGTCGAGCGCCGCGACGACCCGCAGATAGGTCGCAATCGCCTTCATCTCGCCCAGTTCGACTGCGGCCTCGGCGAGCCTCAACGCCTTCATGAGGCGCGCGACCTGCACCCGCGCGAAGCGCTCGGGCGCGTCGAGCCGCCGCTCGGCGAGCGCCCGGTCGATTTCGCGGCGCACCGTGGCGGAACTGGCCTGCACCATTTTTGCGATCTGGCTCAAGGTATAGCCCGACATCATCAGGTTGAAGCAGCGTTCCCGCCGCTCGAGCCTGTTTTCGCGCCGCGCCCGCACTTCGGCTCGAGCCCCGGCGGCCTGGGCCATGGGCGCTGGATGGTCGTTCATTTCTGTTTCTCCGTTGCATGGGGGAAAAACGGAGATTATGACATGATTTCTGTTTAGCGGAAAGATTTTGTTTCGGGCCCCCTCGAACCGGCCACCGGGCCTCTGCCCGGCCCTCGCGCGCTCAGTGAACCGCCGCGTACATGATTTGGGATTCGGTCGCCTCGGAAAGATCCATTTCCTCGACGATCCGTCCCTGCCGCGCGACGAGGATGCGATCCGAGAGCGCCAGGACTTCCGGCAGGTAGGATGAGATGACGACCACCGCGACGCCATCGTCGGCGAGTTCGTTGATGAAACGGTGGATCTCGACGATGGCGCCGACGTCGACGCCGCGGGTCGGCTCATCGAAGATCACGAGCTCGGGCTTCTGGATCAGCGATTTTGCGATCACCACCTTCTGCTGATTTCCTCCCGAGAGCTCGATCACCCGGGCGCCGGGATCGATCGCGCGCACGCCGAGGCGCTTCGTCCACTCGGCCGCCATCTCGCGCGCCTGCGCCATGGTGACGAGCTTAAGCGGGTTCTCGCCCTCCGTCAGCTTGCCGAGCTGAATATTCTCGGCGATCGACATGCTCTCGAAGAAGCCCTCGACCTTGCGGTCCTCGGTCACATAGACGATGCCGTCGACGACCGCGGGCCTTGGGGTCCGGTAGCGCACCGGGCGCGCCTTGAAGCGCACTTCACCGCCGTGGAAGAAGTCCCGCTTCAGCACGCCAGCGACGATCTTCATCGTCTCGGTTCGCCCCGCGCCCACGAGCCCGAAGACGCCCGTGACCTGCCCTGAAAAGATCGAGAACGAGGTGTTGCGAACCAGGGCGCCCATCGAGAGATTGCGCACGCTGAGGATTTCCGCGCCGTAGGGGCGGGTCTTGCGGGCCTGGGCGGACCCGTAGAGTTCTCCCGACAGACTGCGGCCGACCATCGCCTGCACCAGCCGCTCACGGTCGAAATTGCTCGTTATGTCCGTCGCCACGACCTCGCCGTCGCGCAGCACCGTGATCCGGTCCGATAGCGCGAGCGCTTCCTCGAGCGCATGACTGATGAAGATGATCGACATGCCGCCCTGCTGCAGCCTGCGGACGAGATTGAAGAAGTGAAACTTCTCCTCGGGCGTGAGCGCGGCGGTCGGCTCGTCGAAGATCAGGACGCGCGCGTGATGGTGCACGGCGCGCGCGATCTCCACCATCTGCTTCTTGCCTGCGCCAAGCGTCGAGACGAGCGCCATCGGGTCAACATAAAAATTGAGCGACAGCAGGAAGCGCTGGGCCTGGATATAGAGGCCGCGCAGCCGGTTGAAGAGCTTCTCCTCGCCAAGATAGATGTTCTGCGCCACGCTCATCGACGGGACGAGATTCGTCTCCTGAAAGACCATAGCGACGCCGCGCGCGAGCGCCTCGGCGGGTGTCTTGAGGCGAAGCGGCTGGCCATCGAAGACCAGCTCGCCCGAGGTCAGCTCGTAGACGCCGGCGAGCACTTTCATCAGCGTCGACTTGCCTGCGCCGTTCTCGCCGACGATGGCGTGGATCTCGCCTGCGCCGAGCGTGAAGTCGATGTCCTTGATCGCCGGAATGCCGCGGAATGTCTTGGTCGCGCGCCTGAATTCGAGGATCGGGCTCACGACGGGCGCTCCCCTTCGGTCGAGAGGTCGATCGCGACGATCCGGCCCGAGCCCCTTGCGGCGACGTAGAGCGTCTCGCCCATCTCGCAGCAGGAGGTGACCCCGTGCACCGCCCCGTCGGCCCGGCTGTGAAAGCTCGAGAGCGGGCGCATCGCGGGACTGCAGCGGGCGATAAGCCCGTAGGACCAGCTCGGCGACCAGGGCTTCAGCATATTGAGCTTCTTGCGCGCCCCGCCCTGGATCGGCTCGAGGAAGCTTGCGCCGCTCGACAGCGAAGGCGCAATCCAGAAGGCTGGATCGACGGTCTCGATCATGCGCCGGCGGTAGTCGTCCTCGCGCAGGACGAATTCGACCAGCTGATTGCGCGGCGCGAACAGGGCAAGCCAGAAGCCGCCGTCATGCGCGCGCGCGATGCGCCCAGGATAGGCGGGAAGGTCGGAAAGCAGCGGCTCGGGCGCGCCGCCTCTCTCAGTGTCGAGCGCGATCACCCGATGCAGCCACGTCTCCGAGAGGAGAAGCCGGCCGTCGCTCGCGCGCGCAAGTCCGCTTGGGAAAGCAAGGCCTTCGGCGAGCGGCTGCGGCGCGGAATCGGCGCGGGAAAGGTCGATGAGCCACACTGCCCCGCTCGCGCCGCGCTCCATGAGGTCGCGTTTCCAGTCGGCGGCGGTCACGGCCGCCGCGCCGCTCGCGACAACGAGCCGGTTCGGATCGAGAAAAAGCCCCGCCGTCGGGCAGGTAAGGCCGCGTCCGCCCGCGGCTTTGATCATCCGGCCCGCGTGCGGGCCTTCGGCGATCAGCACGCCGCGCCCGTCGAGGCCGACCGCAAGACTGTCTCCGGGTCCCGCGGCGATGAAGCTCACCGCCGCGTCGAAAGCGCGTCGGTCCGAGATCGTAAGGTCTCCCCTATCGGGCGAGAGCCGCAAGATCTCCTTTCCGCTCGAGCAGACGAGCTCCCCTCTATGCAGCGTGAGGTTGTCGACGTCCGGCAGCGCCAGCGCGACACGCGCGGCGTCAAGCAGCGCGTTCGGCCGCAACGGGCCGTCCATCATGGGCGCCGAGCCGGTCTCGTCGTCGAAACCGCGGAACGCGGCGTAGGCGCGCTTGAGAGCGGCGATCATTTCGCCGTGCCCCAATAATCGTCCTGGGCGTTCCAGTTTGGATCCGCGCCGGGAATTTTGTAGCGGCCGATGCGATTGTTGGAGACGCCGCCGAGATAGAGCCAGCCCTTGTGCTCGCGCATGGAGGTGATCATCGGGTGGTTGACGCCGCCGAGGTCCCACAGGCTCTCGACGACGCGCCCGTCCTCGTCAAACTTGATGACGCAGCCGGTGTTGATGTTCGGGTAGAGCCAGAGCTCGGGCGCGACGCGTTTGGCCATGCGGCGGCGAAAGCCGGGCATGGCGAGCGCGAGTCGAGCGCCGGCGTGCGCATGCCGAGCAGCGCCGCCCAGTAGCAGCCGTCCGACGCGCGGTTGATGTTGTCCGGATACCCCGGAAGATTGGCGACGACGGTTTCGACCTTTCCCGTCTTCGGCCCATCGAAATAGTAGCGCTTGATCGAACAGGTCCAGCTCTCGGCGAAGAAGAACGAGCAGCCGTCCCGCGACATGCAGACGCCGTTCGCGAACACGATCTTATGGATGATCGTTCGAGTTGACCCCGTCCTTGGATCGTAACAGACGATGCGCCCGTTGCCGCGGCTCTCGAGCGCGTCGGTCGCCCATTCTTCCTGCTCGTAGCGGACGGTCGCCTCGCTGAAATAGACGCGGCCGTCCGGCGCGACGTCAGCGTCGTCGGCGAGCCTCAGCCTCGAATCGTCGACGACCGAGAGCCAGCTCCGATTTGTCTCGTCGGTGAGTTTCGCGACCGTCCTGTCGGGCGAGACGGCGTAGAGGCCCATGCCGCCGATGCACACGAGAAGGTCCCCCTTGCGGTCGAACGCCATCCCGAGCGGGTGGCCGCCGATGTGGGCGAACACTTCGCTGCGCTTGTGGTCCGGGCCGAAGAAACGGACGATGTCGCCGTGACGGGTGCCGCAATAGAGATTGTCGTCGCGGTCGAGGATGACGTCCTCCGGCCCCTCGATCTGGCCAAGGCCAATAATCTCCACCGAACGCAGCTTGTCGTTGAGCGCGTAAGGCGAGCCCGGATCGAGCGCGGACGGCGGGGGCGGAAGCGACAGATAAGCCGGCGACACATAGACCTTGGTGAGCCACTTGTCGCGATTGCGCAGGAAGCGCATGTCGACGAAGACCGCGGCGATGAGCACGCAGCCCAGCACGGTGGAGTTCACCGGCCCGGAGACACCGAAGCTCGTGAGGCTGTCGGTGACGATCAGGACGAGCAGCGCGCCCATGACCGCCTTGGCGACCGAGCCGCGCCCTCCGCCAAGCGAATTGCCGCCGAGGACCGCCGCGGTCAGCGCGGAGACCTCGAGCCCCACGCCTGTGTCCGCCCCCGTGCTGCCGATGCGGGCGGCGAACAGGAATCCGGCGAGCGCGCTCAGAACCGATGACCAGACATAGGCCAGGCAGACTGTGCGGCGCACCTTGATGCCGGCGTTATAGGCCGACCGCCGCGCGCCGCCTACGGCGGTGAGCCGCCAGCCGGGCCGCGTCCGCGACAGGACGATGTGCCAGACGATGGCGATGACGGCGGTCACGACAAGGGTAAAGGGCACGCCAAGGACGGTTCCTTCGCCGATGAAGGTCCAGACGTCGGAATCCGAGAGACTCGAAATGATCGCCGTCGACGCCCGCAGGAAGACGATGTCGTAGATAGAGCGGAAGATGATGAGCGTGACCAGCGTTGTCAGGAAGGCGCGGAGCCGGAGATAGCCGACCAGATAGCCATTGATCGAGCCGCAGACGACGCCGAGCGCCATGACCGCGAGGAAGCTCAGCCAGACCGGCCAACCCTCGACATTCACGCAGATGAGCGAGAGCAGGACCGCGAGGGTGTAGACGGAGGCCACCGAGAGGTCGATGCCGCCCGAGATCATGACGATGGTCAGCCCGAGCACGATCAGCCCGAACTCGGCGAACTGCCGCCCGAGATCGCTGAGCCCGTTGATGGTGAGGAAGCCCGGGACCAGCGCGCTGAAAACGCAGACTGCGATAAGAAGGACGAGGAAGGGGATCGCGTTGTCGATCCAGCGCTTGGTCAGTATTTCCCCGATCAGGTGATCGGGGAAATACTGGTAGCGCAACTGGGTCAGCCGGTCCCTAGCCCGGCGCGTCACAGGCGCGCCCGTCCTGTCAGCAGGAAAGCCAGGGCGGCCTCCTACTTCAGCTCGTCGAGCGTCCAGCATTGGCGCGGCGTGATGCTGTCCTTCGTCTGCAGGGTGAGCGGCGTGAAATAGGTGGTCTGGATCGAGCCGGCCTTGGCGGGTGACAACAGGAGCTCGACAATCGCCTGATTGAGCGCATCGCCCTGCAGCGGCACGTCATAGCTCACGATCTCGCTGAGCAGCCCCTTGCTGATGTTGTCGCAGCCGGTCTTGCTGCCGCCGCCTGAAGTGACAATGAAGATCTGACCGGTCTTGCCGGCGGCCTGCACGGCGGCGCCTGCGCCGACGTCCTGGTTGTCCCAGTTGCCGACGATGCCGCAGAGGTCGGGGTGCTGCTGCAGCACAGTCTCGATAATGGCGCGCGCCTTTGCCGGATCGTAGGTCGCCGCCTGGTCGGCGACCACCTGGATCTCCGGATGATCGGCGAACGTGTGATAGTAGGCGTAGAGCTCGTAGAGATTGGAGGCGGCGGTCGGCTGACCCTCGAGGATCGCGACCTTGCCCGATTTGCCGGATCCCTTCCCGCAATAATCGACGAGCGCCTGCGCCTCGATGAGGCCAACCTTCACCCAATCGGCGCCGACGTAGTAGTCGGTCGGATTGACGGTCTCGAGATTGACCTGCAGCACCTTGATGCCCGCCTGCACGGCGCGCTGCTCAAGCTTGGCGTAGGACTGCAGGTCCGGATTGTGGACGATCAACAGATCTGGCTTTTGCGAGATCGCCTCGGTGATGGCGCGCGTGCCCGCGTCGGTGCTCCAGTTGGGATCGCGGATCTCGAAGTCGTAGCCGAGGTCCTTGGCCTGCCGGCGCATGATCGCCGCCCAGCCTTCGGTGAGATCGAAGCCCATCGCCAGCGGCACGAAGATGACCTTCTTGCCCTTCAGCTTGTCATAGTACGGGGTGCGCTTGGCGTGGTTATCGAGACCCTTTTCCTCGGCCTGCGCGCCTGCGGCGGCCATGACCAAGCCGAGCGCAAGTATAAGCAGCATTCTCAGTTTCATTGCGGTCCTCCCTGTTTTACTTTTCCTAGTTAAGTTAGATGTCTCCCTGCTCCTGCTGGGCGGTCTGCTCGTCGCGAGGGTTGACGAAGCTGTCGATGACGATCGCGATGAGCAGGATCACGCTCTTGATCAGGTTCTGCTCGACATAGGGAATGTCTAGGATCGTCATGCCGTCGAGGAGCACGCCGATGAGCAGCGTGCCGACGAGCACATTGCGCACGCTCCCGCGCCCGCCGCTGAGGCCGATGCCGCCGAGCACCACGACGAGCAGCACGTCGTAGATCATGGTCGAGTTATAGACCCGGGTGCTCATGCCGTCCGACGTCGCCGCCATGACGAGGCCGGCCGCATAGGCGATGAGCGCCGTGATCACATATTGGGAGACGATGAGCGGGCGCAGAGGGACGCCCGCATTGCGCGCCGCCGACGGATTGTCGCCGCTTGCATAAATGTAGCGGCCGAAGCGGGTCCATCGCAGCACCGCCCAGAGCACGAGGGCGATAAGCGCGAAAAGGACGATGGGGAGGGGCAAGCCGAAGAGGTTGGCGGAGCCGAGAAAATGGAAGAACGCCGACTTGTTTGGCGTGTTCTGGACATCCACCTCGAACAGCCAGGCCCGGCCGACGCCATAAATCACGAGGCCCATCGCAAGCGTGGTGAAGATCGCCGGGACAACGGCGTAGGCGATGAGGACGCCGCTGATCAATCCGGCGACAGTCGAGAAGGCTGCGCCGATGAGAAGCGCCCAGCCAACGGGCACGCCCTGGTGGGTCGCAAGCGACAACACCCAGGACACCGCGACGACCATGATCGCGACCATCGCCAGATCGATCCCGCGCCCGATCACCACGAGCCCCATGCCGAGCCCAAGAATTCCGAGAATCGAGACGCTGCGCACGAGCGCGATGAGATTGCCCGGCGTCAAGAAATTGTGCAGCGTCAGCGAGAAGACGATGAAGAGCCCGGCCGCAAGGGCGAAGACGACGCTTTCCTGCGTGATCCTGAGGCTGCGAAGATCGAGTGACGGCATGCGAGGTTTACCGAGCCGTCGGCGTGGGCCATCGAATGGCGCGCTCCAGCCCGAAATTGGTGATTTGTTTTCACGCCGAGGATCGACCGCCCGGCGGTTGGTGCAAAGACGGGGGGAAGAAATAACAGTTATGATTTCCCGCATGGATTTGGCCGGAGTAGACGGTTGGCGCGCTCGCGACATGAGCGAACGCGCCCTGGGAGGTCCCTGCGATGCCGGCGCTCGGCGGACGCAATGCTCTGGTGACTGGGGCGGCGAGCGGAATTGGCAAGGCGATCGCCTCGGCGCTCCTTGAACGCGGCGCGCGGGTCACGTTCGCGGATATCGACGGCGAGGCCACGCGCGAGCTGGCCGGCGCGCTTGGTCCTCGCGCCTTGCCGCTTGAGCTCGACGTGACGAATCATCCGGCGGTCGACAAACTTCTCGATGAGATCCCCGCGGACTTCCGCCCGATCGACATTCTGATCAACAATGCGGGGCACGACGTCGGCGGACGAACCCATTTCGCCCGCGGCCCCGCGGACGACTGGACGAACATCCTCGACGTCAATCTGACCGGCATGGTTCGGGTCACGCGCGCGGTCGTGCCGGGGATGATTGAACGGAACTCAGGCGACATCGTCAACATGAGCTCGATCAGCGCGCTCAGGCTCGTGCCCGAAACGGTCGCCTATACGACCAGCAAGGCGGGCGTCAGGGCGTTCAGCGACGGATTGCGCGCCGATCTTGCCGAGACGGCGATCCGCGTGACCGAGGTGCTCCCCGGGCTTACCCGGACGAACATCATTCTCAAGCGCCACCGCGGCGACCGCAGCCTCGAGCAGGCCTATTTTGATCAGGCGCGGATCGCGCTCGAACCCGAGGATGTCGCCCGCTCGGTGCTGTTCGCGCTGGAGCAGCCTGCGCACATGCAGATCGCTCAGATCTTCATTCTTCCGGTGGACCGGTGGTAGCCAGTCGCCGGCCGGCCTTGGGCGCCGAAGAAAAGCGCCGCCGCTCCGGCTAGCAGCGAACCTTGCGGAACGCGTAAACGCGACACCACCAGGACTGGTTGTCGGCGGCGCGCGATGAGCAATGTCGATGCCCGGGAGAAGGCCTCGACGAGGCTGTCGCGAACCGCCGGCGAGACGACGTCGGTCAACAACGCGCGGATCTCCTTGGCGGCCTCGTCGATGACCGTCTTGTTCTGCTCGACCCGCGCCTGCCCGTCGCTTGATTTGAGCGCCGCGTCGAACTCTTCTTCGGCCTTGGGGTCGCTGAGCTGCGCGACATAAGGCTGAATCTCCCGGCGCGCCTCAAAAATAACGGCGGGGTCTTTGATGACCGCGACCGCCAGAGTGAATATCAACGTGTCGAGCGCTGTCAGAAGATACCAGAGCTCTTCCGTTCCTTTGACAGGTTGAGCCAGATCGGCGTCGGGCTTCTGCTCCTCGGCGCCCGCCGGCGCCGCCAGAAGCTTGCCAAAAGAAACTGTCTTCGGCGCACAACAACCTCCCTACTGGACCGTGTGGCCCAAGCGCGCGCGAAGGTCGGCGAGGGCGAAAGCGGAAGCTCCAGCGCCGCGCGGATAAGGCGTTTGGCCTCTAAAGGCTGCGATAGGCCATTGCAAGGCGGACTTCGCTCTTGCTGCGAAGCGGCCGATCGCCGCGATCGTCTCCGCCTGACCGGCCGGAATGGCGCGACTATTGCCTGAAATATTCCGCAAGATCGTCGGTTTTCGTGCGGGCGGAACGCCCGAGCGCCATGAGAGGTTCGTTCGATGAAGATTTCACCCCCGCCGCGCCGCCCTGCCTCCCTGGCGCCCGTCTCCCTGGCAATCGTGTCGCTGGCCGTCACTCTGGCGGGCGCCTCGGCGGCGCGCGCGGAGGACAAGGCCGCGATTTTGCTCCCCGGAAGCGCCAACGACCAGAGCTGGAACGCGCTCGGCTATTCAATTCTAAAAAGCCTCGAGCCGCATGGCTTCAAGACGGCCTACTCGGAAAACGTCGCCGACGCCGATGAAGCCGAGGCGCTCCGCGATTGCGCCAACCAGGGCTATGAGATCGTCATGGGCCACTCCGGCCGCTTCGTCTCGGCGATGGAGCAGGTGGCCCCCGATTTCCCCAAGACGGAGTTCATCGCGGTCAGCGGCAATGAAGGCAAGCCGCCGAACGTGATGTCGATCGACTGGAACAATGCGCAGTTTGGCTGTCAGCTGGGGCTTCTCGCCGCCAAGATGAGCAAGACCGGCAAGGTCGGAGGCGTGTACGGACTGCAGGGCGTTCCCAACATCACCGCGCAAGCCGGCGGGTTCCGCATCTGCGCCGAGAAAGGGGGCGCGAAAGTCACGATCCTCTACATCAAGGATATGGAAGACGCCGCGGAGGCGAAGGAAGCGGCTCTGTCCCTGATTGCGGGAGGCGCGGACGTCATCACCGGCAAACTGAACGCCGCCGAAGCGGGCCTTATCCAGGCGGCGAAGGAAAAGCATGTCTATGCGACGGGGCGCGGGCCGGACCAGACGAAAATCGCGCCGGACCTCGTGCTCACAAACATTGTCGAGGACTGGCCGGCGATGTTCGGCTCGACTGCCGATCAGGTGAAGTCGGGCAAGCTGTTCGGAACGTTCGTTCAATATGGCTACGACACGGCGCCCGTCACCGGCGCCACGCTCGAATACGAACCCGGGAAGCCGTTCAATCCGATCGTGCCCGCTGCGGTGGTCAAGGAGCTTGACGACATGGCGGCCGAGTTCAAGACGGGTTCGCTGAAGATCGAGCCGACGGAGAAAGATGCGCGGAGCGGCGGGTGACGCCTGACCGGCGCCGCCGCGCGCCGTCCGTCAGGCTCGCGCCGCATGGTTCGTGTGAACCATGACCGCCCTTCTCGAAATGCGCGGGATCGCGCGGAGCTTCGGCGCCGTCCGGGCGGTCGACGGCGTCGATCTTGATCTCGAGGCCGGGGAGATCCTCGGCCTCCTGGGCGAGAACGGCTCCGGCAAGAGCACGCTGATGAAGGTGCTGTTCGGCCTGATCGCGCCGGACGCGGGTTCGATCGTGCTTCGCGGCCAAAAACTCGTCCGACACCGGCCGGCGGACGCGATGGCGCGCGGCGTCGCGATGATCCATCAGCATTTCATGCTGGTCGACGCCATGACGGTGGTCGAGAACGTCATGCTCGGCTGGGCGGAGGCGGGCCGCATCCTGCGCCGAAGCGAAACGGCCCGGCGGGTGCGCGAGGAGAGCCTCCGCTACGGACTTGGTCTCGATCCGGACGCGCTTGTCGCCGACCTGCCTCTCGGCCGCCGGCAGCGGGTCGAATCCTGAAAGCCGTGCTACGCGACGCGCAACTCATGATCCTCGACGAGCCGACCTCCAATCTCGCGCCGGGCGAGGTTTCCGAGCTGCTGTCGATCCTCAGACGACTGCGAGCGCAAGGGAAGGGCATCATCTTCATCACCCATAAATTGCCGGAAGTCCTCGACGTCTGCGACCGCGTCGTCGTGCTGCGGCTCGGACGGGTCACAGGACAAGCGCGCGTGGGCGACGTCACGCGGGCCGAACTCGCGACCATGATGGTCGGACGCGATGTCACGACGCCACATGCGCACCGTAGGGCAGGGCAGGGCGCTGTGCGGCTCTCGGTCGATCGCGTCGCCGGCCGGGGCCTGGGCCCGCTGTCTTTCGACGTGCGAGCAGGCGAAGTCCTCGGCGTCGCCGGCGTCGACGGCAACGGCCAGCTCGAACTCGTTGAGACCCTCGCGGGCTTGAGGCCCGCAAGCTCAGGCTCGATCCGGCTCGATGGCCGCGAACTCGCGCGCGCGTCCGTCGATCAACGCGTGGGCGCCGGGCTCGCCTACATGCCCGCCGACCGCAGTCAAACGGCGCTGGTGAAGTCGATGTCGGTCGCCGAGAACCTGATGCTGCGCGACAGCCGCCGGCGCCCTTTCGCCTCGGGCGCGTTTCTTTCCCCCGCGGCGATCGAGCGGAAGGCGGCCGCGCTCATGCGGGCCTACGACATCCGCGCGCCTGCGCCCGAAGGGAGCGCCGCGCGGCTGTCGGGCGGCAATCAGCAGAAGATCGTCGTCGCGCGCGAGCTCGACCGGAAGCCGGCGGCGCTGATCGCGCATCAGCCCGCCTGGGGTCTCGATCCCGGCGCGACCCGCTTCGTCATCGAACAGACGCTCGCGCTGCGGGAGTCAGGCGCGGCAATCCTTTACGTCTCTTCCGAGCTGGAGGAGGTGCTCGACGTCTCCGACCGCGTGGCGGTGATGGCGGACGGTCAGTTCCTCGGGATCATGCGGCGCGGCAATATCGATCTCGCGCAGATCGGCCTCTGGATGTCCGGCCGGGCGGCATGACGGAGGCGGCGCCGCCGGAGGTGCGGACCGCCGCGCCGCGCGCTGTTTCGATCCGTTTCATTGCGGCGGAAGGGATCGGGCTGCGCATCGTCGTGGCCGTCGTCCTTTCGCTTCTCTCATCGGCGGCCCTGGTCGCGCTCTCGGGACACAATCCGCTTGTCGCTTCCGCGGCGCTGGCGATGGGCGCCGCTGGCTCGCCCCATCAGCTCGGCGTCGCGCTCAACCGGGCGACGCCCTATCTGCTCGCGGGAACAGGCGTCGCTTTCTGCTTTCGCGCTGGAATCATCAACATCGGCGCCGAAGGCCAGATCGCTCTCGGCGGCCTCGGCGCTGCGGCGGTCGCGCTTCACTGGCCTCAATATGCGTCCTGGGCCGTCGCGCCCGCGTCGTTGATCGCAGCGGCTATGTTCGGCGCCCTATGGTCAGCGATCGCAACCGCCATCCATCTCGGGCGCCGCGTCCACGAGGTGCTTGTCACGCTACTGTTGAATTTCGTTGGCGCGCTCATCGTCCAGGAGGCTCTGGCGGGACCGCTTGGCCAAGCCGGCGCCGGGTTCCTGCAATCGCCGATCATGCCGCGGGGCGCATGGCTCTGGAAGCTGCCGGGCCTCGACGCGCATGTCGGATTCATCCTGGCGCTCGCCGCCGCTGCCGCGCTTTCCGTGACGCTGTGGTTGACGCCGTTCGGCTTCGCCGTCCGCGTCGCCGGACGATCCCGGCCCGCCGCGGCCTATGCGGGATTTTCGATCAGCCGCCTCACCTGGGCGGCCATGCTCCTGTCGGGCGCGCTCGCCGGTCTCGCCGGTGGGGTCGAGGTTCTCGGCATCCATCATCGGCTGATCGAGGGCTTCTCGCTCGGTTTCGGCTTCAAGGCGGTGACGGTCGCGCTGCTGGGCGCCGTCGAGCCGCTGGCGGTTGCGCCTGCCGCGCAGTTCGTCGGCCTTCTCGAGGCCGGCTCGCTCTCGATGCAGCGGCAGATCGGCGTGCCCTCCGCCCTTGTGGTGGTGATCGAAGGCCTCACCATGCTGTTCATTCTCGCAGCGACGGTGAGGCGGGCGTGATCGAGTTCCTGGAAGCGGCGATCCGCATCGCGACGCCGCTCATGCTTGCCGCGTTGGGGGGCATTCTGTCCGAGCGCGCGGGCGTGTTTGCGGTCGGGCTCGAAGGCATGATGCTCATGGGCGCGTTCGGCGGCGCGATCGGCGCCTGGGCGACCGGCAGCGCGCTCGTCGGCGTCGCGCTGGCGATCTTAAGCGGAGCGGCGATCGGGTTTGTCGTGGCCGTCGTCACCGTCGCCTATCGGGCCGACAACATGGTCACCGGCCTCACCGCAAACATTCTGGCGGCGGGGCTGACGAGCTACCTCATGCGCGTGCTGTCCGGCGGCGGCCGCCCGATTGCCATCCACCTGACCCCGCTTCCGCCGTGGCCCATTCCCGGGCTGGCCGATATTCCGCCCGTCGGGCCGCTTCTGTTCGCGCTGCCGCCGCTCACCTATCTCGCGATTGCTGGTTGCATCGCGCTGGCGTTCTTTCTCGGCCGCACGCAGGCCGGCTTGACTCTCCGGGCGACCGGCGAAAGCCCGGAGACCGTGTTGGCGTCTGGAGGAGAGCCGTTCCGCGTGCGGATGCTCGCGGTCGTCGCCTGCGGTGCCGTCGCCGGAATCGGCGGCGCCGTTCTCTCCCTGCAGCAGGTCGGGACTTTCACCGACGGCATGACCGGCGGTCGCGGCTATCTCGCGCTGGCCTCGCTGATCGTCGCGCGCTGGAATCCGTTTGGCGCGGCGATCGCCTGCCTCGCGTTTGGCGCGGCGGAGGCGTTCGAATTGCGCATGCAGGGCTTTGGCTTGCCGGTCAGCTCCTATGTCGTGCAAATGGCGCCCTATCTGATCGCGCTCGCCGTGCTCGCGGTTCTCGGGCGCGCGTCACGGATGCCAGCCGCGATCGGACAGCGGCTGCCCTGGGACCAATGAGCTGAAGGGTGGCGGAGACGCTCGAGGACCAGCCGCGAAAGCGAATTGCTTCCTGCGGTGAAGGCCGGCCGGCGCAAGCCGCTCGTGGAAGCGTCGAACTCGGCCAGGCGCCGAAGGTCGGCGAGCAGTCGCCCGCCACGGATCTCAGGCGCCGGCGTGGGTCAGCTCGGGTTGACCGCGAGGATGAGCTTGCCCGCGACCTGGCGTGAAGCCAGGCGGTCCAGCATCGCGCCCGCTTCGTCGAAGGGGAACGTCTGTTCGAGCGGGACTTTCAGGCTCCCATCCATGATCCCGCACACGACCGCGTCGATCGATTGGCGCCAGAGTCGGGAAGAAAAGTCGGCGTGGCCGAGATGGAAGCGGGTGAAGGTGAGCGACTTCGCCACCAGCCTCTCCCACAGATTGGGAAACGGCCGGCCCTCCGCCTCGCCGAAGCTCACCACATGACCAAGCTTGCGGATGGTCGCGAAACTGCGGTCGAGGATGCTCGCGCCGGTCGAGTCCAGCACTTTGTCGACGCCTTTGCCGCTGGTGAACCGCGCCGCGGCTTCAACGAAATCCTCGTCCTCCCGGTTGACGACCTTGGCCGCGCCAAACTCGAGCGCGCGCGCCTCCTTGCCCTTCGTGCCCGCGCTCGGTCGACGGATCCTTTTCGTCGGTCGCGGACGCGAAGTCGCGCGGCTCAGCGGCGTCAATACCGATCGAATTCGGATCGCCTGCCTGACGGCGTCCGGTTTCTTCGGGGCCTTGGCCGGGGTGCTCTACGCAGGCACGCAGGGCGCCGCTGACCCACTGTCCGGCGTCACCTATCAGCTTCCCGCTTTCGCAGCAGCCTTTCTCGGCTCGACATGCATTGCGCCCGGGCGTTTCAATCCGTGGGGCGCGACCGTCGCCGTCTATTTCCTCGTCACCGGGATCACGGGTCTCGTCTTTCTGGGTTTCAGCTCGTTCATCCAGGAAATGTTCTACGGCGGCGCGCTTGTCATAGCCGTCACCTTGTCCCAGCTGGTTCGCGGGCGCCAGGAGCAGCAGTTTTGACCCCGCCTTTGTCAAGGGAAGCCACCACGTGATTCCTCGCTCGCTCGAACGCGACCTTGTTGGCTACGGATCCAGGCCGCCCGACCCACGCTGGCCCGGCGGGGCGCGTCTCGCGCTGAATTTCGTCCTGAATTGCGAAGAAGGATCAGAATACAGCATGATGGACGGCGACGGTGTCAGCGACGCCGCGCTCGTCGAAATGGCAAGCGTGGCCGTGCCGCGCGGCGAACGGGATCTCGCCGCCGAGAGCATGTTCGAATATGGCAGTCGTGTCGGGTTCTGGCGCCTGCACCGGATCTTTCAAGAGCGCGGTCTGCCGATGACGGTCTATGCCTGCGCGATTGCGCTCGAGCGCAATCCGCCGGCGGCGACGGCCATAAGAGAGGCCGGCTACGACATCTGTTGTCATGGCTGGCGCTGGGTCGAGCACTTCAAGCTCGACGAGGCGACCGAACGGGAGCATATCCGCCGCGCGGTCGAGAGCCTCGAGCGAACGGTCGGACAGCGACCGCTCGCTGGTCCTGCCGCTACGGGCCGAGCGTCAACACGCGGCGCCTTGTCGTGGAGGAGGGCGGCTTTCTCTATGACAGCGACAGCTGTGCTGACGAGCTCCCCTATTACGTGATGGCTGAAGGCCGCCCCCAGCTCGTCATCCCCTACACACTCACCAACAACGATACGAAATGGGCCGCGACGAACTTGGCGACCGGGGAGGACTTCCTCACGATGCTGCGAGAGGCTTTTGACTTTCTGTACGAGGAAGGGCGGCAAGCACCCAAGATGATGAATGTAGGCATGCACATGCGCCTCCTCGGCCATCCCAGCCAAGCGTCCGGCCTTGCTCGTTTCCTCGACTATGTGAAAAGCAAACCGGATGTGTGGGTCTGCCAGCGCGTGGATATCGCAAAGCATTGGCTTGCCGAGCATCCTTGCGAGGTCGGGCGGTGACGCGCCTAAAGATGGAACCGATCGACGCGGTGGCGGCAAAGCGAACTCGAGACCGTGCCGCCGACGTTCCGCCTGGACTTCGTCACCGCCGTCCCCCGCGCGAGCGGACGCGGCGCCTGCGGGCCCGTGGATTTCGTCAGGTACAATTTGTAGCCGCGCGCTATAAGGCGCTGCTCGCGTCGACGCTGGCGACTATGATTTAGGCTGGACCCATGCTGTTTCGGACCGAACCCAAGGGCGTTCTCGCAATTAGTCAGCTGACCCACGCGTGGATTTCGGGGCAAATTCTGCGGGCCTGGGGCGAGGCTCTCGATGAACCGCTGCTGCTCGCCGCCGAGCAGCATGACATCGGCTGGCTCGACTGGGAGACGGCGCCGACTTTCAATCCGCAGTCTGGGCGCCCGCATCTCTTCCGCGAGATCGGCGCCGCGGTGCATTCGCCGATGTGGAGGCAAGGCGTCGAGCGTGCGCTCGGCGCCTGGGGCGCGCACGTAGCCTTACTCGTCTCGCGCCATGGCGGAGTGATTTACCGGCGCTACACCGACCGGCACCGCACGGGCGAAGCGGACGCCGCGGCGGCGCAAGCGTATCTGGAGACGCAGGCGCCCATCGAGGCCGCGTGGGCTGAGACACTTGGCCTGGACGCCGCCGCCCTTCAAAAAGAAACAATGCTCGTGGCGCTGGTCGACACGCTGTCGCTGGCCTTGTGCGGTGAGTTGAAGACGCCGCTCGAACTGGCGGCGCCGACCAGGAGCGGAGGGACTGAAACTTTACGTCTTGTCGAAAGGCCAGGACACGCTTTTGATTTCGTCCTTTCGCCGTGGCCGCTCAAACAGGATGTCCTGACAGTCGAGGGCGAAGCGCGTCTCCTGCCGGCGGCGGGGCGGTTCGCCGATGAAGCGACCATGCGGACGTGGCTCCAGTCGCCAGAACGGGCGGTCTTTCGCGCGCGGTTGATGAACAAAATTCCCAATTGATTGAAATAGCCGGCATCCGCGATCCTGGCTTGCGACTTGGCCGATCGGATCCGAATTTGGCGAGCGGTAGGCTGGAGTCTCGCTCTCTGCGGGGGCTCGATGTGAAACATCTACGCCAACCAATGGATGGCGAACGGGGAACGTCGGACCGGTCATCGGAGAGAGATTTGGTGCCGGTTGAGGGCACATAATCTCTGTTCTCCTCAGTCCGCAGATGTCTGAAAAACATCATCAATTAGAGGGGATTGCAACCCGCCTCGTCTTCCAATGTCCACCGACGTGCGCCACAATCCGCGTCGAAACGTGGGACCTGATGTGGGACCGATGGTATGGCAAGGCTTACTAAACGAGGCGTTCAAACCGCAAAGTCTGGCCGTCACAGTGACGGCGATGGCCTGCACCTCGTCGTCAGCGAGACCGGCCGCAAGAAGTGGGTGCTACGCTACCAGATGAATGGCGTCCGCCGGGACAGAGGTCTCGGCTCGTATCCCGACGTCGGCCTCAAGGAGGCGCGCTCAAGGGCAGGCGCAGACCGCGCTCTGATCGCCAAGGGCCTCGACCCGATCGATTATCAGCGGGCGGCCAGAAAGGCCTCGAAGCCAGTCCCCACCTTCGGGGAGATCGCGCAGCTCGTGATCGCCGACGCGCAGAGCAAGTCGACCAACGCTAAGGTCCGCTACCAGTGGGAGCGCCATCTCGGCGAAGTCTATTCCGGCCCCTTGCTGGCGCGCCCGGTGCACGAGATCACCACGGTGGACGTTGCCGCTGTGCTGCGACCGGTCTGGCGCGCCAAGCCCGAGGTCGCTCGCAAGCTCTACCCCGCGATCCGCCGCGTCTTCGAGCGCGCCCGCGTCCTGCTGCGTGACGAGCACGGCATCGCCATGGCGGACAATCCCGCGCTGTGGGCGGACCTCAAGGCGATGGGGTTTGACACGCCCGCTCAACTCAGCAAGGGCCGACACCCGTCACTGCCGTACTCTCAGATGCCGGAGTTCATGTTTCCCCGAGCAAGTCGAGAACCTGCATCGCGATTTCCTCCGCGCCGGCTCCGATGTGATCGAGGCGTTCACCTATTAGGCCCATCGCGAAAAGCTGCGGTTGATCGGCCGAGAGCGTGATCTTGAGCCCATGAACCGCGCGGCGCTCGCTATGGCAAAAAAGGTCGCGGCGGAGGGCGACGCGCTGGTCGCAGGCAATATCTGCAACACCAACGTGTTCGCCGCCGGCGACGCCGCCAGCGCCAAACAGGTGCGCGCGATGTTTGAAGGAACAGGTCGGATGGGCGGCCGAGGCCGGCGTCGACTTCATCGTGGCGGAGACGATCTCGTGGCTTGGCGAAGCTGAGATCGCGCTTGAGGTTATGCGGCAGACCAAGCTTCCGACCGTCGTCACTTTCGCGCTCCATCGGGATGGCCATATGCGCGAAGGGGTCGCGGTCGACGAGGCGGCAAAGCGGATAGCCGACAAGGGCGCTGACGTGGTCGGGCTCAATTGCGCGCGTGGGCCTCGGACGATGATGCCGTATGTCCGGAAAATCCGCGACGCCGTTGCGACCCATGTCGCGGCCTTGCCGGTTCCCTATCGGACGACCAGCGAGGAGCCGACTTTCCAATCCTTAACTGAGAAGGATGTGAACTGCGCCCATTGCATCCCGGACGGCCGGTCCTTCCCGGTGGCGCTCGATCCTTTCCAAGTGACCCGCTATGAAATCGCCGAATTCGGTCGCGAGGCCGCTGCGGCCAATATACGCTACCTCGGCGTCTGCTGCGGCGCGGGACCGCACCATATTCGCGCGCTGGTGGAAGCTCTGGGCCGCCGGCCGCCGGCCAGTCGTTTCTCGGCTGACATGTCCAAGCACTACGCCTTCGGAACCGATCCGAGCCTGAAGCGAGAAAATCGAGAATTCGCCAAGAACCTCTGACTGCCTCCGCCAGCGCCTAAGCCGCAGATTCGGTGGTGATCACCGGCTCCATATTCTGCAGCGTCTCCTTCTCCAAATGGCAGGCGATCACATGGTTCGGTCCGAACTCGCGCAATGGCGGCAAGGTGGTGTCGCACAGACCCTTGATCATATAGGGACAGCGCGTCTGAAACGGACAGCCGGGCGGAGGATTTGACGGCGAGGGGATTTCGCCGGCGATGACAATCTTGCGCTTGTGAACGCTCGTGTCCGCGATCGGCACGGCCGAAAGCAACGCTTCGGTATAGGGATGATACGGCGGCGAGAAAATCTCATCGGTTGTGCCGCGCTCCATGATCCGGCCGAGGTACATCACGATGATGCGGTCGGCGAGGTAGCGCACGACCGAAAGATCATGGCTGATGAACAGCAGCGTCGTGCGGTGGTCCCGCTGGATGTCCATCAGCAGGCCGGTGACGGCGGCCTGAACGGACACGTCCAGGGCCGAAACCGGCTCGTCGGCGATGACCATTTTCGGATTGCCGGCGAACGCCCTCGCGATGCCGACGCGCTGCTTCTGGCCGCCCGACAGCTGGCGAGGACGGCGCTTGGCGAAATCGCGCGGCAGCTTGACGATATCGAGCAACTGGCTGACCCGCTCCTCGATTTTCTTCGGATCGCGTTCCACGCCAAATTTGCGGATGACCCGGCCAATCTGTCCGCCGACCGTGTGGCTGGGGTTCAGAGTGTCAAATGGGTTCTGGAAGATCATCTGCAAACGGGAAATCGTGCTCTTGTCGCGTCGCTGAACGGGCAGGTTGGCCAGTTGGATTTCGCCAAGCTGCACCTTCCCGCCTGACGCCGGCTCAAGCCCCATCAGCACCTTGGCGAAAGTCGACTTGCCGCAACCGGATTCGCCGACAATCGCCACGGTTTCCGCTTCGTGCGCGCGAAACGTGATCTTCTCGTTGGCCTTGACGATCTTTTTCGCGCCGATCAGCGCCACGCCGCTCGACTCGATCACGTAGTGTTTCGACAGATCCTCGACGCGCAGAACGACTTCGCCGCGCTCAACGGGGACGCGCCCGTCGGGCTTGGGTTTCGCCAGGGTCCAATCGATCTCGTCGAAGCGGACGCAGCGAACTTTGTGGGCAGCCCCTTCGCTCACGTCGAGCATCGGCAGCGGCGGCTGGTCGCAGCGCCCTTCGACGAAATAGTCACAGCGCGGCGCGAAATAGCAGCCTGCGGGCCGGGCATAGGGAAGCGGCAACTGGCCGCGAATCGCCACGAGCGGCCGGGCGTTCTTGTCCGCTCCGGGGACGGGAATCGAGTTGAACAGGCCGCGGGTATAGGGATGGCGCATCTTGTCAAAGACGTCGTGAATGGCGCCGGTCTCCACCGCTTCGCCCGAATACATCACCGTCAGCCGGTCGCAGGTCTCGAGAATCAGTCCCAGATTATGCGAGATATAGATCAGGGAGGTGCCGAACTTCTCCGCTATCTCCTTGATCAGCTCAACGATGCCCGCCTCTACGGTGACGTCGAGCGCGGTGGTCGGTTCATCGAGGAGCAGAAGCTTCGGACTGGTCAGAAGCGCCATGGCGATGACGACGCGCTGCTGCTGGCCGCCGGAAATTTGATGCGGGAAAGAGTTCATGATGCGCTTGGGATCCGGCAAGCGCACCTGCGCCAGCATGCTTTCGGCGCGCGCCAGCGCCTCCTTCTGAGACACGCCCTCGTGATACTGCGGCACCTCGGCGAGTTGCTCGGCGATCCGCATCGACGGATTGAGCGAGGCCATCGGCTCCTGATAGACCATGGCGATCTTCGAACCGCGCAATTGACGCAGTTCCTCCCGAGACATGGTCCGCATGTCACGCCCCTGGAACAGGATCTCGCCGCCGACGATCGCGCCGTTCTTGCCCATGTAGTTCATGATCGCCAGCGCGACGGTCGATTTGCCGCAGCCGGACTCGCCGACGATGCCATGCGCCTCGCCGGGCATCAGTCGCAGGTTGAAATCGACGACCGCGGGGACCTCCCCAGCCCTCGTGTAGTACGAGACGCACAGCTTGCGGCATTCGAGGACGGGCGTATGCTCGCTCACCG
>CAVXVE010000043.1:0-34960 GCA_963764955.1 uncultured Alphaproteobacteria bacterium | reverse complement strand
GGGCTTCTCTGCATCCGACAGGGACAGGTTTCCGATCGTCTGTAGAAACAGGGCTTTCATTCTTGGCCTCCCTTGTCGCAACCGGCCGACGAGTTTCCCTTATCTCATGCGGGTGGATCCAGGTTCTAAAAAGCATGGCGCGGTTAGACGGCGCCGTCGCCGTCATCGCGAGCCCGAGCGCAAGCGAGGGCGTGGCGATCCAGCAGTCGCGCGGCGCCCTATCTTCCCGGGATTGCTTCGTCGCGATAGCCCGTCGAAAGACGGGCGTCTTTCGACGCCCTATCGCTCCTCGCAACTACGACCGGCCCAACGGATTGAGTTTCGACCCACAGCGAGTTGCTTTGGATTGGGGCGCCCGAAGGGGAACGGCCGGACGATAATTGCTTGCAGAAAAATAGAAATCACGGTAGGCTTTAGTTCATGAGCAACCCCGCCCTTCCGCATGCCGCAAGCGAGGCCCGCCGTTGCCGCGCCGCTCGGGTCACGGCCCCAAGGCTGCGCGAAATTTTTTTCGCGAAAATCCAGTGTAACCCATTGAAACGTCTGGATTATGACGAGAGAATCCAAGGAAATCCAAGACAATCCAATAGGCCCGAACGGGGGTTTTCGCAGCGAAACCGCCGCCGGCCGACAAAACCCAAATCGCCCGGTTCGCCGCTCCCGAAGGCGGCTGAACCGCTCCGTCCAAAGCCCAGGCGGACTTAAGCTCGCCTAGCCAAATCGGCTGCCTTTCCCCAAGGTCAGGCTGGCGATAGTCTGACCCCAATGGCTACACCTGCCCGCACTGGCGCTCTCGCCGCGGCGGCCGGCTTCACGCGCGCCGCCGCGTGGGCGCCGGACTGGCGCGGCGCGTTCTCAAGAGCCCTCGCGCGCGAGGTCGAGGAGCGGCGCTTTTTCCTATGGATTCCGGTCGCGGCGATGGGAGGCGTGGCGCTCAATCTGGCGGCCGACCGCGAGCCCGTCCTGTGGCTGCCGGCGTTGATGATCGCTCTCTTCGGCGCGCTCGCGTGGGTCTGCCGCGCCCGGCCTCTGGCGCTCGGGCTGTCGCTGCCATCGCCGCGCTGTTCGCCGGTTTCCTGTCGATGTCGCTGCGCACGGCGCGGGTCGCGGCGCCAGTGCTCGACCGCATCCGCATCGTCTCGCTGCAGGGCTTTGTCGAGGAAGTCGACTTGAGGACCGTCGGCGCGCGCATGGTGATCGGCGTCGTCGCCGCCGACGGCATGCCGCCGAGAAGGTTCCGCGCCGGGTCCGGGTGACGACCCGCACCACGCCCGATGTCGCGGCGGGCGACTTCGTCGCAGCTCAAGGCGCGCCTGCTGCCGCCCTCGCGCGCGGCGCTGCCGGGCGGGTACGATTTCGCCCGCGACGCGTTTTTCGCCGGCGTCGGCGCGGTCGGCTCGACGCTGGGGCCGATCCAGCCTCTACCGCCGCCGCGCGACGCCAGTTGGCGCCAGCGCTTCTACGCCGACGATCGATCAGGCGCGCAATCGCCTCGCGCTCAGGGTCAACGCGATCATCGGCGGCGACGAGGGCGCGATCGCCGCGGCGATGGTGACGGGAAAGCGCGACTTTCTCTCCAACGACGCCCGAGACCTCATTCGAGAAGCGGGCATCTTCCACATCATCACGATTTCCGGCGTGCAGATGACGCTGGTGGCGGGCATCATCTTTGTCGTCACCCGGCGGCTGTTGGCGCTGTCGCCGACGCTGGCGCTTCGCTATCCGATCAAGAATTGGATGGGAGCCTTCAGCCTCGCCAACGGCTTGCATCGGCCCAGTCTTCATATCCCGTGATTTATCGAGGCTTTCCATGGACAGATGCTGGTCGACGATGGCGGATGGTGGTAGAATTCTGGCGGGCAGATGCACATATGACGCACATATGGGACGGCCTCCTGGGGAAGCTGACGAAATGCTCATCAAGATCACCGAGGCGGTGCGCGCCAAAGCGCTACGCAGGCCGCTTGTCCCCGCCGTCTATCACGACAGCGACATCAAGCGGTTCGCGCTCGTCGTGACGACCGAACGCGCCTTCTGGGCGCAGGAATACCAACTTCGCGGCATCAATCCACGGACGGGCAAACGCTATGGCGGCGGCACGCGCTACGAGATCGGCGACGCCGTCGATATGCCCCTTGCCTACGCCCGCGCCGCCGCTCTCAAGGTCAAGGCCGCCATCCGCGAGGGGCGCGATCCCCATGGCGAGCGCATGGCCAAGCGGAAGGAGCTGGCCCGCGAGCGCTCGATAGTTCCGACGACCGTGAGCGAGGCGCTCGACATCTTCGAGAAGATGCTGATGGCGAAGGCGGGTCCCAAGCCCTCGCCGAGGACGCGCGCTGAAACCATTCGTTACGGTCGCAAGGCCGTTCGGCTCATGAAGGCGGAGGCCATCGCGGTAGGCGCCGTGACCACCCTCATGGCTCGCTTGATGCTCGACGACTTCCCCAACTCGCAGGCCGAGAAGCGCCTGACTTTCAGCGGCTTGAACCAGTTTCTCACATGGTGCCGTCGGCGCGAGATGATCGAGCGCAATCCCCTCGATGATCTGGACCGTGGCGAGCGTCCAAAACCTGGCGTTCCGCGCAAGAACGCGCCGACGATCGAGACGCTGCGAATGATTTGGGCTGCGGTCGAGACCGAGCCTGCGCACGCTCGCGACATGATCCGCTTCGGCCTGCTCACCGCGCTGCGGCGCGACGAATTCGCGGAGCTGGCGTGGTCCGAGGTCGATATGGCGAAGAGGAAGATCACGATCGTCGCAGAACGTATGAAAAACCGTGAGGAACACACGCTGCCGCTCTCCGACGCCGCATTCGCCATCCTGTCGAACCGCCCCAGACACGGCCCGCTTGTTTTCCCCACGCAGGTTGGCAAGCCCTATCTCAACTGGACGCCGCTCCTCCGTCGCATCCGCGAACGCATCGGCGAAAGCGACAGGCCGATGGCGCAGCGCTTCCGGCTTCACGACATCCGCAGAAGTTTCAATTCGATCTTGTGCGAAGAGGGCTTCAGCGAAGATGCGCTGGACCTGATGCTGGCCCACAAGCGCACGGGCATGAAGGCGATCTACAATCTCGCGAAACTGATGCCTGAGCGAGAGCGCGCCTTCGCCAGATGGGCGAGGCTGCTCACCGAGCCGGAGAACGCCGACGTGGCAGACGGCGCTGGCAACGTCTTACCCTTCGCCGCGCGATCCGCTATGTGACCTTGGCGGGGGCCGGATGGCCATCCGTGCAGCTGGGTTCCTTCGTCGGCTTCCCCGGCTCGCCCCCGCGCCTTCCGATGTGAAGTCGACGAAGAAGTCGACGATCCCCAATGAAGAAGCCTGTCGGGCCGCTCGGTCATGACCGACGAAGAGCGCGCCGAGCTGAGGCGAACGAAGAAATGGCCGACGCGCCAAGTCGAAGCTCCAGAGGGTCCACCCGGCCTCAGCCTGACCGGACGACGCAGCCCGGACGCCGAAACCGACGCCGCTGCTCCGCCGTCAAGGGAGGCGCTGTGGCGACTGGTGGTCTGGTCCCAACGCTCACGGCCGGGCGCAAAAGGCAAAATCGCCGAAGACATCGCCTTAGTCCGTGAAACTCCTCAACGAGACGGGCGGCAACGTCGAGCAGGCGCGCGGGCGTTTCATTGTCAAGCAGGGGCGCGCGCGTTTCATTGTCGAGCCGCCACGCGCGCGCTTGACAGTCCGGTCGACGCGCAAGGACCTCACATTCCAGCAGACGGGCAAGCGAGTGATTGATCTGACCCCTCAGGTGCGTTCGGTCCTCAGCAAGCGCTTCACGCGGGCAATGAAGGAAATTCGCAAGGTCGGTTCAACAAATCAGCGCAGTAGCTAAGGGCAGGATTATTTCTGCCCGCGACTTCCACGAAGGTTAAATCGGAGAAACAGCCTACCTTTACCACGCAAAGGAGGCCGTTCCCCCAATGACCCCCGCCGTTGCCAAGAAACTGGCTGCCGTCGAGCAGCCGCCGACGGTCGACACAGAGGGCGCCTGCGACATTGTCGAAGAGCTGGAGGGGCAGCGGCCAGCGCAGGAAACGGTCCGGCGCTGGCCCCTCCGCTACAAGCTCATCGGCCGGGTGCGGCGCTATGAGGTCGACGATGTCATCGCGCACGTCCGTCAGCGCTACGAGCAGGCCCCGGTGCGCGTCGCCGCCCGCTCGCGGAACGCTCCCTAAAGAAACAGCCGCCGACGCCGAAGCGCCTGCGGCTGTGTGACTATCCTGGCAACCTAAGCAGAGCTAGCGATAGTCCCAGCGAGCGGCGATTTCAACGTCGGTGGCGAGACCTCGAACGAGGAGATCGCCATGGCCAATGAAGTTCGCGGGAGCGCTCCGTCTCCCCGGATCGAAGACGCCCTCGACTTCGTGCGCCTCGATGAGATCGCGCGGTTAGCGGCGCTCGCCAGCTCCTATTGGCGCAGCGTCGAGCTGGCCGCCGAACGGGGCGACGCACTGACGGTCGTCGTCCATTGCAAGCAGCTCGCCGCCGTGACGCGCGAGGCCTTCGCCATCGTCAAGACGCTCGGAGAAACGGAGGCGGCGGCATGACGGACCCGTTCGATATTGGCGATCTCGACAATGACGCCCTCGATGCCGAGGCCCTGCGTCAGGACGCGCTTTGCGCTCCGCAATTGCTGCCGCCGCCCGTCGATCCCTATGGATGTCGCCCGCGTCTTCGTCGAGAAGGCCTGCTTAACCGACGGCCTGCTGACGTTGCATCACTGGCGCGGCGGCTGGTGGGTTTGGCGGCAGTCGTATTGGGTCGAAGCCGAGGATCGCGCGGTCCGCAGCCTGCTTTATCGCTTCACAGAGAAGGCGGTGTACCCCGCTGGCAAGGACGCGGCGCCGTGGGCGCCGAACCGCCGCAAGATCGGCGATCTCATCGAAGCCCTTGCGGCGATCTGCATCCTGCCAGCGGATCGCGACCAGCCGAGTTGGCTGGACGACCGGTCGATGGGGGCTGTCGTATCGCTCGCCAACGGCCTGCTGGAAGTCGAGGGGCGACGGCTTCTCCCCCACACACCGCAATTTTTCAACCAGACCAGCGTGCCCTTCGCCTACGAGCCGGGCGCGCCGGAGCCGACCCGGTGGCTCAAGTTCCTGAACGAGCTCTGGCCCGGCGAGCCCGACGCCATCAAGTTGCTCGGCGAATGGTTCGGCTACGTCATCAGCGGGCGGCTCGATCTCCAGAAGATTTTCCTCAACGTAGGCCCGACGCGCGGCGGCAAAGGCGTCATCGCCCGCATCCTGACTGCGCTGATCGGCCGCCCGAACGTCGCTGGGCCGACCCTGAACAGCCTCGGCGGCGAGTTCGGCCTCGCTCCCCTCATTGGCAAGCCGCTCGCCGTCATCTCGGACGCGCGCTTCGCGGGCAGGGACAGCAGCACGGTCATCGAGCGCCTGCTCTCGATCTCCGGCGAGGACACGCTGACCGTCAATCGAAAGTACAGAGACCAATGGACCGGCAAGCTTGCCGTGCCGATTGCATGTCATCTCGAACGAATTGCCCAAACTGGGCGACGCCTCGACCGCCATCATCGGGCGTATCCTGCTCCTGCCGACGACGCGGTCGTGGCTCGGTAAGGAGGACCACGATCTCGAACCGGCGCTACAGGCTGAGATGACCGGCGTCTTGAACTGGTCGCTCGACGGGCTGGCGCGCCTCACGAACAACGGCGGTCGCTTCACCCGCGTTCCCTCGGCCGACGAAGCGATCATCGCGATGCGCGATCTCGCCTCTCCTGTGGCCGCCTTCGTGCGCGAGCGCTGCCGGATCGACGCCGCGAAGGAGATCACCGTCGAAGAGCTTTACGTCGCCTATCGTTCTTGGTGCGACGACAACGGCGCATGCGAAGCCGAGCAAGCAGAACTTCGGTCGCGATCTGCGGGCAGCGGTCCCCTCGGTCCGCGTCCAACGGCCACGCGACGGAGAGACGCGGCCTCGCTTCTACACCGGCATCGACCTCGCCGGTGAGGCCGACGCCGAGGCGCACGTCTGCGCCCAATGTGGCAAAGCGGACGGGCGGGAGGAACGCTGCTTCATCGGCGGCGAGAACGCGTGGCTTCACCCCGAATGCCAGCGTGCCTATGGCGCGGTGCGATGACAGTTGGTCCGCTTGGTCCGCACAAAACCGCAGAAACACTTCTGTTGGCGCAGCCTTTCGGCGGGAGGCGGCGAAGTACGAACCACATTAGAACGGACTGCGGACCAAGCGGACCATGCGGCGGGTCTAGCCCGCACGGTCCGCAGGCCGTTCTGGTGGCGATGCTTGAGCGGTCCGCACGGTCCGCAGTCCATCCTAATGTAGGCTGTACTCGGTGGTGATGATTTGCTTGGCCCGCCTAGATTGACCGTCGCCGAGGCCATCAAGGCGTTGGAGGACGCGGGGGTCCTCTCACTGGTCCAGCGGATTAAGCGGGTGCGAGTGCGGGTGTGCTGCCCTGACCTGTTCGGCGCGGGCGGCGTGCGCTTGGTGCCGCAGCGGACCTCGAACGCCTACCCCTTCAACGACCCCGGCGAGGTTGACGCCACATCGAGTTTCGGGTCGCGGCGACGATGCTCGCGCGCTTCCGCGCGCTGCCCGGTCACTGACCGCACAGGCTGGGCAGGGACGGCAGAAGTATACCCTGCCAGGCCGCCGCAACCTTATTGACTATTACTCAAAAGAACCTTCATCTAATAAATGTTCACGCGCAGGGTCTAATAGAGTAGCCGCCTTCTGATCTATCGAGATAAGTTCTTTTGCAGCACTCCGAAAGATCTCCTTCAGGCGTTTTTTCTTTAACCCCGCTCCAAAAATCGATCCATGGTACCAATTCTCTTCAACCGGGTCATGCCGGACACCGACCGCAAATGCAGACTGTTGATCAAGGACTTGCTGGACTGTTAATGTAAATGCAGCCACAGCACGTACGACTGCCGGATACATAGTCAAAACGTCCAATCCGTCTTCGACCAAAGGTTGTTCTAGATCGCCGGATAAACAACCGTCAGAACTAGATGGTCCGAACGCCGCAGATGACAGCCGATATTTCCCCGTCTCTTCGTCGAAAACTATGTGACTAGGTGATTGTATCGTCCTTATAAAACGGTAATTTGGCCTCAGATCCGTAGAGCGAAGTGCTGGCCGCCACTGGTACATCATTTTCATCGTCAATTGCCTTAGCCACCCAGGGCGCCCAACGAGAAAAAAGAGCAAAGGCAGTCTCATCTTCCCCCTCGAACTCTTCTTTTGAAAGGCGGTTCCTAACCCAAATTGACGCTGTACCCTCCGGTGAAAGCTCCAGTTCAATTTCACCCAGTTTTGTATGCCATTCGATCTGCACGGTGCCATTGCCGCCCGGAGCCAAATATGGTGCTGAGGGTCTTCGCGCAGACATTAATACACTACTAACGAGTGTTTCCGCCTCCGCAATCAAAGACATATCAACCGGTATTGATTTTGGACCATCCCACCCATTCTTCAATTGTTTAATTTTCTTCGCCCGTTCCGATAGTTCATACGCCCAAGGCGGTTCCACCTTAACAAGGCAAATTGCGGTCGTCCGCGAAGTGGTTTGTACGTAACTAGGGGTTACCAGACGATTTTCACGCTGCGGTTCCGGCGCCCAATTCAACGCAGAGGTATTAGAGACAGGCGCATTCTCAGCATACACCGTGATAGACGTGATATATCTTCTATCCATCAGGTTTGGTCTATATTCCATGGATGTCATCCTTAATTTGCTTTTATTACTGCATTGTACATTTCCAATATCCTGGTATGCAAAAGTTGCCATACTTTTTCGATAGTTTGGTCACTGTCGAGATCAATAGGTGCATAACCGGTGAAATTATGTATGAGCGCCCGATCAATTGGAGGAGCAGAACCAACGGCGACCACTGCACTTACTCTTGCTCCATCCGGTCGACTTTTGTCGATCAGTTCCATCCAAACTACCTGGAAAGAATTCACGGGACGGCTAGGCGTGACCCACTTGAATATGTCAGAAATCTTTCTGTCTCCGAATTCAGATACTAAAGAAGCGGCGTTGTTGTACGACAATTCGACCAATCGGCGTGTCGGTTTAGAGCCAAAACGCTGTTGGCACCAAGTACGAAAACGCTGAGAAAACTCCAAGTACGCACCAAGAAGGGTGTCAAAACCGGGGTACTCTATTGGCACGCCAACAGGACGCGGCCTTGACCATCCGTAGGCAAATCGATCACCCTGCAACTGCACATAAGAAGAACCGTCCGAGCTTCGCAGCAAAATTCGCGGGAGCTCTGCCGTGCTCTGTATAAGGTCAAATGCCACTGGACCTGGTGGGGCAAGTTTCACAGGCGGCAACCACGGTAACTGCGACGAGTGCTGGAATTCAGAAAATTCCTTTGCCCATGCCGCCAAATCTAGGACATTTAGCGGAAGATTTGCCGCATAGTGTTCGACAAGGACAACCTCCTGAAGGCTTTCTGAAATGGCCATCGCCTACCCGTCAATGAGGTCCGCCGCCATAGATAGCCGTCCCCTGCCAAAAAGCCATTAGGAAGAACCAGCCAAACTCTGTCGTTCTTAGATAGTGCCTGTTAAAGCCTCCAGTTACGCTGGGCAAGCCGAATGTGGTGGAGGGAGCCAGGTCGTCATTGTCGCACCACGCGCACCCACGGCGAACTAAGGCGGATGTTGATCCATTGAACAATGACTTGGCGGCGGATCGCGTCGCGCACCGAAGCGCAGCGACGATGGCTGGATTTGCGCATCGCAACCGTGTCGCCAGGCGCAGATCGGTGCCGCACAGCTCGAAGAGGGATACCCGGCAGCGATACTGACCGTGATCACGAACCCATCGAAAGGCAACCAGAACACGCCTCCCTTGCCAAACCATTACCTGTCCGGAGTGTGTTTTACTTTTTGGACGCGAGATCGGAGGGGTCCCCCTTCGGGTCCCCCCGCGACCGGGGTATGGAGGGGGCTCTCAGGCTGGTCAGAAATGTCTGGGGTCCCCGCACGGTTGTATTTGTCGCTGAAATCGGCGCCCCTGCGGTTGAGGTAGTTGTGGGTGGCAAGAAATCGACAAGTGGGTGGGCAGGGAACAGTAAGGGGGAGGTGCAGGTTAAAGGTGATCGAGCCATGATTTCGAACGTGCTGCTAAGGTTCTCCGAGCCGCGCAGCGCAGTCGGGTCGTTCGGCTACCTAAAGGATATGGAGGAACGCAAGATGAAAACCTTAATCCTGATCGGCCTCTTGATTGCTCCCCTTCCGGCGCTTGGACAAACCTTTGAACTCGGTCCGGGCGGCTTCCGCGTTAATCCCCACGGTGGGGGGGAGTGTCGGGAGCTACGCGCAGCTTGCATGCATAAAGAGGAGCTAGGGGAGACGGGCCAAGGCAACTGCCAACGCTATCGGGAAGTCTGCTTGAGTGGCGCGCGCAGCTCCTATCATCATCATCATTGGCGCGCATACGAGGAATGAACGTAGAGAAAAATTACACCCGCCCGCAGCCGGTCCCTGCGGGCGGGATATTTGGCGGGATAGGCCGCGATACGCTTTCGGGATGCTTGATGGGGACCGCTCGACCAAGAATTGGGCGCGGAATACCAGTGAACGATCCTGTTGTTATAAACCCCGTTCTCTTGCTTGTTTGGTGTTCAGCAATAATTTTGCAGCGTTCATTCGTTGTTGTGGATCATCGCTAGTGAGGGCCGCGAGTATCGTGACCTGAGCAGTATCTAGGGCTTGTTGGAGCTGTTCGGTTGAGCTGGCTCGCCAGATTGGCCTGATGTTGATGAGCTTCCTTGTGGCCTCGCTTGGTTGATAGGTCCTGAGCGTGTCGCCGTCCTTGGCGAGTGAACTGGCCTGCTGCGACGCGAGCTGGTTAAGCCTCAATTCGATTAGCCTGCGGCGCATGCTCCTTGTGAGGTTGCGGCTATTGTAGACGCTCCGGCACTTGCCGCCCCAAGTCGCAGGGGTTGGCTTAAACCGTAGCGGCTTGTTGGTTTCGAGTTTCGCGACAAGCCGGTCGAGAGCTTGGTCCCTTGCGTGCTGGCGCTCGCGCCTGCCGAAGCCCATTCGGGTGCGATACGCAATGCCCTTTGCGGCGCAACATCTCACGCATCGCGGCGCGTCGTCGACGAGGTAGAGGACGCCCGCGAGCCTGTCGCACTTCGGGCAGCGGAAATAGCTGTAGCCGCCGCCGTTCGGGAAGCGGACGTGCGCCGTGCCGATGAGCTTCTGCTTGCCGCCGGGGAACGGGATGACGGCCTGCCGCTTCGCCGGATCGATCACGCCGGTCGCCCTGAGGCGGCTGACGCGCACGCTCTCGAACTCGTCAAAGAAGCGGCGATTGTCGGCGTCGGCGCGGCATTTGGGCATGGGCGGGAGGTTACGCTCGCCTGCGCCAACCGCAAAGCACCGTTCAGCGGGCCGCCGTGAGATTGTTGGTGACGTTAGCGGTGCGCGACTGTCTCAGTTGCCCGTATATGAGCAAGCGGCTCGCGGCGGCGGGCTTCATCCCGCGCATGAGCGGTCGTGCCGCGCGCCAGAACCCGCAGGCTCGCCCACGATGGAACCCTTAGGGAAGAATGTGAATTGACGTGTGATGCGCCCGCGTGGAAATATTTACTCGCGGGCGGCTTGAAGGGGGCCGCATGAGCTTTATTCGGAAATACGGGTTCGTTTTGGCGTTGGCGGTCGCGGTGATCTATGTGTATTTGCCGCTGACCCGTGACGACATCGCAAAGCTCCGATGGCTTGATGACATCAACGTCATCATGAGCAAGGTGCTCGCGCCTGCAAACCGAGAAGTGCGCGTGGTTTCCGTCGACCCGGTCGCCGCAGCGAATGTCGACGAGGATCTCGACTACCGAATTGCCCAGCGGGTGAAGTCGATTGAAGGATGGCGCTCGTTCCTCGCCGCTCATCCGGACGCTCCGCGTGCGCAATCTGCCCGCGCTGAGCTGGACAAGCTAGTTGGAGCCCAGACGCCTCCCGCGCCCGAAATTGTCCAGGCCTCGAATAATGGGTCGCCGGAGATGAAAACTCCGAGCGAAGCCGCCTCCGCGAGCCAGCCTTCTCCAGGGTCCGAAGTCGCCACGCCTACCACCGACGAAGTCTGCAGACGCGACGAGGATCATTTGGAACGGTTCTCCAACAACCGCTCAGGCGATGAAGCTATGCGGTTCTTGAGTGAGTTACGCTGCGAGAAGTTGCGGCCGCAACTCTTCCGCCTAACGGAACGTCTCGACTACCAAGATCCCACTCCCGCCGCCGTTGCTACTCAAAGTCCTTCTTCAACGGTCGCTACGCAAGGTCCGTCTTCAAGGGTCGTTCAAGCAAAGGTTGCTTCATGGGTCACTCCCGCGCGGGTTGCAAGATGGCGAGCGACCGAACATCAAAATAGGGCGCGAGGGAGGGTGGCTTCGCGCAGCCTCCAGCCAAGACGACCGTTGAACGGGTGGACAGGCTCTAGCTTGCCGCCGATCCTTTTGGCCTTGTTCCGCGAGGAGCCGAGGAACTCGACCACATTCCAGCGGCCCCGAACGAGGGGCGGTGGTTTCGGCACAAGCACCGGCGGCGTTGGTGGCGTTGCCTCGACCAACGGCGCCACAGGCGGGGTCGCCAGCGCAGCAGGCTCCAGTGGCGGCGGCTCCAGCGGCGGTGGCGGATCGGCTGGCGGCGGATCAGGCGGCGGAGCCGGTGGCAGTGGTGGATCAAGCGGGGGTGGATCGGGCGGTGGCGGCGGCGGATCGGGCGGCGGAGGTTCGGGAAACGGCGGCGGGAACGGCGGGGGCAACGGCGGCGGGAACGGAGGTGGAAACGGCGGAGGCAACGGGGGAGGGAACGGCGGGGGCAACGGGGGCGGGAACGGAGGCGGGAATGGCGGGGGCAACGGAGGCGGGGGGCGTTGAAGTAGATTTCTCGGCGGACACGATTTTGGCCGCACAAGACAGTATTTTGACAGGCCCCCGTTCGGCCAGTGACCTACGCTCGGCATCTACATCGGCGCGGCGCGCTCGCGATCTCCGAACCTCGCCGAAAATGCCGAGTTTCTCCTCGCTTCGGGATTAGCAATGATGTCGGCGCCGCCAATGGGAGAGCGCCCTGGCGGCTCCTCCTGGGCGTCGGCTGCCACTACCCCCTGGCAGACCGACGCCTTTCACTCAGCCCGCCGAGAAGCAGCCAGCGTCACATCGAGGCCCGGCGCCGAAATTGCCTCCTCAAACAACTTACCCAAGGTGACGCAGACGCAGAACTCAATGCTGGTTGCAGCAACAACAGGTCAGGCGTTCTGCGTTTGGTAATAGCCGGTCGTGCAGGCAAGGCACAAGCGCGGCTGGTAGGCCCCGCCCCCTGGCTCCCAAGAAGGGCGGGGGCGTTGCCGCCGCATGAGCACAGCCCTCGGCGGCGATGTCGAGCGCGTAACGAGCTGACGAAACCAGCGAGCAGTAGCCGCTTCAACGAGGAATGATGGTGGTCCGCCCCTCCTCTTCGATCATCATCCAGCGACGGCCTTTGTTGTCCTCAAAATAGGTCCGATTGCCTTCCCGTGTTCCGGTCACGCGGTAATGGCGGAGCGGGGCCTCGCAGTGCGTCACCCCCGCCTCGGTCCGGCACACCATCGGATCGGCGTGGGCAGCGCCAGCGGCCGCGAGCGCGACGAAGAGCGCGGCCTCGCGCGCGAACGCGGTCATGTCTCAGCGGCCCTCAGAGCCCGCGCAGCGAACTCTTCAAGTGCCATCTCGCCCACGATCTCGCATCTGCGGGTAGCCACGTCCTGCGTCGTCACGAAAACCTTCATGCTCCTCTCCTCCTGTTTGCGCGGCATGAGCGCCGCGATCCAGTTTGATGGCGGCCGGTACCTTGTGCGGCGCCGACGGGAGTGATTGGCCACGGTGGTTCGGCTTGCTGGCCCTACGGGGGCATGCATGCCCCCCGTTAGCGCCGGGCCAGCGCCAAACCAACCTTGGCCCCGGGCCACAAGACGGGCCGGGCCACCGGGCCAGCCTAGTGAATATTAGGGTCTCCGGCTGTTGCATGGTCCTCCTTGGCACGCTTTTTGGCCCTTCCCGTTTGGCGCTGCGCTGGCCCGCCGTTGGCCCTATCGTTTTCGGGGGCTGGTTCGCCCTCTTGCGCCATGCGCTCGCCCTCCTTCGTCAGCTCCATGCTTTTTGCTGAGGTCCTCAGGAGGCCCGTGGGCGGCCTTTGGGGTTCTGGGCTGGTGGGAACCCAGTAGAGCGTGCCTGTGCACATCGCGCAGGGCTCGCCGGTTGATACCAGCGTACAGGTCCAGAGAAACTCCGGCGGGTAAGCAGCCGCCGCGCGTCGCGCGCGTCGTGCCCGGCTCCGGGCAGAAGAAGATCGGGGTTCAAGCAAAGCGATGGGCGCCGCCGGATATAACTCAATTTGATATTTTACATTTTTAGGTTTCTACTGTTCACATCCTTGTGAACCGTGACCCCGGCAGGCCGGGAGAGAAGCGCTTTTTTGTGGGTCGGGCTCGATCAACGATAGGCCTCCCGGAGTGCCGGGCATGACAAGCCGAACCTGATCGATCAACGGCTTGCCTGAGCAGGGACGCCGCGCCTTGAGTTGGAAAGCGCTCGAAGCCTTTGCGTCCGTTGTCGGCAAGCCGACGTATAAGGCCAGCTTCAAGTTCACCATCGCGCAACAGGTTCGTCATCGGGTCACCGTCGCGGCCAACAGCGAAAACGAGGCGCGGACGATCGCGCTCGCGGAGGTGCGGCGGACCTCGCGCTGGCGGCTCTGGCTCGCGCCGCTCGAAATCTTGGCGCATGAGCAGACCCCCGGCGCCTATCAGGTGACCACCGTCGAACGTCTGCCGCCGCCGTCATCCGACGACGACCTCATGTGGCCGCCGCTCATGATGCCATAACAGGGACGAGAAATATGCCGCTCAACCGCGACCTCCTCCTTGGAAGCTGGAGGATGGCGGCGGCGGTGGAATTGGTGTTTGAGGTGCCAAACGAGCGCCGCATGACGGGGCGAAGCGGCGTTTGAGAAGCCGTCCTTGCCCCGAAATGAAAGGAAACGCCATGCCAACATACATCTCGCTATCCAATTTCACCCACCAGGGCATTGCGAGCGTCAAAGACACCACGAAACGTGCTGAGGCCTTCAAGAAACTCGCCATACAACTGGGCTGCACGGTCAAAGAGATTTATTGGACACAGGGCCAATACGACGCCGTCACAATCCTGGAGGCGCCGGACGAGGCAGCGGCAACCGCGCTTGCGATGAGTGTCGGGAGGCTCGGCAACATCCGCACCAACACTTTGCGCGCCTTCACGGCCGCAGAGCTTGCCCCGATCTTGGAGAAGGTCGTCTAGGTCTAATCGCGCGGCCGCACGTCCGCCCGCCGGGCTCAGTTAAGGGCTCTCCCACGCTGAAGCCCTGGCGAAGGTGGCGAGGGGGCAAAAACGGCCGCTTCGTCCTGCGCCCAAAATCTCTCGGTCAGCCGTTCAACCTCGACCTGATCGAACTGGGCGTCGGCTACGCTCTCGCGGGGGCGCGCTGGCAGCTGGGCGCTCCGCGCTGGCTCAGGCGGGGGTAAGAAACTTGCTGCGGGGCGCCCGCCTGGCGTTCATCATTGTTTGTTGTCGTGCTGGTGGTCGTCGTGCTGGCCTGGGAAGTTACGCCTTACGGGGTCGTTAGCCCACAAGCCGCCACCAAGGGCGGCGCTCCATGGGAGCGAAGCGCCGTTCATCAACCTCTCTGAGCTTCGCGGCGTAGTCGTAGAGCTTCTCGGCCTCCCTTTGCCAACCGTCCCGCTCCTGCCGCAGCACGTCGCGGTCCTGCCGCAGTCCATCGCGATCCTGCCTGACCTGAGCGAGCACAAGCTTGAGGCACGCTAGCTCAGTTTCAGCCGCCGCCAGTCTCGCCGCTAGGTTGACAGGTTTCATCCGGCCCTCAGTCGGCGAAGCGCAGCCAGCGCCACCACGACGGGCGCTTGGCCTCGGCCGTGCTATCGAGCCGTTCGGCCGCCTCGCGGTAAGTCAGCCAATCGCCTTCCATGTCGCACGCCCCGTGCGCACCGAGTTCGCACGGAGGGTGCGCCGTCGTGGTTGACGGACGGTTAAGGGCGGCCTTTCGCCTCGATCTCGACCAGCGGTTACTTCTTCTTCCGCGCGCTGCCGTGGTCGCGATGTTGGTCGAGCGGCTTGTCCTCGTCTCGAAGGACCTTGCCTGTCTCGCTGTCGATGATACGTTTCTGGTACCGTTTGGCGACGCGATCTATCACCCACCTGAGCCAACTCCACTTTCCGGTGTCCCGATAAAGGTCGTCGCCCTCCGGGGCGGTTCTGGTTCTCCGCGTCATTGGTCATAGCGGCTTCCCCCTCAACGTGAAGCGGTCATGTCCCTCTCTCGACCAGCCTAGCCCGCCCTCGGAGACGCCAGTCACTGCCCGGTGTTCTACCTACCCAGCCGCCGCATGTCTTGGCGCGTTCTTCCGCCAGCCGCTCGGCTACTCGCGAAAGCTCGGCGAACGCCTGCTCGACCTCGGCTGCTCGGCAGCGAGTTTGGCGATCTGCCTCGCACCCTCGCCAACTGCCCGAAAGTGCGCCCCGGTCAGTGTCCATGATCGACTGCCTGTAGACTGCCTTGCCACGCGCGAAAGCAAAAGAATGGCCCATAAACACAAACGCTCAGCGTGCTTTGTTGGGTAAATGCCCGCCTCCAGTTCGAGGCGAATGGCGGGTTTACGCTGCGTGTCGCCTCACGCCAGCGGCCGCCGTCTGTCCTCCTACCGGCGGCCGCTGGTCCCATCCATGAGCGTCCCGGCGCGAGCCTCGGTGGGCTGGGAGGTGCCACGGCCCGCTCATGGCTAGCCGCCGCCAGCGGAGAGCCGCGCGGCGCCCTCTTGGCTTAGCCCAGCAGCCGTCGCCGCCACGGCCTCGCGCTCATGCAGCGCCGCTCGGCCAATTAAGCGCGTGCCGACGCGCATTCCTACGGCGCCGCTGCGAGCGCCCAGCCTCATCGCCCCCCGGCTGCTGCGCGTTCCCGCCGGCTTGCTCAGCGCGCCAATTGTTCCTTGCGCGCCTCCCGCAAGCGTCGCATCTGCTGGTGGCCTTCTGCTCGCCTCGTGCGGAACGAGATCGCCGCCTCGTCGGAAGCCGAAAGGAAGCTGCCGATCCGACTGCGAGCGCCCAGCCTGAGCCCGCCCGCTCGGCCCGACCGGCGGAAATGCACATACACTGCACATACGAACCGACGATGCGCTCGCTCAATGTCTACATAAGATATTGATATATCTGCATTTTATGAAAAGCACCTATCCGATCAAGAAATGGGCGGCCTTTGTCGCCATGGCGGGATCGGTGCTGTACGACATCGCGACCGGTTCGCGCGTCGGCACCGAGCGCGCGCTCTTTATGACCTTGATCGTGCTCAGCGCCGTGATCATGGACCGCCGCGCGCTCACCATGCGCAATCTCGCCTTTGCGGTTCTCGCGGTCGTGGCGATCGAGCCCGAGGCCATTCTCGGCGTCAGCTTCCAGCTGTCGTTCGCCGCGGTCGCGGCGCTGGTCGCGGTGATGGAGTCGCGGATCGCCGCGCTCGACCTTGATCCCGACCCGTTCGTGCCCAAGCGGGACGCCGCGCGCAAGCCGGGATTTGTCGGCGCCCATCTCGTCGAGAAGCCGCTCGCGCTGCTTGCCGCCACCGCCTTCGCGACCTCGGCCACCGCATCGTTCATGGCCTATCACTTCCACGATCTGAGCCCCTACGTGCTGATCGGCAATCCGCTGACGCTGACCGTCATCGAGGTCTTCGCCGTGCCCGGCGCGCTGCTCGGCGCCGCGCTCTATCCGCTCGGGCTCGACGGGCCGGTCTGGATCTATGTCGGGGCGGGCATCAAGCTCATCCTCTGGGTCGCGCGCTTCATTGCGCAGGCTCCAGCTTCGACGGTGCACTTGCGGGCCTTCGCGCCCTACGCGCTGCCGTTTCTTGCGCTTGCGGTGATGAGCGCGACCATCTGGCGGACGTGGACCTTTCGGCTCAGCGCCATTCCGCTCGCATTGATCGGGATTGTCGGCGCGACGCAGGGGCCGCGCTACGACGTCATCGTCGCGCCCTCAGGCGATCTCGTGGCGGTGCGTAACGCCGACGGGGCGCTGGAGGTCGTCGGCAAGCGCTTCAACGCATTCGCCGCCGAGCAATGGCTGAGCGCGGACGGGGACGGGCGCGATCCCGCGCAGGCGCGCGCTTTCGATGCGCCATGCGACCGCCTCGGCTGCGTCGCCGCGCTTCCGGAGGGCGAATCGCTCTCGATCGTCATCGACCGGCTCGCGTTCGACGAGGATTGCGCGCGGGCGGAGGTGGTGGTGAGCGCGTTCACCGCGCCCAATGATTGCAAGGCGAAGTTCCTGCTCGATGAACGGGCGCTCGCCCGCCTTGGCGCAATCGGCCTGACATGGGGCGAGAACGGCTTCACGCTCGCGAGCGACCGCAGCCCGCTCGAGAACCGCCCATGGTCGCCCGCGCCTGCGCCCGAGCGCGACGACAGGATCGTTCGCCCCGGCTATGGCGCCTCGCGCGGCGCCGATCCGGCCGATCCGGCGGGCGAGCCGGGGGACGGGAGGTAGAATTCCGATTGATCGAGCCGCCCATGGCCCGTGTATATCGTCGAGACCCATGATTCTTGAACGGTGAAAGGGACTACGAGATGCGACGCAGAACTCTGATCCTGAGCGCGGCGGCTGTCGGCGTGGCGCCGCTGCTCCGTCGGGCGACGGCCGCCAGCGCTTCGATCGTCGAGCGCTTCGCCGAGACCCTGACCGCCCATGATCTGGACGGCTTCGCGGCCCTGTTCGCCGACGACTACGTCAATCACCAGCTGAGCGCCGCGGGGCGTCCGCCCGCAGGCGTCCCGTCGAAGACGGCGACGGTCAACTTCTTCGCGGCGCGGCTCAAGGGCCTGCCCGACTTGAAGGTCTCAATCCAGGCGAGCCTCGCCGCCGGCGACAAGGAAGCGGCGAGCTTTCTCTATGAGGGAACCCAACAAGGCCCGCTCTACGGCGTAGCGCCGACGGGCAAACATCTCTCATTCACCTCGTGCGACATATTTCGCCTCGCCGATGGCAGGATCGCCGAGCATTGGGGGATGGGCGACATCGCGGGCGTGCTGGCGCAGCTCAAAGGATAAGCTGGCGTTAAAGGACAGCGCCTTCGCTCATCGCCAACTGGTCCTTGCCGCCGGAAGCCGGCGGAGCGTGTCGGCACGCGGCGAGAAAGAACGCAACCGCCTGCTTCACATGCGGCCCGATCTCTGCGCGCAGCAGAGTTAGGTCCTCCCCGAACAGCGCCCGCACCGCCATGGGGAAGACAATGACATCCATGAAGCGGCGCGCGGTCTCCGGCAGGCGCTCCGGGGCGAAGGCCGGAAATGCGCTCAGTTCGCCCGATCGCGCGACTTCACCCAAAAGCCGCGCCACCAACTCGATCCCGAGATCGCGCGCCTGGCGTTTCACGCTGATCGCCAGATCCGGGAAACGGCGCGCCTCCGCGACAACGGCTCGCATCAGCCCGATGCTCTCTGGCGACAAAATCCTCGCGAGGATGACGGAAGCCATCGCCTCCAGGCGCTGCTCGATCGTTGACCCCATCGCCGCGACGCACTCGACGGTCGTGTTGGCTCGGACCTTGCGCGCCACCACCGCGGCGAACAACGCCTCCTTGCTGCCGTATCGCGCGTAGATTGTCGGCTTTCCGGCGCAGGCGACCTCGGCGATTTCGTCGACGCTCGCGCCCTGGAAGCCGCGCTCGAGAAATACATGACCCGCCGCATCGAGAATTCTCTCCTCGACCTGGCCGGCCAATCCCCGCGGCGGCCGCCCGCAACGAACCACGGCGCGCGCTGGTTCGGAGGCGGCGTCCGCTTCCACGCCGCTCCACGCCGCGCGTCCTTTACCAAAGTCGCGATCGCTAAAATCTATGCTCACGCCTCTTGATTTAGGTTGCACCCTGGCCAAAGTAAAGTGAACGGAACGGTTTCGTTTCGCGGATCGTTTGAGGCGCTCGGGGGGCCACGTTGGAGAGTTCCGGCCATGGCGCGCAGGAATCAGGACCGAGGCCAGCAAATGCTGAAGGATGCGCCCGCGTCCGAATCCGGCTGGGATGACGGATCGGCGGACCGCGCCGGAGGATCGTCATCGGGCCCGAGGCGCGATATCATTTTCCTGCGCGCTCCGGCGACCGAGCGCCCGGCTCAGCCAGCCGAAAGGACTGAGCGCCCCGCGGAGCCGGCGGAGAAGGAGGTCAAACCCGGCCAGCAACCTGCCGCAAAAGAGGAAAAGCCCAGCGAGAAACCGCGCAAGGGGTTCCTCCGCCGACATCCGATCCTGACGCCGCTCGGCCTCGTGGCGCTCTTGTTGGCGGCGGTGGCGGGGTACATCTACTGGGACCACACATCGCATTTCGAGTCGACCGACGACGCGTTTATCGCGGCGCGCCAGTTCGCCATCGCGCCCCAGGTCGCGGGCTATGTCACGGCCGTTCCGGTCACCGACAACCAACATGTCGAGAAGGGCGCCGTGATCGCCCAGATCGATCAGCGGGATTACCGCGCCGCGCTCGAGCAGGCCAACGCCCAGGTGACCGCGGCAAAAGCGGGGATCGCCAACGTCGACGCGCAGATCGCCACGCAGAACGCGCAGATTGGGGCAAGCCAGGCGCAGGTGGCGCAGGCGCAGGCCAACCTCGAGCTCGCCCAGGTCACCTGGGGACGCGACAAACCCCTAGTCAAGCAGGGATGGGCGACGGCTCAGCAGGGGACGACCGACGTTCAGGGTATGAAGGCCCAGCAGGCCGCTGTCGACAGCGCGCAAGCGACACTCAAAGTGGCTCAGCGGCAAATCGACACGCTGAAGGCGCAACGCGCATCGGCCGAGGCCAGCCTCGCCCAGGCCGAGGCGCAGCGCGACCAGGCCCAGCTTAACCTCGGCTATACGACCGTCACCGCCGACCAGCCGGGGCGGGTCGTCAATCTCACCGGCGCGGTCGGGCAGTTTGCGCAGCCCGGCACCAACCTCTCGATGTTCGTGCCGGACGAGATCTGGGTCGTCGCGAACTACAAGGAGACCCAGCTCGACCGCATGCGGCCGGGACAGCCGGTCGACATCGAGATCGACGCCTACCCGGAGCGCGACTTCCACGGCCATGTCGCCAGCGTCCAGCCCGGCTCAGGCCCGGCCTTCTCGCTGCTGCCGCCTGAAAACGCGACCGGCAACTACGTCAAGATCGTCCAGCGCGTGCCGGTCAAGATCATCCTCGATAATCCGCCTGCCGACGTCTCCCTCGGCCCCGGCATGTCGGTCGTCCCCACTGTGCGCGTCGATCCGTCGCCCTCTCTCTATGAGCGGCTGAGGGCGCGCGTCGAGGGGTGGTGGAGTCGGGCGTGACCGACGCGGCTGCTGAGGCCGGCGCTCCGCCGGCGGCTGGCGGCGCAGCCGCGACCAGCCCCTGGCTGATCGCCGTCCTGGTCGCGCTGGCGACCTTCATGGAGGTCCTCGACACCACGATCGCCAACGTGGTGCTGCCCTATATCGCGGGCGGCATGGGGGTCAGCGACGATGAGGCGTCGTGGGTGGTGACGACCTATCTGGTCGCCAACGCCGTGAGTCTCACGGCAAGTCCGTTCCTCGCCCGCGTGCTCGGCCGCAAAGTCTTCTTCCTGATCTGCCTCGGGCTCTTCAGCGTGAGCTCGATCCTCTGCGCGCAGGCGTGGAATCTCGATTCGCTCCTTTTGTTCCGCATCCTCCAGGGCCTGGCCGGAGGCGGCATGGTGCCGGTCTCGCAGTCCATTCTGGCGGCTTCGTTTCCCGCCGAGAAGCGCGGGCAGGCCTTCGCGCTGTTCGGGGTCGCGGTGGTGGTCGCGCCGGTGGTCGGCCCGACGCTCGGAGGCTGGCTGGCGGATAATTGGTCCTGGCGGTGGTGCTTTCTCATCAATGGTCCGGTCGGCCTCGCCACGATCGCGCTGATCGCGATCCTTCTGCCGGCGGACAAGCCTGAAGAGGGTCAGGCAGCGCGGTTCGATGTCATCGGCTTTCTTCTGGTCGCGACGTTTCTCGGCGCGCTCGAGATCGTGCTCGATCGCGGCCTCGAGGACGACTGGTTCGGCTCAAACTTCATCGTCCTGTTCACGGTGATTTGCGCCGTCGCATTCCTGCTGATGATCCCGTGGGAGATGAGCCGGCAGGATCCGATGATCGACGTGCGCATGGTGGCGACGCGCCAGTTCGGCGCCTGCTTCATCGTGATGGCCGCAACCGGCGCGATCCTCTATGCGACCACCCAGTTCCTGCCGCTCATGTTGCAGACTGATTTCGGCTACACCGCAACTTGGGCCGGTCTCGTGCTATCGCCGGGCGGCCTCGTCACCATGGTGATGATGTTCGCGGTCGGCAATCTGTCGAGCCGGATCCAGCCGAAATACCTGATCATGACTGGCGCAATCTTCGTAGCGATCTCGATGTACCAGATGACCAACGTGTATGGCGACCTCGGCTTCTGGTTCTTCGCCCGCACGCGCATGGTTCTGGGCGTCGGACTGCCGCTGATCTTCATACCGATCATCACCGCGTCATACGCCGGGATCCCGCCCAACCGGGTGGACATGGCGTCCGCGCTCATCAACGCGGCGCGCAACACCGGCGGCTCGATCGGCGTCTCGCTCGCCTCCAACGTGCTCAACCATCGCGAGCAGTTCCACCAGAGCCGGCTGATCGAGAACGCGATTCCGTCGAGCCAGCAATATCAGGACACGCTCAGCCAGATGACGCACTATTTCCTCGCCCACGGCAGCCTGCTCCCCGAGGCGCAGCAGCAGGCGGTCGGCTGGATCGGCCAGCAGGTGCAGGCGCAGGCGTCCTATCTCGCCTATATGGACGTCTTTTGGGTGCTGACGCTGCTGTCGCTGGCGGCCGTGCCGCTGGCGCTGAGCCTGCGCAAGGTGAAGCTGGGCGGCAAGGCGCCCGCGGCGCATTGACGGCAGCAGAAAAAGGGGCCGGCGGCCCCTTTTTCGCGGGTTTCGGAGACCGGCTCTTACTTGATCTTGGTTTCCTTGAACTCGACGTGCTTGCGCGCGACCGGATCATATTTCTTGAACGCAAGCTTCTCGGTCTTGGTGCGGGCGTTCTTCTTGGTCACGTAGAAATAGCCGGTGTCGGCGGTCGAGAGCAGCTTGATCTTGAGTGAGGCGGCCTTGGCCATGATGCGTTCAGTCCTTGCGAAGCGAGACGGGGCGCGTCGGACGCGCCAAAACAGGCCCACGCAGGACCCGGATTTGGCGGGCAAAATAGTGGGGCTTGGGCCGAAGTCAAGCCGATGCGGCAGGCGGACGCGCGGGCGCGGCCCTTCAAGCCCCCGTTCCGGTCCGCAGTAAATTTCGGTTCCCCCGGCTCCCGCTGCGGCTATCATCAGACCCGCCCGCATCTGGAGCGGGCGGGAGGACGGATGTGAACAGCACCCTCTTTAGCGGACCGGTGTTCGAAATGGCCCGCGATCAGCTCCGGGTTATTCGCGACCATCTGAGCATCCCCGAGGACGAGCGGGACTGGCTGCTCTATCCGAAGCGCGCGATCGTAGTCACCTGTCCGGTCCGCATGGAGGACCATCGGACGGAGCTCTTCGTCGGCTACCGGGTCCAACATCACCTGGCGCTCGGTCCAGCCAAGGGCGGCACGCGCTTCGCGCCCAATGTCGACATCAGCGAAATCGCCGCGCTCGCCATCTGGATGAGCTGGAAATGCGCGCTCGCCGATCTCCCCTTCGGCGGCGGCAAGGGCGGGGTGGCGGTCGACCCGCGGGCGCTCAAACCCAAGGAGCTCGAGAACCTCTCCCGCCGCTACATGCAGGAGATGATTCCCTTCGTCGGCCCCCGGACCGACGTGATGGCGCCGGACATGGGCACCAACGAGCAGATCATGGCCTGGTTCATGGACACCTATTCCATGTATCAGGGCGTCACCGTGCCGGAGATCGTCACCGGCAAGCCGGTCGGGTCCGGCGGCACGCTCGGCCGGCGTGAGGCGACCGGCCACGGCGTCGCCTTTCTCGCCTTTCGCGCGCTGGACAGCCTCGACATCGCGCCGGCCAAGGCGACTGCGATCGTCCAGGGCTTCGGCAACGTCGGCTCTCATGCGGCGATGGGGCTGGCGGCGCGGGGCGTGAAGGTGATCGGGGTCAGCGACCACACCGCGGCCTTCTACGATCCCAAGGGTTTCGACGTGAACGCGCTGGTCGCTTACGCCGCCAAGCGCGGCGTGCTTGCTGGCTATTCGAGCGAGGCCGCGATCGACCCGCGCGCTCTCCTCGAGCAGCACTGCGATGTGCTTGCGCCATGCGCGGTCGAGCGGGTGATCGACGCCGATCTTGCGCGCCGCCTGCGCTGCCGCATCATCGCCGAAGGCGCAAACGGTCCGACAACGCCCGAGGCCGACCGGGTTCTCGCCGAGCGCAACGACGGGATCTTCGTCATCCCCGATATCCTGTGCAACGCCGGTGGCGTGATCGTCAGCTATTTCGAATGGGTGCAGGATCTGCAGCAATATTTCTGGTCGCGCGACGAGGTGATGGACCGGCTCGAACGGGCGCTCGACCGCTCCTGGGGAATGGTCGTCGCAAGAGCCAAGCGCGACGGCGTCTCCAATCGCACGGCGGCGATGGCGATCGGGGTCGAGCGGGTGGTGAAGACCAAGCAGATGCGCGGCCTCTTCCCGTGAGGAGCGCGAGCAGTAGCCGCCGAAGGTTTCCAATCGCCAAGTCCTTTGAGCTGGCGAGCTCCGATGGTTGCGCGCCTGACCGCCCGATTGTCGTTCGCGCCGCGAGCGAGGCTGACATGCTGGCGGTTCGCGACATCTACGCCCATTACGTCCTGCACTCGCTCGCCACTTTCGAGGAGACGCCTCCGACGCTCGACGAGATGCTCTCGCGCCGTCGCGCGTCGGTCGATCTCGGCCTGCCTTATCTGGTCGCCGAGACGCGAGGGGAAATCCTTGGCTTCGCCTATGCGGCGCCCTATCGCCCGCGTCCGGCCTATCGCTTCACCATCGAGGATTCGGTCTATGTCGCCGATGGCCTCAATGGCCGCGGCATAGGCTCGGCGCTGCTCGGTGAACTGATCGCCAGTTGCGAGGGCGGACGGTGGAGGCAAATGCTCGCCGTGGTCGGCGACAGCGCCAATTTAGGTTCGATCGCGCTCCATCGGCGTTTCGGTTTTGAGCTCGCGGGAACATTGCGATCAGTCGGCTTCAAGCACGGACGCTGGGTCGATACGCCGATCCTGCAGCGCGACCTCGGCGCTGGCGACACGCAGCCGCCTTCGTCTTGATCACGGAGTTCAGGCCAGAGCTTTTATCATTCGATATCCCGAGCGCATGCCGAATTTATGAGTGGCTACGCCGGTTTCGATGTAGCCGTTAGAGAGATAGAAACGTCGCGCGGTCTCAGTGCTCTCAAGCGTACAGAACCCCGCCCCGCGCTCGCGCCCTCGCGTTTCGAGCGCCTTCAGAAGCGCGCGGCTGACGCCGCGAAACCGCGCGTCGGGCGAGACGTAGTTCAGGAGGATCTCGCCGGCGTCGCTAATCATCCCCACGGCCAGGATCGCGCCTTCTTCGACGGCGACGAGCAGCAACGCGTCAGGGCGTTCAATCCAAGCGCGCATGTTTTCCGGCGTCTTGTTGGCGAGCCACCGCGCCACAATCGCCGGGTCGCCGCCATGGTCGGCGGCGCACAGCTCCGCAATCGACCGTCTGGCGACTTCGCACGCGGCGACCGCGTCCTCCGGCTTTGCGTCCCGTATCACCGTCACTGCTGCCATCGCCTGCCGGCCGGACAACGCCGACAATCGGTCCAATCGGCCCGATTTCGTCATCGCGATTGAGTTCAGGCGCATAAAGCGACGACACCGAGCCGTCGAGGAAGAGCGCGTTCTGGCAGCCAAGCCCGTCGCGGAACAGCCGGGCGAAGACGTCGAACGTGACAGGTTCGTCGGCGATGGCGAAGGCGACCGTGTCCCCTTTGCACGCGCCAACGCCATTGCGGATCTTCTGCGAGGTCCCATCCGGCTTGATTTTCGGATGGATCTTGCCGTCGACGATCAGCATCGGTCCCGATTGGGTCGCATAGCGTGCGTGCGGCGTGTTGGCGAGATAGCGGCTCGTCTCGGTAACCCCGGCGACGCCGTCGCCGATCCAGAACACGCCATTCGGTTTCATGTGGAAGTTTGATGCGCCGCCGCGCGTGTCAGCCTCGTGCACCTTGCGGCTGTCCTCGACGTAAAGGCCGACGGGCGATTGGTCTTGCCTGAACATGCCGGCGTTCATCGCGAACATGAGCCTTTCGCCCTTCGCCTTCAGCCCCGCCGCCAGCGCGGTCAGCGATCCGTAGGGCTTGCCGTCGGTCCCGCTCAAGAACAGGCGAATATTCTCGCGGCGCGGATCGAATCTGCAGACGGTGAATTTGGCGCCGTCGAAATCCTTCGGCGCGCACGCGGCGGAAGTCGTCCCGATCGCCGCAGTGAAGGCGAGGGCGAAAAGCGCGCTGAAAGTTGCGGCGCGTATGGGCGTAGAGCCTCGCCGCGGCTGTCCAAATTTCCCAGCCTTCGCGATTGACGCGCTTCCGTCACCCAATTCGCGCGCTGAACGATTCATGCGCTGCGACCCTACAGCCTCACCATGAGTCGCGCCATTCCGGCGGGGAGCGCTGGATGAGCGCCGGACCGCGACGGTTGCGCTCGCCGCGCCAAGCGGCTAACTGCCGCGATCCTGGCGGGGGATGATGGGGATGAGTTCGGTCAAGTTCGCGCTCGCTGTCGCGATTGTGATGTTCGGTGGCGGAGCGCTTGGTCTTGTGGCGCAGCGCGTCCTGCCGGAGAAGCATATCACCGGCGGCTCGCGCGATATGATCGCCGCAGTTGTCGGCCTGCTGACGCTCCTGTGCGCTCTGGTCACCGGCCTTCTGATCTGGACGGCCTACGGCGTCTATTCAAGCCAGAACACGCAGATCCAGGCCTTGGCGGCAAAGGTGATGGAGTTCGATCTCGCCCTGTCCGATTACGGGCCAGAGACCAATCGGACGCGCGCGCAACTGCGGGACGGGTTGGGGGAAGACCATTGATCAGATCTGGGGCGCAAGCGAGAGCGATGCGAATTTCGCAGCCGACAATTTTGCGGCGGCGCTTCAGAACATGCGGGCCCGGCAAAAAGCCCTCGCGGCTCTCCACCCATCGACCGATGAGCAAAAGAATGCGCTCGCTGCTGCGACGTCAACCTCGGATGCGCTTGCACAGGCGCGAATGCAGATGGCCTTCGCGCTCACGGCTCCCATTTCCTATCCGCTTTTGCTCATAGTCGTTGGCTGGGTCGTCTGCCTTTTTTGCGGCTTTGGGCTGATGTCGCGCGGCACCGCCACGTCGGTGATCGCGCTTGCTGTCGGCTCGATCGCGGTCGCGAGCGCCGTCCTTGTGATCCTTGAGCTATCCAGTCCCTATTCCGGCGTGTTTCGAGCTTCGGCGGCGCCATTGGAGCAGGCGCTGGCGGTCATGGGGAAGGAGTAGGGCCGGGCGCCGTCACAGCATCTTGCCGGGGTTCATCACTCCGTTCGGATCGAGCGTCGCCTTGATCTGGCGCATCAGCGCAAGCGAGGCCGGGTCCTTCCACCGCGCCAGCAGCGCGCGCTTGAGCTGACCAATCCCGTGCTCGGCGGAGTACGAGCCGCCGAGGCGCGCGACGATTCCGTGCACGGTCTCGTTCATCCCGTCCCAGCGATCGAGAAAAGCCTGCTTGTCGGCGCCGACCGGCTGCGACACGTTGAAGTGAATGTTGCCGTCGCCGAGGTGACCGAAGGCGACCACGCGGGCGCCGGGCGCGAACGCTTCGACCGCGGGCGTCGCCTCTCCGATGAAGGCCGGCACGCGCCCGACCTCGACCGAGACGTCGTGCTTGATCGAACCGCCTTCCTTGCCCTGCGCTTCGGACAGGCACTCGCGCAATTGCCAGAAGGCCGCGCGCTGCTCGAGCGAGGAGGCGATTGCGGCGTCTTCGATGACGCCCTGCTCCAGAGCCGCCTCGAGCGCTCCGGCGAAGGCTTCGTCGAACCCGCCCGGCGCCTGCGAGGAAGCCTCGATAAGAACGTACCAGTCATGCGCGCCTTGCAAGGGCGCGCGGGCGCCGCCGTGGCGGAGCGCGATATCGTAGGCGCTGCGCCCTATCAATTCGAAGCTCGTGATCGTGGCCCCGAGGCGCTCGCGGGCCCCTCTCAAAAGCGCGAGCGCATCCTCGAGGCTCTTGAGACCGACGAACGCGGTCGTCCGGGCGCGCGGATTTGGAAAGAGGCGGAGCGAAGCGGCGGTGACGATGCCGAGCGTCCCTTCGGCGCCGACGAACAGGCTCTTCAGGTCGTAGCCGGTGTTGTCCTTGCGCAGCTTGCTCAAGGCGTTGACGATCCGCCCGTCGGCGAGAACGGCTTCGACGCCGGTGACGAGGTCGCGCGTATTGCCATAGGCGATGACGGTGACGCCGCCCGCATTGGTCGAAATGTTGCCGCCGATGGTGCAGGTTCCTTCTGAAGCCAGCGATAGCGGAAACAGCCGGTCGGCCGAGTGCGCCGCGGCTCGCGCCTCGGCGAGGGTGACGCCGGCTTCACAGATCATCACGTCGCCGTCGAGGTCGACTTCGCGGACCGCGCGCAGGCGCTGGGTCGAGATGATGATCTCCTCGCCGCTCATGTCCGGAATTTGTCCCCCGACCAGCCCGGTGTCGCCGCCCTGCGGAACCATGCCGATGCGCGCCTCGTTGCACAGGGCCGCCACCGTGGCGACTTCTTTGGTCGCGCCCGGCCGCACCAAAGCGAGCGCCTTGCCATGATAGAGCCCGCGCGGCTCGACGAGCGCGCCGGCGAACAGCGAGGGGTCGGTCAGCACGTGGGACGCGCCGACGATATTCTGCAGGGCGGCGAGAAAGGATTCTCGTTTCGTCGGGTCCACCTAGAGGAGCCTCCGCTTGCGCGCTTTCGGCCGTGATCGGCGAAAGACGGCAGCGATTTCGACATGGGCGGAAAAGCGGAACTGGTCAAGCGGCGTTACGGACTCGAGCTGAAATCCGCCGTCAATGAGAACGCGCGCGTCGCGGGCGAAGGTCGCCGCATTGCATGAGATCGACACGACGAGCGGCAGAACGGAGGCGGCGAACGCGCGCGCCCTAGCCCCGGTGCTCCAGCAACCATCCAAAGGCGCTGCGCACGAAGGCCACTCCGTCCGTCGTGACCGGCTCGCCGTGGGCGATCAGGACGCGCTCGATCGGCCAGGCGAGAATCCGCTCGAGGGAAGCGCGCGCCGCGCGGCGGTTCAGGAAAGTTGCCCTCCATTCGCGAGGCGCGCCGGGATTCGGGGCGCAGACGCCGTCCAGACGGGCCACGACGCCGCGCCACCCAGACAGCCAATCCTGAGGAAGATTTTGCAATAGGTCGGTGAAAATCGCGGTGCGGCTGGCGCGGTGAAAAAACTCGACCTCGGTGAGGAAACTCCCGTGCACTGGGACTTGGTCGACGTCGACTGCCCATCCCGGCTCGGGCTTTTCGCCGAGTTCGCCGTCGAAGGCGAGGTCCTTGCGTTTCTTGCGCAGGCCCGGCGACGCGTAGAGCCTTGCCTGCGGATAGGCTAATTTCCATTCGTGCAGGAACAGGTGATGGAGCCGGTTCGGCGACACCAGGTAGCGCACCGGACCCAGGGCGTCGACATGACCTTTCAGAGCGGCGGAGAGGGCGATCGGCGACCAGACGAACAGACCGCCATCCGACAGCCGGATCAACGCCATGCGCGTCGGGTAGGGGAAAGTGAAGAACGGCACGGATGGGCCGTCCGCGGTCCAGATCCCGGGTCCGAATTCATCCAATGACTTCTCTGTCATGGCCTGCGCCGATAGCCGGTTTTTCCCAGAAAAAACGAGAAAAGCTCTCGTCGTGTCGGGTCCACCTAGAGGAGCCTCCGCTTGCGCGCTTTCGGCCGTGACCGGCGAAAGACGGCCGAGATTTCGACATGGGCGGAAAAGCGGAACTGGTCAAGCGGCGTCACGGACTCGAGCTGAAAACCGCCGTCAATGAGAACGCGCGCGTCGCGGGCGAAGGTCGCCGCATTGCATGAGATCGACACAACGAGCGGCAGAGCGGCGGCGGCGAGCGCGCGCGCCTGCTCGAGGGCGCCCGCCCGGGGCGGATCGATCAGCGCCGCGTCGAACGCGACGAGTTCGTCCGGCCGCAGCGGACGGCGGAAGAGGTCGCGCGTCTCGGCGCGGATAGTGTGCAGGCCCGTGCTTGCAGCTGCGGTGCGGACAAGCGCGGCGATCGCGGCGGGATCGGAATCGGCGGCGAAAACCTCGCGGGCGCGCGCGAGTCTCAGCGCGAATGCGCCCGCGCCGCAGAACAGGTCCGCGACTTTTCTCGTGTCTGCGAGCGCCCGCCCGGCAAACTCGGCCAGCCATTTTTCTCCTGCCTCGGTCGCCTGCAGGAAGGCGCCGGGCGGCAGCCTCGCGAGCGTCTCGCCGAAGGCGACGCGAGGCGGCCGGCGCTCGATCACGACCTCGCCGTGATTGGAGACGCGCGCGAGATCGAGCGCGTCAGCGGTGCGCGTTAGCTTCTGCGTCTCGGCGCGTCCAAGCGGTCCTGAGCCGCGCAGGTCGACGTCGAGCCCGTCGAGCGTGGCGGCGATTCCGATGTCGAGCGGCTTCATCAACCCGCGCAGATCGCCGCTCAGCGCTCGCGCGGCTTGAATTGCGCCGGCCATGCCTGGACTGAACAGGGGGCAATTATCGATGGCGATGATGTCGTGCGAGCGAGCGCGCATGAAGCCGACCTCGTCGCCCTGGCCATGGGGAAAGCGCGCGTGGAAAGTCGCGCGCCGCCGGCCCGCGCCATGCGCGTCGACCAGCTCTTCCACCTTCGCGGAAATACCCTCGCGCTTAACCGCTTCGACCACGAGGCCGCGCTTCCATTCGCGATAGAGCGAAGGCGACATGTGCTGCGCGGCGCAGCCGCCGCACCGGCCGAACCAGCGGCAGAACGGCTCCGCGCGCTCGGGCGAAGCCTCGAGCGTTTCGACAAGCTCCCCGCGCTTGCCCTCAAGGCTGACCCGCGCCCGCTCGCCCGGAAGCGCGAAGGGAACAATTGCGCCATTGGAGGTGACGCCGTTGCCGTTCGAATCGAGCGCGACGACGCAAACCTCTTCGAGCGGCTCAGTCATGGCGCGCGGCGATGAGGAATTCCCTCGCGCCCGCGCCGCCGAGGATCGGCGAGGGAATGAGGCCGAGCGCGATCCAGCCCTGCGCTTCAATCGCCGCGCGCACGTTGGCGCAGGCGCGCTCGAGCGCCGCTTCGCTTTTGACCCGGCCCTTGACGAGATCGGCCTTGCCGACTTCGAATTGCGGCTTGATCAGGCTCACCAGCCACGCCCGCTCGGAGGCGAATTCAAGCACATAAGGCAGCACGAGACGCTGCGAAATGAAACTCACGTCGATGACAACCGCGCCCGGCCGCTCGCCGAGCGTCGCCCTTGTGAGCGCGCGCGCGTCGAGGCCTTCGAGCGAGCGGACCCGTGGATCCGCCGCGAGGCGCGGGTCGAGCTGCCCCCGGCCGACATCGACGGCGACGACCGTCGCCGCCCCGCGCGCGAGGAGGACATCGGTGAAGCCTCCGGTCGAAGCGCCGACGTCGAGGCAGACGAGGCCGCAAGGATCGAGCGCGAAGGCGTCAAGCGCGGCGGCGAGCTTGATCCCGCCGCGCGACGCCCAGGGGTGGGGCGATCCGGCCTCGATCGGCGCGTCTCCTGCGACCTCATCCGAGGCCTTCTTGAGTGGAACCCCACTGATGCGGACGAGCCCGGCGCCGATCGCGGCTTGCGCGCGGGCACGGCTCGAAAAGTAGCCGCGCTCGACGAGAACGATATCCGCACGTTTGCGCATGGGCGTGTTAACGAGCCGGGCGAAGCGCATTGTCAAGCGCGCGCCGCCGCAAATTGGGGCGTCGCCTTGAGGGAACGAAGATTGGACAAGCGCGTTTCAAAGCGTGGGCTCGCGACTGAGCCGTTCCTCGGCTGGTGGCGATGATTCCGATCCCGTATGCGCTCGACGCGGTCAATTTCCTTGCCGCCGACGTTCGCAATCTGTTCGGCCCGTTCGTCAATGTGTTTCTGGTTACGGGCCAGCACTGGACCCAGACCGATGTCGGCCTTCTGACAACCGCGAGCGGATTGCTCGGGATTTGCCTCCAGACCCCGATCGGCGCCGCGATCGACGTGACGCGCGCCAAGCGCGGCGTCATCGTCCTGGCGATGGCCGCGATGACGGTTTCCGCGATCATCATCTTCGTCGCCCCGCACTTCTGGCCGATGGCGTTCGCCTTGAGCGTGCTCGCGGTGGCGGGCGATGCTTTTGCTCCCGCCGTTTCGGCCCTGACCCTCGGCCTCGTCGCGAGAGACAAGCTGGCGCGCCGGCTCGGCCGCAACTCGGCTTACGATCACGGCGGCAACATCGCCATTGCGCTCCTTGCCGGCGGAGTCGGCTACCTATTCTCGCAGCGCGCCGTCTTTCTCATGGTTCCTGTCTTCGCCGCTCTGACCGCGGCCGCAGTGCTCGCCATTCCGGCGAAAGCGATCAATCATGATCGGGCGCGAGACCTTACGACCGATGGCGAAGCGCCCGGCGGGGCCGCGGGGTACCGGGTTCTCTTCAAGACCCGTCCGCTCATGATTTTCGCCCTTTGCGCGTTTCTTTTCCATTTCGCCAACGCGCCGCTCTTGCCTCTTGTCGGACAGAAACTGGCCCTTCAGTTCCCGCAGGAGGCGACCGCGATGATGTCCTTCTGCATGATCGCCGCGCAGGGGGTCATGCTGCCGATTGCGATTCTCGTCGGGCGCAACGCCGACAATTGGGGACGCCGGCCGATCTTCCTCATCGCCTTCGCGGTCCTGCCGATCCGTGCGGCGCTTTATCCCCTGTCCGATAACGCCTTCTGGCTGATCGGGGTGCAGTTGCTCGACGGCGTAGGCGCGGGTATCTATCAGGCGCTCACCCCCCTGATGATTTCGGACATGATGCGCGGCACCGGACGATTCAATCTCGCGCAAGGCGCCGTCGCGACCACGATGGGAATTGGCGCGGCGATCAGCGGGTTGGCCGCTGGCGTAGCTGTCGATCATTTCGGCTATAACGTCTCGTTTCTTGCCTTCGGCGCCGCGGCGGCGGTCGCGTTTCTCGTCTTCTTCGGCTTCATGCCGGAAACCCGTTACGACCAGAAAGCCGGCCGGGAAGACACGCCGCTTGCGATCGAGAGAGCGGCGGCTGGACAATGACAGCTGAAAGCCTGGCGGCGCTTGCGATCCTGGCGTTGACCTATATTGGCGTCGCCGTTGGCCGGATTCCCGGCCTGCGTCTCGACCGCGCCGGCATCGCCTTCCTTGGCGGCGCGGCGATGATCGCCGTCGGTCCCTTGAGTCTCGAGGAAGCCTTTCACGCCATCGACTTCGACACGATCGCACTCCTGCTCGGCATGATGATCGTGGTCGCGCATCTCAAGGTTTCCGGGGCTTTCCGGGCGCTTGGCGGATTGGCCATCGATCATGCCCGCGCGCCCTTCGTGCTGCTCGTCACCGTGACGCTGATGGCGGGCGTCCTGTCCGCCTTTCTGGTCAATGACGCGATCTGCCTCGTCATGACGCCGATCGTCTTGCAGGTGGTCCGTTCGCTCGGCCGCAATCCGCTGCCGTATCTGGTGGCGGTCGCGACGGCCTCGAATTGCGGCAGCGTGGCGACGATCACCGGCAACCCGCAGAACATGGTGATCGGAACGCTCTCCCGCATACCCTATCCGGCATTCGCAGCAGCGCTCGCGCCGGTCGCCGCCTTCGGCCTCATCGTGGTCATCGTCGTGGTGCGGCTAGTCTACGCGCAGGAATTCAAGTTCAAGGGCGCGCTCGAACCGCATCTTTTTCGCGGACACATGCACAAAGGCCAGGTCCTCAAGGCGAGCGTCACCTGCGTTGCGCTGGCGGTCGCCTTTTTCGCCGGCGTCGCCCCGGCGAAGGCCGCCATTCTCGGCGGCGCATTCCTTCTGCTCACCCGCCAGATCAAGCCTCACCGCATCTATCGTGAGCTCGACGGGCCGCTGCTCATCCTCTTCGCCGGCATGTTCGTCGTCGTCGCCGGCGCGGAGAAAGCGCTGCTTACGCCCGATCGCATCGCAATGGCGAAGACGTTTGGCCTCGATATGGTCTGGCGGCTCTCGCTGTTCACCGCCGTGCTCTCCAACGTCGTAAGCAACGTGCCGGCGGTATTGGCGCTGAGGCCTTTCATTCCGACTTTCCCGGATCCCGAGCGCGCATGGCTTGTCGTCGCCATGAGCTCGACGCTCGCCGGCAATTTCACATTGCTCGGCTCGGTCGCCAATCTCATCGTCGCCGAGCGCGCCCGCTCGGAGGGCATCCCGATCAGCTTCTGGGCCTATCTCAAGGTCGGCGCGCCGCTGACTTCATCACGCTCGTGGCGGGAACCTGGTGGCTGATGTGGCGGTAGGCGCGAAGCTCTGCTTCATGTTGCCCTGCTGCGAGCGTTATTGACCGTCCAAATACACCGCCTAGTCATGTTCGCGTCATGTGGGTTCGCTACCTCGCCTTTTGTTCACGACTGGAGGAAGCCGAGTCCATGGACATTTCCAACTCTTGCCGTTGCGCGTTGACCGTAACTTGCAGCGCGCTTGCCCTTGCCGCCGCGGCGAACGGCGCGCGGGCCGGCGGCTTGATCAACGGCGACTCGCTGCTCGTAACGACGACCACGTATCAGGACGTTGGCCAGGTCGCGGGACTGGTCGCGGGCGCTACAGCGATCCCTGGCGGCACGGCGGTTTCGAACGGCGCCCTCAATACGGTCTGGAACAACTCGACGGTCGACGGACAGTTCGGCGTCACCTCGCCGCTCACGCTTCAGGATCTCAGCGCGACCAGCGCCAAGCTTCTCGCCAGCGAAACGCTGCCCACGAACCAGATCGTCACCAGCTTCAGCTCGAAGTCGGAGCTCGGGCTCAGCATCGCGCGGACGGCCAGCGGTCCGGTCGCGACCTTCATGGGCTATGCGCCAGGCGGCGCGGGCTATCCGCCGCCCGCCGCCGGCATGCTTGACGTGTCGAATGCAGACAGCACCTCCTACGTAGACACAACCAATGTAGCCTCGCAATTCTACAAGTCGACCTACACAGATTTTGCATTCAACCGGTCGGTCGTCGCGGTCGGCGCGAACGGCAGCTTCTCGATCACACCGACTCTCGCCTACGGTGGCGACAACAGCCGGGCCGCCGTGCTGGCGCCAAACGGCCGTTATTATACCGTCGGCAATTCCAACAGCGGCACGACCACAGCGCCGCAGCTGACGAAGACCACCGGCCTTGAAGTCGTGACGCCGGGCTCGACGCCGAACTCGACGATGATCGATCCGACCTTCAACACATATCCCGGGTACCAGACCTACTCGAAGGACAAGGCGGGCAAGACCAACAACTACCGCGGGCTCACATACTACAACGGCAACCTCTATTTCACCAAAGGCAGCGGCAGCAACGGCATCGACACCGTCTACACCGTCAGCAATCCAAACGGCGAGCTTCCGACTTCGGCGACCGCGCCGGACGCAACGATCTCGGTCCTGCCGGGCTTCCCGACCGAACTTGGCCAAAGAGACCGGGGCGAACTTCACTCCGTTCGGCTTGTTCTTCGCCAGCCCGACGACGCTCTATGTCGCCGACGAGGGCACCGGGAACGCGACCGACGTCAGCACGAACGCCGGTCTCGAAAAATGGACGCTGTCGAACGGGACCTGGTCGCTCGACTACACCCTGCAGGCGGATCTTATCGGCGACGCCTCCGGCGACGCAAACGAGGCCGCGCTGATCAGCCAGGCCGGTGCCCGACGAAGTACGCCGCC
>CAVXVE010000042.1:0-228525 GCA_963764955.1 uncultured Alphaproteobacteria bacterium | reverse complement strand
AATCCTGCTAGCAATTTCCAAACTTGAACGCCCCTCTGGAGAACCAACCAGCCTCTTTGGTCGCGATGCGCCTCCTCCGTTAAGAGCCGATATATGCTCACATACGAGCGGTTTGCGGCACTGGTCACGCGATAGAGACGACAGGATCATGCACGAGTACGGTTAACCCGCTGGCGGGCATCCGGATTTCGAGATCGATCACCTCGTGCCGTTGGGCATCGGTGGTGCGGACGACGACGCTAATCTCTGGCCCGAACCACGGCGGAGCATCGAACCGGAATGGAACGCGGAGGCCAAGGACCGTCTCGAATGGAAGCTGAGAGACTTAGTGTATTCAGGAACGCTCGATGTGCGGAAGGCGCAGAAGGCGTTCGCTGATGATTGGACGGAGGCATATCGGCATTATGTTGGCGGCAAGCGGGATGCGGAGTAACCAAGATGGGCGATGTTGAACTGGAGTTCATCGGGAGAACGTTGCGGGAGATACAAGCGGAGCAACGATCAGCGAAACAACGTGACGAAATCCTGCCCAGCGTTTTCAATGGATCCTCACTCTACTTCGGCGAGCTCGTCATCGAACACCCATTCCTGCACGCGGGGACCGTCAAGAAAGAATTCAGTCCGGTGGAAAATCCAACGGCGTATCGTCAGGAATTCTTGAAGGCGGTCTTGTTGTTTATGCACGTTATGCCGTTGGTTGAGCGTCGTCTGGTCAACCTAGTCCCAGACCCTTGCAATTTCGATCCCCACCTTCACCACCAGATACTTCATCGCCTGCTACCCCGACCGTGCCGCCGCTTACTTCCGCATTGATCGAGCCGTCGACCGACATTATGGCCTCGCCGCGGCTACGCCTGCGCACACATCGATGAGTGGCTCGCTGTCTGGATAGCCGGCCAGACGCATTTCGTCGCGGGTCATCGTGCTGATGCCGATCATGCGGTGTTGACAGACCTCCGCCAGAAGTCCTTTCGCCGGCATCGTCATGAAATGAGCGTCCCACACCCGCGCGGTGTGGTCATCGGACGCCGTGACGATGCGCGTCCCGTCGGGGCTGAACGCGGCGGACAACACACTATCGTTATGGCCGCGCAGGACGGCGATCTCCTTCGCCGTCGCCGCGTCCCAGACCCGCGCGGTCTGGTCCTCGGACGCCGTGACGATGCGCGTCCCGTCGGGGCTGAACGCGGCGGACCGCATCGAACTTTGGCCGCGTAGGACGGCGATCTCCTTCGCCGTCGCCGCGTCCCACACCCGCGCGGTGCTGTCCCTTGACGCCGTGACGATGCGCGTCCCGTCGGGGCTGAAGGCGGCGGACCACACCCTCTGCTCATGGCCGCGCAGGACGGCGATCTCCTTCGCCGTCGCCGCGTCCCACACCCGCGCGGTCTTGTCAGGAGACGCCGTGACGATGCGCCTCCCGTCCGGGCTGAACGCGGCTGACCACACCCACTCCCAATGGCTGCGCGCGGTGAGCGTCCCGTCCGGGCTCAACGGGGCGGAGTCCACCTCAGCCTTATGGCCGGGCAGGACGGCGATCTCCTTCGCCGTCGCCGCGTCCCACACCCGCGCGGTCTTGTCATCGGACGTCGTGACGATGCGCGTCCCATCGGGGCTGAACGCGGCGGACAACACACTATCCTTATGGCCGCGCAGGACGGCGATCTCCTTCGCCGTCGCTGCGTCCCACACCCGCGCGGTCTTGTCAGGAGACGCCGTGACGATGCGCGTCCCGTCCGGGCTGAACGCGGCGGACCACACCCACTTCTCATGGCCGCGCAGGACGGCGATCTCCTTCGCCGTCGCCGCGTCCCACACCCGCGCGGTCTTGTCACCGAACGCCGTGACGATGCGCGTCCCGTCGGGGCTGAACGCGGCGGACAACACACTATCGTCATGGCCGCGCAGGACGGCGATCTCCTTCGCCGTCGCCCGCGTCCCAGACCCGCGCGGTCTGGTCCTCGGACGCCGTGACGATGCGCGTCCCGTCGGGGCTGAACGCGGCGGAGGTCACCCAATTCTCATGGCCGCGCAGGACGGCGATCTCTTTCGCCGTCGCCGCGTCCCACACCCGCGCGGTCTCGTCATCAGACGCCGTGACGATGCGCGTCCCGTCCGGGCTGAACGCGGCGGACCGCACCACATCGTTATGGCCGGGCAGGACGGCGATCTCCTTCGCCGTCGCCGCGTCCCACACCCGCGGGGGATTGTCAGAAGACGTCGTGACGATGCGCGTCCCGTCTGGGCTGAACGCAGCGGAGGTCACCCAATTCTCATGGCCGCGCAGGACGGCGATCTCCTTCGCCGTCGCCGCGTCCCACACCCGCGCGGTCCAGTCCCAAGACGCCGTGACGATGCGCGTCCCGTCCGGGCTGAACGCAGCGGAAGTCACCTCCCGCTCATGGCCGCGCAGGACGGCGATCTCCTTCGCCGTCGCTGCGTCCCACACCCGCGCGGTGTGGTCCCATGACGCCGTGACGATGCGCGTCCCGTCCGGGCTGAACGCGGCGGAGGACACCCAATTCTCGTGCCCGCGCAGGACGGCGATCTCCTTCGCCGTCGCCGCGTCCCACACCCGCGCGGTGCTGTCCCTTGACGCCGTGACGATGCGCGTCCCGTCCGGGCTGAACGCGGCGGAGTTCACCCTCTGCTCATGGCCGCGCAGGACGGCGATCTCCTTCGCCGTCGCTGCGTCCCACACCCGCGCCGTCTTGTCCCATGACGCCGTGACGATGCGCGTCCCGTCCGGGCTGAACGCAGCGGAGCCCAGCCCTAACTCTCCTGCCCGAAAAGCGAGACGCCAATCCAAATCGGAGACAACCTTGGCGAGGACCGCCGACGAAGTTGATGGGGCCTCGGACTTCAAACCTAGAGCCAGGTCGTCTTCGGTCCCCTTCGACGCAAATCGAAGAGCGGCGTTGGGATTGCGGGCGGCAATTTGCGCGGTGGCCAGTTCACCAAGCAGATTTGCGTGCTGGTGTCGCAATTCCAATTGACCGACCTTCAATTTACTCGCATCGCTCGTGTATTGCCAATAGGACAGGCCGGAGGCTGCCACGATCACTGCCGCAATGGCCGCTAACGCCCACCTGGTTCTCTTTTGGGCCTGTTCCGTCTCCTCCTGCGCCGCCGCTCTTTCTTGCTGGGATTGCGCAGTCTTCTCCTGTGCTTCAGCCACCTCCTTCAACCGTGCCTGCTTTTCCTCAAGCTCCTCCTCCGCCCGTCGCTTTTCGGCGTCGCGCAATTCAACACTTGCCGCGACGAGGGCCTTTTCATCTTTGTTGAGGTCATCCCCTCGTCGAGCAATCCATTCCTCAGCTACCACCAGTGGACCTCCACGGAGCAGCGTCCCCTCGTCGCGTGGCGACTTGCGCCAGTCATCCAAGCGTTGCTTCAGTTGGTTTCGCCAGGAGATGAATGCGCGGTCACGGTTCACCCATTGCACCAGCGCCGGCCAGTTGCGGATCAGCGCTTCATGCGCGACCTCCACCGTCTCCTGTCCTGGCGTCGTCGCCGCGGTAACGACAAGACGATTGTCTTCGTCCGCAAGTTTTTGGGCTAGCGCCCATTCCGCTGGACCAAGCTCATCGCGCCCGACAATGCGGCGCGTGTCCTCCGCGCCTTCGCCAAGTGTCACGAGCCGCGTGAACAGGTGACGAAACAGCGCAACGGATGCAGCATCCGTCTCTTTCTTTGTCGCCTCTTCGAAAATCGCTTGCGCTCGTTTCGCCAACGCGCCCTCGACGCCGCCGATAGCGTCATAGTCCGAGCGCGTCATAAATGGGGTCTTCAAGCGTCCCCACATCTCACGCAGCGCAAACTGCAGAAGCGGTAACGACCCCGGACGCCTTTCGACGTCATCGAGGATGGTTCCGGCTAAGCCAGGCTCGAAGGTCACGGACGGTTCACAGCTGCTCGGCCGGTTTGACGATTGCGTCGCGCAATTCGTCGCGCGTCATCGGCCCCAGATTTTCGACGCGATCCTGCAACTTGTCTGCGAGCGGCCGGTGGCGCAGCGCTGCACTGTAGAAGTCGGCGCGCAACGTCAGGACGAGGCAAACGTCGGGCGTCGCGCCAGGCGCCGGATCGGGGAACGCATTAATGAGAGCTTCGATGAAGCGGTTGCGCAACGCCTCATCCGGAACGAGCGTGAACACCTCCTCGAACTGATCGGCGATGAGGAGAATGCGCTTGCCCGGGTTTGCGGCGCGACACTGACCAATGCAGTTCGTCAGACTGACTGAACCGGCGGCGAGCTTCTCCGCTAAGCTTCTGCACTTCCTCCAGCTTGTCAGAGAGGCCGCGCTCGCCTGTCAGCGGCTCCAGCGCTCGGGCGAGCGCCGCGAACGGGTTCTTGTCGGGCTCTGTTCCGATCCGGAAATAGGTCGAACGCCAGCCTCCTTGCGTCATCGAGCCTCGGCGCGAGCCCAGCGAGCACGACTGACGATTTCCCGCTGCCTGACGCCCCGACGAGCGCGGTGAAGCTTCTTCTCGCAACAGCGGCGACAAGAGCCTGGATCGCTTGCTCGCGACCGAAGAAGCGAGAGGCGTCCTGCGGGCCGAAATAGGCCAGGCCCGGATATGGGCAAGGCGGAATAGGGCCAGTCGGTTTCTCGGACGATGGGGTGGCTGCGACCGCGCCAACGTAGAGGTTCTCGATGCGAACGACCTGCGCGCCCGCCACTCCGACTGCGCCGCCGTTGACTGTTGCATTGATCGAGGCTTCGTTCACGGGCGTAAGGACCCCCCTCAGTCTTTGCCGCTTGTATCCCTTCCGCCGACATTCATGGAGCCGACGGTCACGTTCCTTGCGCCTGCCACGCCGACCTGGCCACCAGAGATCTTCACATCAATTTTTGCACCTCCAACCGCCTGTCCAGCCTTCGACAATGCTTCGACAAGCTTGTTGACCGCTGCCAAAATTTCCGTGTCGGATGACGCGTCAGTCTTATCCACTTCCTCGGACAGCACTTTAGCCCGACCTTGCGACTTCGGGTGGGCCTCTAAGTCTTCAACCGATTTGGCGACTGCGCTTGTCGCCCCGAATTTCTTGGCGATAAGCGACTTCAACCCAGCGTAAGCGTCCTTGACTACAGACGAAACCATGTCGCTCGCCAACGCTGGCAAAGCGGCCACAATCGCGCTCGTGATGGGATCCATCAAGTACCTCCCCTCGCAAGTCTTTGCAGTATTAATTTAGGCTACCAAAGGCCCCCCCGCCCCCTTCGAGGGGCTTGGGCGCGTTTCTCACTCGGCTGATAGGGTCTCCCCGCGTGCGCCGGTTTTCCAATTGCAATCTTGAGGGTTGAAACGCGAACTCAGGCGACAGCGACGGCTGATTAGCGGTGTGCGGCGATGCCTGGGAGTGGACCTGATGAACATTCGGACACTTACTGTGGCGCTCGCGGGAGCGGCTCTGTTCGGCCTTACCGCCGCCCTGTCCGTGCTCAGACTCCGGGTTCCTCGGGGTCGACATTGCGACGCTTGCTGCTACCCATGTGCTACCCGCGCCGCTCGTTGGCGGAGCGCATGTCCCGTAACCCACTAGAAAGATGGTGGGCGCTAGAGGGATTGAACCTCTGACCCCTACCATGTCAAGGTAGTGCTCTACCGCTGAGCTAAGCGCCCATCTCCCAAGGTCTCGAGCGAAGCGAGCGTTCAGGGACGGGGGGTATAGACGCTCGAGCGGGCCCGCGCAATGGGCAAGGCGATCCTCGAATTCCTCATTTCTTCGCATTGACAACGCGCGCGGGCCATGGTTCTGCACAATCCTCATCGGCGCTTTCCGCGCCGCGTCCGAATTGGGCTCGACGTTGCGCTGCGGGTTGAAAAAACCGACGACCAAAACGCGCCACCCGCCGAAAGGCGGGTCGAACGGCTGACGCGCGCTTCCCGCTTCTCCCCGGCGGAGCGCTGGCCCAAGTCCGATCTTGGAAAGCGGGGAGATCAAAGCGCCAAAAGGAATTCCGATTATGTCAGGCTTCAAGGTCGCAGTCGCCGGCGCCACCGGCAATGTCGGCCGCGAGATGCTCTCCGTCCTCGCCGAGCGGCGTTTCCCGGTGTCCGAAGTGGTCCCGCTCGCTTCTCCCGCCTCGATCGGCACAGAGGTGTCATTTGGCGACCGCACGCTCAAGTGCCGTGCGCTCGAGCACTATGACTTTTCCTCGACAGATTTTTGCCTGATGTCGGCTGGCGGCGCCGTGTCGAAGGAATATTCGCCAAGGATCGCCGCCAAGGGCTGCGTCGTGATCGACAATTCGTCGGCCTGGCGGATGGATCCGGACGTGCCGCTCGTCGTGCCTGAGGTCAACGCCCTGGCGGCCAAGAGCTTCGCCAAGAAGAACATCATCGCCAATCCGAACTGCTCGACCGCCCAGCTCGTGGTCGCCCTGAAGCCGCTCCACGATCGCGCCACGATCAAGCGCGTGGTGGTGGCGACCTATCAGTCTGTCTCGGGCGCCGGCAAGGAGGCGATGGACGAATTGTTCGCGCAGACTCGCGCCGTGTTCGTCTCCGACCCGATCGAGCCGAAGAAGCTCCCCAAGCGCATCGCCTTCAACGTCATTCCGCAGATCGACGTGTTCATCGACGACGGCTCGACCAAGGAAGAGTGGAAGATGGTCGTCGAGACCAAGAAAATCCTCGGCCCCAAGATCAAGCTGACCGCGACCTGCGTCAGGGTGCCGGTGTTCATCGGCCATTCCGAGGCGGTCAACATCGAGTTCGAGAAGCCGATCAGCGCCGAGGAAGCCCGCGACATCCTCAGCCGGGCGCCGGGCTGCCTGGTCGTCGACCGGCGGGAGCCCGGGGGCTACATGACCCCCCACGAGGCGGCGGGCGAGGACGCGACCTACATCTCGCGAATCCGCGACGATCCGACGATCGACAACGGCCTTAACCTTTGGGTGGTGTCGGACAATCTGCGCAAGGGGGCGGCGCTGAACGCGGTGCAGATCGCGGAGCTGCTGGTCGATCGCGGCTGGCTCAGCCCTAAGTTAAACGCGGCGTGACCAATCGTTTCGTATGCAAGCCGAAGCGCCGGGCGAGACCCATCTCTGCGCCGCTTTGATTCCTTGTTTGCTATGCTATTGGGGCGAAACCGTCCGCGTGTGTTAGGATTTGATTCGGCGACCCATGGCGCAAGATCCGGATATCCGGCTCCTTACCTCTCCGCGCATTTTCCTGGTCGGGATGGCGGCGTTCCTGGCGTTGGTGGGATTCGTCGTCCTCATCCTATATAAGCAGATCGCGCTCGCCTTCAGCGCCAATCCGGGCTTGAACGGCCTCATCCTCGGCGTCCTGGCGATCGGAGCGCTGTTCACGTTCCGGCAGGTGATCCGGCTGTTTCGCGAGATACGCTGGGTCAACTCGTTGACCGGCGCCCCGACGGGGAGAGCCTTGCCGGCTCCTCGGCTGCTCGCCCCCATGGCGGTGATGCTCAACGCCGGCGCCGGCGCGCGGGGTTTGTCGACCATCACCACCCGCGCGATCCTGGACTCAATCGCCACCAGGCTCGACGAGGGCCGCGAGCTCAGCCGCTATCTGGTCGGGCTCCTGGTTTTCCTCGGTCTGCTCGGCACGTTCTGGGGTCTGCTCGAGACGGTGCACTCGATCTCGGGCGTTATCGATAGCATGAAGACGGGCAACGACTCGGCGACCATGTTCGACGACCTCAAGGCCGGTCTCTCGCTTCCGATCGCGGGCATGAGCGTGTCGTTCACATCCTCGCTGTTCGGCCTTGCGAGCTCCTTGATCCTCGGTTTCCTCGACCTCCAGGCCGGCCAGGCCCAAAATCGGTTCTATTCCGAGTTCGAGGAGTTTCTCGCCAGCCACGTCCAGACGACGCCAGTCGTCGAGGCGATGCCGGAGGCGCCGATCATCCCGCAGGGCGCGCAGCCCGCGATCGAGTATCAGCGCGACGCCAAGGCGATCGCGACACTCGCCGAAGGGATCCAGGCTCTGGTCGGCCATATGCGCACCGAGCAGCAGCAGATTCGGGATTGGGTCGACGCGCAGGCGTCGCAGCAGGAAGATATCGGCAAGCTCCTGCGCCGCCTCTTGGACGAGCTGGGGGCCCGGTGAAGCGGGGAATTGAGGGCGGCGGGAGGTTCGGGAGCTGAATCATGGCGCTGTCTCGCTCACGACGATATGAGGCGGTGAACTATTGGCCGGGCTTCGTCGACGCCTTGTCGACGATGCTGCTGGTGATCATTTTTCTGCTTTCAGTGTTCATGCTGGCGCAGTTCTTCCTCGCGCGGGAAGTTTCGGGCAAGGACGAGGCGCTCGTCAGGCTCAATCGACAGATCGAGGAATTGACCAATCTGCTCGCGCTCGAGCGCAGCCAGAAGGGCTCGGACGAAAGCAAGATATCGGCCCTCACCGCCACGCTCGACTCTGCCGAACGGGAGCAGAAGCGCCTTCAGGACGCCGCGTCGCGGGGCGCGGTCGACGTCGACGCCGCGAGCGGCAAAGCCTCCGCAGCGGCACTTGCGTTCGATCAGCAGAAGCAGATATCGGCGCAGGCGCTGGCCCAGGTGGACGTTCTCAACCAGCAGATCGCTGCGCTGCGCAAGCAGCTGGCGGCTATCGAGGACGCGCTCGCCGCGTCGGAGTCGACGAACAAGGAATCGCAGTCGAAGATCGCCGATCTCGGCCAGCGGCTTAATGTCGCGCTGGCGCAGAAAGTTCAGGAGCTCAATCGCTATCGCTCGGACTTTTTCGGCCGCCTGCGGCAGATCCTCGGCTCCCGGCCAGATATCCGGGTGGTCGGCGACAGGTTCGTGTTCCAATCCTCGGTGCTGTTCGACGTCGGCAAGGCCGACATCAGCCCCGCCGGGCAGAAGTCGCTCGACACCCTCGCCGCCGCCGTGATCGACCTCGAGCGCGAGATTCCTCCCGACATCCCTTGGATCCTGAGGGTCGACGGGCATACCGACAACAGCCCGATCACAGGCACGGGTCCCTACAAGTCGAACTGGGAACTCTCTGCCGCGCGCGCCGTCTCGGTCGTGCAATATCTGATCAGCAAGGGCGTCGAGCCAGACCGTTTGGCCGCGGCCGGTTTCGGCGAATTTCAGCCAATCGACCAAGGGACCGACGAAGAGGCGCGCGCCCGCAACCGGCGCATCGAACTCAAGCTGACGGAGCGGTGAGCGCTCGAACCCGGGCGCTCAGGGATTTCGTCGAGGCCGATCTTCCCGCCCTGGTTGATCTCTGGGTGGCGGCGTGGCGCGAGACCGGCCTCGACATCGACTTTGACGGCCGCCGCGCCTGGCTCGTGACGCATCTGCGCGCGTTGCGCGCCGGCGGCGCGGAAATCATTGTCGGGCTTGGCGCGGACCAGCGGCCGGCGGGCTTCGCCGCAATCGACGCCAAATCCGGCTATCTCGATCAGCTCTGCGTGACCCCGGCGGAGGGCGGTTCGGGTCTCGCCCGCGCGCTCATCGATGAGGCCAAGCGCCGTTCGCCGATCGTGATCGAACTCGACGTCAACGAGATGAACCCGCGCGCCCTCCGATTCTATGAGCGTGAGGGATTCTCGGTCATGGGCCAAGGAATGAACCCGCAATCGGGGCTGCCGACACTCAAGATGCGGTGGCGCGCAACGGGATGATGCGAATCCCAAATCCCAGATCCTGTCGCGACGAGCGCCCGGCCTCCAAAGTTCGCGCCGCGATGATTCGCGGGCCGTCGCGGCTCACGGCGTGTCTTCGACGAACGCTTCGATGAGAGCGTCAAACGCGTCTGGCGTCTCCCATTGCGGCGTATGCCCAGCCCCGGGAATGATCTGGACCGCGCCGCGCCAGAGGGTCGGCATGGCGACCGAACCGAAGTAGCGCGCGTTGACCAGCTGCTCTTCCCGCCCATGCAGCACGGCGAGCGGGACTTTGAGACCGCGGGCGACCGCCCCCTCGTCACGATAGAGGCCGGCGCCGACACTCGCCCCGAGGGCGCCGCGCGCCCGCGCGTCCGTGCGCGCGACATCTTCGAGGAAGAACGGCGGAATATCGGTGAAGCCCGGTCTGAAGAACGCGGCGACATAGGCGGACGCCTCGATGCTGTCGAGGCTTTCCTGGAAAGTGAATCTCATCGCCGGATTGGGCAGGAACGCTTCCTGCAGCGATTCGCCGGATGCGATCGGCGGCGCGCCGAAAGTGACGAATCCACGCGCTCGCGGAAGATCAGGCGCCATCTCGAGCGCGACATGACCCCCGAGACTCCAGCCGACGAAGCAGGCCTCGCCGAGTTCGAGCGCATCCACGACCGCGCGGACGGCGCGGGCATGGCCCGGAAGCGAATAGGCGCTCGGATTCTTCGCGTCGTCCGACTCGCCGTGGCCGGGCAGATCGACGGCGAACAGCCGACAACGCTTCCCCAGCCGCCCTTCGAGCTGCCGAGAGAAGGCGCGCGACGACGACGAGTTGCCGTGGATAAGCACCACGGCTGGACCTTCGCCCGCAGACTGGTGAACGGCGACCGCGCCGTCCGGCGCATCGATCCTAAGCGTTTTCATCAGCCCTCCAATTGCGCTTCAAATTCGACCCTAGACGACCGCGCGCGGCCGCGAAAGCTCCGCCCAAATGTGACCCTCCCGGAAGCGCGGACACTTAAACTCGGGCCGAAGATAGCTGTTCCCCGACGCCGTAGGCGGTCCGAAGTGTGAGCAAGGCGTGACCAAAGCGATGAATCGCATTGCAATGACGGCAGCGAGCGGCGGCGGCGCGCGACGCCCTTGACCTCAAAGCCCTTCTCGGTGGATCTCACCGCGAACCTGCTATTCTCGCCCGGCGACCGCATTAGCCGGCGCCCGCAAACAGGCTTCCTTTTCTCCCGCCTTTCGTGTATTGCGCTGCACAATCGGACGGCTCACATATGGCGCGCCGTCGTATTCCCGTCACCTTCGCGTACAAGAGAGCAGCGCCTGCGCGCCGTTCCCAGCCCTTTGAAGACCCCGCCCGTCATGAAGCTTCGCAACATCGCCATCATCGCTCACGTCGACCACGGCAAGACGACCCTCGTCGACCGGCTCCTTCAGCAGTCGGGCGCGTTTCGCGACAACCAGCGCGTCGCCGAAAGGGTGATGGATTCGAACGACCTCGAGCGCGAGCGCGGCATCACCATTCTCGCCAAGGCGACCTCGGTCGTCTGGAAAGACGTGCGGGTCAATATCGTCGACACGCCCGGCCACGCCGATTTCGGCGGCGAGGTCGAGCGCATCCTCTCGATGGTCGACGGCGCGATCGTGCTGGTCGACGCCGCCGAAGGGCCGATGCCGCAGACCAAGTTCGTGGTCGGCAAGGCGCTGAAGATCGGGCTGAAGCCCATCGTCTGCGTCAACAAGGTCGACAAGCCCGACGCGCGGCCGAGCGAGGTCGTCAACGAGGTGTTTGATCTCTTCGCCGCGCTCGACGCGACCGACGAGCAGCTCGACTTTCCGATCCTCTACGGCTCCGCCAAGCAGGGCTGGATGGCGCTCTCGCCCGACGGGCCGAAGGAGAACATGGCGCCCTTGTTCGACCTGGTGCTGAAGCATGTCGAGTCGCCGAGGGTCGGCGCCGGCGGCTTCCGCATGCTCGGCACGCTGCTCGAGGCCAATCCCTATCTCGGGCGCATCATCACGGGGCGCGTCTTCTCCGGCTCCATCCGCACCAACGCGCCGGTCAAGGTGCTCGATCGCAACGGCGATCTGGTCGAGCAGGGGCGGGTCACGCGAATTCTCGCCTTCCGCGGCATCGAGCGCGCCCCGATCGACGAGGCGCTCGCGGGCGACATCGTCGCCATCGCGGGGCTCGAGAAGTTCAACGTCGCCGACACGCTGTGCAGCCCGGAAGAGGTCGAACCGCTGCACGCCCAGCCGATCGACCCGCCGACGCTGTCGATGACCTTCTCCGTCAACGACAGTCCGCTCGCGGGAACCGAGGGCGACAAGGTGACGAGCCGCGTCATCCGCGACCGCCTGTTCAAGGAGGCCGAGGGCAACGTTGCGCTGCAAGTCGAGCAGGCCCCCAACTCCGACGCTTATGTCGTCTCGGGACGCGGCGAATTGCAGCTCGCGATCCTGATCGAGACCATGCGCCGCGAGGGCTTCGAACTCAGCGTCTCGCGGCCGAAGGTGCTGTTCCGCAAGCACGACGACGGCGACATGCTCGAGCCGATCGAGGAAGTCGTGATCGACGTCGACGAGGAGCATTCCGGCGTCGTCGTGCAGAAGATGAGCGAGCGCAAGGGCGAGATGGTGGAGATGCGCCCGTCCGGGCGGCGGCCGTCTCAGGCTCGTCTTTCTCGCGCCGACCCGCGGCCTCATCGGCTACCTCGGCGAACTCATGACCGACACCCGCGGCACGGCGGTGATGAACCGTCTCTTCCACAACTGGGGCGTCTGGAAGGGCGAGATCGCGGGCCGGCGCAATGGCGTGCTGATCTCGAACGAGGCGGGCGAAGCGGTCGCCTATGCGATGTGGAACCTCGAAGACCGCGGCCCGATGATGATCGAGCCGGGCGGCCAAGGTCTACCAGGGCATGATCGTCGGCCAGCACACGCGCGACAACGACCTCGAAGTCAACGTGATGAAGGGCAAGAAGCTCACCAACATCCGCACCCATTCCAAGGACGAGGCGGTGCGGCTGACGCCGCCGATCCAGATGACGCTCGAGAAGGCGCTCGCCTATATCGAGGACGACGAACTGGTCGAGGTGACGCCGAAATCGATCCGCCTGCGAAAGGGCTTGCTCGACCCGAACGACCGCAAGCGCGCCGAACGGGCGAAGGCCACCGTAGGCGCGGCTTAAAGCGCTCCGTGGCCTGGTGGAATTGACTTCGCGACCTGCCCTCCCGGGAGGGCAGGTCGGCGCCGCGCTGGCCTTAGCGGCGTTTTACCGGCGCGCTGCAATGATTTCAGGAACTTACGACCCCTTTTACCGCCGCCCTCGCGACCGGGTGTTGACCACCCGTCAAAAGCGCCCGGCGCGGCTCGGCGTCGTCTGGGCGTCGACCATCGGATTCGGGTCCGGCGTGATATGAATTGACGGCGCGAAGTAGACCGCGAGTTCGAGCAGGACGCCGGCCGCGACATCGAATGGCGCGCTCGGCGGAAAGAGGACCGCCGCCACGTCGAGCGCAACCTCGGCGTCATCAGCGACATTGCCGAACTGGGCGGCGACGGCCGTCTTGAAATTCGCCGACCCGAGTTCGCCGATCAGGGTTGCGAGCGTGCGCAATTCACCGGCGGTCATCAGCTTTGCTTCCTCTTGTTGCGATTGCCTTCGCAATTTGCTGTTCGCGAATGAAGGCCACTGGCCTGAGACTCCGCTGGAGCGGTCGGCAGTCCATTGCTTCGCCCTCGAACGTCGCCGCTCGGCCGCCCGCACAAGTTTAGCGCTTGTGCCGGTCAAATTCTGATAATTAGGATAATAATATCAATATTTCTGTTTTATGCAAGATATTGTTTTCAGCCCTCCGACGCCCGCCTTTCATGCCGGCATTTCGAGCCGATCAGGGCGGCCATCGCGGGTTTGGAGCGACGAAGGCCGTGCGGTCGCCGCGTAGGGAGTCGCCCCGTTGTTCCGTACCATCGGGCCGGCGCCGCAGGTGGACGCCAACGACAGATCTGTGACAGGCTGAAGCGTTCAAGCCGGGTGGAGGAGCTGGAGGGTGCGTATCCATCACCTCAACTGCGGGTCCTTGTGTCCGCGCGGCGGGAGGCTCCTCGGCGGCGCCGGCGGGCCGCTGGCGGGGACGCCCATGTGCTGCCACTGCCTCCTGATCGAGGGCGATGACGGGCTGATCCTGGTCGACACGGGGCTCGGCGTCGAAGACGTCAACGAGCCCGGCGTCTCGGATTCCTGTTCAACGCGATGGCGCGGCCGCGGCTCGAGGTCGCCGAAACGGCGCTACGGCAAGTGGTGGACCTGGGCTATCGTCCCAGCGACGTGCGCCACATCGCGCCCACTCATCTCGACCTCGACCATGCGGGAGGGATTAGCGATTTCCCCGGCGCGACGGTGCATGTTCTCGTTGCCGAGCTCCGGGCAGCCTCGAATCCGTCGAGCCTGACCGAGCGAAGCCGCTATCGCGCCGCGCAGATCTCCGCGGTCAAAAAATGGGCGCCACTCAAGGAAGAGGGCGAGCCCTGGTTCGGATTTTCAGCGGTACGGGCGATTCCCGGAACCCGCGACGAGGTGCTGCTAATTCCGCTTCCCGGCCACACCCGGGGGCATTGCGGCGTCGCGGTCAGGCGGTCGGACGACTGGCTGCTCCACTGCGGCGACGCCTATTTTCATCACGCCGAAGTCGCCCCGGTTGGCGGCCCGCCGCCGAAGGGCTTGCGCCTGTTCGAGTCGATGGTGAGCGTCAATAACGCACAGCGACTCGCCAATCAGGCACGCTTGCGCGAACTTGCGCGCCTCGCCTTCGGCGAAGTGAAGCTCATCTGCTCGCACGATCTCGCCGAGTTCGCCGCAATGAGCAGCGAAGCGCGGGAGGCTCCGCCAGCGGCCCGACCGGCCAGCGCTCCACGAACACCCCCGCAAGGGGAGATTCGCGCAAGGCGATAGGAAGGCCGCGCCGGTCTTTCGGCGCGGGGCGCGCCTGCGACGCGCGGCGTTTCCTCTCCGTCAATCCCGAAGCGGAAGACGCGCCGCGGGAAAGGCCGTGTCGGCAAGACCCCTGACGCCGGCCTCGACGGCGAACAGCGCTCCTGCCTTCGGCTCGCGCGCGAGCGCGGCGGAATCGAGGCCCGTCCGCGCCGTGGTCACGAACAGCCGGTCGAGCTTGTCGCCGCCAAACGCGCAGCAGGTGACTTGCGCGCAGGGCAGTTCAACAATTCGATCGATGCGCCCGTGCGGCGTGTAGCGCACGACGCGTCCGCCGCCCCACTCCGCGTTCCACAGGCAGCCGTCGCTATCGACGGTCGATCCGTCCGGGGAGCCAGGTCCCCGAAGCGCCGCAAACACCCGCTCGCCGGACAATTCGCCGCTGTCGAGGTCATAGTCATAAGCGCGGATGATCTTTGTCGGCGTGTCCGCGAAATACATGCGCCGGCCGTCGGGTGAAAAGGCGATCGAATTGGCGATGCGCACATCGGGAGCGAGGACGCGGGGGCCGGGTCCGCCCTCATAGGAGTAGAGCTGACCGATCGGGCGCGCGCCCTTCGGATCTTCGTCCATCGTGCCGAACACCAGCCTTCCCTGGCGGTCGAGCCTGCCGTCGTTGACCCGCGTCGTCGGACAGTCCGGTTCGACCGCGGCGATCGGCTGGCGCGCGCCGCTTTCCAGGTCAAAGATTTCGAGCCCGCCGGCAAAGCCTGCGAGCAGCCTCTTCCTGCCGAGCGGCGCGAAGCACGCCAGGCGATCGGGAAGCGCGACCGAACGGCTCGCGCCGTCCGAAGGGCGGTAAGCCCAAAACCGTCGCCCGAAGATGTCGGTCCACTGCACTTCATTGTCGGCAGGCGACCAGAGCACGCCTTCGCCGAGTTCGTTTCTCGCCTCAACGACGACTTCCACGCTCAAGAGCATGGCTCAATCCGACCCGGTCGCCTTGCCCCGCAGCGCCTTGACTGCGCCGCGGCGCGTCTTCTCGTCAACGCGTCGCACTCGGGAGGCCAGCGTCGGGCGGGTGGCGACGCGCGGCTTCGCGCGCGCCTGCGCCCGCATGATGAGCTCGGCGAGGCGGGCGCGGGCGTCCTCGCGGTTGCGCGGCTGGCTCGCATAGCGCTGGGCGAAAATGACGATCACGCCGTCCTGAGTAGCGCGCGCGCCGGCGAGCTTGATGAGCCGGATCGCAACATCGTTCGGCAGGCTTGGCGAGCGGCGCGCGTCGAAGCGAAGCTCGACCGCGCTCGCCACCTTGTTGACGTTCTGCCCGCCAGGCCCCGACGCGCGGACGAAGCTTTCGACGATCTCGCGCTCGTCAATCAGGAGATCGCCGGCTTTCATGGCGCTTAGCGCCACTCCCGCACATCGACAAACCGGCCCGCGATCGCCGCCGCCGCGGCCATCGCCGGCGACACCAGATGGGTTCGGCCCTTATAGCCCTGGCGGCCCTCGAAATTTCGGTTCGAGGTCGAGGCGCAGCGCTCGCCGGGCGCGAGCTTGTCTGGGTTCATCGCAAGGCACATCGAGCAGCCGGGCTCGCGCCACTCGAAGCCCGCGGCGAGGAAAATCTTGTCGAGCCCTCGGCCTCGGCCTGTTCCTTGACCAGGCCCGATCCCGGCACGACCATGGCGTTGACGCGCTCGGCGACCTTGTGCCCGCTGGCGATCGCTGCGGCGGCGCGCAGATCCTCGATGCGGCCATTGGTGCAGGAGCCGATGAAGACACGGTCGATGGCGATATCCGTCATCCTCTCCCCGCCCTTCAGCCCCATATAGTCGAGCGCGCGCTTGATCGACGCGCGCTTCTGCTCGCGTCTGGCCGTCCTCGACACGCGGCACGACGCCGAGGATCGGGGCCACGTCCTGCGGGCTCGTGCCCCAGGAGACGATCGGCGGCAGGTCGGCGGCGTTGAGCTTCACCTCGCGGTCGAAATGCGCGCCCGCGTCGCTGCGCAGCGTGTCCCAGTGACGCCGCGCCTGATCCCAGAGTTCGCCCTTCGGCGACTTCGGCCGGTCCTTCAAATAAGCGTAGGTCTTCTCGTCGGGGGCGATCATGCCGGCGCGCGCCCCGCCCTCGATCGACATGTTGCAGACCGTCATCCGCCCTTCCATCGAGAGCGACTCGATCGCCGGGCCGCAATATTCGATCACGTGACCGGTGCCGCCCGCCGTGCCGATCTCGCCGATGATCGCGAGAATGATGTCCTTGGCAGTGACGCCCGACGGCAGCGCGCCGTCGACCTTGACGCGCATGTTCCTGGCCTTGGACTGGATCAAGGTCTGGGTCGCGAGCACATGCTCGACCTCGGAGGTGCCGATGCCATGCGCGAGCGCGCCGAAGGCGCCGTGGGTCGAGGTGTGACTGTCGCCGCAGACGATCGTCGTGCCCGGCAGCGTGAAGCCCTGCTCCGGACCGATGATGTGCACGACGCCCTGCCGCCTGTCGAACTCGTCGTAATATTCGATCCCGAACTCGCGCGCGTTCTTAGCCAGCTCCTCGACCTGCGCGCGGCTCTCCGGATCCTCGATGCCGCCGCTGCGATCGGTCGTCTGGATGTTGTGGTCGACGACGGCGAGCGTCTTTCCCGGCGCGCGGACTTTTCGTCCGGACAGCCGCAAGCCCTCGAACGCCTGCGGGCTCGTCACCTCGTGGACGAGGTGCCGGTCGATATAGATGAGCGAGAGCCCGCCCTTGGTCTCCAGGACATGCTCATCCCAGATCTTGTCGTATAGCGTACGCGGCGTGGACATTAACGGTCTCCGGCGGCCTCTTCGGCGCGTCTGACGGGGAATTCCCGCTATCTATGCCGGATGATGCGGCGATGGAAGGGGAATCGCGCAGGTTTCAGCCCTCCCTCGCTCCATTCGGCGCGCCGGCGCCGCCAGGCCAGATCGTCGGCGCTCCCGGCCTCGACCCTTTGGCTTATTCGCCGCCGCGCCAGAGCTGATAGGCTCGCGCGGACCACCGGCTTAAATCGAGCGCGCGCATGAGCCATCTCGACGACGTCGAACTCGCCAGGGCGCTGCACGTCCTTTTCGTTGTCCACTGGATCGGAGGGGTCGCGTTCGTCACCTTGGTCGCGCTGCCGCTCGCGCGGGCGAGCGCCGACGCCAGACAGGGCTGGGCGCGGTTCGAGGCGATCGAAAGGCGCTTCTCGGCGCAAGCTAAGTGGTCGATCCCGCTTGCGGGAGCGACCGGACTGTGGATGGTCTGGCGTCTCGACCTGTGGGCCCAATTCGCCGACCGAGGGTTTTGGTGGCTCGACGCCATGGTTTTGGTCTGGGCGCTGTTCATGGTGATCGTGTTCGTCATCGAGCGGGTCGCTCGCGCACGGCTGGCGGCGGAAGCGGCGCGCGATCCCCGGGCCCTCCTGCGGCGTCTGGCGCGCGCTCACATTATCCTTCTCGCGGCGGCGATTGTCACAATTCTTGGCGCGGTCGCGGGCGCGCATGGCGGACTGTTTAGCTAAGCCGACCTCTGAGGCATAAAACGGCGACCATGCGCACTTCCAAGATCATCCACGTGATCACCTGCCACGCCGAAGGCGAGGTCGGCGACGTGATCGTCGGGGGGGTCGCCCCGCCGCCGGGCGGAACCTTGTGGGAGCAGTCGCGTTTCATCGCCGGCGACGGCGCCCTGCGCGATTTTCTCTTAAATGAGCCGCGCGGCGGCGTCTTCCGTCATGTCAACCTGCTCGTGCCGTCCAAGAACCCGAAGGCGCAAATGGGTTTCATCATCATGGAGCCCGAGGACACGCCGCCAATGTCCGGCTCCAACGCCATCTGCGTCGCGACGGTGCTGCTCGACGCCGGCATCCTGTCGATGCAGGAGCCTGAAACGCGTTTCACCCTCGAAGCGCCCGGCGGGCTTGTCGCTGTCACCGCCGAGTGCAGCAATGGCAAGGCCGAGCGCATCTCGATCGAAAACGTGCCCTCGTTCGCCGACAAGCTCGATGCGCCGCTCGAGATCGCCGGTTTGGGCGCGCTCAAAGTCGACATCGCCTACGGCGGCGACAGTTTCGTCATCGTCGACGCCGCGGCGCTCGGCTTCGCGATCCGGCCGGACGAAGCGCGCGACCTCGCCGAAACGGGCGTCCGCATCATCGCCGCCGCCAACGCGCAGCTCGGCTTCTCCCATCCCGAGCGCAGCGGCTGGAATCACATCTCCTTCTGCCAGTTCGCCGGGCCGCTCGAGCGTCAGGGAAACGAGCTTCAGGGGCCGAACGCGGTCGTCGTCCGCCCCGGCAAGATCGACCGCTCGCCGACCGGGACCGGCTGCTCGGCCCGCATGGCCGTTTTGAGCGCGCGGGGGCTCATGCGCGAGGGCGACGTCTATCGCGCCCGCTCGATCATCGGCTCCGAGTTCGTCTGCCGGATCGCGCGCGGCGCCACGGTCGGCGGCCGCCCGGCGATCATCCCTATTATTTCCGGCCGGGGCTGGATTACCGGGATTAACCAGTATATGCTCGATCCCGACGATCCGTGGCCCTCGGGCTATCGGCTTTCGGACACTTGGCCGCGTTTACGGGAGGCAACTTGAGCGTTTGGCGCGGTTTTGCGCTCTCGCTTGACGTAAAAATGGCGATCCAATACCCACTTCACGACCTTTTGTCGCCTTCCAGGCCGATTTTAATAATTTCGTCCGAAGGTTGGCGTAAGACGTAGAGACATGGACACCGAAACCCTGGCATCTGAACGGGCGGAGGGACGAACCGGCGTGGAGCCGACCGACGTCTCCGATCCGAACTACTTTCATAAAGTCGTCGACTGTCAGTGGGCGTGTCCGGCGCACACCCCCGTCCCGGAATATATCCGCAAGATTTCCGCGGGGGATTACAACGCCGCCTATATGATCAATTGGCAGTCGAATGTGTTCCCGGGGATTCTGGGACGCACCTGCGACCGTCCGTGCGAGCCCGCCTGCCGCCGCGGACGGCTTGAGGAACAGCCGGTCGCCATCTGCCGGCTCAAGCGCGTCGCCGCCGATTACAAGCAAGACATCGCCGCGCTGATCCCCGGCGCCCCGAATCAGCGCAACGGCAAGCGCGTCGCCTGCGTCGGCGCAGGCCCGGCGTCGTTGACGGTGGCGCGCGATCTGGCGGCAATCGGCTACGAGGTCGTGGTGTTCGATTCGGATTCGCGCGCCGGCGGCATGATGCGCAGCCAGATCCCGAAGTTCCGCCTGCCCGACGAGATCATCGACGAGGAGGTCGGCTACGCCTTGTCAACGGGCGGCCAGTTCGTCGCCGAGCGGCGCATCGACAGCCTCAAGGGACTGATCGGCGAAGGCTATGACGCGATTTTCGTCGGCTGCGGCGCGCCGCGCGGGCGCAACCTCGAGATTCCGGGTCGGCGCGAAGCCTCAAGCCACATCCATATCGGCATCGATTGGCTCTCCAGCGTCTCATTCGGCCATGTCTCGTCGATCGGCCGGCGCGTCGTGGTGCTCGGCGGCGGCAACACGGCGATGGATTGCTGCCGGACGGCGCGGCGCCTCGGCGGCGCCGAAGTCAAGGTCGTCGTGCGCTCCGGCTTCGCCGAGATGAAGGCCTCGCCATGGGAAAAGGAAGACGCAATACGCGAGGGCGTCGCGATCCTGAACTTCCTCGCGCCCAAGGCGTTCACCCATGAGGCGGGGCGCCTGACCGGCGTCGTATTCGAAAAAATGGAGGCGAAAAAGGACGAGCGCGGGCGCCGCGTGCTGATCGCCACGGGCGAGCCGGACGTGACGATCGAATGCGACGACGTGCTGATCGCCGTCGGCCAGGAGAACGCCTTCCCCTGGATCGAGACCGACGTAGGGCGTCGCCTTCGGCCGCGACGGCATGCCGGCGGTCGATCCGCTGACCTTCCAGTCGAGCCTGAAAAACGTCTTCTTCGGCGGCGACTCCGCTTTCGGCCCCAAGAACATCATCACCGCGGTCGCGCACGGCCATGAGGCGGCGATCTCGATCGACGCCTTCTGCCGCGGCGCGGATGAGCGCGACCGGCCCCCGCCGATGACCAATCTCGTGAGCCAGAAGATGGGCATCCACGAGTGGTCCTATGACAATGCGATCACCCTCGACCGGCGGTTCAAAGTCCCCCATGTCGAGAACAACGTCGCGCTGAGAAACATCAAGACGGAGGTCGAACTCGGCTTCGATCTTAGCCAAGCCCTCGGCGAAGCGCAGCGCTGCCTCAATTGCGACGTCCAGACCGTGTTCTCGCCGCCGCTGTGCATCGAGTGCGACGCCTGCGTCGACGTGTGCCCGATCGACTGCATCTCCTTCGTTCCCAACGCGCCCGAACCTGAGCTCAGGCAGTCGCTGGAGGCGCCGGCGCTCAATCTCACTCAGGCGATCTATGTCTCTGAGCCGGTCAAGACCCGCCGGGTGATGGTCAAGGACGAGGATCTCTGCCTGCACTGCGGGCTCTGCGCCGAACGCTGCCCGACCGGCGCCTGGGACATGATGAAGTTCACGATCGAAATGGCGCAAGCCGGACACACATGCCAATCAGCGCTGTAAACGACTTCGTCATTCGCTTCGCCAACGTCAACGGCTCGGGATCGGCAAGCGCCAATCTGCTGTTCGCGCAGTCCATCCTGCGGATGGGCGTGCCGATCGCGCCGCGCAACATCTTCCCCTCCAACATCCAGGGCCTGCCCACCTGGTACGAAGTGCGAGTGAGCGAGGAAGGCTGGCTCGGCGCGCGCGGAGGCGCCGACATACTGGTCGCGATGAATCCGCAGACCTTCGCGCAGGATGTCGCGGCGCTCGAGCCCGGCGGCTATCTCTTCTACGATTCGACGAGGCCCGTCGGCCATCTTCTGACCCGCAACGACATCGAGGTCCTGGGGCTGCCGCTGACCGCGATCTGCGCCGCCCAATATGACGATCCGAGGCAGCGCCAGCTCTACAAGAACATCGTCTACGTCGGCGCGCTCGCGGCGCTGCTCGACATCGAGCTGCAAGTCGTCGAGACGCTGATCGGCGAGCAATTCAAGGGCAAGGACAAGCTGATCGCCGCCAATCTGGGGGCGCTCAGAATTGGCTACGACGAGGCGAAGTCCCGCTTCCAGTGTCCGCTCGGCGTCCGGCTCAGGCGCAGCGACGCCGTCGGCGACCGGATTCTCGTCGAGGGCAATTTCGCCGCCGGCCTCGGCGCGGTCTATGGCGGGGCCACCGTCTGCGCCTGGTATCCGATCACGCCATCCACGTCGCTGGCGGAAGCGTTCGAGCGCAATTGCGCGCGCTACCGGGTCGACAAGGCGACAGGCAAGAAGAACTACGCCATCCTTCAGGCCGAGGACGAGATCGCCGCCATCGGCGTGGCGGTCGGAGCGGGCTGGAACGGCGCGCGCGCCTTCACCGCGACCTCCGGGCCCGGCATCTCGCTGATGCAGGAATTCTTTGGCCTCGCCTATTTCGCAGAAATCCCGGTGGTCGTGTTCGATGTGCAGCGCGGCGGGCCATCGACGGGAATGCCGACCCGCACCCAGCAGTCCGACCTCATCTCCTGCGCCTTCGCCTCGCACGGCGACACCAAGCACGTCCTGCTTATCCCCGACGGGCCGAACGAGGCGTTCGAATTCGCCGCGCGCGCCTTCGATCTCGCCGAGCGGCTGCAGACGGTCGTCTTCGTCATGCTCGATCTCGACATCGGCATGAATTCACACTTGTGCGCGCCGTTCCAGTGGGATGACGCCCAGGTCTACGACCGGGGAAAGGTTCTCTCGTTCGAGGCTTTGGAAAAGGTCCCGAATTTCGGACGCTACGACGATGTCGACGGCGACGGCATCCCCTACCGCACCCTGCCCGGCGCGCATCCGACGCTCGGCGCCTATTTCACCCGCGGCACCAGCCGCGACCGCTTCGCGCGCTATACCGAGGAAGGCCTGCCCTACATCGACAACATGGAGCGGCTCGAGCACAAGTTCGAGACCGCGCGCAGCCTCCTGCCGCGGCCCGCGCTCAAGCGGGCGGCGAAGCCGACCCGGATCGGCGTTCTCCATTACGGATCGACCGCCGCTTCGATGGACGAAGCCCAGAAGATGCTGGCGGACGAGGACATCCATGTCGACACCCTGCGCATCCGCGCGTTTCCGATGACGCGCGAGGTCCAGGAGTTCATCGCGAGCCACGACCGGATCTTCGTGGTCGAGCAAAATCGCGACGCGCAGATGCGCACGCTGATCTCGACCGATCTCGGGGTCGCGACCGACCGCTGGACGCCGATCCTCCACTTCAACGGGATGCCGACGTCCGCCCGCTACATTCATCGCGAAATCGCGGACGCGCCTGCGCGAGCCGGCTGCGCCCCAAAAGCTCGAGGCCGCCGAATGAGCTATCTCGCCAAGCCGAAATTTCACCACCCTTCCATCCCCGTCAACGCGCTCGGCTTCACCCACCGGGACTACGAAGGCGCGATGTCGACGCTTGTGCGCCGGCTGCGGGCACGACGCGATCAGCGCGGCGATCATCCACGCCTGCTTCGAACTGAGCCTGCCGCCGCATCGCATCGCCAAACTGAGCGGCATCGGCTGCTCCTCCAAGACGCCGACCTACATGCTGGGCCAGAGCCACGGCTTCAACTCGGTGCACGGGCGCATGCCCTCGGTGCTGACCGGCGCCAATCTGGCCAATCGCGACCTCATCTATCTCGGCGTCTCCGGCGACGGCGACACGGCGTCGATCGGGCTCGGCCAGTTCGCCCACGCCATGCGGCGTGGCGTCAACATGGTCTATATCGTCGAGAACAACGGCGTGTACGGGCTGACCAAGGGCCAATTCTCGGCCACCGCCGACCGCGGCTCGAAGAGCAAGAAGGGCGCGGACGCGCAGAACCAGCCGATCGATCTCGTCAGCATGGCGATCGGGCTCGGGGCTTCGTTCGTCGCGCGCAGCTTTTCCGGCGACAAGGCGCAGCTCGTGCCGCTCATCAAGGCCGCGTTCGAGCACAAGGGCGCGGCCTTCATCGATGTCATTTCGCCTTGCGTCACGTTCAACAACCACGCCGGCTCGACCAAGAGCTTCGACTACGTGCGCGAGCACAATATCGCCGTCAACGCTCTCGACGTCATCACCGGGCGCGAGCCGATCGAGGTGGATTACGCGGAGGGCGGAAGCCAGGCGGTCATGATGCATGACGGCTCGACCATCGTTCTGCGCAAGCTCGACGCGGACCACAATTGCCGCGACCGGTCCCTGGCGCTCGCGACGCTCGAGCGCGCGAGGCTCGCCGGGGAGATCGCGACCGGCCTCATCTATCTCGATGACGAGGCCGAGGAACTGCACGAGGTTCTCGGCACCGCCGCGCGGCCGCTGAACGAATTCTCGGAGCGCGAACTGTGCCCAGGGTCGAAGGCGTTGGACGCTATCAATGCGTCGCTGAGATAGGGCCGCCTGATGAGGCGGCTGGCGCCCCGGCGCTTAGACTAGGGCCGCTTCGGGCCGCCAGTTCATCGATCGTGGAGCGAAAGGCGGCAAATTCGAAGGGCTTCATGAGCATTAAGCGCTCGCGGTGTCTCGGCTCTATCCCCTCTCGCCCATGGCCCGTCGCCAGCGCGAACGGCACCCCCCGCGCGATCAAGGCCTCGACAAGCGGATAAGAATTGTCCTTGCCAAGCGACACGTCGACGACGGCGGCGTCGATCTCGCCGTCCGCCAGCTCCAGCGCTCGAGCCAGATTATGCGCCGGACCGACTACGACGTGACCCAGTTCCGACAACCAGTCTTCCATCATCGCGGTGATCAACGGCTCGTCGTCGACGACCAGTATCCTTGCCATTCCATCTCCGATTGCCACGCTCGTCTGAGCGTACCACAATTAATCTGTCAAACAAGGCGTGAGTCCTCGCATCGTGAATGACCGAGCAATGCCGATTGCGGAGAGCGCGGGTGGGGCCGGACGGGCTTGGCCGAACCTCGGCCGGCGCGCCGCCAACATCCTGGCGCTGACGAGTTTCGCCCTCCTGCTGCTGGTCGGCGTTCTGGCCACGGGGATGGCCTGGCGGGTCAATCGCGCCGCCGACTGGGTGGCGCACTCGCTCGAGGCGCAGGCCCGGGCAGCGGCATTGCTCGGCGAGGTTCAGGATGTCGAACTCGGGCAGCGCGGCTACCTTCTGACTCGATCGGACGCGTATCTCGCGCCTTATGAAAAGGCTCGCGCGGCGATCCCGCAGGCGCTGAGCAGTTTGCGATCGCATGTCACCGACAATCCGGGGCAAATAGCCCAGGTGGCGCGCATGAGCGCATCGATCGGCGACATGCTGACGGCGTCGGCGAAGAGCGTCGAACTCGGCCGGGAGGGCCGGTTCGCCGATGCTGTCGAGACCATGACGAGGAGCGGCGGTCCACAGACCCTGGAATCGGCCCGTGCTTCAATCGGCGCATTCAGCAAGGCCGAGAGCGATCTTCTTAACATGAGACAAGCCTCAGAATCGACGGCCCGCGCGATTTTCCTGGGTCTGGTCCTGATCGGCCTTCTCAGCGCCGGCGGAGCCGCTCTCGGCGCGCTCTCCATGAGCGGCGCCCTCATCCGCGAATTGAAGGAGCGTTCCGATGCGTTGGCGGAGGAAACCCAGGTCCGCAAGGAAGCCCAAGCCATGCTGGTCCAAACCCAGAAGATGGAGTCGATCGGTCTGCTGGCTGGTGGCATCGCTCACGACTTCAACAATCTGATGACCATCGTGATCGGCAATCTCGACTCGGTTGAGCGGCGTCTGGCTCGCTCTCAGCCGGATGCGCCCACCACGATCGCCCGGCCAATCACGGCCGCATTGCAGGGCGCGCGGCGCGCGGCGTCGCTGACCCAGCGCCTGCTCGCTTTCTCCCGCCAGCAGGTGCTGGCGCCGCAGCAGGTCGACCTGAACCGGCTGGTCGGGAGCCTTTCCGACATGCTGACCCGCACGGTCGGCGAGACGATCAGGATCGAGACAATTCACGGCAGCGGTCTCTGGCCCACGTTTGTCGACGCCAGCCAGCTCGAGAATGCGCTCGTCAATCTCGTCGTCAACGCGCGCGACGCGATGCCGAAAGGAGGCCGGATCACCATTGAGACCACGAACGCCTACCTGGACGAAGCATATTGCCGGCGATTCGGCGACGTGACGCCTGGCCAATATGCGCTGATCTCGGTCACCGACACCGGAACCGGTATCGCGCCGGAGAACCTGACCAGGGTGTTCGAGCCGTTCTTCACCACCAAAAGCGCGCCAGCCCGCACCGGCCTAGGGCTCGCGATGATTCATGGCTTCGTCAAGCAGTCGAAGGGCCACGTGCGCATCTACAGTGAAGTCGGCCACGGGACCACGGTCAAACTCTACCTGCCCCGCATGGAGGGCGCGGCGCGGATCGAATCCGCCCCTGCGGCCAAGCGGGAGGAAGGGGCGCAAAGCGCGCGGGCCCTCCCCGGCGAGGTCGTGCTTGTCGTGGAGGACGACGACGACGTGCGCGATTCGACCGTCGCTCTGCTTGAAGATCTCGGCTATTCGGTCCTGGCCGCACGCGACGGCGCGCAGGCGCTGGCGCAGCTGAAAAAGAACGCGCGGATCGACATCCTGTTCACCGACGTCGTTCTCCCCCAGGGCATGAACGGCCGGGCGCTCTCCCACGAGGCGGCCGCCCTGCGCCCCGATTTGCCCGTCCTTTTCACGACCGGTTACGCACGAAACGCCATCGTCCATGACGGGCGGCTTGACCCGGGGGTGCAGTTCATCGCCAAGCCATACACGCAGGAGGAAATCGCGCATAAACTGCGCGCGGTGATCGACTCGTCCGCGAAAGCTTGAAGCGGGAGGCGAAATGGCTCGCGCCGCGTTCGCGATCAGCGCAACAGCTTGAACGCATGTGGCGACCAGTCGTTCTTGCCAATTCCGGGGATGCACCAGAGCTTGCAGAGCGGCTCGATGGCGCGCGCCGCCTCGACCGCGCCCATATCCTCCGTGTCCCAGCCGAACTGGTCGAGGATTTGTCTCACCACGCGTTTGGCGTTGGCGTCATTGCCGCAAATGAACATCGTCGGCCTGCCGCCCGCGAACCGCGGATTGACCATCTGCCCATTGCCGACCGAATTGAACGCCTTGACGAAATGCGCCGCCGGATAGGCCTTCTGCAGCTGCTCCATCAGCGATTCGTTCTGGGGCGTGAAGAACGACAGCACGCCGTTGACCGGCGGTCCGCCGCCGATCGGATTGCAGGCGTCGATCACCGTCTTGCCCGCGATCGCGGCAGCTCCCGCCTGCTTCAGCGCCTCGAGCGCGGCTTCGCCGGCGACCGCCAGCACGACGACGTCGCCGAACGCCGCGGCGTCGGCGGACGACTTGACCTTGACGCCGGGATTCTTCGCCGACCAGTCCTTGAGCTTGGCGGGATCGCGGGTGCCGATCTCGACCTCATGGCCATGTTTCACGAATCCCGCCGCTAGCGTCTGTCCGACCACGCCCGAGCCGATGATCCCGACTTTCATGCGCGCTCCTCCGTAATGGTCTGGACGCCGGCACGTTTACTTGGGATGGCTGGCTCCGGCGCACGCAAGAACCGGCTCTCCGACGGCCCGTGAAAGCCGATTTGCCGCCGGCGCGTGCTCGCCGACGGATAATCCCGCCACGATCCGCGATCTCGCGCGCGCTGCGCCGATGGCTCTACGCATCTCGAACGTTTGCCGCAGCTGGTCGTCGCTGCGCAGACCGGCAATCGCGGGCGACCTGCCCAGGGTCGACGCGGTCTATGTTCGCGCCGCCATAACCCAGCCGTGTTCGGCTTGGCTCGACGCGCTGAAATCAGGGGCAGGTTGGTCTTCCCGCTGCTCGCCGTCGGAGGCGGCGGCGAATGCTGACGATCCGTCGACCGGAGCGCGGAGCCGTATGGCCCGCCGGGTTCATTTCCACCGCCGCCTTCATCTCTTGCGTCGGACCCCAAGACGACGAAACCGGGCACCGTCTGAACGCGGCCTACGCAGCCGGCGGAGGCTTGACCGTCCGATCGTTCCGCGCCGACCTTCCAACGCGATCGACAGCTTCATCGCTGGCCGTCGATGGCCGGCGCCGGCATGGTCGAGCGTGTCTCCGACGGCTCGCAGCCCGGCGTCTGCGCCAGGCGCGCCGCTGGTTGCGATCGATCCGGCCGTCGTCAATGCTCGCGCCGTCGCGCCTATGGAAAGCCGGTTTTCGATTTGAGACGCAGGTTGGACAGCACTTGATCGTCCCATCGCCGTCCTGAAGCTGCACCAGCCTCACCCAAGCGTCAGCTCCGTTTCGCCTCGTCGGCCTTGAGCGCGCCGACAATGCCGGACGGAGCGAAATAGACCGCGAGCACGAAGGCGAGGCCGAGCCAAAGCAGCCAGCGGTCGGGATGGAGCAGAGCCGGCAAGAGCGGCAGGCGCGCGTCGGCCGCGACTTGGGAGAGCGCGGCCATCACGTCCTGCAAGTAGCTCTCGGCGAACACGAACAGAGCCGCGCCGATGATCGCGCCATAGAGCGAGCCCATGCCGCCGACGACGACCATCACCAGGACGTCGACCTGGATCGAAAAAGAGAGCGCGGTGTCCGGGCCCGACGTAGCGCAGCCAGAGCGCGAACAAGCCGCCGGCGAGCGTCGCGCCGAGCGCCGAGATGCAGGTGGCGAGCGTGCGATGGAAGACGATGCGATAGCCCAGCGCCTCGGCGCGGAACGGGTTCTCGCGGATCGCCTGCAGGACGCGGCCGAACGGCGAGTTCACCACCCTCAGCAACACGAGAAAGGCGATCGCGACGACGGCGAACACAAGATAATAGCTCAGGATCTTGCCGGTGATTGCGACGCCGAAGACCTTGTCGTGGACCAGCCTGAAGCCGGGCTGCAGCGACCTCGGGAACCTTGAACGAGCGCCCGTCCTCGCCGCCGGTCAGCCAGGAAAGCTGGGACGCCAGCACGTTGAAGGCGTAGGCGACCGCGAGCGTCACCATGGCGAAGAAGATCGACTGCACCCTCAGCGAAAAGAGGCCGATCGCCAGCGCGAGCGCCAGCGACAGCGCGGCGGCGGCGGCGAGCCCGGCGAGGATCGCGCCCCAGCTTGCGCCGAGCGCATAGAGCATGAGGCCGACCCCGTAGGCGCCGACGCCGAAGAACATCACATGCGCGAAGGAAACGACGCCCGTATAGCCGAGCAGCAGGTCGTAGGAGGCGACGAGCAGGATCATCACGCAGGTCTTGGCGGCGACGTTGAGCGCCTTCGCGCCGTGGAACAGGAACGGCGCCCCCGCCAATGCGAGGACGATGAGAATGAGCAGGATTTGCAGCGCGCGCCCGCGCGGCGGATCGCCTGAGAGAATGTTCATCGCCCGCTGACCGGATAGAGCCCGCGCGGGCGCCACAGCAGCACCGCGACCATCGCCAGGATGTTCGACACCAGCGCGAGCTTGGGGACGAGAAAGCCGGCGTAATTGGCGATGAGCGCGACCAGGATCGAGGCGATGAACGAGCCGCCGACGGAGCCTAAGCCCCCGATGATGATGACGATGAAGCACAGGACCAGGAACTCGCCCCCGATCGAGCCATGCGCCTGGCCGCGATAGAGCGCCATCATCGCCCCGCCCAGTCCAGCGAGCGCCGAGCCCGCCATGAACACCGCCACGAACAGCCGGTCGACGCGATAGCCGAGCGCCTCGACCATCTCGCGGTTCTCGACCCCGGCGCGGACAAGCAGGCCGATCCTGGTGCGGTTGAGGACCAGCATTTCGCCGGCGAACACCGCAAGCCCGACCAGCGTCGCCAGCACGCGATATTTCTCGATCGCCGCCTCGCCGAAGACGAACGAGCCCTCGAAGGTCTTGGGCAAGCGCAGCGGGATCTGCGCCGGGCCAAAGACAGCATAGAGCAATTGCTCGGCGATGATCGCGCCGCCGATGGTGGCCAGAATCTGCTTCAGGTGCTGGCCGTAGACCGGCTTCACGATCAGCCGCTCGAACACAAAGCCGAAGGCGCCGCAGATGAGGGCGGCCGCGACCGCCGCGAGAATGAAGACCGCGAGATTGGCCCAAAAGGAGTCAGCGCTCGACCAGCTCGCCAGCGGCGAGAAAACAAGCGTCGCCGCATAGGCGCCGAGCGCGATGAAGGCGCCGTGGCCGAAATTGAGCACATCCATCATGCCGAAGACGAGGGTGAGGCCAGACGCCATGGTGAAGATCATCATCCCCATCGCGAGCCCGGCCGCGGTCAGCGTCACGAAAGTGGAGAACGAGCCGATGAATGGCGCGGCGACGAGCGCGACCAGGAGCGGCGTCAGCGCCGGCAGGACCTCCATCCTGCGGCGCGGCAGCGCCTGGCCGACGTCGAGCGCGCTCATTGATGCGAATCGAGGCTGAGGCCGAGCAGGCGGTTCTGCAGGCGCTCGTCGGCGGCGAGCTCGGCCATGGCGCCGCGGTGAACGATGCGGCCGTTGTCCATCACCCGAACCTCGTCGCCGACCTCGCGCGCGACGCGAAAGTTCTGCTCGACCATGAGGATGGTGACGCCCGTCGCCTTGATCTCGTTGAGGCAGGCGATGAGCGAGCCGACGATCGCCGGCGCGAGCCCCTTGGTCGGCTCGTCGATGAGCAACAGCTCTCGCGGCTCGACGATGGCGCGCGCGATCGACAGCATCTGCTTCTGGCCGCCGGACAAGGCGCCGGCGCGCGACAGCCAGAATTTTTTCAGCGGCGGAAAGAAGCCGAAGATCCAGGCAAGACGCGCGTCGTCGAGCGGACCCTCCCGCGCGCCCAGCACAAGGTTTTCCTTGACGGAGAGATCGGAGAAAACCGCCATCGTCTCCGGCGCATAGCCGACGCCTAGACGCGCGACATCGCTCGCCGCCCGGTTCTGCAGCGGCGTCGCTCCGAGCGCGATGCGCCCTTTCGAGGCGCGCCAAAGGCCCATGACCGTGCGCAGCGTCGTCGTCTTGCCGGCGCCGTTGCGGCCGAGCAGCATGGTCGTCCGTCCCGCCGGCGCGTCGAAGTCGACGCCCTGCAGGATGTGATAGCGGCCGATATGCGTGTGCACGCCCTCAAGCGTGAGCGCCGCGCTCATGCCGCCTTGCCGGGGCTCACGCCGAGATAGGCTTCCTGCACGACCGGCGAGGCGATCACCGCCGCCGGCTCGCCATCGGCGACCAGTTGGCCGTTGTTCAGGACGATGATGCGGTCGGCGAGCGAGCGCACGACGTCCATCTTGTGCTCGACCAGAAGGATGGTCTTGGTCTTGTCGGTCTTGAGCCGCGCGATGAGATCGAGGACCACCGGAACCTCATCGACGCTCATGCCGGCCGTCGGCTCGTCGAACATGAAGATCGTCGGCTCGAGCGCCATCATCATCGCGACTTCGAGCTTGCGCTGATCGCCGTGCGACAGCGCGGAAGCGAGCGCGTCGCGCCTGCCGAGAAGGCCGACCGAATCGAGGACGGAATCGGCGCGTGCGATGAGATCGGCGCGCGCGCGCCCAGGGCCGGCGCATGTCGTAGTGAACGCCGGCCCTAGCCTGGGTCGCGAGGCGCACGTTTTCGCCGACGCTGAGACGGGGGAAGAGGTTGGTGAGCTGAAACGCGCGGCCCAAGCCGAGCCGGGTGCGTCGAGGCGCGCTCAAGCCGCGTGACGTCCTCGCCACCGATCAGCACCGCGCCGTCGGAGCGCGCCAAGCTGCCCCGACATCAGGTTGAAATAGGTCGTCTTGCCGGCGCCGTTCGGCCCGACGATGGCGGTGAGCTCGCCGGGAAGGAAGGCGCAGGAGACGTGGTCGACCGCGACATGGCCGCCGAAGCGGATGGTCAGGCCCCGCGTCTCCAGCGACGGAGTCATCGGCGGTCAGCGGAGACCTTCCCCTCATCCTCGACCGCAAGCGACATTCGGCGCCTTCACGCCGCGCGTGCGAGGCTGCGAGACAGCGCCGTCATCGCTTGTTGCGGATCGGGATATCCATATCCTCGATCTGTCAGCTCGCGGGTGAGTTCGGGGATGCCCCAGGCGACCTTCGGATCAACCTTGATCTTGAACGCGTACATCGACTGCAGCGCCTGATGGTCCTCCTTGCGGAAGATCATCTTGCCCTTGGGCGTGTCGAAGTCCATGCCCTCCATCGTGCTGATCAGCTTTTCCGTATCGGTCGACTTGGCCTTCTCGACCGCGGTCACGATCGCCATCGCCGCCGCGAAGCCGCCGCGGTGAAGAAGTCCGGCGGCGCGTTGAAGCGCTTCTCGTGCTCGGCGACCAGCCAGTCGTTCACCGGGTTCTTGGGGATGCCGTAATAGTAATAGGTCGCGCCCTCGAGGCCGGGAAAGCGCTTGTAGGCGACGAGCGCGGGCAGGATGTTGCCGCCGGTCGAAAGCTCGATGCCGTAGCGGCCGGGGTCGAGATCGGCGAGCTTGTCGAGCGGATCGCCCGCGCCCGCCCAGATGATCCAGATGATCTTGCGGCCGGGCTTGTCCTTCAGCGCGTCGAACAGGCGTTGCGCGGGCGCGGTGAAATCGGTGGTGTTGATCGGCGCATATTCCTCGGCGTCGACGGTCGCTCCGGTCTTGGCCAGCGCCTGCTTGAAGGCCGCGACGCCGTCGCGGCCGAAGGCGTAATCCTGCGCCAGCGTCGCGATATGCACGCCGGGCTTGCCGATCGCCACCGCGTTCGAAATCGCGTCCTGCGAGGAATTGCGCGCGGTGCGGAAAATGTAGCGGTTCCACTTGTCGCCGGTGATCTGATCGGCGACCGCAGGCTCGACGACGAGGATCTTCTTGTGCTCCTCGGCGACCGGCAGCATGGCGATGGCCGCGGCGGAAGAGGTGGTGCCGACGGCGATGTCGGCGCCGTCGTCCTCATAAGCCTCGGCGAGCGCGCTCTTGGCGAGGTCCGGCTTGCCCTGGTCGTCCTTGGTGATGATGACGATCTTGCGCCCGTCGACCTCCATCGTCCCCTTGGTCGCGTATTCGAACCCGAGCCTGAGGCCGGTCTCGGTCTGCTTGGCGTAGGCCTGCAGCGGGCCGGTGAGCCCGTAGATGAGGGCGATCTTGAGATCGTCAGCCGCGGCCGCCGTCCCGGCCGAGGCCATGAGCGCCCCAGCGGAAGCCAAAAGCGCCGCGGCGAAGGCGAGAAGTCTGAGACGAAAACTCATAAGCGCTCCTCTGGGGCCTTTGGCGCGGGCGAGACGGCCTCGAGCGTCCGACCTTCAGCCGCGCCCTTGAGCGCGAGCTTAGCCTTCGATCGCTTGCGGGAGCAAGGCGGCTGCGCGCGCTCAGGCCCCGGACGGAGCCGCGCCCTTGCGGGTCGCTGCGACGGCGCTTGCTTGTCGGCGCGGCCGCCCGTATATAGCCGCTAGCCGCGCGCCTCGCGCGGCATGTCGGAGTGTAGCGCAGCCTGGTAGCGCACATCGTTCGGGACGATGGGGTCGGAGGTTCGAATCCTCTCACTCCGACCATTTCTCAGCCTAACGTCTTGATGTTCCATTGCTCTCGGCCCTGGCTGGCGCTGGCCTGCTTGCAGGCCTGACGGCTGCCGTGTTAGCCGTACCGGTAAACGCCTGAGCGAACCGATCGTCCAATCACACAAGCGGGAGGAGAGGCATGTACACCAGGCAGGCCCTGCGCGAACTCGGCGTCTCCCCCAACACACTCACCGAAGCCCAAACAAGGCAGTTCGACGAGCTCGGCTACTTTATCGTCGAGAATGTGCTGTCGACGGAAGATTGCGAAAAGATGCGCAACGCGTTCGAACGCATCCATGCGGCCGAAAGCGAGAAGGGCGGACATGAGGTCCATGTCGAGCCCGGCGCCAGGCGGATCTCGAACATCTTCAATAAGACCGACGCCTTCGACAAATGCCTGTGGGTCCCGGAAGTCCTCGCCGCCTCCGCCCACGCTTTGGGCGAGATCAAGGTGCACGGCGCCAACATGCGTGATCCACGAACGGGGCACGGTGATCAGGACCTGCACACCGACACGCCAAAGAAGTTTGCCGATGATTGGTGGGTCGTGAACGCGATGATCATGTTCGACGACATGACGCTCGACAATGGTCCCACTCGCATTGTGCCAGGGTCCCATCACTGGGCGCCGCTCAACGTGCCTTACGTAAATATTGGCGATTGGGAGCCGGGGCCGGTCGCCCCTGTTGAGGAAGCGCGCGTTCCCAAGGATCTGTCGGCCCCCTATCCGGGGGAAGTTCTGGTTGAAGCGCCGGCGGGCTCCGCCATCATTTGCAATTCATCGATGTGGCATGCCGGCACCGTGAAGAAGACCGACAAGCCGCGCCGCATGCTGCACCTGACATACACCCGGCGCGATCTGCCGCAGCAGCTCCTGCAACTCGATTATCTGACGCCCGAGCTCTACAATCGCATGAGCCCGGTAAAGCGCTATTTGCTTGAGATTGAGCCGCCGAAGCCGGGTGACGGCGTGCTGCGCCAACCCAAAAAAGATCATAAGGGCTGGTGGAACTGAAACGCATCGCTCGAGACAATGGGGTCGACGTCTCGATTGCGGCGCCGCAGCCGCGAACTGGGCGCGGGGCGCGCGAGCGTCTACGCATGAACGAGATCGCCTATCCGACCTTCTTCAGCTTGGCGGCGCGGCGCAGAGCCTCGTTGATGCGGGTCTGCCAGCCGGGGCCAAGGCCGCGGAAGTACGCCAGCACGTCCGGGTCGAGCCGAAGCTTGATCGCCTCTTTCGGCGCCGCTGACGGCGGGCGCCCGCGACGGATCAGCTTGTCGCCATGGTACAAATCCGCGCGCTCAAGCACTTCATCGGTGATTTCTGGGATCTCTTCATATTCCTCGGGCTGGATCACATGGGCGTCAACCTTCGCCCAGTCGCTGCCCGTATTTCGTTTGCTCCCGCGCATTGCATTTCCTCATCGAAATGATGTGCCTCGCGTCGCCGCGCGGCGTCCAGACGACGATCACCATTCGTCCGTTCGCGAAGCCGACCGTCTGAAATCGGCGCTCGCGATAGTTCCGGCGCTGATCCTCGAATCGGATCGAGCGTCCGGCGAAGCCCTCCGCCGCGTCGGCGAAATCGAGGCCGCGCTCCTCAAGAGTCGTGGCCCGCTCGGCCGGATCGAAAGTGATCTTCACCAAAATAACCGTGCCCCCATTAATCGGTGAATGTCAAAGGATTTTTGGGGGTACGATAAATATCGAGCGCTTGCCCGAGCCGGCCGGCGAAGCGCAAACATTCCACGAGAGACTAGCGCATCGCCCTGACGCAGGGCATGGTCCCCTTCAAGCGCCGCGCTGGCGACGAAGAGCCCGACGACAATGAGGGGTCCCATGAACGTGTTGGTCATCGACGTCGGCGGAACCCACGTCAAAATCCTTGCATCCGGCCAGACCGAGAAGCGGGAGTTCGATTCCGGACCGAAGATGACGGCCCAAGAGATGGTGTCGAAAGTCCGGCGCCTCGCCGGCGACTGGAGCTATGACGTCGTGTCGATCGGCTATCCGGGCCCGGTCCTGCACAATCGCCCCGTCGCGGATCCGAAGAATCTGGGACCTGGCTGGATGGGCTTCGATTTCCGGACCGGATTCGGCCGTCCGGTCAAAGTCATCAACGATGCGGCGATGCAGGCGCTCGGCAGTTACAAAAAAGGCAAGATGTTGTTTCTGGGGCTCGGAACCGGGCTCGGCTCGACGCTCATCGTGGACGGAATCGTGGAGCCGATGGAGCTTGGTCATCTGCCTTACAAGAAGGCCACCTATGAGGACTATGTGGGCGAGCGCGGACTGGAGAGGCTCGGCAAAAAGCGGTGGCGCAAGCACGTTTTTGACGTGGTTGACCGACTGGTCGCCGCGCTCGAGCCTGACGATATCGTGCTCGGCGGCGGCAACGCCAGGATTCTGAAGGAGCTGCCCCCGCGATGTCGGCTGGGCGACAACGCGAACGCGTTCCGCGGCGGATTCCTGATGTGGGAAAACGCCCCGAGATCCGAATTGCCAGCAGCCCCGGTGGGGCCTGCTGTTGCTATGAAGTTGCGCCCGAAGGTAAAGTCAAAACAATCTTAGCGCGACTGATCACCTCACGCGTCTGAAGGAGCCGCTCAATGCAACTTGGAATGGTCGGACTGGGGCGCATGGGCGCCAACATGGTTCGCAGGCTCCTGACGGGGGGCCACGAGTGCGTGGTCTTCGATATGTCCCCCAAGGCCGTCGAGGAGCTCGTCGACGAAAAGGCGACCGGTAGTTCGTCCCTTGCCGATCTCGTCAAGAAACTGGAAAAGCCGCGCGCGGTCTGGCTCATGGTTCCCGCGGCGGTGGTCGACCAGACCATCGCCGATCTTCTTCCGGCGCTCGAATCTGGCGACACCATCATCGACGGCGGCAATTCCTACTATGTCGACGATATCCGCCGCGCCCATGAACTCATGTCGAAAGGCGTCAACTATATCGACGTCGGCACCAGCGGCGGCGTCTGGGGCCTCGAGCGCGGCTATTGCATGATGATCGGCGGGCCTGATCACGAGGTCCAGCGTCTCGACCCGATCTTCAAGACACTCGCCCCCGGCGCAGGCTCCATTCCGCGCACCCCCGGCCGCAAGGGCGCCCCGACGACGGCTGAATTCGGATATCTCCATTGCGGTCCGAACGGCGCCGGCCACTTCGTCAAGATGGTCCACAACGGCATCGAATACGGCATCATGGCGGCTTACGCGGAGGGACTGGACATCCTTCGAGCCGCGAATATCGGCAAGAAGACCCATGCGATCGACGCCGAGACGACGCCGCTGAGCAATCCCGATCATTACAAGTACGACATCAATCTGCCCGACGTCGCCGAGGTCTGGCGGCGCGGCAGCGTGATCGCCTCATGGCTGCTCGATCTCACCGCCACGGCGCTGACGGAGGATTCCGGGCTCGCCAAGTTTTCCGGGCGCGTGTCCGACTCAGGCGAAGGCCGTTGGACGATCAAGGCGGCGATCGACGAAGGCGTGCCGGTGCCGGTCTTGAGCACCGCCCTCTACGAGCGGTTTTTTTCGCGCGGCGACGCGGACTACCAGAACAAGCTGCTCTCGGCGATGCGTTTCCAGTTCGGGGGGCACCTGGAGAAGCCGGCCAGCAAGTAGGCGAACGACCCGCCGGCGCGCGGCGCCGGCGAAACTCTGACTATGGACAGGTCGCGGCGAACGCCTCGGCGCGCCTTGCATCCAGATCGATGCTAGGATGCGCTCGCGATGAGCAGCGGCGAGCAACAAAAATCGGCCAGCTCCGCTGAGCACGCGCGGCTCGCGGAGGGATCGGCCGCCGCGGCTGGGGGCGATTGGAAGCTCGTCGGCCCTTACGTCGCGGAACGCGCGTGGGGCACGGTGCGCGAGGACTATAGCGCCGACGGCGACGCCTGGCGCTACTTTCCGTTCGACCACGCGCGTTCGCGCGCCTACCGCTGGAGCGAGGACGGCCTGGCTGGCCTCTGCGATCGGGGGCAGCATCTTTGTTTCGCGCTCGCGTTCTGGAACGGACGCGATCCCATGCTGAAGGAGCGAATCTTCGGTCTCAGCGGGCCGGAGGGCAATCATGGCGAGGACGCCAAGGAATACTGGTGGTATCTCGACGCGACCCCGACCGCCTCGTGGCTCAGCTGGCGCTATCACTATCCGCAAGCCGAATTTCCGTATGCGCGCCTGCGGGAGGAGAACGCGCGCCGTACGCGGGACGATCCCGAATTCGAGCTTCTCGACACCGGAATATTCGACGGCGACCGGTATTGGCAGATCACCGCAGACTACGCCAAGGCCGCGCCCGACGATATCTGCATCCGCATCGCCGCGCGCAACATGGGGCCAGAGCCGGCCGAACTTCACCTTCTCCCGACGCTCTGGTTCCGCAACCGATGGTCGTGGGACGACGACGCTCCCAAGCCTGAGATCCGTGACGAGTTGAGCGACGCGGCCTCGGTCGTCATCGCCGAAGAGGAGAAGCTCGGCGCATGGAAGCTTGTCGCAGGGCCTGATCCCGCCGGCCATCCGCCGACGCTGTTGTTTTGCGAAAACGAGAGCAACATCCCGAAACTGTTTGGCGGCGAGCCTTCGACGCCCTACCCCAAGGATGGGATCAACGACCACGTCGTTCATGGCGCGGCGACGGTCAATCCCGAGCGGCGCGGCACGAAGATGGCCTTCTGGCGCCGCGTAGCGGTCGGGGCGGGAGAGACCGTCGAACTCAGGCTGCGTCTGGCGCGGGACGTCCCAGGCAGAGTCGTCGATCTCGCCAAGAATTTCGAGCAGACGCTCGCCGATCGAAAGCGCGAAGCCGACGAATATTACGCGGCGCTACGCCCGGAAGGAACGAGCGACGAAGAAGCGAGCGTGATGCGGCAGGCCTTCTCGGGAATGACCTGGAGCATGCAATTCTATCACTACGACGTGCCGCGCTGGCTTGAGGGCGACAAGCTGGCGCCGCCTGAAGCGCGGAAATCCGGCCGCAACTCAGTGTGGCGCCACCTCAGCAACCATCACATCGTCGCGATGCCGGATAAGTGGGAGTACCCTTGGTACGCCTCGTGGGATCTCGCTTTTCATAGCGTCATTCTCGCCCACACCGACCCCGCGATGGCGAAGAATTAGCTGCTGCTGCTCGCCCGCGAATGGTACATGCATCCCAACGGCCAGTTGCCGGCGTATGAATGGAATTTCAGCGATGTGAATCCGCCGGTTCAGGCATGGGCGGCGCTTGCGGTGTTTCGTATCGACGGGGCCACGGATTTCGACTTTCTCGCGCGCGTCTTCAACAAGCTGTTGATCAATTTCACCTGGTGGGTCAATCGCGAGGACGAGCGAGGGGACAACATCTTCGAAGGCGGTTTTCTCGGGCTCGACAACATCGGCCCGTTCGACCGCTCGAAGATGCTCAAAGGCGAAGTGCTTGAACAATCGGACGGCACGGCCTGGATGGCGAAATATTGCCTCAACATGCTGGAGATCGCTCTCCTGCTCGCCAATCGCAACTCAGTCTACGAAGATGTCGCGATCAAATTCTTCGAGCACTTCGCGCTGATCGCCGCGGCCATGGACAGGCTTTGGGACGAGCAGGATGGGTTCTTCTACGACCGGCTGCGCACGTCTGACGGTTCCGCGGTCACGGTGCGGGCGCGCTCGATGGTGGGACTGCTGCCGGTCTTCGCCGCCGTGGAGCTTGACGTCTCGCTATGGCAGCGCTTGCCGATGTTCCGCGAGCGGGCGCGCTGGTACCTCGAGCATAAACTGCACACGAAGAACCATCTCTACTACCTCCCGTCCGGCGGCCGGCCGGGACTGATTTCGCTGGTCGAGAAGTCGCGCTTCCAGCGCATCCTGGCCCGTATGCTCGACGAGAGCGAATTCCTGTCGCCGTACGGATTGAGATCGCTTTCGCGCTACCACCTGGAGCACCCTCTGGTTCTCAATTTCGACGGTCGGACCTGCCGGCTCGACTACGAGCCGGGGGAGTCGCGCTCCGGCCTCTTTGGCGGCAACTCCAACTGGAGGGGTCCAGTCTGGTCCCCGCTGAACTTCCTCGCCATCGAGTCGCTGCGACACCTTCATAATTTCTTTGGCGACGAGCTGACGGTCGAACTGCCGACCGGATCGGGCCGCAGGGCGAATCTGAGCCAGGTCGCCGCGGAGCTCGAGCGCCGTCTCCTGAGCCTTTTTCGGCTCGACGCGAACGGCCGGCGCCCGGCCCATGGCGCCAATCCCCATTTCCAGAAAGACCCCGTCTGGCGGGATTCGCTCCTCTTCTATGAATACTTCCACGCCGAGACCGGAGAGGGCCTGGGGGCGTCGCACCAGACGGGATGGACGGCGCTCGCCGGAGCCCTCATCGCACGTCGTCGCGACACGCCCAAGCCGCCAAGCTGAGCTTGCGCGCGAAGGCCGCCGCCCGCGCTGGATTCCTTGATTTCGCGCGCTTTGATCCACGAAAAACCGGCTTCCACTTTTTCGTGAGCGCGCTCTTAGGCTCGCCTGATTTCGCGAATTCCCATCTTGAGCCGCTGCCGGAGCAGCGTGCGAAGCGTGGCGCCGTCGACATAGCCGACGGCTTCGGCGATCCGGTCGACGCTGGTCCCTGTCGTCTTCAGGAGATGCACCGCGCGCTCGATCCTGAGATCCCGGACATGGGAGAGCGGCGTCTTGCCGATGACCTCGCGCACCCGCCTGGTCAGGGTCCGGGTGCTGGCGCCGACCGCGGCGGCAGCGGCCCCGAGCCTGAACCCCTCGCTCAGATGATCGCGCGCCCAGCGGTCGAACCTCTGCACCAGAGGGTCGGCGTGCGTCAGATGATCGGAAATGATGTAGGCGGCTTGTGAGGGGCGCTGATCGACCACCAGATATCTGGCCACGAGCCCGGCCAGTTCCGGGCTAATCTGGCGGATGAGCCAAAGCATCATATCCATGTGACTGAACGCCGCGCCGGCGGTGAGAAACGGTCCGGAGCTGATCAGCATTCGGCTCGTGTCGAGGCGCACGGAGGGATAAAGCTGCCGGAACAGAGGGGTGAGCCACCAGGTCGTCGTCGCCTCCTGCCCGTCGAGCATTCCGCTCTCTGCAAGGACAAATGTGCCGATGCAGGCGGCGGCGATCTGCGCCCCCGAGGCCCGCCAGGCGCGCAACGCCTTGGCGGCCTCGACCACGTCGGCCCGTTTCAGCGCCTCGAGAAGCGGCCCCGCCTGCTTGTAGCCGAGCGCCGGGACGATCACGAGGTCGGGGCGCGGGCACGCGGCGGCGGGACGCACCGGAACGCCGAAGCGCTGCGCGCTCAGGACCGACCGGCGCAGCCCGGCGACCGAAATCGCAAAAGGCGCGCCGGCTTTGGTCTGGCCGGCGCCGAGCTCGTTCGCCGTGGTCAACGCATCGAGCACGATGGCGAGACCGGTGTCGAACACCCCTTCCAGCGCAAGCACTGTGACGTTCATGGCCATATTGATACCAATGATGTCATTCCTGCCAGCATCGCCGACAGGGCTCTGCGTGTAAAGCTCTCCTTGGTCGGGCGCCGCGCGACCGCCAATTTGAGGAGCCGTCAATGATCAAGCATGCGCTGTTCGTTCGTCTCGACGCCAAGCCGGGCAAGGAAGCCGACGTCGCCGCCTTCCTGTCGGCGGGGCTTTCGATGGCCAATCAGGAGGCGACGACGCCGATCTGGTTCGCGCTGCGGATCTCCCCGAGCGTCTTCGCCGTGTTTGACGCCTTCGAAGACGAAGCCGGCCGCCAGGCCCACCTCACGGGGCCGATCGCGCAGGCGCTGATGGCCAAGGCGGATGAGCTCTTCGCCAAGCCGCCCTCGATCGAGCGCATCGACGTGCTGGGCCTTAAAAACCAGGCGCCGGCGAGCTGAAAAGGCCACCCCCGGCGGGAAAGCCGGCTTCGCCCGAATTCCGGAGAATGACGTGGGTTCCCGGAATTTGGATGTTGTTGCGGCCTGAGGTAGGATGCCACAAGCACGCGCAGGCTGCGGAGTCGTACCGGCCCGAAGTGTTGACTGATCCGGCTTCGGACTTCGCCATGCGCCGCGAGCGGATGGACGGGTCGCTGATCCATGGAAGTCCATAATGTCGAGCGCCGGCTCGCCGCAATTCTCGCCGCGGACGTTGTCGGCTACAGCCGGCTCATGGAAGTCGACGAGGCCGGAACGCTGGCGCGCCTGAAGACGATTCGACTCGAAGTGATCGATCCCGCGATCGCCAAGTGCAGGGGCCGCATCATCAAGACGACCGGCGACGGCATGCTCGTCGAGTTCCAGAGCGTTACAGAGGCCCTGCGCTGCGCCATCGATTTTCAGCAGCGCATGGCGCGGCGCAATCGGGACATGCCAGCGGCTCGCGCTCTGCTCTATCGCATTGGCCTCAACCTGGGCGACGTGATCGTCGAAGAGAGCGACATTTTCGGCGACGGCGTCAATGTGGCGGCGCGGCTCGAAACAATGGCGGAGCCGGGCGGAATCTGCATCTCGGCGGCGGTTCGCGACCAGGTCGGCGACCGGCTGAACGTCGCTTACGCCGATCTCGGCGACCAGCAGGTCAAGAACATCACGCGGTCAATTCGGGCCTACAAGGTGTTGATCGACGGGCAGACTCCCAGGCAAGCCACGCGGCCTCTGACCCTCCCCACGCGCCCGCGGCAAGCGCCAAAAAGCCCTCGATCGCAGTGCTGCCGTTCGACAACATGAGCGGCGACCCGGAGCAGGAGTTTTTCGCCGACGGACTCACCGAGGACATCATCACGGAACTCTCGCGTTTCCGCGAGCTGCTCGTGATCTCCCGCAACGCCGTGTTCGTCCACAAGGGCAAGCCCGTCAAGGCGAAGCAAGTCGCGCGCGAGTTCGGGGTCGACTACATCGCCGAAGGAAGCGTCCGCAAGGCGGGGGATCGGGTCAGGGTCACCGTTCAGCTCATCGACGGCGAGACCGAAACGCATATCTGGGCCGAACGCTACGATCGCAAGCTTGAGGACATCTTCGCCATCCAGGACGAGATCACCTCGTCCATTGCTTCGACACTGTTCGGCCGCGTCGAGGCGGCGAGGCATGACCGGGTGAAGCGGCAGACCACCGCGAACATGGCGGCGTACGAATATGTATTGGCCGGCAAGATCCTTCATCACAAGTCGAACCGCGAGGCCAATGGCGAGGCTCTTCGCGCGCTCGGGCGCGCGATCGAGCTCGATCCCAACTACGCCCACGCCCACGCGTGGATGGCGTGCGTCAGCGGGCAGGCGTGGCTGCACGGCTGGTGCGACGACCGGGGCGCGTTCGAGCAGCGCATCGTCGACGAATTGCAGATCGCGCTCGCGCTGGACGACAACGACGCGGACGTCCATCGGATTCTCGCCGCGCTCAAGCTCAACTTCAACGAGCACGACAAGGCGGCCTATCACCAGGACCGCGCGCTGAGCCTCAACCCCAACAGCGATCTCATCGTCGTGCAGCAGGGCGAGGTGCTGACCTGGCTCGGACGCCCGGAAGAAGGGATCGAATGGATTCGCCGGGCGATGCGGCTCAATCCCTATCATCCGGAGCGCTTTTGGAGCCATCTCGGCCGCGCACAATACACCGCCCGCGCTTACGCCGAGGCGATCGCGTCCTACAGCAAGCTCACCGCGCCCGACCACACGCACCATGCCTTCCTGGCGGCGTCCTCGGCGCAACTCGGCAACCGCACCGCGGCCGGAGCTCACGCCCACGAGGTGCTGCAGAGGGAGCCGGCCTTTACGGCTCAATCCTTCGTCGGCACCCTGCACTACCGCAACCCCGCCGATGGGGAGCGGGTACGCGAGGGCTTGCTGAAGGCGGGATTGCCCGACTAAGGACGGATTCGAATCGGCGCATCCGTCTCGGAATCCGCCGCGCGCAACGCGTCTGCGGCCGCTTAAGCCCGCTCCCCCGCGGGAACAATTCGGCCGGTCCCGAGTTTCCAATCGACATGGGCGCCGCGCGCGCCCGTTTTGGCGAACAGGATCCGGCTTCGCCGGCGCTTCGCGCCGGAAGCGATCCTCGCCGATCCTGATGAAGGGAAGCGTTCGATGGATCCGCACGAACGTCCGGTCGTGACCGAGGAGAACAAAACCGCCGTGCGGGGCGGCGCCACGGGGTATAACCTCCGATACGTCGTCATCGCCAGCCTCGTGCTGGTCATGGTCGCCTGGGTTCTGGTCGAGGTGTTCGTCCGGCCGTGAGCGTCCTCAAGGTCGCCGAAAACACGCTCGAGAGCCTGCGCGACGAAGCCGCTTCCTGCCGCGCTTGTCCATTATGGAAAGACGCGACCCAGACCGTATTCGGAGAGGGGCCGACGGACGTGGCGGTCATGCTGGTCGGCGAGCAGCCCGGGGATCGCGAAGACCGCGAAGGCCGTCCGTTTGTCGGGCCGGCGGGGCTCCTCTTGGACAGGGCGCTCGTGGAAGCGGGCGTCGACCGCGCCAGCGTTTACGTGACCAACGCGGTCAAGCATTTCAAGTTTGAGCCGCGGGGCAAGCGGCGATTGCACAAACGCCCCAACGCCGGCGAGATCAAGATATGCCGGCGGTGGCTGTTCGACGAGATCGAGGTCGTAAGACCGCGGCTTGTCGTCGCCGTCGGCGCGACGGCGGCGCAAGGGCTCATGGGCCGCGCCATCCCCGTCGGCGCCAATCGCGGCGCCGTCCTCGATGCGGCGAACGGACTGCGGGTCTTCGTCACCATTCATCCGTCCGCGCTGCTACGCCTGCAAGACGAAGACGAGAGGCGTTCTGCTTACGCGAGCTTTGTGAATGACCTGCGTTCCGTTGAGCGCCTGGCCAAGGCCTGACAACACCACGGCCTAGCCGCCCTTCCCTCGCGGCGCTCGCGGGTGCAAGCCCTGGTCGTGGCGCGGCGGCGTCGTGGCCGACGATGGTCCACGGAGAGGGCAGAACCGCTCGCCTCCCCGAGTGGTCACGGACGAGCGCGGATGATCGTCTTTCCCTTGATCCGTTCGGTCGGGTTGAAGGCGGCGACGGCATCGTCGAGGGCAGCCACATTGCCGATGTTTGTCCGCACTCGTCCGTCACGAGCCCGCCGGACAATCTCACTCAGCTGGGCGCGATCGGGTACGACGACGAAGAAAACCGTCCGGCCGTCAGCGGGCCGCGCCTCGGTCGGGCCGGTGATATTCACCAGTGTTCCTCCGGCTCGAATCACGCCCGCAGACCGCTTCGCGATGTCGCCGCCGAGGACATCGAAAACCAGATCAACTCCGCCGACATCTTCCAGAGCGTCGTTATCGAGGTCGACGAACTCCTGAGCGCCGAAGTCGAGAGCCGTCTGACGGCCGGCGGCGCGCCCGGCGCCGATGACATACGCCCCAGCCTCACGCGCGAGCTGGGTCGCCATCGAACCGACTACGCCGGCCGCGCCGTGCACAAGGACGCTCTGCCCCGCACAAAGGCGGCCGTGCTCGAACAGCCCTGCCACGCGGTCAGGCCCGACATCACGAGGGCCGCGCCCACCGTGAAGTCAACGTCCCCCGGCAGCGGCGCGAGGTTGCGCGCCTCGACGGCTACATATTCCGCCAGCGTGCCGTCGCGAGTCCAGTCGGTGAGGCCGAACACACGTTGTCCCACCGACAGCCCCGTCGTTCCATAGCTCAGCGCGCTGACCACTCCGGCCACCTCGTGGCCGGGGATCGAAGGCGTCCGGTCACGGCCGAGACGATCGATCCAGGTCGAGGGCCACCCCAGCTCGTCCCCGGTGAATCCCGACGCATGGACCTGAACAACGACATCGCCGTAGTTCCCGCCCGAGAGGCCGGCAAGCGCCGCCCCCTGCGGCTCGGGCCGCTCCACCAGCTTCATCCCGGCCGTTCCTGCAGCCCGATCCGTTACCACGATCGTCTTCACGGGAATTATCTCCTGTAAAGTCGGCCTAGGTGCGAAGCCTGGCGTTCGCGCCGCCGGATAAGGCTTCGCCCCGCGTCAGTCCTTGACCTCGGTGTCCGGCCGGTCTTCGCCGCTTTCCTCCTCCTCGCGCCAGCGGCCGGAGCTGTCCTCGTATTCGATCGGGCCGCCCTGGCCCGGAACGCGCTGCTCCTGAGCGGCCCGCGCCGCAGCGGCATGAGCCTCCTCGCGGGTGGGAAAAGTCTCCGAAAAGACGTCGCCGGCCTTATAGGCCCATCCGCCGTCGTGCTCGACGACCGTGTAGGTGACATGGCTCATGATCCGAAACCTTTCTTTTCGTTATGTTCGCGCCGAGCCGCCCGCAAAATCCGCGCGCCGCCGAACGCTCCATCTGGCGGCTCCAGCGCCATCTTGCAACGCCGCCTCACGGCGGCGCCCTACGCCCGGCGAATATGAGCGCTGTCACGCCGATGACGGCGGACAGGACCGAACCGATGAATACCCCGATCTTGGCGGCCTCGAAATCCGCCGCCAACGGGAACGCTTCGCCTGCGATGAACAGCGACATCGTGAATCCGATTCCCCCCAGCGCCCCCGCTCCCGCAAGCTGGGCCCACGAATATTGTTTCGGCTTGAGCGCAAGCCGCGTCGAGACCGCGAGCGCGGAGGCGAGCAGGATGCCGAGCGGCTTGCCGATCACGAGCCCGGCGATGATCGCCGCCATCAGCCGTTCGCGGCCGCTGAACGTCTCCGCTCTCAACACGACGCCGGCGTTGGCCAGGGCGAACAGCGGCAGCACCAGATAACTCGATCGCGCGCCGGCATGACGCAGCAGGCGGTCGGCCGGCAACTCGATCCGGTCGTGGATCGCATCAAGCGCGCGCAAGGCCGGCGTAGACGGCCCATGATGCAGCACCTCGCCGCCGCGCGCCGCTTCGGCGGCGATGAGCGCGCTCGCCTGGGTGGTGAGCGCGGTCAGGTTGGGCGGCGGTCTCGTGGGGATGAACAGCGCCAGAATCACGCCGGCAAGGGTCGGATGCAGTCCGCTCGCCATGACGCATGCCCACAAAGCGACGCCGACCACGACGTAGGGCGCGAGCGCATAGACATGCGACCGGTTCAGCATCGCGAGCGCCCCGATGAGCACCGCCGCCGGCGCAAGATAGATGAGATTGAGCCCGCCTGAATAGAATACGGCGACCGCGAGGATGGTCCCGAGGTCGTCGACGATCGCCGCCGCGGTGAGGAAGATGCGCAGTTCAACCGGGACCCGCGCTCCCAGCATCACGATCAGCGCCACCGCGAAGGCCGTGTCGGTCGACATCGACACGCCCCAGCCGTGCGACCAGGCGCCGGACGGAACGAAGAGCAGATAGAGCGCCGCCGGCGCGGCCATGCCGCCGATCGCGCCGGCAACCGGCAGCGCGGCGGAGCGCCAGCCCGAGAGATGGCCGACGGTGAACTCGCGCTTGATCTCGAGGCCAACGACAAGAAAGAACAGGGTCAGGAGCCCATCGTCGATCCAATGCTTAAGCGACAGTGAAAAGGCGAGACCGCCGAACGTGAGGCCAAATTGTTGGTCCCAGAACGCGGCGAACTCCGGCCCGAAGCGGCTATTGGTCAAGGCGACGGCGACGATCGTCGCGAGCAGGAGCAAAGCGCCCGCCGATGGCCCCCAGCTGGCGAAATCGAGCGCCGCCGAGCGCACCCGATGACCGAGCGTGCCCAGCATCGCATCGGCAAGCGCGCTTTCGTCCCACGGCCCGTCGTAACGGCGGCCATTGATGAAGAAGGTCGGGGTGACGATCGCCCCGCTCGCCGCTGCGCTGGCCTCGTCCGCGTCGACCCTCGCCTTCGCGCGGATAAATGCCGGCTCGTCCGGCGGGCCGCTATCGGCGGCGACGCCGAGATCGCGCGCGACCGCGCTCACGTCGTCCTCGGTCAGGGTCTCGGAGCGCGTCATCAGCTTGATATGCGCGTCCCAGAAATCCTTCGGGTCTTCGGCCCGCTCCACTAATTCGGCGGCGCGGCGGGCAAGCTCGACGCCGACGAGAGGCCGATGGCGGAAGACGTAGCGCATGCGGCCGCCGAACTGATCGCGCACTTCCGCGATCCGCTCGTTCGCCGCGCGGCAATAGGGACACGCGTAGCTGCCGTATTCGACCAGCGTGATGGCGGCGTCCGGAGCGCCCAGGACGTGGTCAGACCTGTCATCCACTGGCCGATCGAGCCGATTGCCCAGCGTCACGTCGGACATGGAAAGATTCCCCGATTCCACTCCGGCGGCGGCGGTCAGCGAGAAACCTTCTCAGAGGCTGGCGCTGCAATCAATCTTGCCGGATGGTCGATGCTATGATTGAGCGCCCGTTGGGGCCGACCGTTACGCGTCCGGGGTCGTTTGCGGGCGCGACGCATCCTCGTCAAGGCCATGCTTGGACAGCTCAGGACACGGTTGCAGGAAGCGCGCGGAGCAAAGCTCAAACGGCGGCTCGAGAACGCATCCCGCTACGTCGGCGATCTCGGAGACGAGCAGGCCGAGCGCTTCGGCCGCGGGCTCAATCATCTGTTCAACGACTGGGTCGAACGATTCGGGCCGGTCAAGCACTGTGAGGTCCGCATCCGCAAGCACACGGTCAACGAAATGAGGCGCGACGCGCGGCGCCGCTACGAGCATGACATTGGCGCGGCCTATGCGCTCGAATTCCTCTCCTACCATGTCGAGGCGTCTTATCTGCCCGGCGAGGACGCCGCATTTGTGTACGATCTGACGTCCTATTATATTTCGCAGGCCGGCGATGCGGCTCCAAGGATGGCGGGCGCGCCGCGCGATGAGAGCGAGCCCGGCTCGAACGGCTTTTGATCTCGCCAATGCCCGCGAGGCGAAGAGCCATAAAAAACGGTGCGGGTCGAATGCGCTTGGCGGTGCTTGCAGTTTTGGCGGGATGGGTCGGTCTGGCCCAGCCGGCCCTTGCGCTCGACAAGGTGAAGTTCGGCACCAACTGGATGGCCGATCCGGAAGCGGGCGGCTTCTATCAGGCGGTCGCCGACGGCACTTATGCGAAATATGGCCTCGACGTGACGATCGTGCCGGGCGGCCCGCAGGCGAATGGCGGCCTCATGCTCCTGTTCGGCAAGCTCGATTTCTTCATGGGCGGCGACATGATCGGCAACCTGCTGTCGGCCGAGGCCAAGCTTCCCCTGGTCGCCGTCGCCGCCGACTTCCAGAAGAGCCCGCAGATTCTCATGTCGCACCCGGATGTGGGGTTGGACAAATGGGACGATCTTCTCGACGCCAAGCCGGTCTATGTCGGCGCCGGCGCGATCCAGACTTTCTACGCCTGGCTCCGGCTCGCCTATCACTTCAAGGACGAGAGCATCCGGCCCTACAATTTCAACTCCGCCCCCTTCATCATGAACAAGAACTCGATCCAGCAAGGCTACGTCACCGCCGAGCCGTACGAGATCGAAAGGCAGGGCCATTTCAAGCCAAACGTGTTCCTGCTCTCCGACTACGGTTATGACACCTATTCGACCTTGATCGTGACGCGCGCCGGGATCGTGGGGAAGAGCCCCGATCTGGTGCAGCGTTTCGTCGATGCATCCGCGATCGGCTGGTATCACTATCTCTACGGCGACAATTCCAAAGCCAACGCGCTCATCAAGCTCGACAATCCTGACATCAACGACGACCAGATCGCGTTCTCGATCGCAGCAATGAAGCAATACGGCATCGTCGATTCGGGCGATGCGCTCAAGCTCGGCATCGGGGCCATGACCGATGCGCGCTGGAAGGACTTCTTCGACAAGATGGTGGCGATCGGGATGGTCGACAAGCGCGCCGACTATAAGAACGCCTACACCTTGCAGTTCGTCGACAAGGGGGTGGGGCTCAATCTGCGCCCTCAATGACCTTGAGCGAGATCGGCGATGTCCCGCGCGCTGATCGTCATCGGCCTCGCCATCGCGGCTGTCGGTTTCTTATGGCCGTGGATCACGCGGCTCGGGCTGGGGCGCCTGCCCGGCGATATTTTCATCCAGCGCGAAGGCTTCACCTTCTACGCGCCGATCACGAGCGGGATTCTCGTGAGCGTAGTTCTGTCGATCATTCTGTGGCTGTTCTCGCGATGAGCGATTGACTCCCTCATCCTGAGGGGCAAAGCGCGGCTTTGCGTCTCGAAGGATGCTCCAGTGAGCGAAGGCGGTCGCGCCCGTCACATCCTTCGAGACGCGCCTTCGGCGCTCCTCAGGATGAGGCGGAGAATGTGCGTCCTCTGTCAGATGCAACCAGCGTCCGCAAGGTGATCGAATAGCGAAGCCGGTCAAGGGGCGGAATGCTGTGCTCCCACACGCTGCGGGCCGGCCCGGAGAGCAGATAGGCCGAGCGCGGCTCGACAATGAGCGACGCGCGCTCCCAGGTTTCGCCCGCCTTGCGGCGGAAGCGCAGGTTGCAGGGCGCGAGCAGCGACACGGCCGTAACCTCGTCGAACTGAGCCTTGTCGCGATGCCAGCCGATGCCTGCGCCCGGCTGATATTGATTGATGAGCACCTGCCGGAAGGTCTCCGCCGGCCGGTCGAACACCGCCGCGACCTTGCGCCGCAGCGATTCGAGAAACTCCGGAAACGGCGCCGCCTCGACCACCGAGCGGCTGCCGTAATCATAGCGGTAGCCGAAGCTCACGACCTGACGATTGGCGAGGTAGCCATGGAAGTCGAACGGCTTGAACGGCAGCGCGCCAAGCTCGCGCGCGAGCGCCTCCTCCTCGTCGGGGGAGAGAACGTCCGGGTGATATCGGAACCCTTCCGGCAAGGTCGCAGGCGCGGAGAACAGATCGGCCTCGCCGGCGGGTGAGGAGCGGAACTCGACGGCGTGCGGGTGCGTTCATGCGCCCATAGATAGGGAGTCTCGGAGGGCGTCCAAATAGAGAATGATAAGCTTTGCAAAAGCGGCTTTGAGGCCCAGCCAAGATGCTGGCTTGCACGCGCCGGCCGAGCTTCCTTGTTCAATAAATTACATTGTACTTCTGTGTTATATAGACCGTGACGGGTCGTCGCCTCCGGTCCATTCCCATCGCTTGTTAGGCGCGCCCTCCCAAGCGTCCTAAACCGTCTTTCTTGAGCGCGGCGGTAAACCGGGTCGTAAGCTTTTGAAATCCTTACGGCGTGCCGGTAAAACGACGGCTAGGCCAAAAAATCCGCTCACGAGCGCCCCGGCCTTCTCACGCCGCCTTCCGGCCCCGCCTTGCGCCCCGGGCGGGCTTCGCCGGCTCGGGAAGCGCGGCGTTCTCGTCGAACAGTTCGGCGAGCTTTTCCGTCATCGCCCCGCCCAGCTCCTCCGCGTCGACGATCGTCACCGCGCGCTTATAGTAGCGCGTGACGTCGTGGCCGATGCCAATGGCGATGAGCTCGACCGGCGAGCGGGTCTCGATCTCCTCGATCACGTAGCGCAGGTGGCGCTCGAGATAATTGCCCGGATTGACCGACAGCGTCGAATCGTCGACCGGCGCGCCGTCGGAGATCATCATCAGGATCTTGCGCTGCTCGGACCTGCCCAGAAGGCGCTGGTGCGCCCAGTCGAGCGCCTCGCCGTCGATGTTCTCCTTCAAGAGCCCCTCGCGCATCATGAGCCCGAGGTTCTTGCGCGCCCGCCGCCACGGCGCGTCCGCTGACTTGTAGATGAGATGGCGCAGGTCGTTGAGGCGTCCCGGATTGGCGGGCTTGCCGGCCTGAAGCCAAGCCTCGCGCGATTGTCCGCCTTTCCAGGCGCGGGTGGTGAAGCCAAGGATCTCGACCTTGACGCCGCAGCGCTCGAGCGTGCGGGCGAGAATGTCGGCGCAAGTCGCCGCGACGGTGATCGGGCGGCCACGCATCGAGCCGGAATTGTCGATCAGCAGCGTCACCGACGTGTCGCGGAACGCCATGTCCTTCTCCTGCTTGAAGGACAGGGGCTGCTGGGAATCGATGATGATGCGGGGCAGGCGCGCGGTGTCGAGCACGCCCTCTTCGAGGTCGAACTCCCACGAGCGGCTCTGCTGCGCCATCAGGCGCCGCTGCAGCCGGTTGGCGAGACGGGCGACGACGGAGTGCAGATTCTGCAGCTGCTTGTCGAGATAGTCGCGCAGCCGCTGCAATTCGTCGGGGTCGCACAATTCGTCGGCTTCGACGACCTCGTCGAACCGGGTGGTGAAGGCCTTGTAGTCCGGCCCGCGCTTTTCCGTGGACTGAGGCTGCGGCGGGCGGCTCTCCGCCGCTTCTTCCGCTTCGCCCGCTTCCCCCTCGTCCTCCAGTTCCGACGATGGCGCCTCGACCGTGTCCATGGCGCTTTCGTCGGCGTCGTCGGCCGTCTCGTCGGCCGCCTCGCGCTGCATCGAATCCTGGCTCGACTGGTCGTCGCCCTCGCCTTCCGCCTCGTCGGCCTCATCGGGCGGCTTCTTGTCCTCCGTCTCGTCTTCCGAATCCTCGGCGTCGGCGTCGAACTCGTTCGCAAGCCCCAGGGATGAGAGAACCTTGCGCACCAGCTTCGCATAAGCGCGCTGGTCGAGGAGGGCGTCGGTCAGCCGATCGAGATCGGCGCCGGCCTTCTCCTCGATGAAGGGGCGCCAGAGCTCGACCAGCCGCGCCGCGCCGCGCGGCGGCGCGAGCCCGGTCATCCGCTCACGGGCGAGCATCGCCACCGCGTCCTCCATTGGCGCCTCCTCGCGCGTGCGCGCTTCGGCGAAAGGGCTGCGGTGGTAGCGATCGTCGAGCATGGCGGTGATGTTCGACGCCACGCCCTGCATGCGGCGCGAGCCAATGGCCTCGACCCGCGCCTGCTCGACCGCGTCGAACAGGGCGCGCGCCGGCGGGCTCTGCGGGGCGAGGCGCCGGTGCAGCGCGTCGCTGTGGCAGGCGAGCCTGAGGGCGAAGGAATCGGCGAGACCGCGGACGATCGCCGCCTCGCGCGGATTGGGCTTGCGCGGCGGCTCGGGCAGGCGCGCCTTGGCGCCCTCCGGCGAGGCGATCAAGGACGGCTTGTCGGCCGAGAAGGCGATCTCGAGCTCAGGCTGACGCGCCAGCGCCCGCGTGCACGAGGCGAGCGCCCGCTTGAACGGCTCGTTCGGCATTTCAGCCTTGCCGGCTGGCTTGCGATTGGTCGGCTTGACGTCGACGCTCGACATTCGGGGCCTTCAAAAAGATGAGCGCCAGCAAAGAGCGCTGAAGTTTTCTATAGGCCGCGCGCCAAGGCCGCGGCAAGGCGAGCCACTCGAAACGCCAATCAGGGACAGGAGGTCAGGCGGTTCGAACCCGCTCACGCACGCCATATGGCTGACAGCATGGCCGAAATCAATCGGCCCGCGAGGCCGGCGCCGCCCCGGCCCGCAGCCCCTAGACGGAGCGGCCGCGCCAGGCGTCGACCGACCAGGGGCCGGGGCCGAGCAGGGCCAGGGTGAGAAAGCCCCCGGCCATCGCGACATTCTTCTGCAATTGAATCGCCTGATCGGCGCCCATGTGGAAGAACAACGCCGTCAAAAGGCAGAAGCCGAAAAGCGCGATCGCCGCCCAGCGCGTCTTCCAGCCGAACAATACGAGCAAGCCGCCGCCGAGTTCGGTCAGAATGACTAGCGGCAGCAGCCGCCCGTCCACCCCGTGCGCCTGCATATAGCCGGCGACGCCCGCGTAGCCTGCAATCTTGCCCACGCCTTCGACGATGAAAATGTAAGCCAGCATCGCGCGGGCCAGCAGCCCGAGCGGGCCGGCCCACCGCGCAAGGAAATTGAGGTCCGCGTCGAAAGCGAGCCCGGCTGCGCCGGGCGCGACCCCTTCGCGCGTGTATCGCGCCTGCGACATATCGTCATTTCCCTTCCGTCACTGGGACGCATGCCGCAATTCGGCGCGAGCCGCGCTTCGCCAGATTAAAGCGCGTGCGCCTGCGTCAGCGCGCCGGCCAGATCCTCATAATACTCGCAGTCCTTGCCGCAAAGCTTCTCGATCGTCGACAGCTGGTCCTTGGCGAGGCCGTACTTGCCTTCGATGACATAGGCTTCGCCAAGGTATTCGCGCACCTGCGGATAGGCGGGATCGAGCGCGACCGACTTGAGATAATAGCCAATTCCCTCTTCGGTGCGTCCGAGCTTGCGGGTCGCATAGCCGCGATAGTTGAGGGCGCGCGGGGTGTTCGGGTTGTTGAGGAGGTCGAGCACGTCGATCGCTTCCTGGTAGCGGTCGGCTTTGGCGAGCGCATAGGCGTATTCGGTCATCTCGCGGTCGGGCAGCACGCCGCTATGCCGCATGAGGCACCGATGACGCCTGGCGTCCCAGATCAGGCCAGGCGCACAGGTTGTGAGGTCGGACTGGCTGTTCGACCTGTGGGCCGCTCCGCCGCCTGCCCCTCCGCCTCCGGCGCCGCCGCCTGCCCCTCCGCCTCCAGCGCCGCCTCCCGCTCCTGCGCCTGCTCCGCCTCCGGCGCCGCCCCCGGCTCCGCCGCCACCCCCTCCTCCGCCGCCCCCTCCTCCGCCGCCACCGGCCGCGAAGGCGGGCGAGGCGAAGGCGAGACCGGCAACCAGCAATCCACAGCAGAGCGCCGAAACGAAGCCGCGTCCCTTTTGGGGATCGATTGGATGACAAGCGCGCATCGCCAGGTTCCTCCGACTGAAATACAGAGCCCAAGAAACACGCCAGCCGGTGCATTTATTCGCGCCGAACCTGTCCGGCGGGCGCCGGCCACGACAAAAAAATGCGGCTGGCGCGTCGCATCTCGGGCGATGATGCCCTAAGAGAGCCGCGAGCGAACTCAAGCGGGGCCATGAGCGAAGCGAGCCGACGGGAAGTGCGGGCTGGGCTTGAGCCCTCGCTCGCGCGCCTCTGGCGATATGCGCTTGTGCTGTCGAGGGCGCGCGACGTGGCCGACGACCTCGTGCAGGCCACGTGCCTGCGCGCCATCGAGCGGGCCGATCAATTCGTCCCGGGCACGCGGGTCGACCGCTGGCTGTTCGCAATTCTTCGCTCGATCTGGCTTAATGAGATCCGGTCGCGACGGATTCGCGAAGGCGGCGGCTTCGTCGACGCCGAGGACGCGCTGACAACCGATGGCGCGCGGGAAATCGAGATGAATATTACGGCGTCCGCGGTGTTAAGAGCCATGGGCCGCCTCCCCGACGCGCAGCGCGAGACGCTTCTGCTGGTTTACGCCGAAGGCTACAGTTACGCCGAGGCGGCGGCGACGCTCGGCGTTCCGATCGGCACGATCATGAGCAGGCTCGCCGCCGGGCGGGCGGCGCTGGCGAGACTGAAATAGGGAGGGCGAGGCAGGCCTGGTCATGTCGGACGATGACGCCGAACTTGTCGCGCTGATCGACAACGAGCTCGACGACAGCAGCAGAACCGCCCTTCTGGCGCGTCTGGCGGCCGATGAGCGGTTGCGCCAGCGTTACGAGGAGCTGCGGGAGGCTGGCGCGCCGCTCGCGGCCTCTTTCGACGCGCTGCTCGGGCAGGCGCCGCTCGCTCGTCTTCGCGCCGCTCTTCCCGCCGACGAACCGCTTCGCGAGCCCTCGAGGCGCTTCGCCGGCTTCGCGCTCCGCGATCTGGCGGCGGGAATTGTCATCGGGCTCCTCGCCGCGGGCGCCGCCCTATGGGCCGCATCGGCCTTTGGGCTCATCGGCGAACAGGACAATTGGCGCTCCGCCGTCGTCGACTACACGAACCTCTATACGAACGAGACCTTCAGCCCGCTCAATCCGGATTCCGCGCTGCAGGCGGCGGAGCTCGGCGCTGTCGGCGCCAAAGTGGGCGCCAACCTGACGCCTGAAAATGTCGCCCTGCCCGGCCTGCGGTTCACAACCGCGTTCATGCTTGCCTACGAAGGCTCGCCGCTGGGCGTGATCGCCTATGTCGATCCTTCAGGCGCTCCGGTCCTGCTTTTGCATCCACGCCAATCACGCGCCGGACGCGCCGATGCGCTCGGAACGCCGCGGCGATCTCGCGCTCGCCTTTTGGGCGCGCAGCGGACGGGCCCATCTTGTCATCGGCCACATCTCCAAGGACCACGCCGTCGCCCTAGCGCAAATGCTCGAAAAGCGGGTCTGAGCCCTCCCCTCGTCGCTGTGCTCGCGCACATGTGAAGACGACAAACGAATAAGTTCCTCTGGCGATTGTTAACGGCGTGACTAGCTAGCCGACAAGCATTTGTTCAACGAAGAAGCAAAAAGAGGATATTATGTTTGACTTCGATAGGATTGCGAAGCGCGCCCGCATTGCTTGCGCCGTGCTCATCCTGGCCCTCCCCGCGCCGGCGCTGGCCGCCGTCGAATTGGCGGATCGACCCTTCCCGAACGCATATCGCGTTTGCGATCGATGCGATCGGTTATCCGCGCACGCACGGAGAATTCCGGCAGTTTACGGGCCGCATCTCGGTCGATTTCGCTCACCCCGACAAAAGCAGCGTCACATTCCACGTCCAGTCGGGGTCGGTGGACGTCGGCTCGGCGTCGTTCGATGACTATCTGCGCTCCGAGGCCTTCCTCAATTCTTCGCATTTCCCGTCCATCGACTTCGTCTCGAACTCGGTCGCGAAGATCAACGACCACACGGTCCGGGTGAACGGCGAACTGACTCTGCTTGGCGTGACCCACCCGCTCAGCGTCGATGTCGCGGTTCAGCGAGAAAGCGCCGACGGCTCCCAAAAGCTCGCCTTCCTGGCGAAAACCAATATCGACAGGCTGGAGTTCGGCATGAATTCCGGGTTTCCGCTGGTCTCCCGTGACGTTCAACTGGTGATTTCGAGCGCGGCTGTCCAACTTTGAGCGTGAGCGCGCGGCCCGCGCGGTGGAGCGGATTGATCGTTTCGCTCCACTGGGCGGCGGGCGCGATCATTCTGGCTTTGATCGCCATGGGGTGGGCGATGATCCACGGCGGCCTCGACAGCGCCTGGACGTTCGACATCTACCAGTGGCACAAATCCTGGGGCTTCGTCGCGCTCGTGCTGACAGCCGCCCGGCTCGCGGCGCGGTCCGTCAGCGCTTCGCCTCCGGCGCCTGTTTCCCCCCGCTGGGAGCGGCGGCTCGCGGCGGCCACCCAGGCGTCGCTCTATATCCTGACGATTTGCGCGATCGTCTCCGGCTGGCTCGTCGTCTCCGCGTCGCCGCTGCCGGTGCCGACCCGATTCTTCGATCTCTTTGTTATTCCTAACATCGCGCCGCCCGACCCGTCGCTGTTCGCCGGCGCCGTGCTGGCGCACAAAATCGCCGCCTGGACGATCGCCGTCCTTGTCGCGCTGCACGTCATCGGCGCGCTGAAACACCATTTCGCGGATGGCGACGACGTCATGAAGCGCATCGCGCCGCGCTGGCGGCGCCTCAGTCCGCCGCGCGGGTGAAATCGGCGACCCGCCTTTGAAAGGCTTCGCCTTGCGTGGAGACATCGGGCAACATGCGGCTTCGAGGCGGAGTTCGCTGAGCAACGATGCGCGTCATCTTCATGGGCACGCCGGAATTCGCGGTTCCGGCGCTGATGGCAATCTCAAACGGCGGCTTCGAGCTTGCCGCCATCTATACGCGCGAGCCGGCGCGCAGCGGCCGCCGGGGTCTCGAGATCAGGAAAACGCCGGTTCACGAGGCGGCGGATTTGCTTGGCGTCCCGGTGTTCACGCCTCGCACGTTACGCGACGCCGAAGCCCAGAAGGCTTTCAGAGAGTTCGCTGCGGACGTCGCCGTTGTCTCGGCTTACGGCCTCATTCTGCCGGTTCCCGTTCTCGAAGCGCCGAAGCTCGGTTGTCTCAACTTGCACGCCTCCCTGTTGCCGCGCTGGCGAGGCGCGGCGCCGATCCAGCGGGCGATCATGGCCGGCGACACAGAAACGGGCGTCGACGTCATGCGGATGGAGGCCGGCCTCGACACCGGGCCGGTCGGATTACGCGAAATCATCCCCATTCGCTCCGACGACACGGCCGGAGACCTGACGCGCCGCCTTTCTGCAGTCGCCGCCCGGCTCGCGGTCAGCGCCCTCAAGGCGCTCGAAGCCGGCCGTTTGTCGTTCGAGCCACAGCCCGCCGCAGGCGCCTGTTACGCCCGCAAAATCGAGAAGAGCGAGGCGGAGATCGACTGGACTCGAGCCTCGGAGACCGTCCGCAACCAGATCCACGGGCTCTCGCCCGCGCCCGGCGCCTTTTCCAGGGTCATGATCGGCGATCGCGAGGAGAGCGTGAAGTTTTTCCGCGCCGAGGTCGCGCCCGGCGACGGGCCGCCCGGAACGCTTCTGTCGGAGGATCTGCGGATCGCCTGCGGCTCGGGCGCGATACGGGTTCTCGAGGGGCAGCGCTCCGGCAAGACAGTCATGGGCGGCGGCGAGCTGATGCGCGGCGCGAAGCTCGCGCCGGGCGCGACGTTCGGCCGGGCGGGCGAACCCCACCCATAGCGAAACATTGACAAAATCGGAAATTTACGCTACACATATTCGTATGAACAGAAAACCGTCCGACCCGACGTGGGATGCGAGGAGTCGCCGGCGTTTGAATGAAGGGAACGACAACCGACGCGCGAGCTAAGGTCGCGAAAGGGAGAATTTTTTATTCCAAACGCTCGTAACCCATTGAAAAGTCCCAATTCGAAAAAATAAACGCTAGCAAATTGGAGTCAATTAACTAGCGTTTACGAGCGTTTAAGCGCGTTTATTGGCGCTTATTCGCATCAGCCGACAAGGTGGCGCACGCTCTGGTTGAGTAGGGCGCTGATGGGCGGAGAGGGCCCGGCCCTATTCGACGTCCTCGACCGCGACCGTCCGTCCCGAGAGGCGCTGCGCCAGCGAAGCCTCCATGAACGGGTCGAGGTCCCCGTCGAGCACCTCGTCGGGCGAACTCGAAACGTGGCCGGTGCGAAGGTCCTTCACCATCTGATAGGGCTGAAGCACATACGAGCGGATCTGGTGGCCCCAGCCGATGTCGGTCTTGGACGCGGCGTCGGCGGTGGCCTTCTCCTCGCGCTTCTGCAGCTCGAGTTCATAAAGGCGCGCGCGCAGCATGTTCCAGGCGGTCGCCCGGTTCTTGTGCTGCGAGCGCTCGGACTGGCAGGCGACGACGATGCCGGTCGGAATGTGGGTGATGCGCACGGCCAATTCGGTCTTGTTGACGTGCTGCCCGCCGGCGCCCGAGGCGCGATACGTGTCGATCCGGCAATCGCCCTCGTTGACCTCGATCTTGATCCGGTCGTCGACCACCGGATAGACCCAGACGGAGGCGAAGCTCGTGTGCCGGCGCGCGTTCGAATCGAAAGGGGATATGCGCACCAGCCGATGAACGCCCGATTCGGTCTTCAGCCAACCATGCGCGTTATGACCCTTGACGACGATGGTCGCCGACTTGACGCCGGCCTCATCCCCATCTGTCTCTTCGATCACCTCGACGTCGAACTTCCGCCGTTCCGCCCAGCGCACGTACATGCGCAACAGCATCCGCGCCCAGTCGCAGCTCTCCGTGCCGCCCGCCCCGGAATGCACTTCGACATAGGTGTCGTTGGCGTCGGCCTCGCCCGAAAGCAGCGCTTCGAGCTGGCGCCGTTCGCCTTCGGCTTTCAAGGCCTTGAGGGCTGCGATTCCCTCGGTTTCGGTCGCCGCGTCGCCTTCGGCTTCGCCGAGCTCGACCAGCGTCGTCGCATCGTCGAGATCGCGCTCGATCTTTTTGAGCGAGCCCAGCCGGTCTTCCAGCATGGTGCGCTCGCGCATCACCTTTTCGGCGGATTCGGGGTCGTTCCAGAGGTTCGGATCTTCGGATTTCGCGTTCAGTTCGCCAAGACGTCGCGTTGCGGCGTCGACGTCAAAGATGCCTCCTCAGCAGTCCCGACGGACTGCTTGATTGATTCGGCCAACTGTTCAGCTTCGGCGCGCATGATCCAACCAACGAATATAGGAGTGCAATGTCTCCACTGAAGACAGCGCTCAGCGGCGCGAGGCTGCCGGCGCCCGAGGGAGCGCCGAGGCGCCCCCAGCGGGCGTTATCAGGGTCCTGCTCGCCTCGGAAAGACTGAAGCCCCTCAATAGAGTCCGCCCGTCCCCGAGCCGACCGAGCGTTCGCTGCGCGCGGAGGTTTCCGACCCGCCGCCCCACCGCCGCCGCCATAGCTGTCGGGCGGCCCGGTGCCGGGCTTGAACGCCTCCATGATCGTGCCGGGCCCGGTCGCGCGCATGCCGGTTTTGACGTCGACCGAAATCAGCTTGATTCCGGGCGGAATGCGGAAGGGCGTGTCGGGCGTGTCCTTGAGCGCCATTTTCATGAAATCGCGAAAGATCGGCGCGGTGTAGAGCGCCGCCTGGGCCTTGCCGCCAAGCGAACGCGGCTTGTCGTAGCCCATGAACACGCCGAACGTGAGGTTCGGCGAATAGCCGACGAACCAGAGGTCTTTGGCGTCGTTGGTCGTGCCGGTCTTGCCCGCCAGAGTCCTGCCCAGCTCCTTGATCGCGATGCCGGTGCCGCGCTGGATGACGCCCTCCAGGATGGAGGTGACCTGATAGGCGGTCAGCGGGTCGATCACTTGTTCGCGCTTGTCGATCAGGCGCGGCTCAGGCTGATTGTTCCATGTCGGGGCGTCGCATCCCTCGCAGATGCGTTCGTCGTGCTTGTAGATCGTGTTGCCCCAACGATCCTGGATGCGATCGATCAGCGTCGCCTTCACTCTCTTGCCGCCGTTGGCGAACATCGAATAGGCGGTGACCATGCGCAGCACTGTCGTCTCGCCGGCGCCGATCGACATCGAGAGCAGCGGCGCCAGATTGTCGTAGATGCCGAAGCGCTTGGCGTATTCGACGATCAGCGGCATGCCGATGTCGCGCGCGAGCCTCACGGTCATCAGGTTGATCGAATGCTCGACGCCGAACCGCAACGTCTGAGGCCCGCTGGATTCGCCTTCGAAGTTTGCCGGCGACCACATATTGGCCATAGCCCATGTCGATGGTGACCGGCGCGTCGAGCGATGATCGAAGAGGGCGTGTAGCCGTTGTCGAGCGCCGCCGCGTAGACGAAAGGCTTGAACGAGGAGCCCGGCTGTCGCTGGGCCTGCGTCGCGCGGTTGAATTCCGATTCGTCGAACGAGAAGCCGCCGACCATCGCCAGCACGCGGCCCGTGAACGGGTCCATCGCGATGCAGGCGCCGGACACTTCCGGGATCTGGCGCAGGCGATATTCGCCGTCGTGGCCGGCAATCGGTTCGACGTAAAAGACGTCGCCGGGTTTGACCAGGTTCTTCAGCCCGCGGCCCGTCCAGCGCGCGCCGTCAGGCGTGACCGCGCCCGTCCGGCGATCGGCGACGACCGCGCCCGACTTGTCTCGCTCTGGCTGAAGACCGATGCGGATGGCCGTATTGCTGACGTCAAGCGCGACCGCCAGAACCCAAGGCTTGATGTCGCCGTAAGCGGGAATGTCGGCCAGGGGAAGGCCCCAATCCTGGCCGATGTCGATGGTCTTGAGCGTGCCATGCCAGCCATAGGCCTCGTCATAGCGCACGAGACCGTCGACCAGCGCCTTACGCGCCATCAGCTGAATTTTCGGGTCGAGCGTGGTGCGAACCGAGAGGCCGCCCTCGTAAAGCTTCTGCTCGCCGTAGCGTTCCTGCAATTCGCGCCGGACTTCTTCGGCGAAGAATCCGGCGGCGATGGAGTTCGGCGTCAGCACGCGCGGATTGACGACCAACGGCTCGGCGCGCGCCTCGTCCGCCTGTTTGGCGGTGATGTAGCCGTCCTCCTCCATGCGACCGATGACATAGTTGCGCCTTTCGACCGCGCGGTCATGATCGCGAAACGGGTTCAGCGAGCTCGGCTCCTTCGGCAACGCCGCCAGATAGGCGACTTCGGCGATCGTCAGCTCGTGCACGGACTTGTTGAAATAACCGAGCGCAGCGGCGGCGACGCCGTAGTTGGAAAGGCCGAGGTAAATCTCGTTGAGGTAGAGCTCGAGGATCTTTTCCTTCGAATAGGCGGACTCTATTCGCAAGCTCAGCAGAATCTCGCGGATCTTGCGATCGAAAGTCCGGTCCGAGTTCAAGAGAAAGTTCTTGGCCACCTGCTGGGTAATGGTCGAGGCGCCCTGAATGTGCCGCGAACCCTGCAAGTAAATGAGGCCCGCGCGCACGATGCCCTCGGGATCGACGCCCCAGTGGCTATAGAAGTTCTTGTCCTCGGCCGAAATGAAGGCGTGCTTGACCAAGTCGGGAATTTCGTCCGATGGCAGATAGAGCCGTCGCTCGCGCGAATATTCGGCGAGCAGGCTGCCATCCGCGGCATGGACACGCGTCATGACCGGCGGCTCATAGTTCTTGAGCACGGAGTAATCCGGAAGCTCTTGTTCGTACTTCCACAAGACGCCGGCAAAAACCGCCGCCGCCACGACGAACAGCAACGCGCCAGTCGCAAATATGAAACCGATGATACGAGCGATCCCGCGCATCTCTCGATGGAAGCCTTCCCTTGCGCCCGTCGGCGAGCGCTCGGGGCGTCGAGACGAACTGAATTGCACCGCCTGAAGGCGCGAACGCTACGAAACCGATCTGCGGACGTTCCTCACGCCGCCGGGATCCGGGTGGGGATCGAGCCCCCCAGCTTGCATCCTGTCGTGCCCGAGTGAGGCGAATCTATGATCGCTGCGCCTCGCTCCGGAAACCGTGACGCCAATAGCCCAGCGGGCCCGCTGGGCGCAAGCCTTAATGCGCTGCAGGTCCTAATGCGCTGCAAGTCTTAATGCGCTGGAGGAGCCCCGGTCTGCACGGCCGACGAGGCGACGCCGCCTTCGGCCGATGGGACGCCGTCCGGCGTTCCAGGTCCGGCAAAGAATGCATCAATGGCTTTGACCATCGCGGCCGCCGCCTTGGCCCGCCACTCCGGCGAGGAGAGGGACTGGACATCTTGTGGGTTCGAAAGGTAGCCGAGCTCGACGAGGACGGAGGGAAACTCCGGCGCCTTCAGAACGACGAAACCCGCCGAACGCTCTGGGTTGTGGTTGAGCTTCGAGGCGCCGCGCAGGTTGTCGACAAGGCCGCGCGAGAAGATGTGGGCGTAGGTCCGGGTCTCGCGGCGCTTGAGATCAAACAGAATATCGGCGACATCCGGATTTTCGAGACGACTGCCGCCGCCGGGCTTCCTGTCGGCGGCGTTCTCCCGGGCCGCGATGCGCGCAGCCTCCGCATCCGAAGCGCGGTCGGCCACGGTGTAGACCGTCGAGCCGCTGACGTCCGGGTCCTCGCTCAGCGTATCGGCGTGGACGGAGATGAACAAGGACGCATTCGCCTTGCGTGCGATGTCGACTCGATCGTCGAGATCGACATACTGATCGCCGTCGCGGGTCATCACAATGCTGTAGCGCTTCGTCGCGTCGAGCTGTCGCTTCAATTCGGCGCAGAAATCAAAAACCAGGGTCTTCTCCTGCACCCCGTGAAGTCCGCGCGCGCCGCTGTCGACGCCGCCGTGCCCCGGATCAAGGACGATGACCGGCGGCGCTTGAGCCGCCGCCGAAGCCGCGCCAGCGGCTGAAACCGCAGGGGCGCGAACGATCGCCGCAAAAGCTGAGGGATCGCAGGGCTTGAGCTCGATCGTGAGCCGCGCAGCCGGTTCGCCTTCCACGATCGGCCTGGCCGAAACCTGCGCGGGACAGGCGCTTCGCGCAAGGTCGATGACGATCCGGGACTTGCCGGGGGCAAGCAGGCCGAAGCGAAAATCCTTCACGATCGAAGTATTGGCCGTAGCGCCAACCCGGCCGACCGACGGATCGAGTTGAAAATTCACCTCCGGCATATCGACAACAATGCGATCGGGCGAGGCCAAGGCGGATGCGCTCGCGTCAACCGGCCGCGACAGGTCAAACACCAGTTTGGCCGTGCTCTCGTCCTGCGAGAGCCGCACGCCGACCGCAACCGGCGCGCCCGCGTCGCCGGCGAACCCACTCTGGCGCGACATCGCCATCAGAATGAGGACAGCAAGAGCCGCCAGCCGTCCCATTCGCGCCATTCCGGTTCCCCCCTCGGCGCCGCGCCGTTGTTCTAGTAGTGCCAATGCCCCTCCGGCGCAAACGCCCGGCGCCCAACCGGCCAAGCAGTATCGCGCGAGCAAAAATGAGCGGGAAACACCTTTACGGCGAGTTAACGAAGCCTAAGGAACAATGTTGGCTCAGCTTTTGGGGCAGCGCCCCAGGCGGCGCCGGAAAATCACAGCTGGGAAAAGAACTTGCCAACGCTCTCGACGGCGCCTATTTAAGGCGCGTTACGAATTCGGACCGGATTCGGGCGGTCGGCTCGTTCTTCGATAGAGCGGGCGTTTGCCGGGACCATCGTGTGATGGCCTTTAGGCCGCGCGAACAGCGCCGGGGCGGGTTGTCGACCTACTGGATCGCTTGCCGCTCTCGATGGTCCGGCGAGCGGGTCCCTGCGGAAGACGGAGGCGGAAGCCAGGATCGACCTGCCGGACAAAGGCCGGCGCGCGGCTCGGATCGTGACATGGGCGCCCTTCGGCGCCGCTTGAATTGTGGCGTGTCAGCCACGCGTTGTTTTCAGGTTGACGATGTCCCGATGGCAAATCCACAAGTCTCTGGTCGTCATTCGGGCGGCGGGAGCGCACCATCGTGGCGCGGTCGCATTCGAACAGGCTCCTGACGCCGCGGCGGCGCCTACCGCCCAGTTTCCCCATTTTTCCATCTCCAACATAGACGCCCCGCGCGGCGCGATCGAGCGGCCCGACCGGCCCTCGCCGCGAATTCTCGTGCGCGGCGAGAGAGTTTATCATGGCCAACAAAATGATCATCGACGCCTCCCATCCGGAAGAAACCCGGGTGGTGGTGTTAAGAGGCAATCGAGTCGAGGAGTTTGACTTCGAGTTCGGCAAGCAAGAGACCGCTCCGCGGGAATATCTATCTTGCCAAAGTTACCCGCGTAGAGCCGTCGCTCCAGGCCGCTTTCATCGACTATGGCGGCAATCGCCACGGCTTTCTGGCCTTCTCCGAAATTCATCCGGACTATTACCAAATCCCGGTCGCCGACCGCCAGGCGCTTCTTGAGGAGGAAGCCCTGTCTCAGCGGGAGGAGGACGATGAGGCGAACGGCGAAAGGCGCAGCCGGCGCCACCGGCGTCCGCGTCGGCCGGAGGTCGAGGCGCGCGCCGACGAAGCCGAGAGGGTTTCGGAAGCGGCGTTCGCAGATGAGTTTCGCGGGGGTGAACCTTTTCTGACCGCCCGTTCGGCGCGCTCCGAGGAAGTCGCCCCAGATATCGAGCCGGGGGTCGCCGAGTCCTCGCCCATGGCCGCCTCTGGGGAGATAAACCCGGTCCTGACCGTCGACCCGCGGGCCGATGAGCCCGTCGAGGATCGAGACGATGAAGCGGCGGCGGACGGGGCAAAGCCTTCGGATTCCGCCGCGCCGGAGGCCGCGCTGACGCCAGCCGAAGGTCCTTTCGTCGCAGTGACTGCCGCTGAACACGTCGACGCCCCCCCTCTGAGGGACGCCGAGCCCGAGGACCGCCGCCTCGAGGAAGACGTTGACGAGGTCACGACTCTCGAGGGCGGCTCCGAAGAGAACGTGGCGACCGCCAAGCTGCGGAGCGAGGATGAAGGCGAGCCGGTCGAACAGATCGGCGGCGACGCGATGGAAGAGGTTCCGCGCCGTCCGCAGCGATCGCGCCGCCAGTACAAGATTCAGGAAGTCATCAAGCGCCGGCAGGTTCTGCTGGTGCAGGTCGTCAAGGAGGAGCGCGGCAACAAAGGGGCTGCGCTCACGACTTACCTGTCGCTGGCTGGGCGCTACTCGGTTTTGATGCCCAACACCGCGCGCGGCGGCGGCATTTCGCGCAAGATCACCAACGCCCAGGACCGGGGCCGGTTGAAGGCGATCGCCGAGGAACTGGACGTTCCAGAAGGCATGGGGGTGATCCTCCGCACCGCCGGCGCCTCGCGCACCAAGGCCGAGGTCAAGCGCGATTTCGAGTATCTGCTGAGGATGTGGGAAACCGTGCGCGAGACGACGCTCGCATCGAGCGCGCCGACGCTCGTCTACGAAGAAGGCTCGCTCATCAAGCGGGCGATCCGCGATCTCTACAGCAAGGAGGTCGAGGAGATCGTCGTCGCGGGCGAAACTGGCTACCGGGAGGCCAGGCAGTTCATGCGCCTCCTGATGCCGAGCCACGTCAACAACGTGCAGCTCTATCGCGACACCTCGCCGGTCTTCGCCAAGGCGGGCGTCGAATCGCAGCTCGACGCGATGTTCTCCAACCAGGTGACGCTAAAGTCGGGCGGCTACATCGTCATCAACCAGACCGAGGCGCTGGTCGCGATCGACGTCAATTCGGGACGATCGACGCGCGAGCACAATATCGAAGACACCGCGCTGCGCACCAATCTCGAGGCGGCCGACGAGATCGCGCGTCAGCTGCGACTGCGCGACCTCGCCGGCCTCATCGTCGTCGACTTCATCGACATGGAGGAATCGCGAAATAATCGCTCAGTCGAGAGGCGTATCAAGGACGCGCTGAAGAATGACCGGGCGCGCATCCAGGTCGGCCGCATTTCGCACTTCGGCCTCCTCGAAATGTCGCGTCAACGCATCCGCACTGGCGTTCTCGAAGGCTCGACGGTCGTCTGCTCCCACTGCCAGGGCGCCGGCGTCGTGCGATCGACTGCTTCGATCGCGCTGCATGTGCTGCGCGTGCTTGAGGACGCCCTGATCAAGAGCTCGACCAACGACCTCATCGTGCGCACGCGCACGCCCGTGGCGCTCTATATCCTCAACCAGAAGCGGATCAATCTGCGCGACCTCGAGCGCCGGTTCGGCGTCATGATCGTCGTCGAGGCGGACGATGCTCTGACCGGCGCCAACTACCATGCGATCGAACGCGGCGAGCCGGCGACTGGCGTCAAGAGTGAACCGGAGCCGGTGAATGCGCCGGCGGAAGACATCACCCCGATCATCGAGGAAGCGGCGACGATCGAGGCAGAGGATGAAGAGGCGCTCGAAGCGCCAGGCGAGGAGAATGAGGAGGCCGCGCGCACGAGCGACCGCGGCGCTTCTCAGGAAGAAGGCGACGCCGGCCGGCGACGTCGACGCCGCCGGCGCCGTCGTGGCGGAGAGCGCTCGTATGGAGACAGCGTCTCGCAGGACGCCCCGCAGCCGACGGATGATGGGTTGGCGGTCGTCGCCGAAATCGGCGGCGACCTGGTGACGCCGAGCAGCGAGGGAGACGCGTTCGACCGCAGAAGTCCGCGCGCCGACGAGGAGCGGCGCCGACGACCGAGGGGGTCGCGCGGCGAGCGAAGCCGGTTCCGGCGTCGTGACGGAGACGGCACTGAGCCCGGCGCGCCCGGCTTCGATTCGCCTCCGTCGCTCGCGCTCGAGGAGGGATTCGCCGCATCCGAGGCGGATTACGCCCCCGCCCCGCCTGCGGGCGATGCGTTCTCTCAGGAAGAGACGATGGCCGACCCGCCGCCGGTGGCTGCCGAGCGCGAGGCTGAGGCCGGAGACGCGGCGCCGAGCGGCGCCAGCGCAGAGCCGAATCTCGAGCCCTCCGCGCCGGCGGAGGCCGAGCCGGCCCGCGCCGAGACGGCGCCGGAGTCTCCGCCAGCGTCCGAGCCGCCACGGCCACGCCGCAGCGGCTGGTGGCAACGGGCGCGGGCGACCGTTATCGGGAGCTAGCGTTCCACGGGCTGAGCGGAGGCGCTGCGGAGCGTGACGAGACAGAGGCGCTTAACGGCGGCGAGACAGGTTCGGCTCGCCGCCCTCAGGTCCCGCGCCAAGGCGCTCTCGCCATAGGGGAAGAACCCGCCGGCCGTTACACGGGCGATATGCGCCTCCCTGGCGGCGAGTCCATTCTTTCAATCGCTTAGGCACCTTTTTCTGTCACTCGCTGCGGGCGGTCGCCTGCCTCTCGACCGCAATGAGTGTAAATGCACCTAACTATGGACACGGGGGAAACTCCTCCGATGCCCGGCCGGATAATCGCACATATTTATCGATCATTGCGCGCCGCCCGCCCGCGCGCGAGCGAAAGCGTCCCGCGTCCCCCGACTAATTGGCGGGGTTCGCGTTGCGTCGCGGAAGCTGTCATGCCGCGAAGTGGGCATCCAGCACGGCCTTGAGCGACCCAAAGGATTCCCGCTTGCGCGGGAACGACAAGACGGTCGCCTAAAGCGCCCGGACCCGGGCCTTTGCCGGCTTTTCGGTCCAGAGGCGATTGCGAAGCGGCAGCCCGAAGGGCTCGGATTCGATCTCGAAAATGTCGCCCTTTTCGGTCTTCACCCCGTCGCTGAAGGAAAGCGTAGCTGTGCCGAAGAAATGGACGTGAACGTCGCCCGGGCGGCGGAACAGACCGTACTTGAAATGATGCGCCTCGAGATTGGCGATCGTATGGGCCATGTTCTGCTCGCCGGACAGGAACGGCTTCTCCCAGATCACTTCCTTCACTCGCCGGATGCGAGACATGCCATTGATGTCGGCAGGCAGATCGCCGACCAGCAATTCCGGACCGAGACTTGCTGGCCTGAGCTTTGAGTGGGCGAGGTAGAGATAGTTCTGCCGTTCAGTGACATGGTCGGAAAATTCGTTGCCGAGCGCGAACCCGATCCGCACCGGGAGGCCCGCGTCATCGATCAGGTAAATCCCGACGATTTCCGGTTCCTCCCCGCCGTCGAGCGCAAACGCCGGACTGGGCAGATCGCCCTCCGGCGCGGCAAGGATTGAACCGTCGCCCTTATAGAACCATTCGGGCTGCGCGCCGGTCTCGCCCCTGCCCGGCTTGCCGCCCTCGAGGCCGAGCTTGAACATGCGCATCGAGTCGGTGAGCTTGGCCGGATCGGCGAGATCCTTGTGCATCTTGTCGCGGCCCTCGGCCGAACCCAGATGCGTTAGACCCGTTCCGGTCACGATCACATGCGCGGGATCCTTGTGATCGATCGGCGTGAGAACGCGCTTTTCTTTCAGCGCTCGGGCGAGATCGACCGGTTTGCCAACTCCCCGGTCGGCGATGAGCTTGCGAAGCGAAATGCCCTCGGCGATCGCCTGGCGCGCAAGATCCAGCGTCGTGCGCGCGCCCTTGACCAAGCGGCTCTCGCCGCGCGCGGTCACGCTAAGCGCCCGCTTGCCGTTCTCGTCGATGAACTGCGCCAGTCTCATGGCTCAAGCCCCTTCTTCCGCGCTCGAGGTCAGGCGCGCTTCAATCAGTTCGAAGATCCGCGGATCGGTGAAATTGCTGGCCGCGAATGTGGCGCCCGCGTCGATCAGGTTTCTCGGATCGAGCGTGGTCGTCATGCCCACCACGGCGAGCCCCGCCGCGGCGGCGGAGCGAACGCCCGACAGAGAATCTTCGAAGGCAAGCGAATGGGCGGCCACTGCGCCCGTGCGCTCGAGCGCCGTCAGATAGGGCAAAGGATCGGGCTTGGAGCGCTGAAGCTCGCCGCCGATCACCACGATCGGCAAGCGCGGCCCGATCCCTAACGCCGCCAGAACCTTCTCAGCGTTGGCGCGCGGCGCGTTTGTGACCACGGCGCGCTTGAGCCCGCGCCGGTCGGCGTAGTCGAGCAGCGCCAGAGCGCCGAGAATAGGCTCGATCTCGCCCAAAGCGTCGCGGTAGGCCGCCTCCTTGGCGTCCAAGATCGCCGCCTGCTCGGGAAGCGACAAATGCGCAAGGTAGCGACTGGCGATCATTTCGTTGGGCGCGCCCATGATGTGCGCGGCGTATTCGGAACGATCGAGCGTAACGCCGTGCGGCGCAAATACCCGCCGAAACGCGGCGAGGTGCTCGGCGTCGCTGTCAACCAGCGTGCCGTCGAGATCGAACAGGAGCGCGGTCTTCATCACGTCCGGGCGAGACAATCAGAGGCAATCGTCACATCGTCGCCCCGATCTGCCAGGGCGTGAATTCCGCGTCGCCATAGCCCAGGAGCTCGGACTTGGTGCGTTCGCCCGAAGCAACCGCGAGGATCTTGTCGAAAATCTCTCTGCCCTTATCGGCGATCGAGACGCCGTCGACGACATCGCCGCAATTGATGTCCATATCCTCGATCATCCTGCGGTACGTGTCATTGTTGGTGGCGAGTTTGACCGACGGCGTCGGCTTGCAACCGTAAGCGGAGCCGCGCCCGGTGGTGAAGGCGAGCACGTTGGCGCCGCCAGCGACCTGACCGGTCGCCGAGACAGGATCATAGCCCGGCGTATCCATGAACACGAAGCCCTTGGCGGTGACCGGCTCGGCGTATCTATAGACCTCGTTGAGCGCAGTCGTGCCGCCCTTCGCCGCCGCGCCCAGGGATTTCTCGAGAATGGTCGTTAGCCCCCCGGCCTTGTTTCCGGGCGAGGGATTGTTGTTCATCTCTCCGCCGTTGCGGGCGCAATAGTCCTCCCACCAACGGATGCGCTCGACCAGCTTGTGGCCGATTTCCGGCGTCGCGGCGCGCCGGGTCAGCAAATGCTCCGCCCCGTAAATTTCAGGCGTCTCGGAAAGAATCGCCGTGCCGCCGTTGCGCACCAGAATGTCGACCGCCGCGCCAAGGGCGGGATTGGCGGTGATGCCCGAATAGCCGTCCGAACCGCCGCACTGGAGCGCGAGCGTGAGCTCGCTCGCGGGCGTCGGCGTTCGCTCGACGCGGTTAAGCGCCGGCAGCATCGCGCGGATGCGCTCGACGCCGGCCGCGACCGTCTTGCGCGTGCCCCCGGTCGCCTGAATCGTCAGGCTGCGGAACGACTCGCCTTCGACGATCCCGTATTCTTCTTTCATGCGGCCTATCTGAAACACTTCGCAGCCCAGCCCGACCATGAGCGTCGCGCCGATGTTGGGGTTTCCGGCGTAGCCCCATTGGGTGCGCATGAGCGCGTCGAATCCCTCGCCCTTGGCGGCGATGCCGCAACCGGTGCCATGGACGAGCGCGATGACGCCGTCGACATGCGGGTAGTCGGCCAGAATTTCCGAGCGCTCGACCTCCTTCGCGATCAGCCGGGCCACGGTCGCCGAGCAGTTCACCGAAGTGAGGACCGCCAGATAGTTGCGCGTCCCGACCTTGCCGTTGGCGCGCCGATAGCCCTGGAAGGTCGGCTGCTCGTCGACCGGCACGATGTTCTCGAGGCGCGTGTCCTCGCCAAAATGATAGTCGCGGGCGAATTCATGAACCGCGCAATTGTGCTCGTGCACCCAGTCGCCCGCGGCGATCGGTCGCGAGGCGAAGCCGATGATCTGTCCGAACTTGCGGATCGGCGCGCCCTCTCCGACCGGGACGACCGCCATCTTGTGGCCCTTGGGCACCCGCTCCCGCGCGTGGACGCCTGCCGCCGGTTCAGCGCCAGCGAGAATATCGTCGATGGCGATGATCACGTTGTCGGAGGGATCGAGGCGAAGAGCGCGAGGAGTTGTCATGATTGTCGCCTGCCTGGCTTAGGGTGAAAAAAGATCAGGCTGCTGCTTTGCGAGAGTCTCAAGCCGCGCGCCAGTAATTGTGAGGTGGCGTTTCATCGCCTCGCGCGCCGCCACGGGATCCTCCGCCTCGATTGCAGCCGCGATCGCGGAGTGCTCGTTGAGCGACGCGCGCAGCTGTCCCGCGGTAGACATAGTCAGCCGACGCGTCCTTTCCAGATGGACGCGCAGCGACTCGAGGACATCGTCGGTCCGCGCCATGCCCAGGCGATCGGTTAGTATACGGTGGAACGCCACGTCGAGCGCATAGAACTTCGTCGGGTCCTCGGCGGCGACCGCCGCGGCTTCCTGCTTGAGATTGACGGCGACCGCGTCCTTGTCGGCGCGCGTCATCCGGCGAGCCGCCTCGGCGGCGATCTCTCCCTCGAGCGCGCCGCGGATGAACAATCGCTCCCTTACGTCGTTGAGCGAGATCCGCGTGACAAACGAACCATGCTGGGGCTCGACGTCGACGAGGCGATCATAGGCGAGGCGGCTGACGGCGGCGGAAACGGGAAAGCGTGAAACCCGAAGCTTTTCGCACAGTCCCGCCTTGTCGATCAGGCTGCCGGGTTCCAGCGCGCCGGAGAGAATCGCCTCCTTCAGTTCGCCGTACACCGCGTCCGCCTTCGAATGGGCGCCCTTCGCCAAATTCCTCCCCGCCGATTGAAGCCGAGCGAAACGCTTCGCCTAGCCTCGCTAACATGTTAGACGCTAGAGAGACCGCGCGGCCCCGTCAATCCTCCGAGACGCCGCGCCCCGGGGAGGCCGATGGCGACGCTCAACTTGACCGAGGCGATCACGCTGCCTGACGACGGCTTCGCCGGCGCTTTGGCGGCGCGCGTGTGGCTGCCCGACGCCAACGGGCCTTCGGTCGCCGCAGTCAGGGAGGATGGCGTCTTCGACATCAGCGGGGCGTTCGCGACGATGCGCGACCTTTGCGAATCGCCGTCGCCGGCTGAGGCGCTGCGCGCCGCGGACGGTCCACGGATCGGGGCGCTCAAGGATATTCTTGGCCACACCCCGCGCGACAGCCGCACCACTGGCGCGCCGCGCCTGCTCGCGCCCATCGACCTGCAAGCGATCAAGGCGGCCGGCGTCACCTTCGCGCAATCGCTGCTCGAGCGGGTGATCGAGGAGCGCGCGCGCGGCAGCCGCGAAGGCGCGGCGAAGGCGCGCGAGGAGATCGTGCGCGTGCTCGGCGATGACCTCAGCGCGCTCAAGCCTGGCTCGCCCGCCACGATGCGGCTCAAGGATGCGCTTGTCAAGGCTGGCGCCTGGTCACAATATCTTGAAGTCGGCATTGGCCCCGACGCGGAAGTGTTCACCAAAAGCCAGCCGATGTCGGCGGTCGGAACCGGCGACGACGCCGGCTTCCATAGTCACTCTATGTGGAATAATCCCGAGCCCGAAGTCGCGATCGCCGTCGCCTCAAGCGGCGCAATCGTCGGCGCGACGCTCGCCAACGACGTCAATCTGCGCGATTTCGAGGGGCGGTCGGCGCTCCTCCTCGGCAAGGCGAAGGATCAGAACGCGAGCTGCGCGATCGGCCCCTTCCTGCGCTTCTTCGACGCGACATTCACCCTCGACGACGTGAGGCGGGCGACGATCTCGCTCGTGGTCGAGGGCGAGGACAATTTCCGCCTCGAAGGCGGCTCCTCGATGGCCAAGATAAGTCGGGATCCAACCGATATCGCCGCGCAGACGATCGGCGCGAACCACGCCTATCCGGACGGCTTCGTCCTCCTCTTGGGGACGATGTTCGCGCCGGTGGCCGATCGCGGCGCTCCGGGCATGGGTTTCACGCATAAGTCGGGCGATATCGTCACGATCAGCACGGAGAAGCTCGGCCGCCTCGTCAATCGCATGCGGCCATGCGAAGAGTGTGAGCGCTGGACGTTCGGCGCCGGCGCGCTTATGCGCAATCTCGCCAGGCGGGGCTTGATTTAAGCCGCCTCGCGCCAGAAATTTGGACGACAACTTAGGGACACGAAGCCATGGGCGCGCACCAGAACTTTATCGCCGGAGAATGGGTCGACGGCCCGACTGTCACTCGCGACATCAACCCGTCGAACACGAACGACGTCGTCGGCGAATATGCACAGGCCGACGCGGCTCAGACGAACGCCGCGATCGAGGCCGCGCATGCGGCGTTTCCCGCCTGGTCGCGCACGACGCCGCAGGAGCGCCACGACATCCTGTTGCGCGCTTCGACCGAAATTCTCGCCCGCCGCGAGGAGCTCGGACGCCTGCTTTCGCGCGAGGAAGGCAAGACGCTTCCAGAGGGAATTGGCGAGGCGACCCGAGCCGGGCAGATCTTCGACTTCTTCGCCGGCGAAGCCTTGAGGATTCCGGGCGAGAAATTCGCGAGCGTGAGGCCCAATGTCGACATCGAGGTCACGCGCGAGCCGCTCGGCGTCGTCGGCATCATCGCCCCGTGGAACTTCCCGATCGCCATTCCCGCCTGGAAGATCGCGCCGGCTCTGGCCTATGGCAACACAATCGTGTTCAAGCCCGCTGACCTCGTGCCGGGCTCAGCCCATGCGCTCTCTGAAATCGTCGCGCGCGCGGGCGTGCCCAAGGGCGTGTTCAATCTGGTGGTCGGGCGCGGCTCGGTGGTCGGCCAGGCGATCCTCGAGCACAAAAAGGTCGACGCGGTCACGTTCACGGGCTCGGTCGCGACCGGCGCCAAGGTCGCGGCCGCCTGCGCCAAGGCCATGCGCCGGTTCCAGCTCGAAATGGGCGGCAAGAATCCGCTCATCGTTCTCGCCGACGCGGATCTCAAGACCGCGGTCGAATGCGCGGTCAATGGCGCCTATTTCTCGACCGGCCAGCGCTGCACGGCCTCGTCGCGCCTCATCGTCGAGGAGCCGATCTACCGACGCTTCGCGGACGCGCTGATGGAGCGGATGCGCGGCCTCGTCATCGACGATGCGCTAAAAGCTGGAACGCATGTCGGGCCGGTCGTCGACGCTTCGCAATTCGAGCAGGATCTCTCCTATATCGGGATCGGCCAGGGCGAAGGCGCGAAGCTCGCGCTTGGCGGCGAGCGGCTCAACCGGGCGACGCCCGGATACTACATGGCGCCAGCTCTTTTCCTCGACGCCGACAACACAATGCGCATCTCGCGCGAGGAGATTTTCGGCCCTGTCTCGGCGATGATCCCGGCGCGGGACTATGAGCATGCGCTGGCGATCGCCAACGACACCGAGTTCGGCCTGTGCGCCGGCATCTGCACCACGAGCCTCAAGCACGCGTCGCATTTCAAGCGCAACGCCGAGGTCGGCATGACGATGGTCAACCTGCCGACGGCGGGCGTCGACTATCACGCGCCGTTCGGCGGCCGTAAGGCTTCGAACCTCGGTCCGCGCGAGCAGGGACGCTACGCGGCGGAGTTCTATACGACCGTCAAGACCGCCTATACGATGGCCTGAAGGCCGCGGGCGATTCCGGGGGGAAACACATGATCCTGGTCTCCGGCGAGGCGCTGATCGATCTCATCCCCGATCCAGTCAAGCCGGGCGCCTACGACGTGGCGCTCGGCGGCTCGCCCTACAATGTCGCGATCGGGCTAGCGCGGCTCGGCGCTGAGACGGCGTTCGTCTCCCGCATTTCGGCCGACGGCAACGGCGAGGCGCTCGCCGGTTCGTTGGCCGAAAACGGCGTCGATCTGAGTTTCGTCGCGCGCGACATGCGCCCGACCACGCTCGCCTTCGTCATGCGCGGCACCGCCAAGACCGGTTCGCGCTATTCGTTCTACCTCGACGCGACCGCGTTCGACGGCCCGTGGCCCTTTCCGGCCGAGTGGCCCAAAGGCGGCCGCCACTTGCATGTCGGCTCGATCGCCGCCGTCGACCCGCGCCACGGACAATCCGTCGTCCGGGCGCTGACGGAAGCGCGCCTCAGTGCAACCGTCAGCTTCGATCCCAACATCCGGCCTCTTGTGACGCCGGATCGCGATGCGGTGAGGCGCCTCGCCGAGAGGCAAGTCTCGCTCGCACATCTGGTCAAGGCCAGCCAGGAAGACCTCGAGTGGCTCTATCCCGACCGGGGCGTCGAGCAGAGCCTCGCCGCCTGGGCGAAGTCCGGCCCACGATTTTGTGTCGCGACGCTTGGCGAGCGGGGCGCCGTTGCGATGCTTGGCGATCAGCGGATCGAGGTTCCGGCGCGCCGCGTCGAGGTCGTCGACACCGTCGGCGCCGGCGACAGCTTCATGTCTGCGCTCCTCTCGGCCATGGACCGCGACCAGGCGCTCGGCGCGAAGGCGCCCACGCCGTCTCGGAGCGACCTCGAAAAATGGCTCAGCTTTGCGGCGGCCGCTTCCGCAATCACCTGCACGCGCAAGGGCTCCGATCCGCCGACGCGCGCGGAAGTCGAGGCGGCGCTCGTCGCATGATTGGAAATGCGCTGCCGACATCACTAAGTAAAGCGGTGAAGCCGATCGTCGTTGCGGATGTCAGCCGAGCAGTCTAAAACGACAGTCAAACCTTAGTGGGAATCAGCGCGATGGCGTCGAGCGACGCTCTGCCGGGTCCGCGTCGTCCGCGGCCGTTGTCACCGCATTTAAGCATCTATCGCCCGACGATGACGATGGCGATGTCGCTCGCCCATCGGATCAGCGGCGTCGCTCTTTACGTCGGCGTTTTGCTGCTCGCCTGGTTTCTGATCGCGGCCTCGGCCGACGCCTCGACTTTCGCCGTCTTCTCCGATTTCATCGGCTCATTCATCGGACAAGTTGTGCTGTTCGTCGTCACCTGGGCGCTTTTCCATCACCTCGTCGGGGGCGTCCGTCACATCATATGGGAGGCCGGCTATGGCCTGGATGCGCCGTTGCGCGACCAGCTGGCGTGGGCGACATTGATCGGAGGTTTTGCGTTGACGGTCCTCGTGTGGGCTATCGGGCTTGCGATCCGGTAGGGGAGGATTGAGTTGGCCGACCATCCAGGCGATCTGCGCTCCCCTCTTGGCCGGGTCCGGTTTCTCGGCTCGGCGCGCGTGGGAACAACCGACGCCTGGGTGGTTCACCTGACCTCGCTGGCGCTCGCGCCGCTTGCTGTCGGCTTCGTCTGGCTCATGCTCGACCTCTCGCGCAAGGACTATAACGGCGTCAGAGCTGAGCTTGCCCGCCCAATTCCCGCAATCGTGCTGCTGGCTTTCATCCTGGCCGGCATCGTCCACATGGAGCTCGGCATGCGCTCCGTCATCATCGACTATATCGGCGGGCAGTCGCGCGCGTGGGCGCTCGCCGCCAACACCTGCTTCGCCGCGCTTCTGGCGCTAGCCTGCGTCTACGCGACGCTGCGAGTCGCCTTCACCTGAGCAACTCTTAAGAAGACGGACAACGATGGCGACCAACGGCTCTTCTGCGCAGAGCGCGCCGGCGCTCGGCGGCAAGGCCTATCCGATCACCGACCACACGTTCGATGTCGTGGTGGTCGGCGCGGGCGGCGCGGGTTTGCGCGCGAGCGTCGGCTGCGCCGAGGCGGGTCTGCGCACGGCATGCATCTCGAAAGTGTTCCCCACCCGCTCGCACACGGTCGCCGCGCAGGGCGGCATTTCCGCTTCCCTCGGCAACATGGGCCCTGATGACTGGCGGTGGCACATGTACGACACGGTCAAGGGCTCCGACTGGCTCGGCGACCAGGATGCGATCGAATACATGTGCCGCCACGCGCCGGAAGCGGTCTACGAACTGGATCACTGGGGCGTGCCATTCTCCCGCACCGAGGCGGGCAAGATCTATCAGCGCCCGTTCGGCGGCATGACGACCGACTTCGGCAAGGGCGTGGCCCAGCGCACCTGCGCCGCCGCCGATCGCACCGGGCACGCCATCCTGCACACGCTTTACGGCCAGGCGCTGAAGGCGAAGTGTCAATTCTTCATCGAATATTTCGCCATCGATCTCATCCGCGACGCCGAGGGCGCAGTGCGCGGCGTCGTGTGCCTCAAGCTGGACGACGGGACGATTCACAGGTTCCGCGCCCAGACCACCGTCCTCGCCACCGGCGGCTACGGCCGCGCCTATTTCTCGGCCACTTCCGCCCACACCTGCACCGGCGACGGCAACGCGATGGCGCTGCGCGCCGGCCTGCCGCTGCAGGACATGGAGTTCGTGCAGTTTCATCCGACCGGCATCTACGGCGCCGGCTGCCTCATCACCGAGGGCGCGCGCGGCGAAGGCGGCTATCTCGTCAATTCAGAGGGCGAGCGCTTCATGGAGCGCTACGCGCCGCACGCCAAGGACCTCGCCTCGCGCGACGTCGTCAGCCGCGCGATGACAATGGAGATTCGCGAGGGCCGCGGCGTCGGCAAGAACAAGGACCATATCTTCCTGCACCTCGACCATCTCGATCCCAAGGTGCTGCACGAGCGGCTGCCTGGCATTTCCGAGAGCGCGCGCATCTTCTCCGGCGTGGATCTGACCAAGGAGCCGATCCCCGTTCTGCCGACCGTTCACTACAATATGGGCGGCATCCCGACGAACTATCACGGCGAGGTTCTGACCAAGGCCAACGGCGACCCGGATTCGATCGTATCGGGACTGATGGCGCTGGGCGAAGCAGCCTGCGTGTCGGTGCACGGCGCGAACAGGCTTGGCTCAAACTCGCTGATCGACCTCGTTGTCTTCGGCCGCGCCGCGGGCCTGCGCGCCGCCGCGACGCTGAAGCCCGGCGACAGTCAGCCCGAGCTCGCCAGGGACAGCGCGGAGTTCGCGCTCTCCCGCCTCGACCGATTCCGCAACGCGAAGGGCAAGACGCCGACCGCGATGCTCCGCCTCAACATGCAGACGGTCATGCAGACCAATTGCGCGGTGTTCCGCACCGGCGAGGTGCTCGCCGAGGGCAAGGAGAAGATCCACGCCGCCTGGCGCTCGGGCGCGGACGTTTCGGTCACCGACCGGTCGCTGATCTGGAACTCCGATCTCGTCGAGACGCTGGAGTACGACAATCTGATCGTGCAGGCGGTGGTGACGATGGAGGGCGCGCTCAACCGCACCGAAAGCCGCGGCGCGCATGCGCGCGAGGATTATCCCAAGCGCGACGACGTCAACTGGATGAAGCACACGCTCGCCTGGATCGATCCCCTGAAGCAGACGGTGAGGCTCGACGACCGGCCGGTCCACGCCTACACGATGAGCAACGACATCGGCTATATCGAGCCGAAGGCGCGGGTGTATTGACGCTTCGTTGGCGTGTGGTCAGATCTGACAGGAATGGATGACCGCGATGGTCCAGCTCACCCTCCCCGAAAACTCGCGCATCAAGCCCGGCAAGACCTGGCCGAAGCCGGCAAACGCGACGCGCCTCGCCGAGTTCCGCATCTATCGCTGGAACCCGGACGACGGCTCGAACCCGCGCATCGACACCTATTTCGTCGACCGCGACGATTGCGGCCCGATGGTTCTCGACGCGCTCATCTGGATCAAGTCCAAGATCGATTCGACGCTCACCTTCCGCCGCTCGTGCCGCGAGGGGGTGTGCGGCTCGTGCGCGATGAACATCGGGGGCATGAATACGCTCGCTTGCACGCGCGGCATCGACGACGTTGCGGCGCCGGTGACGATCTATCCCCTGCCCCACCAGGAGGTGATCAAGGATCTGGTGCCCGATCTCTCGGTCTTCTACGCCCAGCACGCTTCGATCGAGCCGTGGCTCAAGACCGTGAGCCCGGCGCCGGAGAAGGAATGGCTGCAGTCGCCGGAGGAGCGGGCGAAGCTCGACGGCCTCTACGAGTGCATCCTGTGCGCGTGCTGCTCGACCTCTTGTCCAAGCTACTGGTGGAACGGCGACCGCTATCTCGGGCCGGCGGTGTTGCTTCAGGCCTATCGCTGGCTCATCGACTCGCGCGACGAAGCGCAGGGCGAGCGGCTCGACAATCTCGAGGACCCATTTCGCCTCTATCGCTGCCACACCATCATGAACTGCGCCCAGACCTGCCCCAAGGGCCTGAACCCCGCCAAGGCGATCGTCCGCATCAAGGAGATGATGGTCGAGCGGCGGTTGTGACCGCTTGACGCGCGGTTCGCCTTGCGCGCCCGGCGTTTGATGTTTGGCGGGATGGGCCTTAATCTGGAACTTTCCGCGGTTTACAGCGTTCCGGACTTTTGCTGAAGTTCGCGGGGCGACTGGATCGAGGCGGCGGGACGCGTATAGGTCGGGCGGAACCCCCAGGCGAGGCCGTGCTGGCGCGTGCTGACCTGAGAGCTCGTTCGCTACCGGCTTTGCTGCGCTTTTTCAATGACGCGGAAACAAACCGAAGGAGGCCGGAATGACGAAAACAGCGGCGAAAGAGACCCAGGGCCGAGGGGCCAAAGACATCTATGTGCGCGAGCGCCTCGGCACGCCGACCGACCTCAAGCCGGAGGCGACGCGTGACATTTCGGCAGCGCTGGCGGGATTGCTGGCCGACGTCTTCGCCCTCTATCTCAAGACCAAGAATTTCCACTGGCACATGAGCGGCGCGCATTTCCGTGACTATCATCTGCTTTTGGACGAGCACGGGGACCAGATTTTCGCCATGACCGACCCGATCGCCGAGCGGGCCCGCAAGATCGGTGGGACGAGTCTCCGCTCGATCGGCGACATCGCGCGACGCCAGCGCATTCGCGACAACGACGCCGACTATGTCGATCCGAAGGACATGCTGGCGGAATTGCGCGACGATAACAAGAGCCTGACGACGAGCATGCGCGAGGTCCACGACGTGTGCGATGAGTATGGCGACGTCGCCACCGCGAGCCTGCTCGAAGTCTGGATCGACGAGACGGAGCGGCGGAGCTGGTTCCTCTATGAGGCGACCCGTGGCGGTCCTGGTCAGAACGACTGACGCAAGGCGATCAACCCCGCTGATCCTCGGCTTATCCGGCGAGGGCGACCTGGACGCCGCCTGCGGCACTCGACCGCTGAGCGGTGTCGATCAGGCGGGCGCATAACAGAGCTTCGTCCAGATTGCTTTTGGCGCCGCCTGTCGCCGCGGCGACAAAGTCCGCCGCCACTCCGCCAAACCAGTCAGGGTGGTGCGACCCTTCCGACAAAGACGGCGACGCCCAGCGGCGCTCGCCCGCGCGCGATTTCAGGATCAGCGCGTCGCCGATGACTCGGATCTCGCCCCTTTCCCCCTCGATCTCGATTCGGTTCGAGCGCTCGTCGGCGGCCCAGGTCAAAAAGATGTTGCTCACGCCGGCGGCCGTGACGAGGTCAACGCTCGCTGTGTCCTCGAGCGGCTGATCGTGGAAGCGGCGCGTCTCGAGCGTTGCTACGACGCTGTCCGGAGCGCCGGCCCAGCGCGTGACGCAATAGAGCGCGTGCCAGCCGTGATCGCTGAGGATCCCGCCGCCGGCTTGTTCCGGATCGACGCGCCAGTTCACGACGCCCTCTGCGCTGACCGCGATCGCCGGCTGGGTTCGCAGCGTCCGCCAGCGGACGCTTCGCACGGGCCCGATCGCGCCATCGTCAACCAGAGCCGAAATCTTGCGGCAGACCGGCGCGCAAAGCCAATTGTGCACCGTGTGCAAGACGCGTCCCGAGCGTGCGGCGGCGCCCGCCACGCGCTCCGCGTCCTCGAGCGCGCGTGACCAGCGGCTTTTCGCTCAGCACATGGAGGCCCGCGTCAAGCGCCCGTTCGATGAGCGCCGCGTGGCTACCCGGCGGCGCGCAGATGTCGACGAAATCGAGCTTTTCGCCCGACAACAGATCATCGACCGTCGCGTGCCATCGGCCGTCGGGACAGGCGGCGAGAAACGCTTGCTCGCGCGACGGGGCGGCGTCGGTCGCCGCGATGATCCGCACATCGTCGCGGGCGCGCCAGCCGGGCATGTGCCCGTTGGCCGCGACATTGCCGAAGCCGATAAACGCGCCTTTCAGCACTTTACGCTGCTCAGTCGAGCCCGAACCGGCGCGCGATCGCGGCGAAGGACTGGTCGAGAATTTCGACGCCGCGCAAAGCTTCCTCCTCGGTGATGACGAGAGGCGGATTGATGCGAATGACGTTCGAATAGGACATGGTGATGAGGCCGCGCTCGAGCGCCTCATGGAAGAGCGCGCGGGTGATCTTTTTGTCGAGCGGCTCTTTTGTCTTGCGATCGGAAACCATCTCGACGCCGATCAGGAGGCCCCGTCCGCGCACGTCGCCAATGAAGCGATACTTCTCCTGCACCTTCTTCAAGGCTTCGAGCATGACCTTTCCGACGCGCGCCGAGTTCTCGACCAGCTTGTCGTCGAGGATCGCCTCGACCGCGCCGAGCCCAGCGGCTGCGGCGAGCGGATTGCCGCCGTAGCTCGACGAAGAACCGCTCGGCTCGCCGAAGGGCGTCGCCGACATGCGCTCGAGCGATGAGGCGACCGCGCTTAAGGGAAAGCCGCCGCCGATGCCCTTGCCGATCGTCATGATGTCGGGCTTCAGGCCAAAATGGTCGGAGGCCCACATCTTGCCGGTGCGGCCGAAGCCGACGAGAATTTCGTCGGCGATCAAGAGCGCGCCGGCCTCTGTCGCGATCTCGCGCACCGCATGGATGAAGTCGTCGGGCGGAATCACGTTGCCCGCCGTACCCTGCATCGGCTCGATGATGATCGCCGCAAGCTCGCCCTGGGTGTCGTTCTTGATCACGTTGCGCAGGTGCTCGGCGCAGGCCAGGCCGCACGACGGATGCTGAAGGTTGAACGGGCAGCGGTAGCAGTCCGCATAGGGCGAATGATGCATGCCCGGCGGAAACGGTCCCTGGTGATTGCGGTAGCCGCCGCCCAGCATCCCGATCACGCCCTGACTCTTGCCATGGAAGCCGCCCCAGAAGCCGATGAACTCGAACTTCCTGGTCACCGACTTGGCGAGCCGGAAAGCCGCTTCGACCGCCTCCGCGCCGCCCGAGAACAATTGCAGATGTGTCAATCCCTCCGGCAACAGCGAAGCGACAAGATTGAGGAAGCGCGCCCGCGTCTCGGTGGTGAAGCTGCCGAAGGTCGCTCGTTCAAGCTGCTCCTTGATGCGCTTCACATAATGGGGATGGCTGTGTCCGACGCTGCCAACGGCGATGCCGGCGATGAAGTCGAGATATTGGTTGCCGTCGACGTCAGTGATCGTGCAGCCTTCCGCGTGGTCGACGACGATCTGCGAGAAGAGCGCGATCGATTGGAGGCCGGGGGCCATCGCCTTGGCCTCTTCGTCGAAGATCGCCTTGGATTTGGGGCCAGGCACGGCGCGGCGCTGGAACGCCGCGGTCGGGGACAGGACTTCGTTCAACGGATCAATTCCTTGCTGAGGCGACCAGGCGCGGGCGCCGCCGGAAGCGCTCGGTCAGGCAATCTGCGATCGCCTGTGCGGCGCGATCGCGGTAGAGGGCATAGCTCGGCCACGCGTTGAGATCGATGATCATCGGCTCCCCGTTGGGCTTAACGACGGCGTCGCCACCGAAGACCTCCAGTCCCAGCGCGGCCGCGGCGTCGAAGGCAGCCTTGCTCAGGCGAGCCGGATCGAAGGAATGACCCAGCATGCCCTTGTCGCGATGATAGAACCACTGGAACCAATTGGCGCCCGCCGCTTCCCCGCCATTCCGGACGCCGTAGAATTTGATGAGATCCCCCGGCACATGCTCCTGGGCGACGACAAAGGGAATGCCGCGCTCGGCGAAACGGCGCAACGCCTCGCGCCACCCCGTCTCCGACGCGGCGTACATCACATCCTCGCGTTGAGTTGCGTGGAAATCGTAACGCTTGACCCAGGCGCAGTCGGCCGGCCGGGGCATGTCCGCGTCGGCGGCGACGATCCAGCTCATGGGCGCTGACACGCGATGGCGCGAGAACAGTTCGACCATGCGGTGGCGGTAGGTGTTGCGAATGGCTGCCGGCGAGTTCACGACGATCGAGCCTGCTTTCTCCATCGCGGCCAGACGATCGAGAACCGTCCCGCGCTCACACATGACAAACAGGTTGGCCGAAGGCGCGCCCATCACGGCCTCGGCCGCGACGAGTTCGACGCTGAACCCCCGCTCCGACAAAGCGTCAGCGACGCTCCGCATGATCGCGGCGTCGTCATCGACGCGCCCGGGCGAGTGGGCGGGCTCACGCAAGACGCCCACACAGGTCGGGCCCATGTTCATGCGCCTGCGTTCTCAGGGGGGCGGCAGAGGCCGGCCAGTTCCGCGGCCTCAACGTCGCGCGCTCGATCAATGTCGAACACGAGAGGCAAAACGACGCCATAGACCGGCTGGCCCGCCTCGACGAGCCATTTGAGATAGTCGCGCAGGCGGTCGAAACTCGCCGTCGGCGCCGCGATCGATTGAGCCGGCAGCCAATAGATCCCGGCGGTGACATGGCTGCCTTGAGCGGCGCCGAGCCCGCGAATGCGACCGTCCTCATGCAAAGTCGCCCACAAGGGATTCTCGTCGTCGACATGAGCGGTCAGGCCGAGCACGACCGCGTCGTGCGGAAAAGAGACGGCCGCGTCGACAAAATGCTGGAATGCGTCGACCGGCATGATCGTGTCGACCGTCGTGATGAGCGCTGGTGCGCCGGCGAGCCGCTCAGCGACGAGCGCAAAGCTCGCGTAGGACGACGGGGTCGTGCGGACGACCAGGTCGAGATCCAGACCCTGACAATGATCACTGAGCCAAAGCCGGCAATCGTCGCTCTCTTCGTTGACGATGACGGTCGCTCGGCGAACGCCAACCGCATGAAACCGCTCGAGCGTGTGCTCGATCAGCGGCCTTCCGCCGACCGGGGTCATCGGCTTGCTGACGCGATAGCCATCGGCGCGCAGCCGTGTCCCTTGGCCGGCGGCGATGACGCCTCCGCGCAAGGCGAGAGATTCCGGACTGGCCATCATGTCAGGATGTCGATGAGATCCGGCAGCTGGGTCACGGCGGCGAGAACGCGAGCGTCCGCAGCGCAGCCGCGTTCGGCGGCCTGGACGGCTTCGGGCGCGATCCAGATGAAGCCCATGCCGGCGCGACGCGCGCCCTCGCCGTCACGGCGCAAGGAATCGCCGACCATCACGGCCGTCTCCGGCGCCGCTTTCAGCGCCGCAAGCGCGGCGTTGAAGATCGCCGGCTCGGGCTTTTCGGCGCCGACGCGCTGACTGTCCGTCATGACCCCAAAATGGCGAGCGAGACCCGAGCTTGCGCACGCCGCTTCGAGATTGCCGTAGAAGTTGGACACCACGCCGAGCCGGTAGCGTTCGCCGAGCGCGTTTAAGACCGGCCGGTTGCGGGCGAAGGCGGCGGACATGTCCGACAGGAATCGCGCCGCGACGCGCTGGCCCCGCGCCTCGTCCGCGCCAAATCCGCGCCGCGCCAATTCGGCCTCGAGACCCGCGGCCAGCGCGTGCACCGTCTCCTTAAGCCCGGTCGCCGGCGCGAGCACGCCGACCAGCGCGTCATCGGCGGCGTAAAAGGCAGGCGCAAAAGCCTCGGCGGAAAGATCCAGTCCTTCCGCACGATAAAGGGCGTGGAAGCGCTCCTTCCACGCCACTCCGTCAGCGTCGAGCGTGCCGCCAAAATCGAACAGCACCGTTTCGATTGCTTGCACGATCAGCGGCCGCGGCCCGCGACCTTTGGGCTCTTCGGCGCCGCTCCGGGAAGATCGAAGGGCTCGCCGTCGATGAACGCGTTGCAGGCGTCGCGCGCGACGCTGTCGCGCAGCTGACGCGGCGGGCTCTTCATGTAGTAGGCCGACGGCGCCTCAAGCGGTCCGCCGACGCGGCGGTCCAGCGCAACCTTGGCGCAGCGCAACGCGTCGATGACGACGCCGGCGCTGTTCGAGGAATCCTGCACCGACAGCCTGAGTTCGATCTCCAGCGGCGCATCGCCGAAGCCGCGCCCCTCGAGGCGGATGAAGGCGATCTTGTTGTCATGCTGCCAGGGAATGTAGTCGGATGGGCCAATATGGATGTCCGCGTCGTCAAGCCGCTCGTCGAGCTGCGACTGGACCGACTCGGTCTTGGAGATCTTCTTCGACTTGAGGCGCTTGCGCTCCAGCATGTTGAGGAAGTCGGTGTTGCCGGCGGTGTTGAGCTGATAGGTGCGGTCGAGGGCCACGCCGCGGTCGGCGAACAGGCGGGCAAGCGAGCGATGGACGATGGTCGCGCCCACCTGGCTCTTGATGTCGTCGCCGACGATCGGCAGCCCGGCGTCGCTGAACTTCTGCGCCCATTCCGGGTCGGAGGCGAGGAAGACCGGCACGCAATTGACCATCGCGACGCCCGCGTCGAGGCAGGCTTGCGCGTAATGCTTGACCGCCTTGTCCGACCCGACCGGCAGATAGCACAGCAGCACCTCGGCGCCAGACTTGCGCAAAGCCTCGGTGATGTCGGTCGGCTCGAGATCGGCCGGACGGAAGGCGACCTCGTCGTCGTAGTCCGCCATGTGCGGCGCCACGCCGTCGAACTGGGGGCCCATCTGGACGACGACGTTCGAGACCGGGAGCGAGCTCTGGAACACGCGCGTGTTGTTCGGCTTGGCGAAGATCGCCTCCTCGAGCGGCCGGCCGACCTTGCGCTGGTCGACGTCGAACGCGGCGACGAACTCGACGTCGCTCGCGCGATAGCCGCCGATCGTCTGCCGCATCACGCCATCCAGCGCCGCGTTGCGCCGGCTCCGGTAATATTCCACGCCCTGCACCAGCGCGCTGGCGCAATTGCCGACTCCGGCGATGGCGACCTTGATGTTCTTCTGCATTCGGTCAGTGATCCCCACGGTGCCCGCTGACGATGTAAGCGGGGTGCGCCCTTTTATCCACAGGCGCGACGAAAACTTGAATTATATATGACCAGTTTGCGAACAGCAAAGCGCTCAATTTTCGCGCAGGAACAGGCGGGATTGGGCCGGTCTTGCTTCGAGGGCCGCCCTGACTGGCGGCGCTTCACATGCCGAACGCAGGGGCCCGGCTGTTGCCGCGCTTGAGATTGCGGTAGCGCGCCATCGCCCAGAGCGGAAAAAACTTCGAATAGCCGTGATAACGCAAATAGAACACGCGCGGAAAACCGGTGGCGGTATGGAACGGCTCGCTCCAGAAGCCGTCCTCGCCTTGCGTCGAGGCGAGAAAGGCTATTCCGCGCGCCACGGCGGGATTATCGGCTTCGCCCGCCGCCATCAGCCCGAGGAGGGCCCAGGCGGTCTGCGAAGCGGTGCTGGGCGCGGGCTCATAGCCCTTGTAGTCAAGCCTGTAGCTGCCGCCGCTCTCCCCCCAGCCGCCGTCTCTGTTCTGGATCCGCTCGAGCCATGCGACAGGGCGGCGCACAGGCTCGGACTGAGGGTCCTGACCGGCGATCGCCAGCGCGCATAAAGCCGACCAGGTTCCATAAACATAGTTCATGCCCCAGCGGCCAAACCAGCTTCCGTCCTTTTCCTGATCGGCCACGAGCGCGTCGATTCCGCGCTTGAGGACCGGACTCGTCTCGCGTGTTTCGCCGAGCTGGGCGAGCATCGAGATGCAGCGAGCCGTGACGTCGGCGGTCGGCGGGTCGAGCAGCGCGCCATGGTCGGCGAACGGGATGTGGTTGAGATAGTGATAGGTGTTGTCGGCGTCGAAAGCGGCCCACGCGCCATCGCGGCTCTGCAAGCCCTCGATCCACTCGCGCGCTCGCGCGATCGCCGGCGAATGGGAGTCCGGAGCGCCGGTGAGGCCGCCGCGGTCGGCGCGATCCATCGCCATCGCCACCACCGCGGTGTCGTCGAGGTCGGGATAGTGCGGATTGGCGTACTGGAACGCCCAGCCGCCAGGCCGCACATTCGGACGCTGGACCGCCCAGTCGCCCTTGACGTCGAGCACCTGAAGCGGCGCAAGCCACTCGAGCGCCGCCCGCACCGGTTCAGCCGCCAGCTTCACCTCCGGCTCTCAAGCAGCGCATGAGCGGCGAGCGCCGTGTCCCACACGGGCGACAGGCAGGGCTGGCAATAGGCCTCGTCCTTGCCGACGACGAGCAGCCTCTCGATCGACTGGCGCGCCGCGACAAGACGCGCATCGCCGGGCGGGCGCCCCAGCGCGTCATACATCAGCACGCTGTTCGCCATGGCGGGATAGATCGCGCCCAGACCGTCCTCGCCATTGAGGCGCTCGGTCACGAAAGCCTCGGCGGCGGCGATGGCGCGGCGGCGCAGGGAGGCGGGAAAGAAAGGCTCGACGCGCTTCAAGAGCCAGTCGATCCCGCCAAAGAACTTCACGGCAGCCCAGGTCTGGTGGGCGCCGGTCGGCCACTTGCGCACTGTCTCGGGCGGCGCGACGAACAATTCCGCGATTCCGACGCCGCGCGAATTGACGGGGCGCGGCTTCAAGGCCTGCAGAACGAGCAGCGGGACCATGACCGTGCGCGCCCAATAGGACACCTTGTCGAGATGGAACGGAAACCAGCGCGGCAGAAGCATGATCTCGACCGGCATGGTCGGCACGCCGCGCCAGGGAATTTGACCGTAGAGCGCCAGCAGAAAGCGGGTGAACACATTGCTCCTTGCCGCCCCGCCATGGGCGAGAATCGCCTCGCGCGAACGGGCCATGTGCGGCGCCTCGATGTCGTCGCCAATCATCTTCAGGGCGAAATAGGTTTTCACGCTGGCGCTCATGTCGAAGGGCCCATCGTGAACGAGCGGCCAGCCGCCGTGGTCCCCCTGGATTCGCCGAAGATAGACGGCGATCAGGCGCTCGAGTTCGAGATCGGGCTCCTCGCCGCGAAAGTGTCTCAGGAGCACATATTCGGCCGGGATCGTCGCGTCGGCCTCGAGCTCGAAGCACCAATGGCCGTCCTCGTGCTGGCGGGCGAGCAACGCCTGCGCCGCGCGCGCAATGTGACGCTCCAGCGCTTCCGCCGGCGGCGCGACTTGAGATGGATCGAGGGCGATGTTCATGTCTAAGTGCTCACGGCGCGGCGTCCTGGCGCATGAGCGCCCGATCCCGCAATGATCGAAGCGGCCTTATAGCCCGAACGCACGGCGCCTTCGATCGTGGCGGGCAGGCCGGTCTGGATCCAGTCGCCGGCGAGGAGGACATTTGCCCATTTTGTGCGCGAATCCGGCCGTTTCGCGTTCTGCGCCGGCGTCGCGGCGAAGGTCGCGCGCTTTTCTTTGACGACCTGCCAGGGCGGCAGGTCTGGGGCAAGTCCGGTCAACGCCGCCGCCTCCCGCCAGATGTCGGCCGCAAGCTGATCGCGCGGACGGTCGATGAGCCGGTCGGCGTTGCTGATGGTGACCGAGAGCCGATCCTCGAAACCAAACAGCCATTCGATGTCGCCGTTGACGACGCCGAGGATCGCCGGCTGCCCGCGCGGCGGCCTGACATGGAAATGGACGTTCAGAATGGCGCGGAATTCGTCCGGCGCCGTGAGGCCCGGAAGGAGGTCCCTGGCGATCCATGGCGGCGTGGCGAGGATCACGGAATCCTCCGCGCTCAATTCCTCCTGCGTCCGGTCGAAGTCGAGCGCAACGGCGCGCGAGCCCTCGAACCGGACCGCCCGGAGACGGTCGCCGAACCGGACCGGAGATCCTCCCGCGGCGAGAAAAGCGAGCGCCGGATCGATGAAACTGCTCGCCAGCCCATGGGCCGCGAACAGCGGGTGGCACGCCTTTCCCCCCGCGGCGAGAGTCCCGCGCAGCAAAGCCGCGGTGAGCAGCGCCGAGCTTTCCGGCGGATCCGTGTTGAGCGCCGAGGTCAGGAGAGGGCGCCAGAGCCGCTCGTAGAGCGGGCCCCCGCAGTCCATCGCCTCGCCGACTGTCGCGGTTTCCCCTTTCATGAACACGCCGAGCGGGGCGAAATATTCGCCAAGCGCCGCGCCTGGGACGCGTCTCTTCCGATCGAACAGCCACCATGGGATACGGCCTTCGCTGAGATCGAGCCGCCAGCGCTCGCCGCTCGCGAGGTCCGCGAAGTCGAAGACCGCGCTGCCTGGATCGCGCAGCGTCTTGCGCGCGCCGATCCGATCGAGATAGTCCAGGGCCGCGTGATTGCCCGACAGCAGGAGATGGTTGCCGTTGTCGATGACGACGCCAAGCGTTGGATCAAGATAGGACCGGCAACGGCCGCCGGCGAAGGACGCGGCCTCATGCACAACGACCTTGCGTCCTGCGTCGGCAAGCCGCACCGCCGCGCTCAAGCCCGCGATCCCGGCGCCGACGACATGGACCGCGCCAGCGCTCACAGGATGCCATAGCGCAGCAGCGCTCCGAGCAGGCGCAGCCGGCTCGCCCTCGCGCGCCGTCGCGGCGGGGCGAAGCCCTCTTTCACCATCCTGTCGAGGATCGAGCCATAGGCGACGGCCATCAATCGGGGAGCCTTGACCGCCGCTCGCGGCGACGCGGCCATGGTGGCCTGAGCCTTGTCGAAATGTTCGCGAGCGCGCTCGGCCACCGCGAAGCAGGCTATTGCGAGCTTCGGGTCCGCCGCCGCCGCCAGCGGCTCGTCGGTCGTCACGCCTGCGGCCGCGAGCGCCTCGCGCGGCAGGTAGAGCCGGCCGGCGCTTGCGTCCTCGTCGATGTCGCGCAGGATGTTGGTGAGCTGGAGCGCGCGCCCAAGATGGTAGGCCAGCGCTTCGCCCGGTTCCTGAGGCAGGCCGAAAATGCGCACCGAAAGCCGGCCGACGGCGGAGGCCACCCGGTCGCAATAGAGGTCCAGCGTCGCCCAGTCCGGCGCCCGAATGTCCTGTTCGGCGTCCATCGCCATGCCGTCGATGACGGCGTCGAAGTCCTCTTGGCTCAAATGATAGCTGCGCGTCGCTTCATCGAGGGGGGCGAGATGCGCGGGCGCTTCGTCCTGCGAACATCGCCGCGATGTCGGCGCGCCAACGCTCGAGCGCGGCCAGGCGCTCAGCCGGAGTCGCCGGCCCGCGCTCGTCGGCGATGTCGTCGACGGCGCGGCAGAAGTCGTAAAGCGCCAACATCGCCTCGCGCCGGCGCTCCGGCAGGACGCGCATGGCGGCATAGAAGGAGGAACTGTGCGCCGCGGGCGCCGCTTGCGAGCTCATGCGACCGCTTTCGCCCGCGCGCGCCCGAAGCGCATCATCGCTGAACCAAGAAACCGCGCGGCGCCGAGCCCGCCGGTGAGGGCGAAGCCGGCCTTGCCGAGATGGACGCGCTCGCTCAGCGGGTCGCGGCTTTCGAGATCCCGCGCGAGGCGGCGGGCGAGCGCGTGGATCGCGGCGATCTCCGCCCCGAGCCGCACGTCCCTGATCTCAGGGATGAGCGCCCCGCCCTGCGCCACAAGCTCGCTGGTGCGGCGAGCAAGCTCGTGAAGCGCGCCACGCAGGGGAGGCGGCGCCTTTGGCTGATCCAGCATCTCGACCGTCGCCCCATGGCCGCCAAGCGTATCGAGCGGCAGATAGACGCGGTTCAGGCGTTTATAGTCCTCAGCGCAATCCTGCAGGTGATTGATGATCTGCAGCGCCGCGCACAAGGCGTCGGACGCGGGCCAGATCGCCGGATCCTCCCCATGCACGTCGAGAACGAAGCGGCCGACCGGCGCAGCGGAGAGCGCGCAATAGTCCATCAGCTCCGACCAGTTGGCGTAGCGGTTCTTGTGTGCGTCAAGCCGAAAGGCCTTGATGAGATCGAGCGCATGCTTCGAGCTTAAACCAGTCTCAGCGAGCGCCAGTTTCAAAGGCTCGGCGTGAGGATCGGGCGGTCCGCGCCCGGTCAGCGCATCGTCGAGATCGTCGAGAAGCTTGAGCTTCGTTTCCGGCGACAGCGACGGGTGATCGGCGACGTCGTCGGCTGAGCGCACGAAGCGATAGAAGGCGAGGATCGGACCGCGCCGCTGCCCGCTGATGAGCCACGAGGCGACGGGAAAGTTCTCGTCGCGGTGACCCTTGCCGGAAAGGGCCTCACTCACCGTCGTCATGCGCGCCCCGTCTCCCGCATCGGCGCCTGGATCCGTCCCTTCCAGTAACCACCGCGCCCCCGCCAATATTGGAGCGCCGAGTCGAAGGTGAACGCGACATAGGCGACAGCGATGGCCGGAAGAGCGAGAGCGCCAATGAGGGGGCGTTTGTAAAGCTTGAGCGTCGGCATGAGCGCAAGCGCCATCATCGCCCACGCGATCGCGCCAGCCGCCTGCGGCAAGCCCCGCCCGAATATAGCGAACAGCGGAGGCGCCACATAGACAAGCGCCATGCCCGCGATCGCGCCGGCGAGGCGCAGCGGCGAATAGCGTAATTCAGCGAAGGCCGAGCGCGCCACCATCCGGGCGAAATCGGCGAAGGTCGGATAGGCGCGCAGACTATGCACGTCCTCGGTCAGGCCAAGCCAGATCGGCCCCTGCCCTTTCATGAGCGCCCCCAAAGCGCAATCGTCGATCAGGGCGCCGCGCACGGCCTCGAGACCTCCCGCCGCGTGAAGCGACTCGCGTCGCACCAGCATCGAGCCACCGGCCGCCGCAGCTGTGCCCCGTTGCGAATCGTTCACCCAGGCGAAGGGATAAAGCATCTGAAAGAAGAAGACGAAGGCCGGGGCGAGCCACCGCTCAGCCGCGCTCTCGCAGCGCAGTCTGACCATCAACGACGTCAGCACGCCGTTGTTCCCGTGGGCGATTGCAACCAGTCGTGAGAGCACACGCGGCGCATAGGCGATGTCGGCGTCGGTGAACAGGACGAATTCAGGCGGCGACGAGGCGGCCTCGACCTCGGCCAGGCCCTGGCGCATCGCCGACAATTTCCCGGTCCAACCCGGTGGCGGGCCGTTTCCGGTCACGATCTGGAGCCGGTCAGCGGCCTGCGCCGCGCCCGCGGCAGCCAAGGCCGCGCCGGCCGTGCCGTCCGCGCTCTGGTCGTCGACCACGACAACGGAGAATTGTCCAGGATAGTCCTGGCGAAGGAGCGAGCCGACGCTCAAGGCGATCATGTCGGCCTCGTCGCGAGCAGGGATGATGGCGCCGACGCTCGGCCAGGCGGCCGGCGGTTTCGCCGCCGCGGCGGAATCATCGCGCTCGCGGCAGAGCCAGAACCATCCCCTGCCGAACAGCAGATAGGCCCAGATGGCGAGCGGAAGCAGGGAGACTGCGGCGGCGATCATTTGAGGCGGCCGTTCGCCCGAAACCAGGCGATCGCGTCGGCAAGGCCCTCTCGATAGGGCCTCGAAACATAGCCAAGCTCGCGGCGCGCCTTGGAATCGTCGAAGAACATCCGATGGCCCGCCATCCTGAGGCCGTCGACGGTGATGAAAGGCGCGACGCCGCGCAGGCTCGCGAGCCATTCGGCTCCATAAGCGATGGGAAAGAGCATCGTGCGCGGCAGCTTTAATGTGGGAGGCCGCCGCCCGACAAGGCGGGCGATATCGGCCAGCATGTCGGCGAGCAGGACGTTGTCGCCGCCGAGGATATAGCGCTCGCCGATCCGGCCTCGTTCCAGCGCGGCGAGATGGCCGGCGGCGACGTCATCGACATGAGCGAGATTGAGCCCCGTGTCGACGAAGGCCGGCATGCGGCCCGAGGCGGCTTCGACGATGATGCGGCCGGTCGGGGTGGGCTTGACGTCGCGCGGGCCGATCGGCGTCGACGGGTTGACGATCACCGCCGGCAGCCCGTCCCTGCGCGCCATCGTTTCAACCAGACGCTCGGCCGCGACCTTGCTGCGCTTGTAGGCGCCAATCCCCTCGCCTTCGGCGAGAGGCGCATCCTCCGTCGCGGCGCCGCGGTCCGTGAGTTTCAGGGTCGCCACGCTGCTGGTGTAGACGATGCGCTCGACGCCTGCTCGGAGCGCCTCCTCCATAATGAGCCGCGTTCCCTCGACATTGTTGCGGCGAATCTCGTCCGGGTCTCGCGACCAGAGCCGGTAATCCGCAGCGGCGTGAAACAGGAACCGGGCGCCCTTCAGCGCCGCCGCCAGGGAGGCGCGATCACGCAGGTCGCCCTCGCACACCGTGTCGGCGGGATCGAGATTCGTGCGCGGGCTCGATCGCCGCGCCAGCACTCGGACATCGTGGCCGCGGGCTCGGAGCGCGTTCGCGATCGCCGATCCGAGAAAGCCGCTCGCGCCGGTGACGAGGACGGGAGAAGGGAGCGTTTCGAACGCGCCTTTGGCCTCCCCAGCAATCACGCCCGCCTCGCCGCCAGATTCGACGTTCGCCGAAGCAACGTTGTGTCCGCTTTCACGATCCATGCGTAAAGCTTACCAAATTGAGGGGCGTTACCCAAGCGCCCGCTAATATTTCTTCTCAAAGCTGTTGATTTCGAGCCGCGAAAGCTTTCAGCCGGAAATCCCATATAGCCCTCGCGCGCGATCACCCAAGGTTTTTGCTCGAGGGTCGCGTCGCGATTCTGGCGACGGTCTCCCGCGTCGCCGAAAGCTGGAGAAATCGCCATTATAACAAATATTTCTTGTTATAATGGCCGGTCCGGCGGGGGCCGAAACGGGCAAATTTGAGGGGCGGAACTAAACGGGGTCCTAACCCACTGAAAACATGAGGGCGTGCCGGTAAAAATGCCGTTACACCGGCGCAGGGGTCCGAACCGGCGCGCGCCTCAAGCGGCGCCGCGGCCCGGCTCACAGGGCCAATTCGATGGCGGCGCTCACGAGGTCGCTCGGATCCGCGCTCTGGCCGACATGGATCTCGAACCGCCCCGGCTCCAGGACGCGGTCGAGGCTCTGGCCAATGAACGAAAGGTCCGCGACCGGGAGGCGCCATGTCACATCCCTGCGCTCTCCGGCCTTGAGATCGACCTTCTGCACGCCCTTGAGCTCCAACAGCGGCCGCGCGACGCTCGCGACCGGATCGCGCACGAACAGGAACAGCGTCGCCTCTCCGTCCACCGAGCTCTCGTTATGAGCCTTGAGAGACACCTCGATCGCGTCATCGGCTCTTACGAGGGTGGGCGCGCAGCGAACATCGCTGAGCGCAAAGCGGCTGTATGAGAGGCCGTGTCCAAAAGGAAATTGCGGCGTCGGGGGCTGATCGAGATAGGTGCTCGAGTAGTGCACGCCGGGCGCGTAGGGGCGGCCGGCCGGGCGCTCGTTGTAGAAGATCGGAACCTGCCCGACATGGCGCGGCCAGCTCACCGGCAGTCTTCCGGTCGGATTGAATTTGCCGGTCAGAACGTCGGCGACTGCGTGTCCGGCCTCGCAGCCCAGGAACCAGGTCGCAAGCACCGCATCGGCCCGCTCGAACAGCCATGGCAGCGTGAGCGGACGGCCCGAAGACAGAGTCACGACGACCGGTTTGCCGAGGTCAAGAACCGCCTCGGTGAGCGCGCGCTGGCGCCCGGGCAAGCCGAGATCGGTCCGGCTTGCCGCCTCTCCGCTCATTGCAGCAGCCTCGCCAAGACACAGCATGACGATTTCCGCATCGGCACAGAGAGCGAGAGCGGCCGCTATCCCGTCGTTGCTTCCTCCCTCGATGTCGACGCCCGCGGCGTGGTCGATCCGGCATTGCGGCATGGCCGCCCTGAGCCCTTGCAGAATGGACACGGCGTCCTCAGGCCGGCCCGCGGACGCCCATGATCCTAGCATCTCGCCCGGCGCCTCAGCCAAAGGGCCGATAACGGCTAGGCGCTTGATTTCGGCGGAGAGCGGGAGGACTCGCGTGCGGTGGGACATGAGCACGATCGCCCTTCGCGCCGCCTCGCGCGCCAGCGCGCGCCGTTCCGTCTTCTGGCTCGCCTGCGGCTTCACCGATCCCCGGCGATACGGATCATCGAAGAGGCCGAGGCGCTGCTTGAGCTCGAGCACGCGCCGCACGCTCGCGTCGATCGCGGTCTCCATCACGAGACCGCGCTTGATCGCCTCGGGGAGGCACTGAACGTAAGCGCCGCTCGTCATGTCGATGTCGACGCCCGCATTAAGCGCCAGAGCCGCGGCCTCGACGAGGTCCGCCGCCACGCCATGATTGATAAGCTCCGCGACTGCGTTGTAGTCACTGATCAGAACGCCGTCGAAACCGACGACGCGCCTCAGCCAACCTTGCGTGAGCTTGGCGTCGGCGGTCATGGCGACGCCCGCGACATCGATGAACGCCGGCATGATCACCGCGACCCCGGCAGCGACCGCCGCCGCGAACGGCGGCAGGTAAATCTCGTGCAGCGTTCGCTCCGACACGTCGGCCGAGGCGTATTCGCGGCCGGCGGCGACGGCGCCGTAGGCGCAGAGATGCTTGGCGGTGGCGGCAAGGCTATCTCGCGCCGCAAGGTCTCGTCCCTGGAAGCCTCGCGTCTTGGCCGCCGCCATCTGGCATGCGACCCATGTATCCTCGCCGGGGCTTTCGATAATGCGTCCCCAGCGCGCGTCGCGCGCCACGTCGAGCATCGGCGCGAAAGTCAGCGCGACGCCATCCTCCGCCGCCTCCTCGGCGGCCACGCGCGCCGTTTTCTCCCAAAGGTTAGGAGCGAACAGGCAGGCTTCCGCCAGGGAGACGGGAAAAATCGTCCGGTGGCCATGGATGACGTCGAGGCCCATGAGCAGGGGGACGCCGAGGCGGGATTCTTCCACCGCGAGGCGCTGGACGGCGTGCGTCTCTTCGGCGCCCCAAAGGTTGAGCAGATTGCCGATCCGCCCGGTCCGAATCCCCTCATGCAGGTCATGCACCTCACCTGGACCCGTGACCACGCGTGACGCGGCGACCATGTTGAGCTGCCCGATCTTCTCGGCGAGCGTCATTGCCGTGAGCAATGTATCGATGCGTCCCATGCTCTTGCCTTCTCTCTAGCGATGAGCCGATGGTTACGATCCGCGATCTATCTGTGGATCTGAAACGGGCTTCGCAAGCTGCGTCCTCCAATGCAACAGTCGACCCTGAGGCACGAATATCCCCGAGGACGACGCGAACGGATCGTGCGAGAATGGGGACCGGGGCGAGGGAGACTTGATGGCCGATCAGTCTAAAAAACCACCGGAGAACGTCGGCGGCGGAGAAGGCGCGTCGCTCGCCGGCCTCGTCTCCGATTTCCTCTGGATGGCTTCGGCGTTCTGGGTTTCGCGGCAGCGCAACAAACTCCTCGGGCTGGCGGGCGCGCTGATCGTGGTGGTCGGCGCCACGGCCTACATGCAAATCAGGCTCAATTCCTGGAACCGCCCATTCTACAACGCGCTGACCAACAAGGACATGCCCGGCTTCCTGACGCAACTCGGGGTCTTCGGGGTGATCGCGGGAATCCTGCTCGTCCTCAACGTCGCGCAGATGTGGCTCAATCAGAGCTCGAAAGTCGTCCTGCGCCAGGGGCTGGTGAACGACCTCCTGGATCAATGGCTCACGCCCAAGCGCGCTTTCCGGCTGTCGAATTCCGGCCCGCTTGGCGTCAATCCGGACCAGCGGCTCCAGGCGGACGCCCAGCATCTGACCGATCTCTCGACCGACCTGGGGATCGGCCTTCTGCAGTCGAGCCTTCTCCTGCTCACGTTCGTCGGCGTCCTCTGGGGGCTCTCGCGCGGCCAGTTTCTGCCATTCGCCGGCCGCGAGTTCGCCCCGCCCGGCTATCTCGTATGGTGCGCGCTCGTTTATGCGGGCGCGGCGTCCTTTGTCAGCTGGTGGGTCGGGCGCCCGCTGATCAATCTCAATGCCGAGCACTACGCGCGGGAGGCCGACTTTCGTTTCGCGCTGGTGCGAATCAACGAGCACATCGACGGGATCACCCTCTACGGCGGCGAAGCCGATGAGAGGGAGGGGCTGAACGGAGTGTTCGGCGGCGTGCTCGACATTTCGTGGCGGATCGTCAACGCCGTGACGCGGTTGACCTGGGTTACCGCCGGCTATGGATGGTTTACGATCATAGCTCCGATTCTGGTGGCGGCCCCAGCCTATTTCCAGAGCAAGATGAGCTTCGGCGAGCTCATGGTGATCGTCGGCGCCTTCAACCAGGTCCAGAACGCGCTTCGCTGGTTCGTCGACAATTTCTCCAACCTCGCGGACTGGCGCGCGACGCTCCTGCGCGTGGCGCGGTTCCGAAAGGCGATCATGAAAATGGACGATCTCGGCCAGGCCAAGAGCCGCATCCATTTCACCGAAACGAGGGAGCCATCGATCACCATCGACGATCTGCATGTCGCCTCGCCCGAGGGCTGCGTCATGCTGAGCGAACCGCACACGAACATGACCGTCAGCGAGCGGGTTCTGATCGCCGGCGAAGACGGCGAGCACAAAGCCTTGCTGTTTCGCGCCATTGGCGGCCTTTGGCCCTGGGGAAGCGGGCAAATCACCCATCCGGCGCGCAGCACGATCATGTTCATGCCGGTGCGCGCCTATATCCCCCCCGGCGCCCTCGGCGAAGCCGTCGCCTATCCGCGCTCGGCGAGCGATTACGACGCCGCTGTCATCGCCAAGGCGCTCGTCGATGTCGGACTGGAACATCTCGCGTCCCGTCTCGAGGAGGAAAACCGATGGGACCGGGATTTGACCGACGACGAGAAGCAATGCCTCGCCTTCGCCCGGGTCATCCTGCAAAGGCCGCAATGGGTGGTGGTGAACGACGCACTCGACGTCCTCGATCCGAAATCGCGCCAGCGCGTCAGGGCGCTCTTCTCGAGCGAACTGTCCGAGATCGGCCTCATCAACATCGGCCATGACCAGCCGGAAACGAGCTTCTACCCCCGCAAACTGCATCTCGTCGTCGATGCGGGCGGGCTGAAGTTCGAACCGACGCGCGAGCACGGAATGCCTGAATCGCCCCGATCCGCCGCCGAATCCCTTTCCACCCAATAGACAGGACGTCGATGCCACATTCCCCAAAAACCAAGCCGCCGAAATCCCTCGAGCATCACAAGGAAAGCCAGGGTCGCGAGAAGCTCTCCGACGACCAGCTGCTCGACCTCGTCCAGCGCCAGACCTTCCTCTTTTTCTGGGACGGCGCGCAGCCGGCGAGCGGGCTCGCGCGCGATCGCACCGGACGGCTGGCAGATCCCGACGACGACATCGTCGCCACCGGCGGCTCCGGCTTCGGCGTGATGGCTCTGATCGTCGCCTGCCAGCGCGGATGGGTGACGCGACCTCAGGCGCTCGCCCGTCTCTCGACGATGCTGGATTGCCTGGAGAGAGCGACTTGCTATCACGGCCTCTACCCCCATTTCATGCATGGAGAGACCGGCGCGACCAAACCGTTCAGCCGCAAGGATGACGGCGCCGACCTGGTGGAGAGCGCCTTCCTGTTCCAGGGACTCTTGTGCGCGCGCGCCTATTTCGACGGCGACAGCGCCGATGAGAAGCGCATTCGCGATCGCATCACCTACCTGTGGAGCGAGGCGGAATGGGACTGGTACACCCAGGGCGGCCGCGTCGCGCTCACCTGGCACTGGAGCGCGACCAACGGCTTCGCGCTGAACCACCCCATCCGGGGCTGGAACGAGTGCCTTATCGCTTACGTGCTGGCGGCCTCCGCGCCGCGCTATGCGATGGCGGCCGAAGCCTATCACGAGGGCTGGGCTCAGAGCCGTCAGTTCGTCAACGGGCGCAGTTTCGAAGGCGTAGAGCTTCCTCTCGGACCCGACTGGGGCGGCCCACTGTTCTTCACCCACTATTCCTTCTGTGGGATCGATCCGCGCGGCTTGAGCGACCGCTATGCCGACTACTGGAAGCAGAACCTCGCGCATACGCGCATCAACTACGCCTATTGCGTGCGCAACCCGCTCGGCTACAAGGGCTATGGTCCGAGCTGCTGGGGCCTGACTGCCGGCGACTCGGTCAGGGGCTACGCTGGGCATTCGCCCACCAGCGACAAGGGCGTCATTACGCCGAGCGCGGCGCTCGCGAGCTTCCCTTACGCGCCTGAGGAGGCGATGGCGGCGCTGAGGCGCTTCCATGACGATCTGGGCGACAGGATCTGGGGACGGTTCGGCTTCATCGACGGTTTTAGCGAGCAATATGATTGGTATGCCGACAGCTACCTTGCGATCAGCCAGGGGCCGATCGTCGTCATGATCGAGAACTACCGCAGCGGCCTCATCTGGAAGCTGTTCATGAGCATTCCAGAGATCCAGGAGGGGATGAAGAGGCTGGGCTTCAAAAGTCCGCATTTCGCACCCGCGGTAGCGTGACTGCGCTTGACGACTGGATAGAGAAAGAAGCGCGCTTCGCGGCGGGCGCGATGCTGCTCGCAATCTCGGCCACGCATCTGGTCAAGGAGCGGCCCGGTTTCGGACAGCACATCGTTCCGCGGCGGGGATCGGTGGTGGCCTCTCCGGTCCTCGCCGCTTACGATCCCGACCCCGACTATTTCTTTCACTGGTTCCGGGATTCGGCGATCGTCATCGACGCGTTGCGCGTGGCGAAGGCCATGGGGTTCGAGCCGCGGATCGCCATCGAGCGTCTGGGCGAATTTCTCGAGTTCAGCCGCGCGCTGCGCAATCTGGACGGGCGAGAGCTTGTGCGCGAGGGGCGCTTCCGGGAGAAAGTTCAGCCCTCCTTCCTACAATATGTGCGGCCCGACGCCGAGATCGCGGCGGTCCATGGCGGCCCAGCGCTGGCGGAAGCCCGCGTCAATCCGGACGGATCGCTTGATTTCACCCGTTGGGCGCGCCCGCAGAATGACGGGCCGGCGCTTCGAGTTCTTGCGCTTAAGCGGTGGCGAGACGCCGGACCGGATTTGGACGGGACGCTGCGATCGGCAATGCTGGAGGTCGTCCTTGGCGATTTGGATTTCATAAGGTCACGCGCGCGAGAGCCTTCATTCGACATCTGGGAGGAGGAAAGCGGATATCACTATTATACGCAGTTCGCACAAGCCGAAGCGCTCGCCTGCGGCGCCGAATGGCTTGAGGAAATCGGCGACGCCTCCAACGCCGGCGCCTGCCGCTCTATCGCGGAAGAACTCGCCCTGAGACTCGACGCCCATTGGAACGAGGCCGGCGGCTACTACCGCTCGAGGACCGGCGTTGTCGCCGGCGTCCCGGAAAAGGTTCTCGACATTTCGGTGATTCTCGGCGTGCTCCACGCTGGGCGCACAAAAGGCGCGCACAGCGTGCTCGACCCGCGGGTTCAGGCCACGCTGACCGCGCTTGAAGACCTGTTCGACGCCGAATATCCGATCAACCATCAACGCTCGTCTGACCATGGCCCGGCGATCGGGCGCTACGCGAGCGACGCTTATTTCGGCGGCAACCCCTGGTATCTGGCGACGCTTGCGGCGGCCGAGCTCTATTTCAGGCTGGCGGCTGCGCTGCGATCCGGCGCTCCTCTGGCCTCGACCAGCGAGAACGCGCGCTTTCGCCAACGCCTGGGCGACGAGGATCCAGGGAAGGCCGCTTTCGGGCGCGGCGACACGTTCATGCGGACGGTGCGAGCGTACACACCGCCAAGTGGCGACCTCTCGGAGCAATTCGATCACTTAACCGGCGCTCAGACATCCGCCAAACAGCTCGCGTGGAGCTACGCCGCCTTCATCACCGCCGCCGCGAGCCGCCGCCGGGCCGCCCAGGCCATTCAAGGCTGAGGTCCTTGCGCGAACGTCTCAAACCAGGCGTCACGATGCGCTTGCCGAACCAACGGCGCAGCCCGAAGGCATGGCGGATCAGCATATTGGCGTAGAGGCCCGGGCCGCTCGAATAGACGCGCCAGCCTCCGTCGACGGCGATCGAATTCGTCCTGACGCGCGCCCATTCGCCGCTCGCCTGATAGCGGTCCGCGAAAGCCGCGTCGCTCGAACTGAAATACGCGTTGCGCTGCCTCAGCGTGGCGTGCGGCAGCTCATCGGTCACGGCGATCGGGTTGGCGACGAGCAAAGCCTGCCACAGCGCGGCGAATTCGCCGATGTCGCTCATCGCCTCGCCATAGCGCAGATGCGAATGCGTATACATGAGCCCGATTTCGCGACCGAAGAAGGCGGCCGATTCCGCCCGCTGAAAGAACGTCTCCGGGCCGCCGCGATAGGCGATCGGCTTGTCCATGAGCCGCGCCCCGTCGGAAAAAAGAAGATGCTTGCGGATCAGGCTTAAGTGCTTACGCGCCTGCACCTTCGTAAATAGGCCCCCGATCATGCTCTGCGTCATCGGCAGAAGCGAGAAGGCCAGGCCCGTCTGCTTGTCGCTCGGGTGGAGCAAAAGGTCGGGCTCGCCGCCCTCGGGGCGGAACACGCCATAGCCGGCGACGATTCCGTCACGGATAAGATGCGCGTTGACGTCCTTGCGCATTGCGGCGGCAAGCGCGTCGAGCGCCTTGGCTTGGCCCGGCTGGCGCCTTGCCCGGCGCAGGATTTCGGCGTAGCGGCGCAACTGCTCGTAGAACAGAACGACCGTCCAAGCGCTGGTCATCCAGTCGCGCTTCGTCGGGTCGACCGGCCGCAGCGAATCGTTCCAGTCGCCATTGCCATATCGGACAAGATTCGTGCCCGGAATGAATCGCGCGCGCACGGTCTCGATCAGTTTGTCGATGTGCGCGGTCACCGGGTCGGCATGGACGGTCTTGTCGAAATTGTCCTCGCGCCGCCACGCGATCGCCTCCTCGAGAAAAGCGAAGTCGCCGGTCGCCTCGATATAGTCGCAGAGCGCCTTGAGCGGCCAGACGATGATGTCGCCATGCAACTCCTTGTCCTGCACCACGGAATAAGGATCGAGCATGAACCATTGCGGCCAGTCGCCGCTCAGTTCGTACTGCTGCGCGAAGAGGATCCGCAGGATCTCCTTGACCGGCCGATCGTGCTCGAGCGCGAGCAGAAATTCGATCGGCCCCTGGCAGACGTCGCGCGTGCCCCAGGCGCCCCCAGTATATTGTTCGAGGCCGTGCGGCGCGGTGAGATGGATCATGACGTCGTGCGCGAGCCATGCGAAGATCGTGTCCATTGCGAGCGCGTCGGCCGAGGTCTTAGCGCTCTTCACCCGAACGCCGCGCGTGAGGGCGCGCCAGAAACGGTCGGCAGGCTTGAGCATTGTGGCTTCGTCGACCGGCCTCGCGTATTTTCTGGCCAGCGCCTCGGCCTGCTTTGGGTCGGTCATGGAGCCCACGAGCGCGAATGCGAATTGATTTGTTGGGCGAGTTCTCATCGCGGCGTAACCGCCGCTGCGGCGCTTGCCGTCGGCATACAGCAGTTCGTCGCCCCCGATCACCTCGATCCGCCCGGGCGTGCTCGTCACGAGACGATAGACGGCTTCGGGATATTGCTGGCCCCAGCGGTCATTGAGATCCGGCTGGAACGCGAAGCGCTTCCGCCGCGCTTCGATCTCGACGCGGCCAGCGTGCGCATACTCCTTTTCGCCCAGGACGAGGTGGCCGAACACCAGGAACCGGCATTTTGGCCCTTCGACGGTAACGCGCCACTGCATTGCAGGCTCGTCGCCGCAAACCGCCGCCGAAACCGTGACGGTTCGCTTGTCCAGCCGGTAGATCCAGCGGCAATCGCTCAAGCCCATCTCGAACGCCGACGGCACGGCCAAGAGGCGCCATCCGCCCTTCGTCTCCATCAAAATCCGAAGCCCGCTGGCGCGGGTGACGTTGTAGGGATCGCGCGAGACAGAGAAAAGCTTGTGGAAGGACGTGTTGCCGACGGTGAGCTGAGCGCCGAACACGCCATGCATCCATGCGGTCGCGCAGAGAATCGCCTCGTCGGGCAACATCGACTGCCCGCTGCGAATGAGGGCGCCGTGACGGCGCGCCACGATCCGCTCCTTGTCGCGCAGGACGACATGCCGGCTGTGCGTTCTCCCCGGAACAAAGAAGGAGAGAAGCTTGCCGTCGACGCGCTCGACATGAGTGCGCCTCCGGTAAAGCGCTTTTACGACCTTGTCGTCGAGCGCCTCGGCGATGGCGGGTGCGGCTTCGTGGAGCAGAGTTCGCGGCGGCTCGGACAATGGGACATCACGCGGCGCCCAGCCGCTGCTTGCCTTTTCGGCAGCCTCGACCTGGATCAGGTCGGAATCGCTCGACGCCGCGGGATGATCGGGCTCAAGCAAGCCAAAGAACGTCCAGGAGGTCGTCGCGCCCGGGCCGAGGGTCGCAGGCTTCGACTGTAGAGCCGCGCAGGCCGTCTCGAACTGAAGCCGTTCCGACGGCAGCGGCATCCCGAACGGGAGGCCGAACTGATCGGCGTCGCGGTAAGCCGGTCCCATCACCTGGCGAAAATCGGTGGCGTAGCCAGCCGCGCCTTCAAGGCAGCCATGCGCCGCCCACGGATAGGCGCCTCCTTGGGAGAGGTTTTGCCTGCCCATCAGAACAGGGCCCAGGCGCGGATGCTGCGCGATGTGATGGTCGAGATACTGGCTGGCGTAGGCCTCGTTGTTCATGAGAAAGCCCCGATCGCCAAGCCCGAGATCCTGGATGAAGACGGCGTCGCAGGAGACGTCCGCTTCGCGATTGTTGACGACTTCGACCCGCCAAAACCAGGCGTTCAGGCGCGGGTGCAGCCAGAGCGTGACCCGATGCCGGAAGCCGCTCTCCTCTCCCTCCCAGACATAGCGGTCGTCCGCAGCGCCGACGCGAAGCCTTGCCTCGGGACCGATCACGGGGAGAATTGCCGGCTCCGGTCCGCCCGTGCGCAGATAGAGCCGCCCCATGCCGTTGGCGATTGGGGAAGCGAGCGTCTGGTTGATCATGATCCGGCGGTTCGCCTGCGTATGCTCGATGGCGAAGATCGCTCCGCTCGGCAGAAGGCTGACCGAAAGCCCCGACCCGTTGGCGATCCGCAGAAGGCCGAGCTCGTCCAGGCGCGGCGTTGTCAGGAACTCAATCGACGCGTGCGACATGCCCCTCTTCCTCCCGCTGCGGTCCGCGAGCATCGACCGCCCCGCGGCATCTGTAAATAGCGCAGGAAGCGCGGCCCTGGCGAGGAAGACCATCCTCGATCAGGACAACAAGCGCCAGCGTGGGATGAACGCGGGCCCGAATTGCGCTATTGAGCATCGGCAGGCCTGGATCAAAACCAGCGCCGCCGGGTTCGGGTGAGGCCATGGAAGCAAAGTTTCCAAGCAACTGGATGTGGTCGGAGGCCTTCGAGATGCTGGCGCGCGCGGAGCGCATGCACCGGCAATTCTTTCCGCCTGCCGACTCGCGCTCCCCGGTCGCCTGGGAGCCGCCGGTCGACGTGCTCGAGACCGAACGCGCGGTGCTGGTGCTGGTCGCTCTGCCGGGCGTCGATTACGACGAGGTCAAGGCGGTCATCATTCAGGGCGAATTGCTGATTTCGGGGCTCAGGACCTATCCGGACGAAATGCGGACCGCGATCATCCACCGTCTCGAATTGCCGCAGGGCCGGTTCGAACGCCGCATTCGTTTGCCCGCGGGTCGTTACAGCGCCATTCATCGATCGGAATTCAAGGGTTGCCTGTTGGTTACGCTGGAGAAGACGGAGGCCCCGAATGGCTGATGCGCAGGTCGCCTCCGAAGAGACTCTGGGCGCGGCGCCTTCGCCGCCGCTGCCGCCTGAGGCCCTGATCATCGTGCCGGTGCGCGGCATGGTTCTGTTTCCGGGAACGGTGCTGCCGATCACCCTCGGTCGTCCCCGTTCGGTGATGGCGGCGCAGAGAGCGGTCAGGGAACAAAAGCCGGTCGGCATCGTGATGCAGCGCAACGCCGAGATCGCCGATCCCCTCCCCGTCGACCTGCATCGAATGGGAACGCTCGCCAATATCGTTCGCTACATCACCGCGCCGGACGGCACGAATCATATCATCTGTCAGGGAGAGCACCGGTTCCGGGTCGACGACTATCTGAGCGGCTGGCCGTTCTTTGTCGCCAGGACCGAACGGATTCCGGAGCCCACTTCGACGTCGGACCAGATCGAGGCCCGTTTCCTTCATCTGAAAGGGCAGGCGATCGAAGCCATCCAGCTCCTGCCCCAGGCGCCGGCTGAACTGCTCGCAACCATCCAGGGCGTCGATGCTCCGGGCGCGCTCGCCGACATGGTGGCGACCTTCATGGACGCGACGGCGGACGAGAAGCAGGAGATCCTCGAGACGGTGGACGTCGTCGCGCGGATGGAGCGGGTCTCGCGGCTCCTCGCACACCGGATCGAGGTGCTTCGGCTGTCACAGGAGATCGGCCGGGAGACCAAGGCCTCGATCGACTCCCGCAACCGCGAAGTCCTGCTGCGAGAGCAGATGGCGGCCATTCAGCGCCAGCTCGGCGAAGCGGACGAGGGAAAGTCTGCCGAGATCGCCGAACTCGAAAAGGCGATCGCTGACGCGCACATGCCCAAGGAGGTCGACGACCAGGCGCGCAAGGAACTGCGCCGGCTCCAGCGCATGCCGGAGGCCGCGGGCGAATACGGCATGGTGCGGACCTATCTCGACTGGCTCGTGGACCTGCCCTGGGCTCTGCCCGAGGAGGCGCCGATCGACATCGCCGCGGCGCGGCGCGTTCTCGATGAGGATCACTTCGGGCTCGAGAAGATCAAGCGCCGGATCATCGAATATCTCGCCGTTCGCAAGCTCGCGCCGGACGGCAAGGCGCCGATTCTCTGCTTTGTCGGGCCTCCCGGCGTCGGCAAGACCTCGCTCGGCCAATCGATCGCGCGGGCGATGAACCGCAAGTTCGTCCGCGTCAGCCTCGGGGGCGTGCACGACGAAGCCGAGATCCGCGGCCATCGCCGCACCTATATCGGCGCCCTGCCCGGCAACATCATCCAGGCGATCCGCAAGGCCGGCGCGCGCGACTGCGTGATGATGCTCGACGAGATCGACAAGCTGGGCGCCGGCATCCAGGGCGACCCGGCCTCCGCGATGCTCGAGGTGCTCGATCCCGAGCAGAACAACACATTCCGCGACAATTATCTCGCCGTGCCGTTCGACCTCAGCCGGGTCGTGTTCATCGCGACGGCCAATATGCTCGACACCATCCCCGGGCCGCTTCGGGACCGCATGGAGATCATCAGTCTCACCGGCTACACGGCGAGCGAGAAGTTCCAGATCGCGCGCCGGTATCTCGTCCAACGCCAGTTGAAGGCGAACGGCCTCAAGCCCGAGCAGGTCGAGATCGCCGACGACGCGCTTCGGGCGATCATTGAATATTATACGCGCGAGGCTGGCGTCCGAAGCCTCGAGCGCGAGATCGGCCGGGTGCTGCGCCAGGCGGCGATGCGGGTCGCGGAAGGCGAGAGCGGCCCGATCACGATCTCCGCCGCAGATCTCGTCGGCATTCTCGGCCCCGCGTCGTTCGAGGACGAGGTCGCCATGCGCACCAGCGTCCCGGGCGTTGCGACCGGCCTCGCCTGGACGCCGGTCGGCGGCGACATCCTGTTCATCGAGGCGACCGCGACGCCCGGGGGCGGCCGGCTGATCCTCACCGGCCAGCTTGGCGACGTGATGAAGGAGAGCGCCCAGGCCGCGCTCAGCATCGTCAAGAACCGCGCCGCCTCGTTCGGGATCGACCCGTCACGGTTCGAGAAGACCGACATCCACATCCACGTGCCGGCGGGCGCGACGCCCAAGGACGGCCCGAGCGCGGGCGTTGCGATGTTCATGGCGCTCGTCTCGCTGATGACCGACCGCACCATCCGCAGCGACACCGCGATGACCGGCGAGATCAGCCTGAGGGGCCTCGTGCTGCCGGTCGGCGGCATCAAGGAGAAGGTGGTCGCCGCGCACCGGGCGGGGCTCAAGCGGGTCATGCTGCCGGCCCGCAACCGCAAGGACTTCGACGACATCCCCGAAGAGGTGCGCCAGCAGCTCAAGTTCGTCTGGCTCGAGCGGGTGGACGACGCCGTCGCCTCGGCGCTCGAGCAGGCGAAACGCGCCAAGGCCGTGGGGGAGTCGCCCGCCGACAGCGAGGCTGTCTCGCCTTCTTAAGTCGATGAGTCTAAAATCCAATCCCGTGCATAAGGTCGTAGCCGGCAGTGTCATCACCGCACTCGGGCTTTTGACGTTCTCCGACGGCGCCAGTGAACCAATATACGATGTGACCTTTGCTTCATCCACGCCGGCGAGCGCCGCGGGCGTCACTAAGTTTCCTGACACGAGCCTGCTGCACGCCTCGCGCTTGGGCGCGGCTTAGCGGGGCCATTCGAATTGCAGATTGCACTCTTGCGTATCGGCGTCCGCAGTTGCGGAACAGGGACGGGCCGACTGCCGGCGGTGCGATTTCTTTACGTAGCCGCGGCGAAGAACTTCGTCGCATGAGCGCCCGACACCCGTTCGCTTCAGAGAATTCTGAACCCGTCTCGCTCACCGAGGGTGGTGCGCGAATGAGCGACCTCCATGCCATCATTAGCGCGAAGTCAGTCGTGCGTAGTTCCACCGCGAGATTTGTCTCGCCCACCGGTATGCCACAGAACCGGCTGATAGATTTGCGCAAGACTTGCCTCGATCCGGTCGCTCTCAGATGCATGGCGGATGAATTTCGGGATCGGTTCGCCGAGCGGCTGCCGTTTCAAATCTGTGGCCTTGAAACTGGCTCGCTGCCAATTTATTGCGGCCATTCAAATTCGCGGCTCGGAGCGCAACATTAAAGTTAACGGTTTTTTTGTCCGGAGGGAGCGAAAGAGATAGGGGCTGTCCAATACATGCGAGGGCACACGATTGCCGATGCGCCGGTCGTAATAATCGACGACACGCTCAATAGCGCGACTTCCATTGAAAAGGTGAGGGTGGCGGTAGCATAGTTCAGAATTACGATACATAGCATATTCGGTGTTATTGACTACAACAATATACTTGCTTTCAATTGGCTTGTCGGAAATGGAATTAATCTGATTTCGTTGTTCAAATTGTCTGACTTTTGACTTAACCAAAACCTACCTCCCTCTCCAAAGTACTCTCCAAATTTCCACTCTCTTTGGCATTTCGACTTATCCGGGGGCCACTACTTCGAGACCGCGCCTGGCTCGACGCCGGCGATAGACTATCGTCGGAGAGGCGATGGGAGCGATTCGCGATGCGGCCGAAGGAGCGTCGGGACAGCGGGCAGAGCGATTTTTTCAAGGCCCGTCTCGACCAGATCGTCGACGTGGGCCACCCGCTGGCGAAACTGGCCTCGACAGTTGACTGGCGGTTCCTGGAGGAGCGGTTCGGCGCAGTCTATTCGGACAAGCCGGGTCAACCGCCGCTGCCGACAAGGCTGATGGCGGGGCTTTCGATCCTCAAGCACACGCACGATCTGTCGGACGAGGACCTCTGCGCGCGCTGGGTCGAGAACCCGTACTTCCAGCTCTTCTTTGGCGAGGAGTTCTTCCGTCACAAGCTGCCGTTCGACCGATCGTCGCTGACGCGGTGGCGCCAGCGGATGGGCGAGGAGAAGCTTGTCGCGCTGATCCAGGAGAGCCTGAACGCGGCGACGCGCACGGGCGCGGCCAAACCCTCGGACTTCTCCAAGGTGATCGTCGACACCACCGTGCAGCCGAAGGCGGTGGCGTTTCCGACCGACGGCAAGCTCATGCATCGGGCGCGCGAGCGGCTGGTGCGGCTCGCCAAGACACACGGCGTGCGCCTGCGCCAGTCCTACGCGCGGGTTGGCAAGCACGCCCTGATCGCCTACCAGCGCTACGCCCATGCCAAGCAGTTCAAGCGCGCCAACCGGGCGCTGCGCAGCGTGCGAACCTTTTTGGGCCGGGTCTTCCGCGACATCGTGCGCAAAACCAGGGACGACGCCGGCCTGCGCGAGATTTTCGCCGAGCCACTGTCGCTGGCCTTCCGGGTGCGCCATCAGCGCCAGAACCAGCGCGGGCCGAAGATCTATTCGCTGCACGCGCCCGAGGTCGAGTGCATCGGCAAGGGCAAGGCGCGCCGGCCCTACGAGTTCGGCGTCAAGGTGTCGGTCGCCACCACGCTCGCCCGCTCCAAGGGCGGCCAGTTCATCGCCCATGTGAAGGCGCTGCCGGGCAACCCCTACGACGGCCACAGGCTCGAGACCGTCATTCCGGAGATCCAGACCCAGATCGGCGCGAGCCTTGCTCGCATCGTCGCCGACCGCGGCTACCGCGGCCACAACGCCCCGCCCGACCCCAAGATGAAAGTCTATATCTCCGGCCAGAAGCGCGGCGTCACCGACGCCATCAAACGCGACCTGCGCCGGCGCTCGGCCGTCGAGGCCGTCATCGGCCACGCCAAGAGCGACCACCGCATGGGACGCAACTTCCTCAAAGGCGTCCAAGGCGACGCCGCCAACGCCGTGCTCGCCGCCGCCGGCTACAACTTCCGGAGAATCCTCGCCTGGCTCGCCGCCCTTTGGCGCGCGCTCGTCATGGCCGTCCTCGCTAACGCGTCCGACGCCGCAATCGACCCGGTCGGCGACGCCTGACCGCTCAAACGAACCCCTCCCCGCGGCGAATGCGGCCTACTTCACGGTCGACTTCGAACTCCGTGAAGCGCAGGCCGCGCCAGCGCTCAGCGGCTCGGATGAGCGCGCCGAACATGAGCTTGAGCACCGGCTTCTCGCCGAAGCCATTGGGAATGATATTCAGCCGTCGCCGCTCCTCGACGAACAGCCGTTCGAGGAGGTTCGTCGTCCTTGCGAAACGACGATGCGTGACCGGCAGGCGCAGGTGCGCGATGCAGGCCTCGAAATCGTCCTCGAAACAGGCGAGCGCACTGGGCAGGACGTTGGCGTAATCGGCGCGGATGCCGGCCGCCAGTTGGCGCGCGATCGTCCTCGATGGCGCCTGATAGCAGGCGGTGACCCGCGCCTTGAATTCCGGCCATGGATCCGCCGGGACCTTGGCTGCGAGGTTGCGCATCCGGTGCGCCAGACAGCGCTGGCGCGCCGAGCGGGGGAAGCATTCCTCGATCGCCCGGATGATCCCGGGCGCCCCGTCGGAGACCACGAGCAGCGGGTCGCCAAGCCCTCTGGCGCGCAGGTCCTGAAAGAACGCCCGCACCGTTTCGACATCCTCCTTCGATCCGGCCATCAGCCCCAAAAGCGATTTGCGCCCGTCCTCGCCGATCCCCCAGGCGGCCAGAACCGCTTCTCGCCGCTGGCCCGGACGCAGCCGCTCGGCGATGCCGTCGACGAACAGATAGACGATCGTGTGCTCGGACAGGTCACGCTTGCAGAAGTCTTCGTACTCGGCCCACAGCTTCTCGGTGATCTCACTCACCGCCGCCCGCGACAAAAGCCGCTGGCCGGTCTCGTCGGTGAAAGCGTCCTCGATGTCGCGCGTCGACAGGCCTCTCGCGTAGAGTTCGACCGCCAGTCGCTCGAGTTCCCGCGTGCGTCCCGAAAGCGCCGCCCGCACGCTCGACACGAAGGGCTCAGGCGTGTCCCGGACTTGCGGAGCCGAATAATCCACGGCGCCTTCCGCCGTCTTCACTTTTCCTGGCCGATAGCCATTCCGGTAGCCCGCCTTCTCCCCATCGCCGCGCTCATAACGCTCGCGGCCAAGCACGTCGGCCACTTCGCCCTCAAGCGCCTCCTCGACGATCAGGCGCAGCGCCAGGCGAACCAAGTCGCTTCGCCCGGCCGCCGTCCCCAGCTCTCCATTCATCAAGGCGCGAAGCTCCTCGCGCGTGCGCTCCGGGGCGGATAATCTCTCCATCGGGATGCTCCCTGCGGGCCAACGGCGCCAACCGAAAGCCCGCCTTCCTGTGGCGATTCAGGCAGGGTGCATCCCAACCCCTTTTCCAGCAATCCTAGGCCTTCACCGCGGCCATACGGTCGAGTGCCTGCGAATTGATTTGTGGAACCCTGGACGTAATCGATTGACCGCCATATCGGGTTTGGGCGTCGTTTAGTCCCAACGCGCGCCTCGCGGGCCTCCGCGTCGCGAACGAAAGTCGAATTGACGCCCCCTCTTGACCATAGTCTGCTTGGCCTGGGTCGCAAGACGCCCCGAGCCCCCGCATTTGTTCGCAGCAAGCGTGGAGGGGCCGGCGCGCAGTGGACATCCATGGGAGGAAGAAAATGACGGAGTTCAATTTCGGAAACAAAGGGTTCGGCTTTTCGCGCCGCCGCCTGTTGCAGCTCGGAGGCGGGGTCGCCGGCGCGACCCTGATACCCGGCCTCGTTGGCCAGGTCGGCTGGGCCTATGCGGACGACAAGCCGGCGCTCGGCACTTGGCCGGCCGGCTCGCAGGGCGATTCGGTCACGATCGGCGCCACGGTGCCGCGCACGGGCGCCTATGCCGTGCAGGGCGAGGATGAACTCAAGGGCATGCAGCTTGCCGTCGAACACCTCAATGAGGGCAATGATCTCATCAAGCAAATCGCGCCCAAGGTGACCAAGGGCGTGCTCGGCAAGCAGGTGAAGCTGGTCGTCGCCGACTCGGCCGCCAAGCCGAACAATGCGGTGCAGGAACAGCAGGTCTTCATCAACGACAACAAGATCATCGCCATGACCGGGTCGACCTCGTCGGCGGTCGCGGTCGCGCTCAACAAATTCGCCCAGCGCGAGAAGATCCTCTATCTCGTCGCCATCTCGGGGTCGAACGACACAACCGGCAAGGACTGCGCGCGCTATTCGTTCCGCCAGTGCTTCTACGGCGAGACGGCGGCCAATGCGATCGGTCCGGTTTTGCTCAAGAACTTCGGAAAGGGCAAGAAGGCGGCGTTCATGACGCCGGACTACACCTATGGCCACACGGTGACGAAGTCAGTGAACGATTATCTGACCTCACAGGGCGGGTGGACCCAGGTGACGGACCAAGTGTCGCCGCTCGGAACACAGGATTTCAGCCAGTATCTCACCAACATCGCCAATTCCGGCGCGGAATTCATCATCAACGTCAATTGGGGACGCGACGCCGTGCTGTCGGTGCAGCAGGCGAAGCAGTTCGGGCTGACCCCGAAGATGAAGATGGTGATCCCCTATCAGATCCCGTTCCTCGCCAAGGAGGTCGGCCCGGAACTCACCGAAGGCGTGTTCGCCGCCACCGACTTCTGGTGGACTCTCGAGGACAAGTACCCGTTAGCGAAGATGTTCGTCGACGCCTTCCAGAAGAAGTACAACTACCGTCCGGAATGGGGCGCGGAGAACGCCTACATGCAGTTCGCGATCTGGGCACGCATGGTCTCCGAAGCCGGCAGCTTCTACCCGCCGGACGTCATCAAGCAGTACGAGAAGGGCGAGACATTCCCGTCATTTGTCGGCGACGTGCGTTTCCGCCCAGACGATCATCAGTTGATCCGACCCGTCATCATCGTCCGCGGCAAGGCCCCGAAGGACATGAAGAACCCCGAGGACTTCTGGGAGGTGCTCGAAGTGGTGCCGGGCGAGCCGCTGATGGGGAAACCGGATCCCGCGTGCAAGCTTGGCGATTACACCTGAGCCGACACAATCCCTTCCCGGCTTCTCAGGAGGCCGGGAAGGCTCGTCGTTTCGCCGGCGACCCCGCGGATGGACACGTAAGCTCCCCGTTTTCCGGTCGAACCGCTTGACTTACAGGCGGTTTGACGGATTGCCTGTCATCGTCGCGGACACGGCTGCGGCGCCTTTGGTTCATCCGTGTCGGTGCGGCAGGCGGCGTGGTCAACTGGGCTAATTTCATATCGCAATGTTTCAACGGGTTGGTGCTGGGCGCGCTGCTTGCCCTGATCGCATCCGGCCTGACGATCATCTACGGCATGCTGGGCGTGCTGAATCTCGCCCATGGCGCGATGTTCATGCTCGGCGGCTATGCCGGCTGGGTAGCCTATTCCTATTCCGGGTCCTTCATCCTGGCGGTGATCGCCGGGTCGCTCTTCGTGATGCTGGTCGGGGTGCTGACGGAGCGGCTGATCATCCGCCATTTCTACGCCCGCCCGAACGAGGACCAGCTTCTGGTCACCTTCGGCCTCGGTATCGTGTTCGTGGAGGCCGTGCGCTTCTTCTTCGGCAGCCTGTCGAAGACGGTGCCGCCGCCGACGCTGCTGACCGGAATCACGCCGCTCGGCTTCATGGTCTATCCGACCTATCGTCTGGCGCTGCTGGCAATCGTCTCGGCGGCGCTGCTCGCGCTCTATTTCGTCCTGTATCGCTCGCGCATCGGCATGATCGTGCGGGCGGGAATCGAGGATTCGGTGATGGTCGACTCGCTTGGGATCGACGTCTACAAGATCTTCATGCTGGTGTTCGGCATCGGCGCCATGGCGGCCGGCTTCGCCGGCATCGTCAATGCTCCGGTGGTATCGATTTCACCCGATATCGGCGAGTCCATTCTTGTGCAGACCTTCGTCGTCGTCGTCATCGGCGGAGTCGGCTCGTTTCCGGGCGCGGTGCTTGGCGGCCTCCTGGCCGGCGAGATCATCAGCCTCACCTCGATGTTCAATCCGGGTTATGCCTACGTCATGCTGTTCGTCGCGATGACGCTCGTGCTGGTGCTGCGCCCCTATGGACTTCTCGGCGCGGCGGGCCGCGAGTGAGCGCGGGCCCTCCATGACCGGGAAGCGACCTTTTCTCGCGGAAACGCTAACGATCATCGGGTTGATTGCCGCGCCCTTCGTGCTGCCCCATCTCGGTTTTTCGCCGACGACCATCAATCGCATCCTGATATGGGGACTGTTCGGGCTCGGCTTCGATTTGCTGTTCGGCTACGCTGGTCTCTTGTCCTTCGGCCAGTCCGCTTTCTTCGGCACGGGCGGCATGTTCGCCGCCTACCTCTTGACCGCCGTCAACTTCCCCTACGTGCTGACGTCGATCGTGATTGGCGCGATCGTAGCGGGTGTCGTCGGTTTTCTCGTCGGCCTGATCGCGCTCAGGCGCACGGGCATTTATTTCGCGATGATTACCGTGGCGATCGCGGAGGTGTTTTTCTTCATCGAGTTCAATCCGCTGTCGGACTTCACCGGCGGAGAGAACGGCCTGCCCGGCGTGCCGACGCCGAGCTTCAATCTCGGCTTTACGAAGCTGCGCTTCGACAGCGACTGGTCGATGTATGTCTTCCTCGCGTTCTGGTACTTCGTCGGGCTCGCGATCGCGTTGCGCATCGTGCGCTCGCCGGCGGGAGCGATCTTGAGCGCCCTACGCGACAACCCGCTGCGGGCCTCGGCGCTCGGTCATAATATTCATGGCTATAAGCTCACCGCCTTCGTGGTCGCGGCCGCATATGCAGGATTCGCCGGCGGCCTCCTCGCGATCATGCAAGGCTTCATGCCGCCGGACGCTTTCATGTTCGACACGTCCGGCCAGCTCGTCATGCAGACCGCGATCGGCGGGGCGGGAACCCTCTTCGGGCCGCTGGTCGGCGCGACCGTATGGCTATATCTCAGCGACTTCTTCCAGAACACTTTGCATCTTGGCGCGACCTGGAGGCTCGTGCTCGGCGTGGTGTTCGTGCTGCTCGTCTGTTTCTTGAGGCGCGGAATCGTTGGCGCGATCGTCGATCTTTACCGGCTGGCCGTAAGCTCGAGGAAGTCGAAGCCGCCCGCCAGGGCGACTGTCGAACCGACCGCCTCCCCATCCGCCATTAAAGTCATCGCAGCGACCCCGCCGGGCGGCCGCGAACGCAGCCCCGAGTTGATTCTCGAGGCGAAGGGCCTGAGCAAGCGGTATGGCGGCCTCACCGCCAACAGCAACATCGATTTCGTCGTCAACCGTGGTGAGATACGCGGCATTATTGGACCGAATGGAGCGGGAAAAAGCACCTTCTTCAAGATGCTGACCTGCGAGACGGCGCCGACGTCCGGCAGGATCGTCCTCGAAGGCCGCGACATCACGGGCATGAGCGTCAGCGACGTCTGCCAGCTCGGACTCACCAAAAGCTATCAGCTCAATCAGCTTTTCGATCGGCTGACGGTGAGGCAGAATCTGAGGGTCGCGGCGCTAGCGCGGATCCGCGGCAAGTTCAAACTGGATCTGTTCCGCAGCATCGAGCATGTCCCGGGCCTCGACGAGCTTGTCGACCAGACGCTCGCGCTCATCAATTTGACCGAGAGGCCGGACGTTCCGGTATCCGAGCTTGCCTATGGCGAGAAGCGACGGCTGGAGATCGGCCTCGCGCTCGCGACCCTGCCGAAGCTGCTTCTGCTCGACGAGCCTCTCGCCGGAATGAGCCCGCGCGAACGTGTCGAGACGGTCGCCTTGCTCAAGTCGATTGCGCGCGACCGTACGTTGATCATCATCGATCATGACATGGACTCGCTGTTTGAGCTGGTCGAAAGAGTGACGGTGCTGCAGGAGGGCCGCGTGCTGGTCGAGGGCGCGCCCGAAGAGATCAAAGTCAACGCAAAGGTGCAGGAGGCCTATCTCGGCGGCATTCATGGAGAGGCTGCGTGAGCCTGCTCGAAGTCAACGGGCTTAACGCCTATTACGGCGACAGCCACATCCTGTTCGATGTCTCGCTCCGGGTCGAGAAACACGAGGCGGTGGCGCTCGTCGGGCAGGAACGGCGCCGGCAAGAGCACGACGCTCAAAAGTCTGATGGGCATCGTCGCCCGGCGGAGCGGCAGCATCAAGCTCGACGGCGTCGAACTGGTCGCTGAGAGGCCCCACAGCATCGCGCGTCTCGGCATGCAGCTCGTGCACGAGGACCGGCGCATCTTCGGCAGCCTCAACGTCGAAGAGAACATCGTCCTCGCCGGGCTGACCGCCAAGAGCCGATGGCCGATCGAGCGCATTTACACAATGTTCCCGCGGCTCAAGGAACGCCGCACGAGTCGCGGCACTGACCTCTCCGGAGGCGAGCAGCAGATGCTGGCGATTGCGCGCGCGCTGGTGCGCGATCCGAAGATCATTCTGCTTGACGAGCCGTTCGAGGGGCTGGCGCCGATCATCGTCCAGGATCTGGTGCACGCCTGCCGCGAGTTGGCGCGGAACGGTCAGACCATCGTGCTGGTCGAGCAAAATCTGGCCGCGACACTGGCGCTGGCGCAGCGCGTCTACATCATCAACAACGGCCACATCGCCCGCGAAGGTCCGGCCGCGGAGATCAAGGCGCACCCCGACCTTACGCGCTATCTGGGGGTCTAGCTGTCTGGTCCCGAATTTTGACGGCGCGCTACTTCGGGCCCGCGTCGACCGCAATTCGCCCTTTTCGTTGGCGAAGCACGCGATCCGCGGCTTCACCGCCTCGCTGCGGACCGAGCTTGAACATGACCACTCGCCCGTCATCGTATCCATCCTCGAACTGCCGGCGATGAACACGCCGCAGTTCGACTGGGCGCGCACCCATCGCGCCCACCAGCCGAAGCCGATGGGGACGATCTACCAGCCCGAGGCCGCGGCGGAGGCCGTATTGCTGGCCGCGCGGACGGGCGCGCGCGAATATTGGGTCGGCACGTCGACGCTGATGACCATCGTCGGCAACATGATCGCGCCCGAGTTCATGGACTGGTTCCTCGCCCGCACCGCCGTGAGCGGGCAGGACAGACGGCGCCTCGTCCAGGCGGAGCGGCGCGACAATCTGATGAAGCCGATCACGGACCTGCACCGCGCCCACGGCTCCTTCGACGCGGAGGCGAAGCCTCACGCGACCATTTATCCGGGCACGGAGACGCGAGCGGCGATCGTCGCCGGCGGCGCGGCGTCTTCTTCGTGCTCGGGCTTCTGGGCGGCCCCGCGTGCGAGGGGGCTGCGCGCCTCCCGCTGATCGTCGGGGAGCCTGCGGCATGATCTCATGATACTTACAACCAGCGCGCGAGACGGGCGACGAGCCGATGCAAATAAGCGCCCATAAACGCGCCTAAACGCTAATAAACGTTAGTAAATTGACTCCAATTTACTAGCGTTTATTTTTCCGAATCGGGACTTTTCAATGGGTTGCAAGCGATTGGAGCAAAAAAAATCCGCCTCGCTTCCTTAACTCGCGCGTCGGTTGTGATTGAGCCAGCTTATCAAACAGCTACGATCTCTGTGTTCCCGGCTAGACCCAAGCGCGACCCAGATTCGCAATAGATAAATTGATAACGCTCATTTCTGCTTTTGTCAAAACAAAGCTCGCTTCCCCGACACCCGCCCGGACTCTCTTTGAGAGCGACAGGCCCGCCTTCCCACCCCATCGCCCCCCGCGCCGAAGCAGAGGCTTCTGACGCGGCGTCCGCTTCGATCGGGCCCAAGCCAGGACCCTGCCCTACGACCCAGCGGACGCGAGATATTGGGCGAGATGCATGGTCGGGCGGCCGCTCAGCTGCTCGATCTGCTCGCGGCAGCTGAAGCCGTTGGCGATGATGATGGCGTCTTTGGGCGCGTTGGCGATTTCCGGCAGCAGGCCGCGCTCGGCGATCGTGCGGGAGAGGGTCGCCTCGAAGCCGAAGGCGCCGGCCATGCCGCAGCATCCGTGCTGCAAGACCTGAGATGGCGCGGGCAGCGCCTTGATGAGCTCCGACTCGGCCTTCTTGTCGAGCACCGAATGGTGATGGCAATGAAACTGAACAAGAAGGGGCGCGCGCGAATCCGGGGGGGCCGGCGAGAGACCGCGGTCCTTTAAAAACTCAGTCAGAAAGCGCGTCTGCTTCGACAGCGCCTGCGCCTGAGCATCGCCTGGAAACAGGTTTGGCAATTCGTCGCGGAACGCGGACACGCACGCCGGCTCGAGGCCGATCACCGGGACGCCGCTCCGAATGTCCTCCGCCATCACTCCCAAAGTATTCCGCCACAGCGCTTTCGCCTAGTCGACCCAGCCCCAATCGTAGAGCGGGCGCCCGCAGCAAAGCGGCGCGGCGGGAATATCGACCTGAAATCCCAGCCCTTCGAGCAGGCGCGTCGCCGCGACCGCCGTCTCCGGCCAGAAGTAATTGTTGAACGTGTCGGGCCACAGGATCTGTCCGCCCACGCACAACTTCGCGACCATGCCGGTCGTCAATGAAGAGCCTTATGATTACCATGACGCGCAAGCCGCGCCGGAGCCAGAGACTCGCGACATCGACACGGTTCGCGCCCAGCCCGGCGTCGCGCCCAGCCCTGGGGGAATCTCGCCATGACCGGCGCAGCGATCAGCGCTTCGCCCGGCGTCGCGCCACCCGACCCATTGCGCGAACCCTGGTCCGACGTCGCGCGCCAACGGGAAGCGGCGACGCTTGGCATGTGGCTTTTTCTTATGAGCGAGATGCTGTTCTTCGGCGCGGTCTTCCTGGCGTTCAGCTTCACGCGGTCGCTGAACGTCGCGGAGTTTCAGGCGGCCGCGCGTGAGACGGAAATCGCCTATGGGGCGGCCAACACGGCCGTACTGGTCACGAGCAGCCTCACGATGACGCTCGCTGTGCGCGCGGCGAAGATCGCCGACCGGGATCTCGCCGCCCGCCTGCTCGCGGCGACGGCCGTTCTTGGAGCCCTCTTCCTCGTCATCAAGGGCTTCGAGTATCGTGACGACTTGAAACGCCATCTCTATCCGGCGTTCGATTTCGCCCTGGGTGAGACCGCGGCGCAGATCTTCTGGGCGTTCTACTGGATCATGACCGGCCTCCACGCGGTCCATTTGGCTGTTGGGATCGGGCTCGTTTCCCGCCTGACCTGGCTCACGCGACGGCGCCGCCTGAGCCTCGAATCGCCGCAACTCGAGGTGACCTCGCTCTATTGGCACTTGGTCGACGCGTTCTGGATCGTGCTTTTTCCGGTTCTCTACATCATGGGGCGAGGATGAGCGACGCGGATAGTCGAGCGGAAAATTTGCAGTGGCGCGGCCCCGTGCTCGCCTGGGGGATCATGCTCATCGCGCTCGTGTGCATCGTATTGCTTGGCGTCTACGGCTCGGGCGATCTCCGCTTCGGTGGAGCTTTGGCGCTGGCCGCCGTGATGTTGCTGACACTCGCCTTCGGGCTCGTCGGCGTCGCGACGGAACCGGCTCTCCTGCGCCTCGTCGCTGGCGCGGCCTTCATGTTCCTGGCGCTGATGTTTTTCCTCAGCTTCAATGATCTGATCACCCGAGTCCGCTACCACTCGTGAGATTGGCGAACCGACGTGTGGCGACCACAACCTCCCGTCCAGCCTCGGACGGACAACCTCGATAGCAACGGCGGCTAGATCGGCTCTGGCCCGCGGGATATCGCGGCGACGCCGGTGCGCGAGACTTCAACAAGCCCGATTGGTCGCATGAGCTCGACGAAATCGTCGATCTTGCGCGGCGCGCCGGTCAGCTCGAATATGAAACTTTCGGTGGTCGCGTCGATCACCTTGGCGCGGAAGGCGTCGGCGAGCCGCATTGCCTCGACCCGGTTCTCGCCCTTGCCCCTGACCTTGATCATCGCCAACTCCCGCTCAATCGCGCGCACGGTGAGCGTCAGGTCGTTCACCGTATGAACGGGAACCAGACGCTCGAGCTGATGGCGGATCTGTTCGATGATCTCCGGCGTGCCGGAGGTGACGATGGTGATGCGCGAAAGATGCGTCTCATGCGCCACCTCGGCGACCGTCAGGCTCTCGATGTTATAGCCGCGTCCCGCGAACATACCGACGACGCGGGCGAGCACGCCCGGCTCGTTATCGACCAGCACCGAGAGCGTGTGGGTTTCGACATTGGATTTCGCCCCGGCGGAGGAATAGGGCGACAGAGGCTGGAGGATCGAGGTCTTGCTCATGCGCGTGATATCCTTGTTCGCGCCGGCCTTGCGAGCGGCGGCGCATGGAACTTTCCTTCAGGCGGCCGCGGCGTTCGGCTCGCCTATGACCCATCGCTGGAAGAGATCGAAGTCGATGTTGCCGCCCGAGAGCACGAGGCCGACCTTGCGTCCCTTGAGCCGCGATCGCTCCTTCACGGCGGCCGCGAGCGCCGCGGCGCCCGCGCCCTCGGCGAGATTGTGGGTATCGGTCCAATAGGCGCGCACCGCCGCCGCAACCTCGTCGTCGCTGACCAGCGTGATCCGCGCGGCGCCCTCGAGGATGATCCGAAGCGCCTCCTCATCGGGAACGCGTGTCGCCATGCCGTCCGCCTGAGTGTCGGCGCTCTGGGTCGGAACCGCATGGCCGGCAGCGAACGACAGCGCATAGGCCGGCGCTTCCGTCGATTGCACGCCGACGATCTCGGTCTTCAGACCGAGGGCGTCGCGCGCCGCGATGCAGCCGCAGATTCCGGAACCCTGGCCGATCGGAACATAAAGCACGTCGAGGTCGGAGCGCTCGCTTAAGAGCTCGAGCGCGTAAGTTCCGACGCCGAGCGTCAAATCGCGATGGAAGGAGGGAACCATGTGCAGGCCGCGCAACGCGGCAAGCCGCATCGCCTCCTCGCGCGCGGCCTGAAAGTCGCGCCCGAATTCGATCAGTTCGGCGCCGAGGGCGCGCATGGCGGCGTTCTTCTCCCTCGAATTGCCTTGCGGCGCGAGGATCGTCACCTTGAGGCCGGCGCGCCGGCCGGCGAAGGCGAGACTTGCCCCATGATTGCCCCGCGTCGCCGAAATGAGCCCGCGCGTCCCGGGCTCGCGCTTGATGAGCGCGTCGACATAAGTGAGGCCGCCGCGCACCTTGAAGGCGCCGGTCGGCAGGTGGTTCTCGTGCTTGACCACGACCTCGGCGCCAAGCCGCTCGTCCAGGAGCGGCCAGGCAATCGCCGGCGTTGGACGCAACGCGCTGAGCACAAGCTCGTGCGCCTGACGCATCTCTTGCAAAGTGAACATTGCAGAAAGCCCTCGCCCCTGTTCCTCTTCTGATAGGACGACGGTCAGACCAGCATCTTGCCCTTCTCGTCGATGATGTTGTCGAGCTCGACGCCGGCGTCGTCCTCAAGCTCGGCCATGATCATTTCGTTATGCGCCTTGCCCGAAGGGATCATCGGGAAGCAGTTTTCCTTCTGATCGACGAGACAGTCGAAGATGACCGGCTTCGGCGTTTCGATCATCTCCATGATCGCCGCATCGAGCTTCGCGGGATCCGCGCAGCGGATCCCGTGCGCGCCATAGGCCTCGGCGAGCTTGACGAAGTCGGGCAGCGAATCGGTGTAGCTCTCCGAATAACGCCCGCCATGCAGAAGCTCCTGCCATTGGCGCACCATGCCCATGTACTGGTTGTTGAGAATGAAGATCTTGACCGGCAAGCGATACTGCGCCGCCGTCGACATCTCCTGCATGTTCATGAGGATCGAAGCTTCGCCCGCGATGTCGATGACCAGCGACTGCGGGTGGGCGAGCTGGGCGCCGATCGCGGCCGGCAATCCATAACCCATGGTCCCGAGGCCGCCCGAGGTCATCCACCGGTTCGGCTCCTCAAAGGCAAAGTGCTGCGCGGCCCACATCTGGTGCTGGCCGACCTCAGTGGTGATGTAGGTGTCGCGGCCCTTGGTCAGTTCGTAAAGCCTCTTCACTGCGTGCTGGGGCTTGATGATCCTATCGGAATTGCGGAAGCCGAACGAGTTGCGCGCCCGCCAGCCGTCGATCGCGCTCCACCATTTGGCGATCGCTGCGGGCTCGGCCTGATGCAACTCCGCCCGCCACAACCGCGCCATGTCCTCCAGCACATGCGCGCAGTCGCCGACTATGCCGAGATCGACTTTGACGTTCTTGTTGATCGAGGACGGATCGATGTCGATATGGATCTTCCTCGACTTCGGCGAGAAGGCGTCGAGGCGCCCCGTAATGCGGTCGTCAAAACGCGCGCCGACGCAGATCATCAGATCGCAATCATGCATGGCGTTGTTGGCCTCGAACGAGCCGTGCATGCCGAGCATGCCGAGCCACTGCTTGTCGGACGCCGGATAGGCGCCAAGCCCCATCAGCGTCGAGGTGATCGGAAACCCGGTCGTGCGGACGAGTTCCCGCAGGAGCGTCGAGGCGTGCGGGCCGGAATTGATGACGCCGCCGCCGGTGTAGAAGACCGGCTTCTTCGCCGCCGCCATCATCTCGACCGCATGCCGAACGCGCTCGAGATCGCCCTTGAGCTGTGGCTGATAGGTCTTGTGCTGGATGTTCTTCTGGAAGTTGTAGACGCCGCTGGCGAACTGCACATCCTTGGGAATGTCGACGACGACCGGTCCCGGCCGACCATGCGACGCGATATAGAAGGCCTCGTGCAGGATGCGCGGCAGATCCTCGACGCGGCGCACGAGATAATTGTGCTTGGTGCAGCTGCGGGTGATGCCGGTCGTGTCGCATTCCTGGAATGCGTCGGAGCCGATCAGGTGGGTCGGCACCTGGCCGGTGATGCAGACCAGCGGAATCGAGTCCATGAGCGCGTCGGTGAGGCCGGTGATGGCGTTGGTCGCGCCGGGGCCGGAGGTGACCAGGAGAACGCCGACCTTGCCGGTCGAGCGCGCATAACCCTCCGCGGCGTGGGCCGCGCCCTGCTCGTGGCGCACGAGGATGTGGCGAAGCTTGTTCTGATGGAAGATGGCGTCGTAGATCGGCAGCACCGCGCCGCCCGGATAGCCGAAGACCATCTCGACGCCCTGGTCCTTCAGCGCCTCGACGACCATCTCCGCGCCGGTCATGTGCTTGGCCATAATCGCAACTCTCCGCCTTGTTCTCGTCAGTCTTGAATTCGAGGCAACAAAAAAGGCCCTCAAAGGGGCCTTCGGGTAAGCGCTAGCTAACGGATGCAGACCTTATGTCTGCCCGCCTTCTAGCGCCAAGGGTACGATAAGCTTCGCCACGTCGCGTCCGCCTCGAATTAAAAACACCCAGACAGTAGAGGAGGCCGGAGGCTGCGTCAAGTCATTGCCGGCGCGATCGTCTACCGCATAAGCCGTTCCAAGCGAGCCTGTAGGAGTTAACGACACCATGTCCGCGACCATCAACACAATCGACGCCGGCGTCCTCGCCGTCGCCTACGTGGAATACGGACCCGCGTCCGGCTGGCCGTGCATTCTGGGCCACGGCTTCCCTTACGACGCGCACGCCTACGCAGGCGCTGCGCCGATGCTGGCGGAGGCTGGGGCGCGGGTGATCGTCCCTTATCTGCGCGGGTTTGGGCCGACGCGGTTTCTCAAGGCCGAAACGCCGCGTTCAGGCGAGCAGGCGGCGCTCGGCGCCGATCTTCTGGCGCTCATGGACGCGCTTAAGATCGAGCGCGCGATCCTCGCCGGCTACGATTGGGGCGGGCGCGCCGCCTGCGTCGTCGCGGCGCTGTGGCCGGAGCGCGTCGCCGCGCTTGTCTCGGGCAATTCCTACACCATCCAGAACATCGCGCGCGCGATGGAGCCGGCGAGCCCGGCTGAGGAAGCGTCGTTCTGGTACCAATATTACTTCCACAACGAGCGCGGCCGGCGCGGTCTGACCAAGGATCGGCGCGCCATCGCCCGCCTGCTCTGGCGCATGTGGTCGCCGGCTTGGGCGTTCGACGACGCGACGTTTGAGCGCACCACGAGCGCTTTCGACAATGACGACTTTGTCGATGTCGTCATCCACTCCTACCGGCATCGCTACGGGCTTGTCGCCAGCGATCCGGCTTACGCTAAGATCGAGGCCAGGCTCGCCGCGCAGCCGCCGATCACAGTCCCGGCGATCACGATCGACGGCGGCGCTGACGGCGTCAATCCGGGCACGGCGCATCACGCCAGGATGTTCGTCGGCCTGCATGAGCATCATATATTCGCCGGGGCCGGCCACAACCTGCCGCAGGAGCGGCCGCAAGAATGGGCGCGCGCGGTCATCGACGCGCGAGCGATGGCGCAAGGCTAGGAACAAAACATGGCGCCGCGCGTCTCCCGGCGCGGGGCAGAGGATCGAGCATTGGCGATTGTGGAGGCTCCAGACGCCGGCGGCGCGAAGCGGCCGGAGCGCCCGCGCCTCGTCGACGCGCTCGGCCCCGGCCTCATCACCGGTGCCTCGGACGACGACCCGAGCGGGATCGCCACCTATTCTCAAGCCGGCACCGCGTTCGGCTTCGCGCTGATCTGGACCCTGCTCCTTACCTATCCGCTGATGTGCGCGATCCAGTTGATCAGCGCTGAGATCGGCAGGGTCACCGGCAAGGGCCTCGCCGCGAACATGCGGAGCTGCTACCCCGCATCCGCGCTCTACGCGCTGGTCGCCCTGCTGGTCCTCGCCAATGTCGTCAACATCGGCGCGGACCTCGGGGCGATGGGCGCCGCGCTCAGATTGATCCTGCCCGGCCCGCAATGGGCCTATGTGGCCGGATTCGCCACGCTCATCGCGACGCTGGAAGTGTTCATGCGCTACGCGCGCTATGCTTCCGTTCTGCGCTGGCTTACGCTCTCGCTGTTCGCTTATGTCGCGACGGTGTTCGTGGTCGGCGTTCCATGGGGAACGGTCGCCATCCATCTTGTCGTTCCGCATGTCGAGTGGACGGCGGCTTATTTCACGATCGTGGTGGCCGTCTTCGGCACTACGATCAGCCCCTATCTCTTCTTCTGGCAAGCCTCGCAGGAGGTCGAGGAGGAAATCGGCGACCCGGCTGCGAAGCCCCTCTTGCAGGCTCCAGCCGACGCGCCCGGCGAGATGAGGCGGATGCGTCTCGACACGTTCGTCGGCATGGCCGCCTCAAATCTTGTCGCGCTGTTCATCGTGTTGACGACTGCGGTCACCCTGAACGCGCATGGGGTGACTAACATCGAGACCGCGGCCGACGCGGCCAAAGCGCTGAGGCCGATCGCGGGCGAGTTCGCCTTCGCCATCTTCGCGCTTGGCATCGTCGGCACGGGTCTGCTCGCCGTGCCGGTTCTGGCCGGAAGCGCGGCCTATGCGCTTGGCGAGACGCTCGGCTGGCCGATCGGGCTCGACGAGCGGCCCGGCCGCGCGCCGGCCTTCTACCTGGCGATCATCGCCGGGATCGTGATCGGGGCGCTACTCAATTTCTCGCCGCTCGATCCGATCCGGGCGCTGATCTTCAGCGCCGTGGTCAACGGCCTTGCGGCGGTTCCGGTCATGGCAATGATCATGGTCATGGCCTCGCGGCCAAAGGTGATGGGCCAGTTCGCGCTTCACCCATGGCTCAAGGCGCTCGGCTGGATCGCGACCGCCGTCATGGCCGCGGCCGCGATGGGCATGATCGCGACCTGGGGCGCGTGAGCGGCGCGCTCAGGAACCCCCCTCGGGCGCCGGCGCGGAAGCGGCGGCCGTGGCGAGCAGACCGCTATGTCGGGCCGTCCAACGATTTCTCGCTTCGAAGGAACTGGCGGAGCAGACGCATCGCGATGAGCAGGAACAGCACGACCAGGGCGATGGCGGCGGCCGGCGCGGCAAGCGCCAGAAGCGAAATCAGGATCGCGCCGCCGAGTTGGGCCGTCGAAATGACGAAGTTCCCCAAGCCTCCGGTCAGAACGGTCGAGTGCGCGCGAAGGATCCCGGTCAGCCCTTGCGTCAATCCGGCGACGCCGCCCCCAGCGATCACCGCCGCCGTCCATTTCACCATCGGCGGCGCGTCGATCATGACCGCGGCCGACACGATCGTCCCGGCGACGAACGCGGCCGGCGTCGCCACAATGTCGAGCAGGTTGTCGACGACCGGGATGTAATAGGCCACCACTTCCACGAGCGCTGCCACGCTCAGCATGATCAACGCCGAGGGTGACCCGAGCCAGGCGAAGCTGTCGTCCAGATGGAGATGCCCGGTATAGGCCGCCCCCGAGACGATGAGCATCGGCAGAAAGACGCGAAAGCCGGTCGCCGCGGCGAGCGCGATGCCCAGAACAATGGATAGCGCCAAGTCCGACATGGGTGGCCCGGCCTGGAATAATTCAAGAGCAATCGCTGAACATCCTCCTGGGCGAGTTTAGGACCTGTCTTGCAAAAAAGCAGCTATGGGCGCGAGCTGGCCACCCAAAAGCCCGCGCGTAAGTCGATTGTCGGGCGGCGTACAGCCGATTAAGCGTCGAGTCCGCAAAGCAGGACAGACCGGGACAGAGTGGTCAGCCCCGCCCGAAAGGATCGAGATGGACGATCCCGCCGACCCCGACGACACGACCTTTCAACGCCTCTTGAACCGCGAGATTCTCCTGAGCGAGCGGCGGCGCATGCTCATTCTCGCCGGGGTGCAGGCTCTCATTCTCGTCCTGATCCTTCTCACGGCGACGTTCGTCCCCAGCTTCGTCCGGTCGATCTATCACGACCGACTTCCCGAGCGCGCGGCGTTAGCGGCGTTCTCGGCCTTCATCCTCTACGAACTGTTCGCCGCCGGCGTGGTCACGATCTTTCTTCGTCGGGGCCGAAACTTTCCGGTCCTAGGCCGCTATATGAATGCGCTGGTCGAGACCAGTTTTCCGACTGTGCTGCTCTATCTCCTCGCCGGATATCTGTCCTCACCCGTCGTCATTTTCGGCACGTGGCCGGCGTTGCTCTATTTTCTTTTCATCATTCTCTCGACTCTGCGGCTTAATTTCGCGCTTTCGGCGTTCACGGGCGCGGTCGCCGCGGTCGAGCTCTTCGTGCTCGCTTTCGTCACGCTGCATCTTGACTGGCAGACCGAGGACCCGGACCTCAGCATCGGCTATCATGCTGACGCGCAGCGCCGTCCTTCTCGCAGCCGGCCTCTTGGCCGGCTATGCCGGAGCGACGATCAAGAGCCATTTCCGACGCGCGCTTGCTGCGGCCTCGGCCCGCGACCGAAGTGACCAACCTCTTCGGTCAGCACGTCTCGCCGCGTGTGGTCGAGCGGCTGCTCGCGATCGGCGCGGCCGAGCTCAGCGAGATGAGAAGCGTTTGCGTGATGTTCGTCGACATCCGCAGCTTCACCACAGCGGCGCGCACCAGAACGCCGGCCGAAGTCGTCGAGCGCCTCGACGACGTTTTTGAGATTCTGGTCGAAATCGTCGATCGCCACAACGGCATTGTGAACAAGTTCCTCGGCGACGGCCTGCTCGCCATTTTCGGCGCGCCGATCGACGATCCTCTCGAGGCCGCGAACGCCGTCGCCGCCGCCCGTGAGATGCTCATGAGCATTGACGCGAGCAACGTCGGCCATTCCTGGCCGATCCGCCTCGGCATCGGCATCCATATCGGTCAGGCGGTCGCCGGAACTGTCGGCTCGCAACGCCGCAAGGAATATACGGTCATCGGCGACACGGTGAACCTGGCCTCGCGCCTCGAGAGCCTCAACAAGGAGGTGGGTTCGCAACTCATCGTCTCCGACGCCGTGCGTGAGGCGGCGCGGGACGCCATCGGCGAAGCTCTGCCGCTCGGGCCCGTCCCCGTGCGCGGCTACGCCGAGCCGGTCACGGTCTGGCGCCTCGCCTAAAGCTGAGCGAACGCCAGTTCAATACCGAGGTCTTTGCGGGCGAATTGCTGATGCCTCGATCGAAACCAGCCAGTGCTGAGTTTTGCCCCCTACAGCCCCTCGCTCAGCTCGCCATCGCGCCAGGCCCCGGAATCGCGCCGGCCGGGCATTTGCCGAGAATGATCATGCCGAGCACTTCGTCCTTGGTCATGTCCTGGACGCGGCCCGAGCCGACGACCTGGCCGTTCTTCATCACCGTCACCCGGTCGGCGAGGTCGAACACGTCATGGATGTCGTGGCTGATGAGGAAGATGCCGAGGCCCTGCGCCTTGAGCTGCTTGACGAGCTCGCCGACCTGCGCCGTTTCGGCGGGCCCAAGCGCCGCCGTCGGCTCGTCCATGATCAAAACCTTGGCGTCGAAATGGATCGCCCGGGCGATAGCGACCGACTGGCGCTGGCCGCCGGAGAGCGCGACCACCGGCTCCTTGAAGCGGCGGAAGTTCGGATTGAGCCGCCCCATCACCTTGCGCGCCTCGGCCTCCATCGAGGCGTCGTCGAGCGTGCCCCAGCGGGTGAGGAGCTCGCGGCCGAGATAGAGGTTCGAGGCCGCGTCGACATTGTCGGCGAGCGCGAGCGCCTGGTACACCGTCTCGATGCCATAGTGCTTCGCGTCGCGCGGGTTGTCGATCCTAGCCTCCTGCCCATCGATGAAGATCTGTCCCGAGTCGCGCTTGTAGGCGCCGCTGAGGATTTTGATGAGGCAGGACTTGCCCGCGCCGTTGTGGCCGAGCAGGCCGACGACTTCGCCGGGATATAAGTCGATATACGCGTGGTCGACGGCCTTGACGCCGCCGAAGGCGATCGAGATGTCCTTCATCTCGACCAGCGGCGTTTGGGCGTTCGCTTCCATCGGTCTCAGCCCTTGGCGGTTCTGCGGCGGTAGAAGGTGTCGATGCCGACCGCGCCGACGAGCACCACGCCGACCACCATCTGCTGGAAAGCCGAGTCCAGGCCGAGCAGGACCATACCGGATTGCAACGACTGGATGACAAGCGCGCCGATGAGCGCGCCGTAGATCGTGCCGACGCCGCCGGCGAGCGAGGTGCCGCCGATCACCGCGGCCGCGATCACGTATAGCTCGTCGAACTGCCCGAGCACGTTGGTCGCCGAGTCGAGCCGCGCCGAATCGATGCAGGCCGCGACCCCCGCCAGCGCGCCCATCAGCGCAAAGACGAGAATCGTGATCTTCCTGGTGTTGACGCCAGCGAGTTCGGCAGCCTCCGGGTTGCCGCCGGTGGCGTAGACATAGCGTCCGAACCGGGTCCGCCCGGCGAGGAAGGTCATCACGACGCCGGCCAGGAGCGCGATCAGCACGGGAATCGCGTATCCGGTGGAAATGAACAGTCCGCCCTCGGGCACGGGAATGGCGTTGGCCTTCGCATAGGCCGCAGCGACCCGCTCAGGCCAGGGATAGGCGTTGACGATTCCCGTCGCGCCAAGGACGATGAAGCAGCCGACGATCGCGATGACATATTCGGCCCACATCGGCCGCTGCGGGAAACGGAACCGCGCGCGGCGCTGACGGCCGGCGTACAGGCCGAACACGATGCCCGCGCAGCAGATCGCCGCAAGTGTCCAGCTCGCCGTCGCTCCGATCGAGCCGTGCGGTCCCCCGCCCATCAGCGCGAAGCGTTCGTCAAGCGGCGCGATCGTCTGACCCGTCGTCACCCACCACGCCGCACCGCGCCAGAACAATTGCCCGCCGAGGGTGACGATGAAGGACGGAATGCCAATGTAGGCGACGAGCGAGCCCTGAAAGGCGCCGATCGCCGCGCCGATCGCGAGCGCGAGGATCACGGCGATGATCCAGATCGCCGGATTGTCGAGGCCGAGATAGAGCGGCAGGATGCGCACCTGAGCGACGCCGATGATCGTCGATGTGAAGCCCACGATCGAGCCGACCGAAAGGTCGATATGGCGCATGACGATGACGAGCACCATGCCCGTCGCCATGACCGCGATCGACGATGTCTGGACGCTAAGGTTCCATAAGTTGCGCGGCGACAGGAACAGGCCCTCGCCGGTTTGAGCCCAGGTAATGATGTTGAAACCGATCCAGATCAGCGCCAGCGCGCCGATCATGCCGATCATGCGGGTGTCGACTTCGGTGGCTCTCAGCAGCCGTCGAAGAGCCGGCTCGTTGGGAGCCGCGCTGGTCGCGCTCGGCGCCGCAGAGGTCATCGCTCCTCCCGATCCCTGGCTTTACGCCCGTGGCCGCCCATGTGCGCGGCGCTGCAACAGGAAACCGCGCCGCCCTTGAAGAACGGCGCGGTTTCCCTTCTTTCACTGCATGAAGATGCGGTCAACTCAGCCGCAGAACTTGACCGTGCCGGGTTTCACCCCGTTGCAGACCTCGGCCTTGGTGATCCAGCCCTTGTCGACGATCACATTGAGATTCGCCCTGGTGACCGGCAGCGGGGTCAGGAGGATGCCATTGACCTTGACGCCCTTGGCGCCGCCGGTGAACGGCTTCACGTTGGGAATGGCGGTCATCTTCTTGCCGTCGCCGAGCGCGACAGCCGCCTCTCCGGCCGTCTTGCCAAGATCGCGGGCGTCCTTCCAGATCGAGACCGTCTGGGTGCCGAGCGCGATGCGGTTGATCGCGGCGTGGTCGCCATCCTGTCCCGAGACGGGCACCGAGCCCGCCATGCCCTGCGCCGCAAGCGCGGCCACGACACCGCCTGCCATGCCGTCGTTCTCGGCGAGGACCGCGTCGACTTTGTTGTTGTTCTTGGTGAGGATCTGCTCCATTTCCTTCTGCGCGTTGTCGGGCTTCCAGCCGTCGGTATAGGACATGCCGACGTTCTTGATCTTGCCCGCATCCATCGCCGGCTTCAGCACCTCCGTGATGCCCGAGAACAAAAAGTCAGCGTTCGGATCGCCCTTGTCGCCCTTGATGAAGGCGAAGTTGCCGCCCGGCTTCACCGCCGTGATTGCTTTCGCCATCATGCGGCCGACCTCGACGTTGTTGAAGGTGATGTAGAGCACGTTCGGGCTCTCGATCAGGCGGTCATAGGCGATGACCGGGATGCCTTCGTCGCTCGCCTTCTTGACCGCAGGCAGAATCGCCTCCGAATCCATGGCGAGGATGATGAGCACATTGGCGCCCTTGGAGATGAGATCCTCGACGTCGGTCAGCTGCTTGGTCGGCGAGGCCTGGGCGTCGGCCGAGATATATTTGGCGCCGTGAGCGCCGAGCGCCTTTTTGATCGCCGCCTCGTCGGTCTTCCAGCGTTCCTCCTGGAAGTTCGACCACGAGACCCCGACCGTCAGGTCCTTCGCCATCGTTGCGAACGAGACGATGCTCGCGGACGCCAGCAAAACCGCGCCCATCGCGAGGTTTTTCAACGATTTCATGATTTCCCTCCCTTTTTACCCGCCGACCGGCGGCCCCGCCGCAAAAAAAACGCGTCCTCCGACCGAAGCCGGACAATGTTCAGTGCACGGGACAATGGTGAGCCCTGCTGACACTGTCAATGCGCCAAAAGGACTATGTCTAATCTGGCTTATCGGGCTTAGCGTCTGGCCAGGCGGTCGAGGACATTCAGGCGATCGAGGCGCTTGTGGCGCGCGCGCTCGATATGAGAATAATGGCGCGTTATGGGGCGCGCTCGGGCGCGCTTTTTAGGCAAAGGGCGATGGGAGGACCATGAAGCGGCTTTTGGGCTTGCCGGTCGCTCTGTGCGCGGCGTCGGTCTTGTTCATCGGCGCCTCAGCGTCCGGCGGAAGCTGGGACGAGCGCGTCTTTCCCGAGGGCTCCCATCTCGATTTCAATGCGATCGCCGCCGCCGGCCCGTCGGCCCTGCCCGCACTCATCGCGCGGGGGCGCCAGCTGTTCAAAGCGAAGTTCACCACTGCCGACGGCGCGGGGCGCCCGATGGCGACGCAGGCGATCATCCCGACCAAGCGCAAGAACGGCGTCAATCCGCCATTCAGCCGCACCAGCGGGCCAGATTCGAACTCCTGTTTCGGCTGCCACAATGACCCCGTTCTCGGCGCGTCGGCGGACGACGCCTCGAACGCCTTCATCTCGGAAGGCTTCGAGTTCGCGCAGTTCGATTCGACCGATCCGACCTTCTCGAGCGAGCGTCACCCGGTCTCGCTCATGGGCGCAGGCTTCGTCGAGCTGTTGGCGCGCGAGATGACGGCGGACCTGCAAGGCATCCGCAAAGGCGCGGTGATACAGGCGCGCGGGACCGGTGAGCCCGTGCGCGCTGATCTCGTGAGCAAGGGGGTGCGCTTCGGTTCGCTCGAGGCTCACCCGGACGGCATGGTCGACCTCGACTCCGTCGAGGGCGTCGACGCCGACCTTATCGTGAGACCCTTCAGCCGCAAGGGCGTGTTCACCTCGCTCAGGCAATTCACCATCAACGCGCTCAACATCCATCACGGTATGGAGGCGGTCGAACGCTTCGGCGTGCGCTGGACCGGCAGCCACGATTTTTCTGGCGCCGGCGTCCCCGACGCAATCACCGACGGCGACGTCTCGGCGCTCGTCGCTTTTGTCGCGACGCTGCCGCCGCCAACCGTCAAGACGGACCTGCCCGACGACTGGCGGACCGCGGCCCAAAAGGGGGAGAAGCATTTCGAGGAGCTCGGCTGTGTCTCCTGCCACCGCCAGACGCTGCCGCTCAAATCGCTCGTTTTCACCGATCCTGCTCCGTATGACATGGCCGGCACGCTGCGCAAAGGCGAGACGCATGGTGTCATTCGCATTGACCTTGGCCAGTTCGCCTTCGCCAAGACGCTCAAGAGGAACGACAAGGGCGAATATCTCATCCCAGTCTTCAGCGACCTGAAACGCCATCTCATGGTCGACGAACAGGTCAATGCGCTCGGCAACGAATTGCAGGCGCAACGCTTCGTGGAGCGCGATGTGTTCCTGACGCCACGGCTGTGGGGCGTCGGCTCGACCGCGCCCTATGGGCACAATGGCGCGTTTCGGATGCTCGGCGAGATCATTGCGGCGCATGGGGGCGACGCGCGTTTCGCGCGCGACGCCTATCTCGCGCTCTCGCCGGAAGGGCAGGACACGGTCATCGCTTTCCTGCGCACCCAGGTCATCGAGGCGCAGTGATGCGGATCGTCTTCTCTTTGCTCGCGGCGCTCGCCCTGATCACCGCGGCGCGCGCCGGCGAGAGCCCGGCAAAGCCGCTCGGCGACATTCCGCTCATGCACGAGGAGACGGACGCGGCCGGGCTCAACAGCGTCTATGACGGCCCATGGGAGTTCTTCGTCGGCGGCGGAGGCGCAGCGCTCGACTGCGACGGCTCGGGCTTCCCCTCTGTCTTCCTGGCGGGGGGCAAGAATCCCGCCAAGCTTTACGTCAACAAATCCAAGGCCGGCGGTCCGATTCGGTTCGAGGAAAAGGCGCTCGACATCGGCGATCCGAAACTGCTCACCAATGTCATCGGCGCCTATCCGCTCGACATTGACGGCGACGGCCGCACGGACCTTTTCGTCCTCAGGGTGGGGAGCGCGCTTCTCCTCAAAGGCGGCCCGAACTGCACGTTCACCCTGATGAACCAGGAATGGAATTTCGACGGCGATTCGGGTTGGATCACCTCTTTCGCCGCCGAGTGGGAGCGGGGGCAGAAATTCCCGACCCTCGCCATCGGCCACTATGTCGACCGCAGCGCGCCCGGGTCGCCGTGGGGCACGTGCGAGGAAAATTCGCTCTACCGTCCGCAGCCCGGCGACAAGCCCGACTATTCGGTGCGCACCCCGCTCATCCCCGGCTTCTGCGCGCTCTCGATGCTGTTCACCGACTGGAACAAGTCGGGCGTCCCGTCGCTGCGAGTCTCCAACGACCGGCAATATTACCGGGGCGGCGAAGAGCAGTTGTGGCGCATCGAGCCGGGCAAGGCGCCGCGCCTCTACGGCCGCGCCGACGGATGGCGGCACGTGACGGTCTACGGCATGGGCATCGCCGAGGGCGACCTCGACGGCTCCGGCTATCCGGAATACTTCCTCACCTCGATGGGCGACGCCAAGCTGCAGAAGCTGGATCCAGACGCCGGGCGCGGCGAAATGCCAATCTATCGCGACATCGCCGGCGAAGTCGGCGCGACCGCTCATATTCCCTATACCGGCGGCGACAAACGGCCCTCGACGGCCTGGCACTCGGAATTCGCCGACTTCAACAATGACGGGCTCCTCGACATCTTCGTCTCCAAGGGCAACGTCGAACAGATGCCGGACTTCGCCGCCAATGATCCGAGCAACCTTCTGCTCGGCCAGTGGAACGGCAAGTTCGCGGAGAGCGGCATGGAATCGGGCATTGCGCGCGACCACAAAGGGCGCGGCGCGATCATCGCGGACTTCAATCTCGACGGGAATCTCGACATCCTGCAGATCAACCGCGGCTCGAATGTGACGCTCTTCCGCAACCTCGGAGCCAAATGCGACGATGGCTCCGCCATGCCCGCCGGGAACTGGAGCGAGATCCGGCTCGTGGAGCCGAACCCAAACCGCGATGCGGTCGGAGCGAAGATCTCGATCAAGACGGGCCTGCACGTGCAGGCCCGTACGGTGGAGGTCGGCGGCGGCGACGCCTCAGGCCACGCTGGCTGGATCCATGTGGGTCTGGGCACGGCCGAGCGGGCCGAAATCAGGGTGCAATGGCCGGACGGCGACTGGAGCCCGACCTACCGGGTGTTCGCCAACCAGTTCGTGGTTGTCGACCGGACGAAGCCCCAGGCCGCGTACTGGTATCCAGGCCGGTAGAACGCGCGCCGCCCACGACAGGGCGGCGACCTCCGGACTTGATGAATCTTCGGACTCAGCTCGCCACGACCTCGTTTACTTGCATGATCGGCTCGATCTTCGTGTAATTCGGGATGTCGCCCACGATCTCCGCGCCATGCTTGACGAGCGCTTTTTGGAGCTGGTCGGCCGAGTTGAATTTGATATGGGCGATGGCGACATAGGGCGCCTTGCCGCCGGCGGGGTCGGACAGGCCCTTGTCGAATTCGCAGCTGACCAATCCCTCCGGCTTCAGTCGCGCGACGACCAGCTTGTGATGATTGTTGAAATAATAGTCGTAGTTGAAAGCTTCCCCGTCCTTTGCCGGATAGAGAACCGTAAGTCGATGCATCGCTTCCTCCATGCTGGCGAGCCCAAGGCGATGGCTTCGCCGCAGGTCTCTTGCCTGTTGAGTTTCGCGGGCGTCCCGTCGTCCGCCGGGTCCCGGGCGAGTTCGACCCGGAGCTCAAGTCTCAGTCGTGCAATTTGTAGCAGTGCCCGCCGCCCCGATGCCTGACGCGCGCGCGGCACGCCTCCAGGGTTGAAAATGAGCAGTCAGGATGTCCGGTGGCGGTCGAACCTCTCAGCTGCGCACAGAACTTGGCGGCGCTGGCAGGACTTGGAGAACCGACAACGAGACCCATCGAGAGCGCCATCATCGCAGCGGTAAGCGCGAATTCTTGAACTCGACATAACCAGCCTCCCTACACGCGGCTTGTTATCATCCTTCGCGACCAATCTCGTAAACGCGAGGCTTGCGCCTTTTAGCCTGTCGCGGGTCCGATGAACCCCCTGTGAACAAGTCCGCTTCGCACGCCGCTTCGCCGTCGTCAAACTTGAGGCGCGTCCGTCCGATCCGCTCAGCCCTTGCGACGTTCCCCGCACATCGCAAGGGGCCGCCTGAATGGCCGCTATTGCTTCGCGCAGACGATCACCGTCTTGGCGCCGCCGTCGCAGCTTGCGCCTGTCGTGCCGTCGATGTGTATTGCGGCCCCGCCGGCGCAATAGGCGCTGGCCATGATCTCGCCTGCGCCGCATGATGCTTGAGCGGAATCGCTGACCACCCGGAAACTCGCCCCGGCGCCCGCGCCGCGGCGGTCCTGCCGGGCCTCGAGGACCCGGCGGCCCGGAGGGTCCGGTGTGTCCCGGAAGCCCAGCCGAGCCCTGAGGACCGACCGCGCCAATAGATCCGCCTTCGCCCTTTGGCCCTGGGGGACCGACCGCGCCGGCCATTCCGACATCGCCCTTGGGCCCTGGCGATCCAGCCTCACCCTTCGGCCCGGGGGGGCCCGCAGCGCCGGTTTCGCCATTTGGTCCAGCCGGCCCGGCTGGCCCGACTGCGCCAATCGACCCCGCGATCCCGGCTTCGCCCTTCGGTCCCTGTGGTCCAGCCGGCCCGGCTGGCCCGACTGCGCCAATCGACCCCGCGATCCCGGCTTCGCCCTTCGGTCCCTGCTGGTCCGGCCGGTCCCGCCGGCCCGATTGCGCCAATCGACCCCGCGATTCCAGCTTCGCCCTTGGGCCCAGGGGATCCCGCTGGCCCTCGCGGTCCCGGAGGCCCGAGCGCGCCGACTTCACCTTTGGGCCCCGTGGGCCCGGACGGTCCGGCTAGGCCGGCCGGCCCAATCTCGCCGGAATCGCCTTTCGATCCCTGGGGTCCTGCCGCCCCGTCTGGCCCCGGCTCACCCTTTGGTCCTTGCAGCCCGGTCGCCCCTGCTACGCCCGTATCGCCTTTCGGCCCGGGCGGCCCGTCAGCTCCTGGCGGTCCAGCCGGTCCAGGAGGCCCAGCCGGGCCAGTTTCGCCTTTGGGGCCCGGCGGGCCTTCAGCGCCTGCGTCGCCCTTGGGCCCCTGCGGTCCGATCGCGCCGACCGCGCCCATTTCGCCCTTCGGCCCGGGCGGGCCGGCGGGACCCTGCTGCCCTTGCTGCCCCGGCGGACCCTGGTCGCCCTTGTCGCCCTTGGCGCAGCCGGAAACGGCGAGCAGCGCGGCAATGGCGGCGCTCGCGACAAGTGACCGCATTTCGTTTTCTCCCCTCGTGAACCGCTTCCCAGCCGCCTCTAAAACGTGAACGGCGCCGCCCGATTATGATCCGCGTGTGATGCGGCGCTCACGCGCCGCCGATCGGCGCAGCCGCGGCGCCGTCGATGGTCGTCGCCTCGCCGAGCGTTCTCCAGCGCTTGAGCTCCGCGGAGAACGCCGCCTGCTTTTCCTCCCAAATTCCGATCGCGTCGGCGCCGAGCAGAAGATGCAACGGCGGATCGTCGCACTCGACCGCCGCGATCATGGCGTCCGCCGCCTTGGCCGGATCGCCAGGCTGCTTGCCGTCGCCGCCGTACAGATAGGCTTCGAGCGGATCGATCACGGGGCGGTAGGCGTCGATCCGCCGCTCGGGCCGCATGTTGACGGCGCCGGCGAACTCGGTGCGGAAGGCGCCGGGAGCGACGATGGTGACGCCGATTCCGAGCGGCTTGACCTCGTCCCGCAACGCCTGGCTCCAACCCTCAAGGGCGAATTTCGAGGCGCAATAGGGGCCGAACCCGCCAATCGAGACAAGACCGCCGATGCTGGTGAGCTGCAGGATGCGCCCGCTTCTTTGCGCCCGCATCGCCGGCAGCACGGCCCGGGTCATCTCTGCCGCGGCGAAGAAATTCACCTCCATCTGCTCGCGCAGCTGCTCAGGCGAGAATTCCTCAGCCGCGCCGAGCGAGCCGCGCCCGGCGATATTGGCGAGCACGTCGATCCGGCCAAAGCGCTGAAGCGCGGCGTCGACGGTCTAAGCGAGCGTCCGCGTTCGTAACGTCGAGCTCGATCGCGAGGGCGGACTTCCCATAAGGCGAGGCAAGCGAGTTGAGCGTCGCCCTTCGGCGGGCGCAGACGACCGCCTCGTCGCCCCGCTTCAGCACGGCTTCGGCGAGCGCGCGGCCAAAGCCGCTCGAAGCGCCGGTTATGAGCCAGACCCGATGCATGGCTTACGGCCTATCGCAGATGCGCGCACCGGATCAAGACAGCGGGCGGATCGCGATATCCCACCGCGCAACGCGCACGCTGGCGTGGCGAAGAGCGGAGCGGGACTCCGTCGGCCGCAGACGTCGCGAGGGCGGCGAGCCCGCCAATACAACCATCGCGCGCGTTCGCTGACTGCGTAAACGCCAGCAAACGCCAGCAAACGCGCTTAAACGCTAGTAAAATGACTCCAATTTAGGGGGGACTTCTACCGCGCACACAGAAATGAAGGCAACATTGCGGCGAAGCATCGCGCATGAAAGGGGGAACACCAGCCGGGAGCTTTGCTTGTCGGACCGCCAGCTAATCTTGGCAGGACTTACGCTCTACCGCAGCAGCTTCTCCACCTCGGCCCTCAACCGCGCAGCGCAGCGTTCCTGGTGTTACGTTCCGCTCCTTCGCAGCATCGCAGTAGGGTCGGAGGACGCGGAGCAGCTTCGGATCGGCGGTGATCAACGGAAGGCGGAGAGCATCGGCTGAGATCTGGAGCGCGGTGTTCGACGCGAAACTCGACCGGACAGCCGAAGAACCGTTGAATTCCCGCAGGCCGGAATTCCGGTTGTGGGCGAACGCGACTTTTGTTGGGACGACGTGCGGCCTGACATAGTTCGTAATGCCGCCTCAATGGCCGCCACGACGTATTCCATATTGTGCCGAGCGGCATATCTTGGCAGGCCCACATACTCGAACACAATGGCTGAGTCAGCGGATCTTTGGGTCAGGCGAAACGCCTCGTTCACGATCCGGCAATAGCGTGAAAGGAGTGCGAGCGCTTCGCCGAGATCGCGAGCCGCCGAGCCAGCATAAAAATATGTTCCGACATCGCGCGGATCGATCTGCCGTGCGAGGTAGACCCCAAAGGCGCTGTCATCCATCGCCTCCGCCGCATACTCGAGGAACTTGCACTGCCCGATCGCCGACACACGTTGGGCGACGCCAGTGCTTCCATCAGCCCACGCAAGTCCGTGTTCAGACAGACCAGCCCGCTCCAACAGAGGGGCGGTCGCGATGTTGTGTTTGCGTAGCATCGCTAACGTTTCTCTTGCTGCAAAGCCTGTAGCTGTCGGCAGAACCTGCCACGTGATCTTCCCCGCCATCTTCGGGCTCCCTTACCTCAACTTGGCAGGATTTCGCAGCAAATTGGCCGGCAAAAGCAAGATGCCGATCGCTCGATATGCGACCCCCTCGCACAAACGCGAGGAGATCGACTTTTTGCGCGCCCGACACGCGTCGAGCCGGCGATCATGCTGGAACTCTCAATGACAAGGTGACCTGCCTCCGATTTTCTGGACCATGGAGAGCTGGAAAATTCTAGTTTTGGCCGTCCTGGCCGGGCGGAGGATTTTCCATGAAGAGGTCACGGTTCAGCGATCAGCAGATCGCGTTCGTGTTGCGGCAGGCGGACGAGGGAACAGCGATTGCCGAGGTCTGCCGCAAGGTGGGGATCAGTGAGGCGACCTACTATAACTGGCGCAAGAAGTATGGCGGGCTGATGCCGTCGGAGATGAGGCGGCTGAAGCAGCTTGAGGAAGAGAACGGCAAGCTGAAGAGGATCGTGGCCGATCTCGCGCTCGACAAGGAAATGCTTCAGGACGTCATCAAGCGAAAGCTATGGGCCTGCGCGGCGGCGCGAGCTGGTCGACCGGGTGAGAGCGACGTGGCAGGTGAGCATCCGGCGGGCCTGCTCCGTCCTCAAGGCCGAGCGATCGAGTTACCACTACAAGGGTAAGCGCCGCCCGCAGGCCGTCCTGAGCAAGCGGATCAAGGAAATCGCCGAGACGCGGGTGCGCTACGGCTACCGACGCATTCACGTGCTGCTGCGCCGCGAGGGCTGGCAAGTGAACGCCAAGCGTGTCTGGCGGCTCTACCGCGAGATGGGCCTGCAATTGCGCAATAAAGCGCCCAAGCGACGCGTGCAGGCGAAGCTGCGTGAAGGTCGCTCAGGCGCAGACGGACCGAACGATGTCTGGGCGATGGACTTCGTTCACGACCAGCTCTTCGACGGCCGCAAGATCCGCGCGCTGACGATCGTCGACACCTTCACGCGCCTTTCGCCGGCGATCGACGTGCGACAGAGCTATCGAGGGGCCGACGTGGTCGCAACACTGGAGCGCGTTGCGATTGAATCGGGTTTGCCGAAGACGATCCGTCTCGACAACGGGCCGGAGTTCGTCAGCAAGGAACTGGATCTATGGGCCTTCATGCGCGGCGTCACGCTTGACTTCTCCCGACCAGGCAGACCAACCGACAATGCCTACATCAAGTCGTTCAACGGCAAGTTCCGCACCGAGTGCTTAAACGCCAACTGGTTTCTCAGTCTCGACGAGGCGCGGCAAAAATGCGAGGCTTGGCGTAGAGACTATAACGACGTTCGTCCGCATAGCTCGATCGGCGGCAAAACGCCGAGGGAGCTTCATCCCCCGCCCGGCAACCCCGGCCAGCCGGGCGGGAGATGAAGCCGGAATTTCCCGGTCTGACTGGTCCAGCGTTGGGGGCAAGTTCACTCGCCGCAAGACAACACCCTTGACTGGGCCGACGGTCAGGGGGCGGCCGGCTACACAGGTCTTACGTTGCATGCAATGGCGCCCGGCCAGCCGACGGCGTCGCTGACGCTTGTCGGTTTCACCCAGGCCGATCTCCACGACGGGCGCGTCTCCGTCTCCTTCGGCTCGTCGAACGGTAGTTCCTACATGTACGTGCACGAAAATAGCTGACACGCGAAGGGGGCGTCACCGATTTCCAGGTGACGCTCCTCTTAGATGATCTTTTGTTTGGCAGAGCGAACTCAGCTTCGCTGAACTGGCCAGAACGACTTGACCGTGGGCTCCGGTTGCAGTGCGAAGCACAAGTCCAAGCCGTATATCACTTTTCAAGTGCTACGACTACATGGTTGGCTGCTCGGACTTGATTTTTCTGCAGAAGGTCCTCGTTCAGCAGGAGCGTTACTGTCACACAAATTTTCGATCAGCCTTCGTGCGCTGAACCCGCCAAGCGTCAGCTCGGACCAGCTGTTCGCGAGATAGCTACGCAAACGCTGCAGCCAGCTCAAATTGAGCTCCGAATGGCGCGGACGGTCAGAAAGTTGGCAGGATTTAGCAGGTGACGCCCTCGCGGGCAGCTTATCTTCGGTCACGAGCAATGAGAGTCGATCGTTGAGGTCTGCTCGACAGGAAGCACCGATGACCCAAACCGAAGCTGGTAATGCCCTCCGGCGGCCTCGCCCCGCCTCCCTTAACCACGCTGCCGCAAAGAACGGAAACACTTCCGCGAGCCATGCGGTGCCGCCGAATGTAGGGCAAAGCGCAGGGCGGTTCGAACTCAGGGCTTACGTCCCTTGCTCTCATCGCGGGCTATTACCGCATCGCCGCGGATCCGGCGCAGCTCCGTCATCAGTTGGCGTTGACTGGACGTTTGGCTGAGAAGGAGGATCTGCTGCGCGCAGCCAACCTTCTGCAGCTGAAGTCGCGTGTGATCGGCCGGGTGGACGCGAAGCGACTGAGCGCCATCCCCTATCCAGCGATTGTGGAGCTTAAAGACGGCGGGTTCGCCGTACTGACGGTCTCCGCCGAGAAGGGAAGGATCCGCCTCATCGATCCAATCGCGCGCTCGGCGAAGGAGGTGTCGCTCGACGAAGCGGAAGCTCTCTCGTCTGGCTCCGTGATTCTCGTCACCCGCCGGCTCGGCGGGGCGGGAGCGGATCCCAACAGCTTCGGCTTTCGCTGGTTCTGGCCTTCGATCATGCGCTACCGCCGGCCCCTCGCGCATGTGCTGGTCGCCTCGCTTTTTGTGCAGTTGTTCGCACTTGCGAGCCCGCTCTTCTTCCAGCTCGTGGTCGACAAAGTGCTCGTCCACAAGGGCATGTCGACCCTGGTGGTGTTGATCGTCGGCATGGTGACGCTGGGCCTGTTCGAGACGATCCTCCAGTTCTTGCGCACCTATACGCTGAGCCACACCACCAACCGCATCGACGTCGAGCTGGGGCGGCGGCTTTTCCATCATCTCTTCCGCTTGCCGCTCGCCTATTTCGAAACGCGCCCGGCGGGCCAAACCGTCGCGCGCATGCGCGAACTGGAGTCGATTCGCAGCTTTTTGACCGGGCAGGGCCTCACCTCGCTGCTCGACCTCGTTTTCACCCTCGTCTTCATCGGGGTGATGTTCATCTATTCGGCGAAGCTCACCCTCATTCTGCTCCTCTCAATCCCAGCCTATGTGGCCATCGCGGGCGTCCTTCGCCCCGTCCTGCGCGAGCAGATCAACGAGAAGTTCAATCGCGGCGCACGCTCACAGCAATTCCTGGTTGAATCGATCGTCGGCGCGCAGACCCTGAAGGCGGCCGCCGTCGAACCGATGATGCAGGCGCAATGGGAGGAGCGGCTCGCATCCTACGTTCGAACCTCCTTCGATGCAGGAGTCACCGGGGCGCTCGGCCAGAACCTGGTCCAGTACGTGAGCAAGGTGACGACCGCGCTGATCCTGTTCTTCGGCGCCCAATCGGTGATCGAGGGCTCGATGTCGGTCGGCGAATTGATCGCCTTCACCATGATCGCCAATCAGGTGGTACAACCGATCTTGCGGCTATCACAGTTGTGGCAGGACTTTCAGCAGGTGCAAGTATCGGTCGCCCGGCTTGGCGATATCCTGAATTCGCCGCCAGAGTCCGCGCCGCAGAATCTCTTGACCCTGCCGCCCCTGCACGGCGCGATCGAGTTCCGCAACGTGACGATGCGTTATCGGCCGGACGCGCCGGACGCCCTGCGCAACGTGTCGCTGTCGATCGGCGCCGGAGAAGTGATTGGCGTCGTCGGCCACTCGGGCTCAGGCAAGTCGACCCTCACCAAACTGATGCAGCGCCTGTACAGCCCGCAAGCCGGTCAGGTGATGATCGACGGCGTCGACGCAGCGCAGCTCGATCCGGGTTGGCTCAGGCGCCAAATCGGCGTCGTGTTGCAGGAGAACATCCTCTTCAATCGGACGATCCACGAAAACATCGCTCTCGGCGATCCGGCCATGCCACGCGCGATGGTGATGCATGCCGCCCGACTAGCGGGCGCGGACGAATTCATCGCCCAGTTGCCGCAAGGCTATGACACGGTGATCGAGGAGCGCGGGGCCAACCTTTCCGGCGGCCAGCGCCAACGTATCGCCATCGCACGAGCGCTCGCCACCAACCCGCGCATCCTCATCCTGGATGAGGCCACGTCGGCGCTCGACTACGACAGCGAGCGGATCATCCAGGAGAATATGCGCGCGATTGTGCGTGGCCGCACGGTCATCATCATTGCCCATCGCCTTGCGGCCGTGCGCCCGTACAGCCGGATCGTCGGCATGCGGCAGGGCGAGATCGTCGAAGTTGGCTCGCGCGAAGAGCTGCTCGCGCGCGAAGGGGGCCTCTACGCCCATCTGTGGGCGATGCAATCCGAACAAGCGAGGGTAACAGTATGAACGCCAGGGTTACGCCTCCTGCGGTGACGCCGCCCTCCCCGTCGCGGACGCCGCGCGTCGTCTTGGGCCGCGACCGCGAATTCCTGCCGGCGGCTCTCGAAATCCTCGAGACGCCACCGCCGCCTTTGCCGATCGCGCTGATCGGGGCGATTTGCGCCTTCGCGCTCGCGGCGCTCGTCTGGTCGATTGTTGGTCGACTCGACATTCACGCCGTCGCGCCGGGCAAGATCGAGACCGCCGGATATTCCAAGGTTGTCGAGCCGCTCGAGCCCGGCAAAGTCGCTGCGATTCATGTCCAGGCCGGCCAATCGGTCACCGCTGGCGACCTTCTGCTTGAACTCGATCCGGCCGAGGCCGCCGCCGACGCCCGGAGCGCCGAGGACGGTCTGAACGCCAATCTCGCTGAGATCGACCGCCGGCGTTACGCCATCGACGCCGTGCGGGCCGCGCAGGGCGAGGAAATGCGAGAGAGTGGGCAGCATGACGCTGCCGGCGGACGGGATAGAGCGGATGGGTCGCAAGCCGTCGCCGGCCCGGTCGAAAGACTCGCCGAACGGTCTGACCCGAAGATCGATTGGGACGCGTCCTTGCCCGAATTGTTCCGGCTTCGTGAGGAAGCCGTGCTGCACGCCGATCTGGCTCAGTTGTCGGATTCCCTGAAAGCGCTCGACAAGCAGATGGCCCAGAAACTGGCGACGCGAAAGCGGCTCGACATGAGCATCGCCTTCCAACACACCTTGATGGACACGATGAACCAGCGGGTTTCTACGCGCCAGCAGGCGATTGACCTCAAGGTCGGCACCAAGATCGACCTCTACGACGCCAAGGAGGGTCTGGAGAAGTCGCAGGCGCAACTTGCCTCTGACGAGGGCCAGTTGATCGAAACCGAAGCGGCGCTGAATCAGGTTCAGAGCGAGAAGGCGAAGGCCATTTCCCAATTCGTCGCCGACAATCAGAACAAGCTCGCCGAGGCTTCGCGCAAGGCAGACGAGGCGGGTCAGGCGCTCGCCAAGGCGACGGCGCGACTTCAGCGCACGAAACTCTATGCGCCGATCGACGGCGTCGTTCAGCGGACAGCCGTCACCACGGTCGGGCAGGTTGTGACGACGGGGCAGCAGCTTGCCGTCATCACGCCGGCCGGAGGCAAACTTCAAGTCGAGGCGCTGGTCGCGAATCTTGACATCGGCTTTGTCAAAGTCGGCCAAGAGGTCGTCATCAAGGTCGACGCATTCCCGTTCACTCGGTTCGGCGTGTTGCATGGCAAGGTCGTCAAGATCGCGTCAGGCGCAATCGCCGAACAAGAGGCCAAGCGGACGCTCGCTGACGCCACGTCGACCGCCAACGCCACGTCGACACCCGCAACTGTGCCCGGCCAGCCGGAAAGCTTCGTCTTCCCCGTCACGGTCGCGCTGGACGAGGGGTCGATCAACGTTGACGGCGCAACCATACCGCTGACGCCTGGCATGACGGGCACTGTCGAAATCAGGACCGACTCCCGCCGCGTCATCGACTACCTGCTCTCGCCCCTCGCCAAAATCGGATCCGAGGCCTTTAGAGAGCGATGAGCACAAAACTCATCGCGACTTTCAATCACCGTTAACTCCACTGGGGCTGTTGACGAGCCGCCTACTGACAGCCATCCAGCGCGAGCCGCGAAATCAGCAGGGGTGTCAAGCGAAGCAGCCTAGCGAGGAAGGGTCAAGCCGGGCCGCGAGGGAGCCACCAGCCGCCGCATGAGCCTTTGCCCGAAACCAGAGATCGCGGTTTCACGGCTCAAGCGAGGCTCGCTCATAGCGCGAGATTGTAGCGCAAACGCAATGAGATTGCCGCGCAAGCGCAAAATATCAAATAGCGCGACATTTGACGCGGGCCGCGAGCCCCGGCAAGATTCCGCTCCATGGGGAGGCGCAGCGTTTGCGATCCGTTCGACGCGGCGGCGATCGTCGAGCGGATAGCCACGGGCGAAACCACGGCGGCCGACGCGTGGAGCGCCGTATGCCGCGTCGGCCGTGCGTCCGTGCGCCCGCGCGACGTTCGCCGGAGCGTTGAGCCGCGCGAGGGTAAGCGCGGGCCTCCCGATCGCCGTCAAGCACGAGCGCAACCTCAAGCGAGGCGTGAGCGGCCATGAAATCCGAAGAGCGTGCGGGAGCGGCGTCCGGTCCTCGTGATCGGCCCGGACGCCGCATTGCGCGTGCGCGGCGGCGCTCTCGACGTCGAACACGGGTCGGGCAAGGATCGCGTTCACGTCAGGATCGATGTCGATGAGCCGAAGCCGGCCGCCATCCTGTTCGACGCGCATGGCGAGTTCCTGACCGGCGAGGCGATAAGATGGTGCGCCCGATACGCGATCCCTCTCATCCTGCCGAACGGCCCCGGCCGCGCGATCCTGTTTTATGAAAGCGCGCTCGAAGCGGACGGCGCGGGCGAGGGCGTCAACGGCAAGCACGCCGCCCGTATCCTCGACGTCGGGCCTTCGCTCGTCCGCGCCCAGGCGCTCGCCGATCCGGTCCCGGTCGCGCGGGCGATTGTGAGCGCGAAACTCAAGGCGTCCGCCGAGAGCGTTCCGGCGATCGACAAACGGCCCTGGAGCTTGAGGCTCGACGAAGCGCGCTCCGTCGCCGAAATCGTGACGATCGAAGCCCGCATCGCGGCGGCCTACTGGCGAGCCTTCCGCGATCTGGGCCTCCGCGAGCGCAAGGGCGGCGATCTCCCGCGCTCATGGCTCAGGTTCGCCAACCGGCAAAAGGGCGCTCAATTTCTCGGCTCGAAGCACGCCTCGCATCCGATCAACGCCATGCTCAACTACGCCTATGTGGTCGAAGCGGGGCGGCTGGCGCGAGCTTTGACGGCGGCCGGCTTCGCCCTGCCGATAGGGTTTCTCCACAGCGACAAACACGGGCGGAACTCGCTCGTTTGGGACGCGATCGAGCCGCTGCGCCCCTTAATCGACGCGCGGGTGTTCAAGTTCATCGCGCAGAGAGAATTCGTCCGGTCGGACTTTCCGCAAGCGGGTCGGAACGCGCATCGGATCGATCGCGCGATCATCGCCGAGCTTCTGCGGGTTTCGCTGTTGTCGTGGGAACGGCACGAGGACGCGGCGCGATGGATGGAGAGGACGATTGCAGACGCCGTCAAACAACGTCCTGAGAATGGATCGCGCGCCTTATCTCTCAAAGCCGCGCTGGCTGGCGAGATTATGGGCGCGAACGAAGTCGGAGTGAAGCGGGCCGAAGCCCGCCCTAGTCTCCGATCGCAATTCCGCATAGGGCGTCGAAGGACGCCCGTCTCTCGACGGGCTATGTGGCGAAACAACCGGCTCCGGCCGGGTCACGGCGGGGCGAACGAGGCGCGGGCGCGCGTTGGCCGTCCGCACTAGTGAAGGCAATGGAACAGCCGCCGCGCCATGCTCGGCGACAAAATCCGTCAGCTCAATAATCTGCGCAACGCGGCCCTTCGGAACGGGCCGATCGCCGCGCGTCCACTTGGAGCCTTCGTTGGGCTCAACGCCGAGCAAATATGAAAGCCGGTACGGAGTGAGGCCGGCGCGCTCAAGCCGCTCGCGAAGTTCCTCAGGCGACATGGACCGGGTTTTACCACGCGAAGGGGCTGCCAGGCGATCCGCGATCGAGGCCAGGACAGATCGTCAAATTGTCTGTGGTGACGATCGTAGCCATGCTTCTGGCTCCGATTCACTGATCGTGACGCCAAGCCCGCTTAGGCGGCTTCTGGCGGGCTTTGAGAGAGGGCAGCGTCATCGGCGTCCCCCGGATCCATTGTCGCCGCCGTTGGCCGCTGGCGGGGATCCTCGAGCCCGGCTGAGCCCATTCACTCCGCCTCCCTGGGAATGGCCGCGTTCAACGCCGAGCGACATTTAGTCTTGACGCAAATCGGTTTGGCCGTAGGGTAGCGTCTCCCGAAACAGGGATCCATCGGTGAAGTGGCGTGGCCCGTGAGGTCATCGCTCCTTCAAACCTCTCCACCGCGAGCCGCGGTGGATGTTGGAGCCTGTTCATGTCCGGGACAATTTCTTTGAATGACGCCATGCCCGCCTCCGGACTTGATCCGGGGGCTGCCCCCGATTGGCGCTCGGTCGCGCCGTCGTCGGCAAGGCTCTCCTTCGCCACTCCACAATTCAGCTGCACCCGCAACGAGCGCGACTGGTTCCTCTACCTGGCGTACAGCGCCGGCGAGAGGCCGGGCACAGTGCTCAGGCGCTTCGCGGAAGCGTACGCGAGCGGAGCCCTCGTTCCCTTCATCCCCGAACTGGGCGAGCCGAAAAACCAGCGGCGGTTGATCCGCCCTGCCGACAGGGCGCTTTTTTCCTTCATGCTCGAAATCGAAACGTCGAAGCGAGCATATGGGCGCGCGCATGCCGATGGCCTGTCGCTCAGCGCGATCATGCGCCGTTTCGTGGTCGACTACGTGCGGAGAGAGCGAGCTGCGCGAGCTTCTGAAGCCGCGCCCGTCCAGCCGAAACCGAAGCGGATGAAGGGAGATCGAGCCGCCTGAAAGAATGAGGCCCGCGCGATGTGACGTTCGCACGGGCCTCAGCTTTTCCCAAAGAACGCGCCCGACGAAAGCGCAATGACCGGATTGGAAGGCCAGCCACTATGCATGCCAATAATGCACACTCAAGCGTAGCACAAGCCTTTGAAGTCGACGCGGAATGGGGGCTCTGAGCCATGGCCCGCGCCCCGTCCCGCCCCCGGCTCCCTCGCGCCCCGACCTACGCCGAAAGCCGCCCTCTCAAACCAGATGAACTCGCCCGGCTCGGCTACTCGCCAACGTCGGGACGCCGCGTCGCCAGAACCGTCAAGCGCGTAACCAAGACCACGAAGACGTGGAGCGAGCGCCAGACGGTCCAGGCCGGAAAAGGCGGCATGACCAAGGAAGCCTTCACGCGGGACGTCGCGAGCGGTCGGAGAGCCTACGCCGACGCGGCGACCGCGAAGCGGCAACGACAGGCCCGCCAAGCCCGCGAACTTAAGCAGGACTTTCCCGGAATAACCCGCGCGGAGCGCCAAGCGATCTACGCAGGTTACCGCCGCGGACAAGACGGCGGGCGTCCGCTGACGAAGCGGGAATATGAACTCTTGCAAAGGGCGACGCGGCGCGTTGACCCGGATGATGATCCGACCGGCAAGCTCAAACAGGCGATGGGTTACCCAACTCGCTGCGTTCCCCTTCATGAGAGTAGCCTGAAGACGAATTCAAGAAAAGGAGACTGCCCCGTGGGCGAAGCTCGCCGCCTTCCCCGTCACCCGCCGCCGGGCGGCTCAAGGACTTTCCGCCATGAATGACAACGTCGCGAACCTCTACTTACGGGGATTGTCGCTGTTTCCTCCGTTGAGGTCCGCGGACGGCGCTCCCCGCCCCGTCACGCTGGCGGAGGTGGCCGAATCATGGCGCGAACTGATCAAGAACCTGCGGGCCGCCTGTCGCGTCATGCGACGAGACAAGCTGCCGCCGTGGCTCGAATTGGATCAAGCCATCGCGTGGGTGGCGGAGTTCGCGAAAATCGTGGGCAAGGCCGTTCATAGTCTCAAGCGCGCGAACTTCGACAAGGCGCGCGGCAAGCGGCCATCGGGCCGCCGCCTCAACAATCGCCTGACGGGAGGCATGATCGTCGGCGTCGATTGCGAGGGCATGAACGTCGGCGGCCATTTCATCCTCGTGTACGCTCGCGACGGGACGGGTTCGAAAATCGCTAACGCCATAAGCGCGGAGGACAAGCCTAAATTCATCGAGGGCGGCGAGGCGGTCTACCGCCGCCAACGGCCTTGCATGTTCATGATGGGGGGCGTCGAGGACCAGGGATATAGGGATCAAATCCTTGAAAGCAGCGAGGGCTTGAAGACCTATCAGATATGCGAATGGTTTCTAAAGACGGCGCGTGAGTTCGCTTCGAAAGACCCGAACGGCAAGCAACCCGTCTTCGTCGGGTACGGCTTCAACTACGACGACGCGCAAATCGTCGCCGACTTGTCCAAGAGAAAACTGACAGCCATCAGCAAGGGCAAGCCCGCGAACCGCCTCGACGACCCGACATGCCGCCGCAACCCCAACCGATGGGAGCCGTGCGGCGACTACGCGGTCGCCGTGCTCAAAGGCAAGTGGATAAAGATTTGCAAGCTCAGAGACCCCCGCCATCCCTTCAAAAAGGGGTCGATAAATTACACCGAGAAAATCGTCATCTTCGATGTCATCAGCTTTTTCAACAATATGAGCTTCGTCGCCGCCCTCGCCACCATGCCCGGGACCTTGAGCGACGAAGAACTCAAAACGATCATGGCCGGAAAGGCGGCGCGGGGCGAACTCGACCAAGAGGACTTGACGCCCGCGATATTCGAGGAGCTTCGCCGCTATACCGGGCTCGAACTCAAAGGTCTGACCCGCCTGATGGAGAAGATCCGCGGCGGGCTTGAAAGGCTCGGCATCGAGCTCAAACGCCTCCACGGCCCCGGCGCGGCGGCGCAAGGATTGCTTCGAAGCCGCCTTAACCGCGACGACGCCCGCGCGATCCTCGGCAATATCGTGATGGGCGACGATGACGCCGCGAACGGCGCGGAGGAGGTCGATGACGACCCCCTCGCACTCGCTCACGGGTTCGAGCGTGCGTTGGACGCCGCGATGATGGATTTCGAGCCCGACGAGGCGGCGCAAGGCAAGTTATGGCGCGAAGCTCTCAAATGGGCGAACCACGCCTTCTTTGGCGGGCGGATCGAACTCTTGAAGCAAGGCGTGACGACCGAAGCTCTGTTTTCTTACGACATATCGTCCGCCTATCCGGGGATCATCGCCCGGCTGCCGTCGATGAAAGGCGGGCGATGGCGCATCGTAAAAAACCCGACGCGGGAGGAAATCGAGCAGGCGAACATGCTCAGCATGTTCAAGATCGTGACAAACTTCGCGAGCGGACGCCCTTTCTATCCGCTGCCCTTTCGCAATTCCGATGGCTCGGTCATGTACCCGGCTCAGACCCGCGGCGTTTACACGCGCGACCACGCGCTCAGCATGTTCGAGTGGAGTGCGAAAGTCCCCTTCAGCCCGCACGATGCGCCCATCAAAGTTTTGGAAGGGATGATTTTCGAACCCGCCGACCCGGACTTTCACCCGTTCGCGTGGGTGCAAGACCTGTTCGACGAACGCGCCCGGCTCATAAAAATAGACCCCGACGACGTCACCGCCATCGTCATCAAGCTCGTGCTCAATTCGCTTTACGGCAAGCTGGCCCAGTACGTCGGGATGGCGGGACAGCCGCCGAGCTACGCATCGCCGTGGATGGCCGCCGCCATCACCGCCGGGACGCAGCGCATGCTCATGTCCGCCGCCCTCACCGCGCCCAACGCAATCGTCAGCTTCGCGACTGACGGGATCGTGGCGGAAAAGGAGCTTGGCATCCCGACCACCGCGCCCGGCGAAAAGAAACTGGGCGAATGGGAACATCCCAAGATCATGAAGGGGGGCGGCGTGTTCGTCCAAAGCGGAGTCTATGCGCTCTGTCCCGAAGTCGGAAACCCCGACAGCATCGTCTACAAGTGCCGCGGCTTCAATCCGGCGAAGGCGGGCGACGACAAGCTCCCGTGGCGGGAGAGGATGCGCAAGGCGATGTTCGAGGACATTCCCGCTTGCTGGAAGGCTGGCGATGCTCGCTATACGTTCCACTATAAACAATTCATGGGGCTCGGGCTCGCCGTCGCATCGCGGGAGACCGAGACCGTCATCGGATGCTGGAAAGAGACGAAACGCGACCAGCAACTCGACGCGATGAGCCGGAAAAGGAAGCTCCCGAAAGACTTGAAGCTCCGCCGATCGAGAGCGGAGCGGCTGGTCCCGCTCGACGTGAACCATAGATCGTTGGACCTCATGAGCGGGCGGTGGAGCGACGCCCGCAAGGTCGATTGGCTCGACCCGGAAATGAAAGACCTCAACGACGAGGCGGACGAGAATGACAACGTGCTGGCGGGCCTGTCATGAGCGAAGCGGCTCATCCGGACGTCTCCTTTGAAATCGATCCAGTCGGCGTCGAGCTTAAGAGCGTCATCGTCCCCCAGGACTTCCTGCCCGGCCTGTCGAGCGACTGGGCGCGCCTTCGCTTCGCCGGGCTTGAACGGGGGAAAGAGCTTGTCGTCGGCAAGATGGTCGGCGTCGTCAATAGCGCGGAGAAACGCGCCCCCTCTATCGAGGGCGGATGGCGGGGAAAGGCGCGCTCCATCATCTGGCTTCACGGATCGTTTGAAATGACGGCGCGCCTCGACGCCGACGAATTGACGCGTGCTTTCGACCGCGATCCGAAGCTTGCGAACGCTCAAGGCTGGGCTTCCGAGCAAGCGCGCTATCCGGGGCTCGTCGAGTACAGGATCTCCGCGTGCGACGCCATCCTTCCATGGGCTTTCACGCAACACGTGGTAAGGGCTTTCGACGCGGGCGAAAAGAAGCTCGAATTCGATATCGACGTCTGCCTTTGGGCGACTGGCAAGACGTCGTCATCGTTGAGCCCGTACGAATGGCTGATCGTGTCGTGCGTCGACGGTCAGGCTTTCAGGATGAGGGCAGGACGGCCGATGATGATATCGCCGCGAGAGGTTTTGCGGCCCCATGTAAGGAACGCACGCAGAAGCGTGATTGCCGTGTGGCGGTCAGAAGCCCGCTGACGCGCTCTGCCCGCGCCCGACCCAAAGCATATGAGTTGCGACGTTTCGCTGGAGGTCCGCTTGGCGCAAATAGCGATCACTCCCCTATGGAATGGCCGCCTTTGGAGCTTCGGCGAGTCTCGCGCAGCGCGCGCCAGTCTGCCTGTCGGAGCGCCGCCGTAACGCAGGCAAACTCCGTGCACCGTTGCGGGATTAAGCTGGCCGGAATAACCTGTGGGTGAAGAGAGCCGACAGAACCCGAAACATGCCAGAAGACGACGACCCACCAGAAGCTGTGGAAGTTGGCGGGGGTGCCAAAGTGGGCAGTGCGCGAGAGTGGCTGCTCGCCGCCGTCGCTGTCATATCCTTAGCGCTGAACGGTTACCTCGCGTACGATAAATGGCAGCAAGAGAGAATAACCCAACCCGGACCGCACGTAGCGCGGGTGTATATGGACGGGGCCAATTCCGCAGCCTTGGAGGAAGTCCACAAGACAGCGCAGGCGTTCTCGGAATTGTATACGCATCCAAGTATCGCGAATACGCCTGAGTGGACCGCGCTCGTCATGGATCAAAAGAAACTTCCGCCGATAGCGCTTCGTAGTCAGACAATCCGGTTCCTGACGCTGCAGAACTTTACTTCGTCAGCATATGAAGCAGTCAAGGTAACGGCACCCTCTGGTACGATTGCAGATATCGGAACGCTACATCCCAACTCGACTGTCATGGTTTGCTACAAGGACGAGGATGCGCTTTCTGGTGCAGAGATGTATTATCGGGTTGCCGGTAGCGACACTATTCAGCAGTTTCCGGTTCCACCAGTACCGCGGGACTCCGTGGAACTGATTACCAAGGTTTCAACTCGGGGGCTGAAATCTCTCGGATCGATCCATGAGGCTAGTGACCGCCTCGACAATTTGTTGGAGATCCTGGGCCGAGGTGCAAATTGATGAAACTGGGCGGCCCCACTTTCTCGCCTCTGGCCATCGCGGCACTAATCCTCCTCGTCGTTCCGACATACCGTGCAGGCGCTGAACCAGCCCCAAGCGCGGTGTTAGCCGAAGTGAAAACGCCGCTTTGGACTATCAAAATCCAGTCTGATGTCGCAGATCTCTTCCCGAGTTTCGATCAGCAGGCGGCAGCTAACCCAAACAAAATATCGATGATTGAAGACGTGATTGGGCAGTCCGGGTTGCCAGACCATTCTGAGCAAGCTTGGCCGATTGAGGGGCTTGCGGCAACAAATGGGCTCTTTTCAATCAGCACAACAGTCGCCTTTGCTACCGAATTCCTCTTGAATATGCTGGAGAGTGGTGACTTCAAGTCCGTGTTGTTTCAGGACATCCGTCCGACGGCTGAAATCAAAGAAGTGCTCAATTTGAGAATTTACAAAAGCAGCGCCGCCTTCAAGGCTGCGACAGGAACGGTCGGCCCGGAATCCACGAACGGATTGTACATTCCGAACACGAACACAATATTCACCTACTTTCCCGAAGAATTCCTTGACGGATTCTATCGGCCTAGTGAGGGTCTGGAAACGCCAACCGATCAAGCGGCGGCAGCAATTATTGGTCTCCGTCGGACGCTAGCAAAAACGTACTTTCATGAGTTCATTCACGCGTTGCAACACGGATCCGAAAAAATATTATCTCGCGTCTCCTTTTATTGCGGAAGGTCAGGCGCAGTTCCTTACTGAGAAAATTGCGCGGATGCAGGTTCTGTCCCCAATGATCGCCGCAGAAGCGTTGGCGGGGCATTCTGATATGGCAGCGGCATTGGCAGACGCGGCCGTCAGAGACGAGGTGGCTCAGCTCAGACGAAACGCCGTTTTAGCTCCGGAAGAATATTCCAAGCTCAGGCGAGCAAGTCAGGTCAAGCTCGGAGACGGCACAACTCTGTCTTCCATGGTGACGATGAGCGGCGACGATTTCTATGCTGACCCGGAGGTGCAGCGCTCTTATGATTTGGCTTGGGCCTTATTTCTTTTCCTAGACTCGGAAGAGGGCGCGACGAAGGACTTCACGCTCATTCGCGAAAGTGCCGAGAAGCTTGACGCGGCCAAACATCTCCCTGAATTCGCCGACTTGGAAACACGTCTCTCAGCCTTTCTTCGCAGCGCGTCCGGACCGGATCAGGCTACCGAAGACGTTTTGGTCAATCAGCTGGCACCGCAAGTTACGAAGAGTGACGCTCGTGCAGAGGAGGGCGAGCGTTTTTCGGCATACAAGGAATACATCTCAATCCTTAAGGCAGCACCCGACGCGCCGGATGTCTTGGCTTACGTCGCAGACTTATTTCCGACCGCCGATGACAGGGATGTATTTTCGACGCTATATAATCGAGCCTTGTCGGCGCAAAGCGGCGGCGCACAAACGATAGGAGCGCCACTGCGGATTGTGGGACGATACGTCGACACACTCATGCGCTTGGGTTTACTTAATCAGGCTGCTTCGACAATCGCGGGGGTGGGCAATTTAGATACAGTGTATATGACTGGCCTGGATGAGCCGACAAGAGAAAGTTTAGATCTTCTCGCATCCTATCTGAAGAAGAAAGGTCAATTGGGCGGCCAATCAACGCCGCAATTGGATTGCGAATTGTCGTTTGGCCAAGGAATACTTGCCTTCAATCTGCTCGCGCACGCTCCGGAACTCGAGGAAGCCCTGAAGATCAAAGGTGATCCTCGCATTGAAAAGATAAGGGACGTGGTCCAGACCGCGACGGCGAAGAGCCGTAAGAGCCTGATATCAAAAGCGCAAAAATGTGCCATTAGCAAGGTCGACGACACGGCGTGGTTTGTATCTTCCTACGTGAGAGATCGTGGAACAGTGATCGCAGAGGTGAACTCAATGATTAGCCCGCCTCCGAGAGCGCCTTGAATTCTCGCTTCTTACTGTGTCCAAGCAAACAATTGCCGCGGGTCGTGGCGTTAACTTAGCCCCCACTATATCCCGTCGCGCCGACGCCGCGAACCATCATTGCGATTGCTCCAAGCTACTTCCATAGCCCTAGGCTCCCGCCAAACCCAATCCAGCGGCCTCCATGAGCCCGCGCGGGCCGCCGGCCGGAGGAGGCGCGCTGCCGGCCCGGCCCCGGTCGTCTTCCAGAGCTCGGCCTTGTCGCTCGCCCATGGCCCTCGCCACGGTCCTCAACGCCTCGCTGACGGCTTTCGACCGCTCGCCGGTCGCCTGAAGGGCCCAAGCCCCGTCGACGGCTCGCTCCGGCCCGATGAGCCGCCCGACGCCGGGGCCGCTCGACAGCCCAGCGCCAGTCGCTCCGCCGGCGGCAGGAGCTTGCGCCAGGGAAAGCAGCGCGATACCCTGGAGGCAATTGCCCCGGATGCGGCAACGCTCCGATCGAGGCATGTTGCAAGGCGGATGGACTGCGTTTCGTCTTGCGCGTTACTTAAGTATTACTGTCGTCGCAGTAGTAGACGTCGGTAGAGCGCAAGTCCCGCTAGGTGTACACGCGGTCTGACAAGCAAAGCTCCCGGCTGGTGTTTCCTTTCCATGCGCGATGCTTCGCCGCAATTTTGCCTTCATTTTTGTGTGCGCGGTAGAAGTCCCCCCATGACTCCAATTTACTAGCGTTTATTTTTACGAATCTGGACTTTTCAATGGGTTACGAGCGATTGGAATAAAAAAAATCGCCCCGACGGCTGACCTCGCGTCTCAGGTTGTGCGCGGGATACGGCTTTCGATGACATGGCTCTCCTGCGTGGCGGTCGAGCGCTCGACCCGGCCGATGAGTTTGTCTTTACAGAAATGTATACTCCATGATTCTGAATTTGTCAATCAATTTGCCGGCTCGCGCGGCTCGCATGGCGCGAGGCCCTCCCGCCGCCCGGTCGGGATAAAGACGGCGGCTCACAAGATCCGGCTCTTGTGGCCCTTCCAGTAGCGGTCGCGCAGCGCTGTCTTGTAGAGCTTGCCGGTCGGAAGGCGAGGAAAATCGTCCTCGAAGTCGATCGACCGCGGGCATTTGACGTGCGCGAGATGCTGACGGCAGAAGGCGATCAATTCCGCCTCGGTCTTGGGCCCAGGCTTCACGCCCTGCATGAGCTGAACTACGGCCTTGACCTCCTCGCCCATCTCTTCGTTTGGCACGCCGAACACCGCTGCGTCGCGCACCTTGGGATGCGTGACGAGCAGGTTCTCGCACTCCTGCGGATAGATGTTGGCTCCGCCTGAGATGATCATGAACGACTCGCGGTCGGTGAGATAGATGAACCCCTCGTCGTCGATGTAGCCAATGTCCCCGACCGTGCTCATCGTGCGGTCCGGCGTGTTCGCCGCCGCCGTCTTCGCCGGGTCGTTGAAATACTCGAAAGGATACGCAGTCTTGAACCAGAGCTTCCCTACAGTCCGGGCCGGAACCTCCCTCATCTCCGCGTCGAGGACATGCACCTCGCCGTACACGGCCTTGCCGACCGTGCCTTTGTGAGCGAGCCATTGCTCGCTGTCGCATATGGCGAGGCCGAGGCCCTCAGTGGCGCTGTAGTACTCGTGGACGATCGGGCCGAGCCAGTCGATCATCGCCTGCTTGATCGGGATCGGGCACGGCGCCGCGGCGTGTAGAACGTACCGGAGCGAGGAGAGATCGTAGCGCGCGCGAACGTCCGGCGGCAGCTTGAGCATGCGCGAGAACATCGTCGGGACGAACTGGGCGTGGGTCACGCGATATTTCTCGATCGCCCTGAAGCACCGCTTCCGGGTCGAATCGCTCCATGACGACCGCCATTCCATCGAGCACAATGGTCAGCGTCGCCTCCGCCCAAGGCGCCGAGTGGTAGAGTGGCGCCGGCACGAGGCAGATTTCGCCTCTTCGGACGTCCCAGAATTTGGCGAAGGCCGCGGCGATCGGCGTCAGTTGTCTCGCAGGCGTATCGGCAAGCGGCCGCAAGATACCTTTCGGCTGGCCTGTCGTTCCCGATGAATACAACATCGCCCATCCCTTCGACTCGTCGGGAATCGGCGTGTCCGGCAACAGGGCCGTTGCCTCATCGAGATTGCGCACGGCGTCGCCATCGCCTGGCCCATCGACGACCAGGCAGAGCTTCACGTGGGGGCACTCGAGCAGCGCCTCACGGGCGATCGCGAGATGCGATTGCGACGTGACGAGCACCTGCGACAGGCTGTTGTTGACGATATAGGCGAGCTCGCCTGGCGTCAGATAGGAATTGACGTTGGTGTAATAGAGTCCCGCGCGTTCGGCCCCGAATCCGCATTCGATGTAACGGGGATGGTTCTCCATGAAGACGGCGCAGTGGTCGCCTCTTTTCAGGCCGGCGGCTCGCAGGAGATGCGCGATTCTGTTGGCGCGCGCCTCCAATTGCCCATGGGTGATCGTCTCGCCCGATAGCGCCATGATGATCGCGGGACGGCTTGCGTCGGCGGTAAACAGTCGCTCCATCAGGTCCTCCCGGTCACCATTGTTCTTGCGAGGCGTTGCGCCTCATCCGATCAGCCGATGAGCAGCAGCGGATGGGGCGCGTGACGCGACCAGCCGGCCTCGCCCACCATCATGTCGAGGCCGAGCGTCGCGAGATCGTCCGCATAGGCGTCGACGCCGGCGTCCTTCGCCTCGTAGAAAACCTTGGCGTATGTTCCGCATTCATCGCAGGTCTCGGCGCGCGCGACGCCTGGGTCGCCTTCGATTCCTCTGAGCGCGAGCGTGCGCGAGCCGCCGCAGACGATGCAGACGGCGCGGGTGTGATTCCAGGCGGTCGAGCAGAGCGAGCAATGGAGATAGCGCGCGCCGGGATTCTGGCCTGACGCGGTGATGATGCCGGTCGACGAGGTCGAGCCGCATGAGGGGCAAAGATCGCGCCGCTCGAGCAGCCTGAGGTCGGAGGCCCGCAAGGTCGCCGCGAGGCGGGTGAAATAGACCTGCAGCGCCGCGGCGATCCAGAACGCCGCGCCGGCGTCGGCGGGATCGACGCGGCCGCGCAGGAAGGCGTCGGCGAGGCTCTCGATTTGCGCCGGATCGCGCCGGCGCATCTCCGCGATCGTCGCCGCCACTGAAGCGGGCGCCGCCGTCGCGTCGAAGCTTTCGATGAGCGTCGCCAGGCCGTCGCGCCAGGCCGCGTCGCGGCGATGCCCGTCGGCGGCTATCGGCGGAATGCGCCCCGCGACCGCCCGGGCTACAACGGTTTTGTCGGGCGCCCGAGGCCAAGGGAGCTTCGCCGCCGCTGCGGCCTGCGCGCGCGCCGCCCCGGCCATGAAGGCAAGCCAGCCTTCCGCCGCATGGCCCTCCGCAAGCCGCTCGAGTTCGCTCGGCCGTGCGGGAAAAGCGCCCGGCGGGATCGGGAAGGACGATCGGCTCCGCCGCCTTGACGCCGCCCGAGGCGTTGCCGATCCAGCCGCCCTTCGGCGCCGACTCGCCTTGCCTCACGAACCGTCGCCGGCGCGTCGCGGACGAGGCCCAGGCGATCCGGTCGCCACCAGACTGCGCAGCCATTTGCGGTGGTGGCGCCACGCCCAGCCGGGCGTGACCCAGCCCTGCGTCATCGCGCGCATCGAGCCGCGCACCCAGATCGCCGCGTAGACGTGCGTGATCCAGATGATGATCGCCGCGATCGCCAGATAGCTGTGAATGAACGCCGCGGCGCGCTGCGTCTCGATCGAGGTCGCGGCGCCAAAGTAGACTTCCCAGATGACGAGGCCGGTGAGGAACAGGGCCGGCACGAGCAGCGCCATCGACCAGAACACGAATTTCTGCCCGGCGTTGAACCGCCCGACCTCCGGCACGGTCTCTTCCTCGTTGCGCAAGACGTCGACGATAGCGCCCATCCAGGCGACGTCGTCCCGGTTCCAGAAATTGTCGCGCCAGAACTGCACGATGAGTCCCGCATAGCTAATCAGCAGCACGCAGCCGATCCACGGATGGATCGCGCGCGCCCACTGACCGCTGCCGAACAGCGCCGAGAGCCAGAACAGGAGCGGGTGGAACATCGACAGGCCAGACAGCATCAAGAGCACGAAACAGGCGGCCGTGATCCAGTGGTTGATCCGCGCCGCCGTCGTATTGCGGATGAGAGCGCCAGGCGGATAGCTCATGTTGCGCGCGCCCTGGTTTCGCCGGCCGACTCGCGAATGAGCTTCGCCGCCGCGATGTCGTCCTCGGGCTGCACTTCGTTCGGCCCGGCGGTGATCCAGTGGAAAAAACCCGAGACTGCGGCGAGCGCGACGCCGGCCACCGCGAGCGGCTTCAATACGCCCTTCCAGATTTGGACCAGGGCGCTGATTTTTGGATTGTCGGGCAGGCCCGGCGTAGAGCGACGGGCGGTCGGCGTGGTGCAGCACATACATCACATGCGTTCCGCTGACCCCCGGCGGGTCGTAGAGGCCGGCGTTCTCGAAGCCGCGCGCCTTGAGGTCGATCACCCGCTCGCCAGCCCAATGCGTCATGTCCGCTTTCGAACCGAACATGATCGCCCCCGTCGGACAGGCCTTCACGCAGGCCGGCTCGCGGCCGACGGTGACGCGGTCGGAGCAGAGCGTGCATTTGTAGGATTTGTGGTCGACCTTGCTGACGCGCGGGATGTCGAACGGGCAGCCCTTGATGCAATAGCCGCAGCCGATGCAATTCTCGCTGATGAAATCGACGATGCCGTTGGCGTATTGCACGATCGCGCCGGGCGCGGGGCACGCCTTGAGGCAGCCCGGATCCTCGCAATGCATGCAGCCGTCCTTGCGGATCAGCCATTCGAGGTCGCCCTTGTCGTTCTCCCATTCGGTGAAGCGCATCAGCGTCCAGGTGTTGGGATCCAGATCGAGGGGATTGTCATAAGTTCCTTCGAAATGCCCGACCTCGCCGCGCAGGTCGTTCCATTCCATGCATGCCGCCTGGCACGCCTTGCAGCCGATGCAGCGGGTGACGTCGATGAGCTTGGCGACCTCCTGCTCGTGCCGGCGAACCGACGGCGGCGTCAGCGTCGTGGCGGAGATGCGGATGTAGTCCTGCGACTGGAGATTGGACATGATCATCCTTCACGCGCTGGGCGCCGCGATCTTTTCGACATTGACGAGGAACGCCTTGTATTCGGGCGTTTGCGTATTGGCGTCGCCGACCGAGGGGGTCAGCGCGTTCGCCGCGTAGCCCTTGAGCGTCTGGCCAGTGAAGCCCCAATGCAGCGGCACGCCGATCACGTGCGTCGGCTTGCCGTCCACGGTCATCGGCTTGATCCGCTTGGTCACATAAGCCTTGCAGACGATTGCGCCGCGCTTGCACGAGACGCGCACCCAGCCCGCCTGCTCGATCCCCTTCTCCTTCGCCAGCGCCTCGCCGATCTCGACGAACTGCTCGGGCTGTAGGATCGCATTGATCAGCGCGTGCTTGGTCCAGAAGTGGAAGTGCTCGGTCAGGCGATAGGTTGTGCCGACATAGGGGAACTCGCTCGCTGAGCCGAAATTCTTAGCGTCGTCGGCGAAGACGCGCGCCGCAGGATTGCTGCGCACCTTGGGGTGCAGAACGTTCTCGGACGGGCTTTCGAACGGCTCGTAATGCTCGGGGAACGGACCCTCCACCATCTTGTCGAGAGCGAACAGGCGCCCGAGGCCCTCCTGCTGCATGATGAACGGGCCCACGCCGGCGGACGGCGGCGTTGTGGGGACGAAGTCCGGCACGTCGAGGCCGACCCATTTTTCGCCGTTCCATTCGATCAGCGACTTGGCGGGATTCCACGGCTTTCCCGACGGATCGGCGCTAGCGCGATTATAGAGGATGCGCCGGTTCGCCGGCCACGCCCACGCCCAGTTCGGCGCGATGCCGGCCTCGCGCGGATCGGTCGCGTCGCGCCGCGCCATCTGATTGCCGGCCTCGGTGAAGCAGCCCGAGAAGATCCAGCAGCCGCACATGGTCGAGCCGTCGTCGCGCAATTGCGCGAAGCCGTCGAGCTGACGGCCCGCCTTCACGATCGTCTTGCCGGAATTGTCCTTGAGATCGACGAGCGCCCGGCCGTTCATCTCCCGGGCGATGTCCTCCGGGTTGGGGTCGACCGGATTGACGTAGTCCCAGGTCAGATGGAGGAGCGGATCGGGAAAGGCGCCGCCGTCCTTTCGATACATTTCGCGCAGGCGGTGGAAGAGCCCGGCCATGATCCAGATGTCGGGCTGCGCCTCCCCGGGCGGCGGCGCCGCCTTCCAGTGCCATTGCAGCCAGCGCGCCGAATTGACGAGCGCCCCGTCTTCTTCGGCGAAGCAGGTGGTCGGAAGCTGGAACACCTCGGTCTCGATCTTGGCCGGATCGGACGGATTGTGCGGCCCGAAATTCTCCCAGAAGCGCGAGGTCTCCGTGTCGAGCGGGTCCATCACCACGAGATATTTGAGCTTGCCCAGAGCACTGCGTATCTTGCCTTGATCCGGAAAGGCCTGCAGCGGATTGAAGCCCTGGCAGATGTAGCCGTTCATCTCCCCCTTATCCATCATCTCGAAGGCCTTGATGATGTCATAGAGCGGGATGTCGAGCTTGGGCAGCCAGTCATAGGCCCAATTGTTGTCGGCGGTCGCGGCGGCGCCGTAGATCGCCTTCTGGAAGCTCACGAAGAACTTCTTGTAGTTCTGCCAGTAGCTGACCTGCCCGGGCCTCAGCGGCTTGTTCGCGTTGGCCTTCATGTAATCGTCGAACGCCGCTTGCTTGTCCTTCGGCAGCGTCAGATAGCCGGGGATGAGGTTCGACAACAGGCCGAGGTCGGTGAGGCCCTGGATGTTGGAATGGCCGCGCAGCGCATTCATGCCGCCGCCGAGCACGCCGATGTTGCCGAGCAGGAGCTGGATCATCGCCATCGTGCGGATGTTCTGCGAGCCGACCGAGTGCTGCGTCCAGCCGAGCGCGAACAGGCTGGTCAGCGCTCTGTCGGGCGTCGAGCACGATGCGAACAGTTCACACGCCTGCAGGAACTTGTCCTGCGGCGTGCCGCAGATCCGCGACACCATCTCGGGCGTGTAGCGGTCGACGTGCTTCTTCAGAAGATTGATGACGCAGCGCGGGTTCTGCAGCGAGTCGTCGACCTTGGCGAAGCCCTGGTCGTCGCGCTCGTAGTCCCAGCTCGACTTGTCGTAGGAGCGGGTGTGTTCGTCATAGCCGGTGAAGAGCCCGTCCTCGAAGCCGAAGCCCTCTTTCACGATGAGGCCGGCGTTGGAGTAGGCGCGCACGTATTCGTGCTGCAGCTTGTCCTTCTCGATCAGGTAGCGGATCAGCCCGTTTAGGAAGGCGATGTCCGTTCCCGGACGGATCGGGATGTAGACGTCCGCCACGGACGCGGTGCGGGTGAAGCGCGGATCGATGACGACGAGCTTGGCGCCGTGCTCGATCTTCGCCTCGATCACCCATTTGAAGCCGCACGGATGGGCTTCGGCGGCGTTGCCGCCCATGACTACGATGACGTCGGCGTTCTTGATGTCCTGCCAGGTGTTGGTCATCGCGCCGCGACCGAATGTTGGGGCCAGACTGGCCACCGTCGGTCCGTGTCAGACGCGCGCCTGGTTGTCGAACACCACCATGCCGAGAGAGCGAGCGACCTTCCAGGTGATGAAGGCCGTCTCGTTGGAGGACGCCGACGCCGCCAGCATGCCGGTCGAGAGCCAGCGGTTGACGGTCGTCCCGTCCTTGTTCCGGGATATGAAGTTCTTGTCCCTATCCTCCTTCATGAGCTTCGCGATGCGGTCGAGCGCGAAATCCCAGGAGACTTCCTTGAACGCGTTTGCGCCCGGGGCGCGGTATTTCGGAGCCTTGAGCCGGCCGGGCGAATGGACGATGTCGAGCAGCGCCGATCCTTTCGGGCAGAGCGTGCCGCGGTTGACCGGATGGTCGGGATCGCCCTCGATGTGAATGATGTCGGAAACGGCGTTCTTGGCCCGGTCGCCGAGACTATAGATGAGGATGCCGCAGGCGACCGAGCAATAGGTGCAGGTGTTGCGCGTTTCGCTCGCCGCAGTCAGCTTGAATGGCCTGACCGAGGCGGCGAGCGCTTCGCTCGCGTCGCCGAAGCCGAGCGCGCCGAAGCTCGAAGCGGCGAGACTGGCGGCGGTGATTTTGATGAAGCCGCGACGACTGAGCTCCATAGCTGAGCCCTCCTAACCTTCATGACCGCCGGACGCGCAGCCGCGCCCGAGGCGCCTTCAGTAAAGAGCGCGCCCATGGACAATTCAAGCCCGATTTCGCCTGGCGCGATATATCCTTATAGGTATATCGCTCAAGCGAGCTCGCGAAAATTGAGCGATTTGGTTTCTGCACTTTGCACCGCCGGGTTCGTAAAGCTAAATGCAGACACGACTTTAAAGCGTTACGGCCTCGGGACCGGCAGAACGAGCGCAATCAAGCGGCGATTTCATCCTTTGGCCGACTTGCTGCAAGGAGTAAGGCCTAATGCCATTCCACGTTTGCAACGGCGCGACGCTGAAGTGCAGTTTCGCGGTGCCCCCAGGCATCAGCACCTTCGTCGTGCTGCCGATCCACCGAATGATCACGAGCGATCAGCCGGCGGCCAACATCAACGACCACGTGCCGATGACGAACGTCATGCCGTTTGGAATGTGCATGTCACCGGGCAATCCCGCCTTCGTCTCGGCGACGGCGGCGGCGATGGGGACGCCGACGCCCGTGCCCTGCACTCCGGTGACCCCCGCGCCCTGGGTCACTGGCGCCGTTTCGCCCCCGGTGATTCTCGACGGGGTTCCCGCCCTCGACAATGTCAGCTTCCTGCAATGCGCGTTGGGCGGGACAATCACGATCTTGTATCCCGGCGAAGTGACCGAGATGATTCCCTGACTGGCGAGGGACGGGCGCGCCTCCGGACGGACGAGGACAGCGCCCTTTCAACCGTTGAGACTGCCGTTGCTCTTTTCCTCGCGGGCTTGGGCTGCTTCCGGCTCATGCACCCTGTCGCGAGTGAACTCCGCCGCCGTCAGACTGCGCCGGGCTTGGCTGGGATGGCCGTCGGCAGAAGCACCTTGGCGTCTCCACCTTCGGCGAAGCGTAGGCCCGCTTCAACGCAAGCTCTTATCCAGGCGAGCGCCTCGGTCATGGGATGCTGGACGATGGCCAGAATGACAGCCGCTTTCAGATTGATCGCCGTCGCGTCCGGCGATGCATGCACCGGAGCCAAATCTTCCGGCGCGACGCTGCCGCCTGAATGACCGGCGGCCCAGGCGAGCCATGTCGTCGCAACGCTGGTGTCGCCGGACGCGGCGATTTGCAGGGCGGCGCGACGCTGCTGCTCCTCGGGCGCCCGCACCCAAGCTTCGACGGCCAGGAGCGCCTCGTCCGCCGTGTCTCCGTGAAGCGCCCGCACGCACTGGCAACCCCACCAGACAGCCTCGCGCCGCGGCAGAAGACACGCGGTGTAGATTATGGCGTCGAAACGGCGCGCCCGAGCGAGCAGCTTGCGCGCGAAATCGACTGGAGGCTCCTCTGTCGGCCGAAGGTCGATTTCAGCAGTGACTTTGGGAAACGCGTCGAACACTTGCTTTGCGGTGTTGAAACGAAGTCGCGTCGACATGCGTCTTTCCTTTTCGCTGGAACGAGGCGCCGCTCCATGAAATAGCGACGGGCAAGGCGGCCTCTCGACGGTCTCGTTCCGTCCGACCGGGCTTCGCGGAACCGACGAGGCTCAGCTGTTGATCTTGACCATGGGAGCGGTGACGCTAACGGTCGCGTTGCCCGTTATGGTGATCATCGTCGACTGCATCGTTATGCTCGTCTGGTTCATGACGATCTGGCTCATCGAGCCGCCCGGGCCGACATTCAGGGTAATGCTGGATGTGTCCATGATCAGCTGGGTCATCGGCGACCCCTGAGGGCCGACGTTGATCGTCACCTTGCTCAGCGCGTTCAAGGTGAAATTGCCGCTGCCGCTGGGGAAGCCGACGTTAATCGTCTCGTCGTTGCCGATATTCTCTGTCTGGTCGTTCAGAATGTCGCGCTGCTCGTTGTGGAGCGCCTTGAACATGAGGTCCTTCTGCGCCCGCAGTTTCACCTTCTCGCTGCCGGCCGTGTCGTCAAACAAGAACATGTTGTAGCCGGCGCCGCCGGTGCTGGACTGGGTGAGGATGCCGGACTTGACCTTCTTGTCGGGCAAGGTCATCGGCACCGTGTTGGTCCCGTTGTAGACCGAGCCGATGACGATCGGCCGGTCGGGATCGCCCTCCTCGTAGGCGACCAGGACCTCGTCGCCGACTCGGGGGGTGAACAGCGCTCCACGATTGCTCCCCGCCCAGACTTGAGCGACCCGAACCCTGCGTGATGGCTTCTTCTTGCGGTCCCAATAGAACTGCACGAGGATCCGGCCGAGCTTGTCCACCTCGATCTCAGGGCCCCCCTTGTCCTTGATGACGAGAGCCGACTGGACGCCGGAGATTTCGGGCTTGCGGGTGACGAGCGGGGCGCGGAACTGACGGTCGCTCGGCGTCATCTCGTAATTGCCGATGTAGCCGAGACCGCCGCCGCGCGCCCGAACGGTAGCTTTCCGCTTCGAAATCGTGAGTGCAGCGCGTGACCAGATACTCCATGTTCTCGCCGCCTTCCGGATGGCGTTCGAGCGTGATCAGCCCGCCGGGAAATAGCGAGGCGCGGCGCCCGTGGAGGAGCGGCGCTTGTCGAGCGACTGGGCGCCTTCGATCCTGTATTTCGCGAATCTTTTCGCCGACGCCCTGATCGACGAGATCATTGCCCTCCGTGTCGACGTAACTATAGGTGTAATCGAACATCTCCATGGAATCGTGGGCGTAGCCGCCGGGCTTTTGCGACTGCGCGAGCAGGTTGGCCGACGGTTTCTTGTAGCCGTAGTCCTCCAGCACGAAGACGCCGCTCTGCGCCCGGCGCCCGAGCGACCAGGTCTCGAGGTATTGCTGCTCTCTCCGTCCGGCGTCGGCGATCGGGTTGTAGGGCACTGACGAAAGACCGGGAACTTGCTGGTGGCTCGACTTGCCGTCGGCGAGCACGAGCGTGTGCTTGCCGTCGGAATGTTCGAAGAAATAATAGACGCCGTATTCCTCCATGAGCCGCGAGACGAAGTTGAAATCCGTCTCGCGGTACTGCACGCAATATTCGAGCGTGGGCGGCGAGCCTGTCGTCGCGTCACGGAAGTCGGAGAAGCCGCGGTCGGAGAAGACCTGCTTGATAATCGCGATTGGCGTCATCTGCGTGAAGATGCGGCAATCCGAAGTCCGCGTCAGCAGCCAGAGCCAGGGCCTCAGCACGAGCTGGTAGACATAGAGATCCTGCCGGGTCCCCGCCCAGCGCGCCTCGGTCATAACGCCCTGGAAATAACGCTTCTGGCCGTCCTGGGTCAGTAAGTTCGACGGTCGAGCCAAGACCGATCGTCGAAGCGAAATCGAGCCCGCCTTGCTCGCTGATCGCCTCGACGCGCAATTCGAACAATTCGCTCAGGCCTTCGATCGCGCTGAACCGCGAACAAGGCCAATGCCGTGGGGCCAAGCGGGGTCGTCAGCTTGCCCTGTCGTTGGTCCTGGGAAAGCGGTTCGGGCATGGCGTCCCTTCGCTGCCGGTGAAAACCATCGGATCATAGTCGAATTCCGCGCCGCGTCGATGGAGCTCTGTCGCCCCTTGCTGTCGGGGCTGAGAAAATGCGATTATGACAGCCCATCGGCGCCGCCGCGCCGCCCGTTCCACCCTATAGGCGAAACATGCCTCCCTATCGCTCCCGCACTTCGACCCATGGCCGCAACATGGCGGGCGCCCGCGGCCTCTGGCGCGCGACCGGCATGAAGGACGGTGATTTCGGCAAGCCGATCATCGCCATCGCCAATTCCTTCACCCAGTTCGTCCCCGGCCACGTGCACCTGAAGGATCTCGGCCAATTGGTGGCGCGGGAGGTCGAGGCCGCCGGCGGCGTCGCCAAGGAGTTCGACACCATCGCCGTGGATGACGGCATCGCCATGGGCCACGACGGCATGCTCTATTCGCTGCCTTCGCGCGAGCTGATCGCCGACAGCGTCGAATACATGGCCAACGCCCATTGCGCCGATGCGCTCGTGTGCATCTCGAACTGCGACAAGATCACGCCCGGCATGCTGATGGCGGCGATGCGCCTCAACATCCCGGCGGTGTTCGTCTCCGGCGGCCCGATGGAGGCGGGCAAGGTCAAGCTCTCGACCGGCGCGCGCAGCGTCGACCTTGTCGACGCGATGGTGGCCGCCGCCGATTCCAAAGTCTCCGACGCCGACGTCGCAGTGCTCGAGCGCTCCGCCTGCCCGACCTGCGGCTCGTGTTCGGGCATGTTCACCGCGAATTCGATGAACTGCCTGACCGAGGCGCTGGGCCTCTCGCTGCCCGGCAACGGCACGGTGGTGGCGACCCACGCCGACCGGCGGCGCCTGTTCGTCGAGGCCGGACATCTGATCGTCGATCTCGCCCGGCGCTGGTACGAGGAGGGCGACGAGGGCGCGCTGCCGCGGGGCATCGCCACCTTCAAGGCGTTCGAGAACGCGATGACGCTCGACATCGCCATGGGCGGCTCGACCAATACCGTCCTGCACCTGCTCGCCGCCGCGCACGAAGCGGGAATCGACTTCACCATGGCCGACATCGACCGGCTGTCGCGCCGCGTGCCCTGCCTGTGCAAGATCGCCCCATCGGTCGCCGACGTGCATGTCGAGGACGTGCATCGCGCCGGCGGCGTGATGGGGATATTGGGCGAACTCGACCGCGCGGGCCTGCTCAACCGCGACGTCGCCATGGTGCATGCGGAGTCGCTCGACCATGCGCTGTCGCGCAACGATATCATGCGCGCAGGCGGCAACGCGACGCGCGAATTCTTTCTGGCCGGGCCCGGCGGCGTGCCGACCCAGGTCGCGTTCAGCCAGTCGGCGCGCTACCCCTCGCTCGACGAGGATCGCGCCAAGGGCGTGATCCGCGACGCCGAGCACGCCTTCTCCAAGGACGGCGGCCTCGCGGTGCTCTACGGCAATATCGCGATCGACGGTTCGATCGTGAAGACGGCCGGAGTCGACGCCGCCAGCCTCAAGTTCAAGGGACCGGCGCGCATCTTCGAAAGCCAGGACGCCGCGGTGCAGGGGATTCTGGGCGGCAAGGTCGGCGCGGGCGATGTCGTCGTCATCCGCTACGAGGGGCCGCGCGGCGGCCCGGGCATGCAGGAAATGCTCTATCCGACCAGCTATCTCAAATCGCGGGGCTTAGGCAAGGCTTGCGCCCTCGTCACCGACGGGCGCTTCTCGGGGGGCACCTCGGGCCTCTCGATCGGCCATGTCTCGCCGGAGGCGGCGGAGGGCGGGGCGATCGCACTGATCGAAGAGGGCGACGAGATCGCGATCGACATTCCCGCCCGCTCGATCAACCTGCTCGTCGACGAGGTGACGCTGAGCCATCGCCGGGCGGAGATGGAGCGCAAGGGCGCGAACGCCTGGAAGCCGGCTCAGCCGCGCAAGCGGGCGGTGTCGACGGCTTTGCGCGCCTATGCGGCGTTCGCGACTAGCGCGGCGCGCGGAGCGGTGCGGGAAGTCCCGTAAGCGGCTTGATGGTCAAGGCGCTCAGCGCGCGGTCAATCGCTTCCCGCCTTTTTCTCTCGGCGGCGTTCTGGAGCACGCTCATCCTCGCGCTCGCCGGCTTGGGCTTGAGCGCGCTCAACAAGCAATGGACCGAGGCTAACTTCGACGATCAGCTTGGCGTCTATTTGAAAGCGCTGGTCGCCAATATCGCGCCGCCGAATGACGAAGGAAAGGCGAGCGCGCCAGCAGCGATCGCGCCGCAATTCGAGCTCGCGTTCTCCGGCTGGTATTGGCAGATCACCCGCACCGATGTGAACCCGCCGGAAATCCGCGCCTCCAAGTCGCTGTTCGCAACCCAGCTGCCGCAACTCCCGGCCGTGGGCGATAATCCGGGCGCAATCCTCAGCGGCTACGCGGTCGGTCCGGGCGGACATCAGGTGAGGATGATCCAGCGCCAGATCGACGCCGGCGATGACGGGCGCTTTCTGGTCCAGGTCGCCGCTCCCGGCGATGCGATCCAGGGTCAGGAGCGTAGCTTCGAATGGGGGCTCGCGACGACGTTTCTGGCGCTGGCGGCGGCGCTGATCGGCTCAACGGCGCTTGCGGTCCGGTTTGGTTTGCGGCCGCTGCGGGTCCTGCGCGAAGGGGTGGCGGCGATCCGCCGCGGCGAGGCCGAACGCATCGCCGGCGAATTTCCGCAGGACGTCGCTCCGCTGGCGCTCGAAGTCAATCAGCTGATCGACGCCAACCGGGAGATCGTCGAGCGCGCGCGGACCCAGGTCGGCAATCTCGCCCACGCGCTCAAGACGCCGCTCAGCGTTCTCATGAACGAGGCCGATTCGGAGAGTCCAAGCCTGTCGGAGAAGGTGCGCGAACAGACCGAGATCATGCGCCGGCAGGTGACCTTCTATCTCGACCGCGCCCGCGCCGCCGCCCGCGCCAGGACCTTCGGGGCGGCGACTGAGGTGAAGCCGGTCGTCGACGGGCTCGTCCGCACTTTCGAGAAGCTGCATGGCGACCGGGCGCTGACATTCGACGTCGAGTTGCAGCCCGGCCTCAAGTTTCGCGGCGAGGCCCAGGATCTCACCGACCTCATTGGCAACCTGCTCGACAACGCTGGAAAATGGGCGCGCGAACGCGTGTCGATCCACGCCGCGCGCGCCACGGCGGAGGGTAGGGACGCCGGCCGCTTTCTCATTGCCGAGATCAACGATGACGGTCCCGGCCTCGATAAAAGCGCGCGGGCGGCTGCGCTTGAGAGGGGCAAGCGGCTCGACGAGTCGCGCCCGGGCTCCGGCCTCGGCCTGTCGATTGTCGTCGAGCTCGCCTCGATCTATGGCGGTTCATTGCAACTCGACGAAAGTCCGCTCGGGGGCTTGCGAGCGATCCTCAGCCTGCCATGCGTTTGAGGCGCGCGCTTATGATTTCGGGAGAAGCATCCATGCGGCTGACCCTTCTCATGATCGCGTTCGGGGCGATTGGCCTCGCGGGCTGTCAAAGCGTCGGCTCGAACAGCGCGCCGCCGGTCACCGGCGCGCTCACCCCGCCCGCCGCCTCGGCTCCCAGCCTCGCGTCGGCTCCGGCCAGCGTCCCCTCCCCGCCCATTCCGACTGGCGCGGCGCTGGGCGGCGTCCTCGGCGGGCCGGTCGGAGCGTCGCTGACGGACGACGACCGCGCAACCGCATGGAACGCCAAGATCGCAGCGCTCGGTTCGGGCCAGCGTCGTTCGTGGCGCGGGGCCCACGGCGTGTTCGGCTTCATCGAGCCCGGCCCCGCGACGAGCGACGGCTGCCGCGCCTATTCGCAGACCATCTATATCGCCGGCCGGCCGAACCGCGGCCACGGGACGGGGTGCAAACAGCCCGACGGGAGCTGGAAAATGACGAGCTGAGGTTTCGGCGACGCCCATTATTTTTGTCAAGGAATTTGTATCATCGCCTTTCTGCGCGTTTAGATCCCAAGCTATTTTTTGGGTTGGGAATAGATGACGCTGTCGTTTTTCGATACGCTGGCTCCTGGCGCCCCGTCACACCTGACGAGAGCGGCAGAATGGGGAATGATGTCTTGAGTTGAGGGTTCGACCCGGTCTGCACCAATGGCAAGCGGCTGACGCCACGCGAGCGCGTCCAGCTGCTCGTCGTCGGAGCCGGGCCTGCAGGATGCGCGGCGGCGATCGAGGGCGCCCGCCTTGGGCTCAAGGTCATACTCGTCGACGAGAATCCTTTGGACCCGGCGTCGATGGGGCTTGAGGTTCCGTTCCATTTCGGCGGCCGGATGACGGGGGCGGTCCGAAATCGCAACGCGATGATCGAGACGATCGTCGCCAACGATCCGGCCCTCGGCGAGGCCTTCGAGATCGGGGTTGACGTTCGGCTGGGCGTCTCCGTCTGGACGCTCGTCGCGCCGCGCCCCGGCGTCTCCTGGGTCGGGCGGCGCGCGGCTGGGCTGACCGACGGCGCCGCGAGCTGGTTCTGCGATTTCGACGCCGCCATCCTGGCGACGGGCCGGCGCGACGTAGGGGTCGCGTTCCCCGGCTGGAATCTTCCCGGCGTCATGGGCGCGACAGCGGCCCATCATCTGCTTCGACGCTATGACGCCCTCGAAGGGAGAACATTCGTCATCATCGGCTCCAGCGCGGAGGCGACCTCCGTGGCCGAAGCCCTGCGATCGACGGGACGCACCGTGGCGGCGATCGTCGAAGCTGCGCGCGAGGCCATCAATTCAGCCGGCTGCTCCCGCCTCGCGGCTTCGGGCGTAAAGATCCTTGCCGGCAGCATGATCCGCCAAGCTCTGGGGCGCGATGGCGTGGAGGGCGCATCCATCGTTCGGCTCGACGACCCGCAGAGCGAAACCACGATCCCGTGTGACACGATCGTGCTCGCAACGGGCGCCGCGCCGGCGATCGAACTCTTCGACATCGCAGGCGCCGCGATCGTCTTCCGGCCGGAAAGCGGCGGCCATGTGCCTCTGGTCGACGCCGACGGACGAACGACCGAGCCGACGCTGTTCGGCGCCGGCGATTGCATCGGGATCAAGGCCGATCCGCCGGACGCGTCCTCGGCCGAGGGGGTGCGCGCGGCGCGAGCGGCGGCCGCCCTTGCGGCCGGCCAGGAGGCAAGCTGGACGAAGCCCGTCGAGGTGGAGAGCCCTTCGGAGCAAGCGCCCTCGCCTCGCCTGCTCTGGGCGAGCGCGGCGCGCCTGGTCGCCGACGCCGACACCCACCTCTGCCAGTGCGAGGAGGTGTCGCTTGGCGACCTTCTCGGCGTTCGGCCGCCGCGCTACCTCCGTCGCGACCAGCCCGCGCAGGGCGCGCGCGACCTCGCCTCGCTCGCGAATGAGGGGCCGATCAATCAGGATCAGGTCAAACGCCTGACTCGGGCGGGCATGGGGCCTTGCCAGGGACGTCGCTGCCGAGAGCAGATCGGAGCGGCGCTTGCGGAGGCGACAGGCGTGGCGCTCAGCGCCATCCCGCTCCCGAGCTATCGCGCGCCGGCGCGTCCGATGCCTCTGGCCGCCTTCGCCGATGAACCGGAGCAGCACGCCATCGCGGAGCACTGGGACACCTGGTTCGGCATCGACAGCCAATGGATCCCCTTCTGGGAGCCCCTGCCCGCCCTGGACGACGAGAGCGGCCGATGAGCGATGGCGCGCCGTCCAAAGGCGCCTCGGTCATTGTCGTTGGCGCTGGCGTCACTGGGCTCAGCGCCGCCTGGTGGCTCGCGCGTTCCGGGGTGGATGTGCTCGTCATCGAAAAAGGCGTTGTCGGCTGGGAAGCGTCCGGCCGGAACGGCGGCGGCTGCACCCATCATCAGTCGCCCTTGTTCGCCGAGGAACAGCGGCTCTGGCCAATGATGGATTCGTTGCTCGGTTATCCGACCGAGTTCCGCCCACGCCGCCTGCGTATTGCGCTCACTGACGAGCAGCTCGAAACCATGAAGCGCGGCGTCGACAGCGCCCACGCCCAAGGATTTCCGGCCGAATGGCTCGACGCTGCGCAGGTGCGCGAGATGGCGCCGCTTGCAGGCGACAATGTCGTAGGGGGCGCCTATTTCGCCTGCGGCGGCCACGCCAATCCGCAGCGGACCGTCCAGGCCTACGCCTGGGCGTTCCGCGATCTTGGCGGGCGTATCCTGCAAAATGTCGCGGCCACGGGTTTCACCCTCGCCGGCGGCAAGGTGAAGGCCGTCGAGACCGATGCGGGGACCTATGCCTGCGAACAGGTGGTGATCGCGGCCGGGCCGCAGACAGGCGTTCTGTCCGCGATGCTCGGGGCGGAGGTTCCGGTCACCCCCGCGCGGGCGGATATGATCGTGACCGAGCCGCTACCGCTCATGCCGATGGGCGGGATCGACGGCAACGGCCTTTATGGACGGCAGACCTTGCGAGGCAATCTTGCTTATGGCGGCGGCCCGCACGAATGGTTGCAGGCCGGCGGGATTGGGTCCGAAGCGCTCAAGCCGTCGAGTCCGATCGCCCGCAATATCGCCAAGCGCCTCGCAGAGCTCTTTCCGAAGGCGGCTCACGCGCGCGTTATCCGCAGCTGGGCCGGCATTGTCGAGAATACGCCCGACGGACGGCCGGTGATCGATCGCCTGCCGAGCGCGGACAACGCGACCGCGGCCACCATGTCGAGTGTCGGCTTCGGCCTTTCGCCAGCGAGCGGCCGGGCGATCGCCGAGATCGTGACCGAAGGCCGATGCAGCTTCGCGGATCTCTCCACTTTCCGCCTGTCGCGCTTCGGCAACCTCGCGCCGGGCTGGCGCGAGCGGAAGGGCTGGCTGCCGCCCGAGAGCGCGACCGTTCACGTCGATGCGGCCTAATGGCATGAACGACCGTTACTCAGGCTGGCGGCTCTTCGCGGAAGGTCTGCGCGGCAACAGCGGCTGGAAGCCCGCCTGGCGCAAGCCGGAGCCGAAGCAGCGATACGACGTCGTGATCGTGGGGGGCGGAGGACACGGTCTCGCGACTGCTCATTATCTCGCGAGCGTGCATGGGATCGCCAATGTCGCGGTGGTCGAAAAGGGGCCGATCGGTCTCGGCAACGGCGGCCGCAACACGACCATCGTCCGCTCGAATTACATGCTGCCCAGCAACACCCGCTTTTACGAGAAGTCGCTGCAGTTGTGGGAGGGCCTGGAGCAGGACCTCAACTACAACGTGATGATGAGCCAACGCGGGGTGCTCAACATCTTCCATACCGACGGCGAGCGGGATTTCGCGATAAGGCGCGGCAACTCGATGCGCCTGCAGGGCGTTGACGCGGTGCTCCTCGACCGGGATGGGGTTCGCTCCATCCTGCCGATGGCGGCGATGGACAACCCGATGTTCCCAATTCTCGGCGGGCTCCTGCAGCCGCGCGGCGGCACAGCGCGGCACGACGCGGTGATCTGGGGCTTCGCCCGCGCCGCTGACCGGCGCGGGGTGGATATCCTCGAGCATTGCGAGGTGACGGGCGTTCGGCGTGACGGCGGAAGGGTCGTCGGCGTCGAGACGACGCGGGGCTTCATCGGCGCCGGCAAGGTCGGCGTAGCGGTCGCCGGAAACACCTCCCGGCTCGCTGCGATGGCGGGCCTCACCCTTCCAGTCGAGACCCATCTCCTGCAGGCTTTCGTGTCGGAGGCTATCAAGCCCTATATCAACTGCGTCGCGACCTTCGGCGCCGGCCATTTCTATATCAGCCAGTCCGACAAGGGCGGCCTCGTGTTCGGTGGCAACCTCGACGGCTACAACTCCTACTCCCAGCGCGGCAATCTTCCGCTGGTCGAGCACCTGATGGGCGCAGCCGTCGCGATGATGCCGTCGCTTTCGCGCCTCAGGGTCTTGCGGCAATGGGCGGGCGTCATGGACATGACGATGGACGGCTCACCCTTCATCTGCAAGACGCCTGTCTCCGGCCTCTATTTCAACGGCGGCTGGTGCTACGGAGGCTTCAAGGCGACCCCGGCCTCGGGTTGGTGCTTCGCCCACACGATCGCGACGGACGAGCCTCATCCGCTCAACGCCGATCTCACGATCGACCGCTTCCGCGAGGGGCGCCTGATCGACGAGAGCGGCGCTGGCCCCAGCCCCTGGGCGCAATAGACGCGATGCAGCTCATCCCCTGCCCCTTCTGCGGCGCCCGGCCCGAGGACGAGTTCCACTACCGCGGCGACGCGACCGTGAAGCGGCCGCCTTCGGACGCGGGCGAGCAGGCCTTTTACGATTACGTCTATACGCGCTTAAATCCGCGCGGCTGGCACAGCGAATGGTGGCACCATTACGCCGGCTGCCGGCAATGGCTGAAAGTCGAGCGCAATACCCTGACCCACGAGATCCGCGCAGCCGCCGGCCCCGGCGAAACGCTTCCACGCACACGCGCATGAGCGGCTATCGCCTTCCTCAGGGCGGCTTCATCGATCGCGGCCGGCGGCTCACGTTCCGCTTCGACGGGAAGGTTCTCGAAGGCCATCCCGGAGACACGCTCGCTTCCGCGCTGATCGCCAATGGCGTGACCCTTGTCGGCCGCAGCTTCAAATATCACCGGCCGCGCGGAATCCTGACCGCGGGTCGCCGAGGAGCCGAACGCGCTGGTCGAACTTGGCGAAGGGGGTCGCACGGAGCCGAACACCAAGGCGACCGAAGTCGAGCTGTTCGACGGCCTCGTCGCGCGAAGCCAGAACCGGTGGCCCTCGCTCGCCTTCGACCTCATGGCGGTCAACGCCCTCGCGGGCAAAATGATTTCGGCTGGATTCTACTACAAGACCTTCATGTGGCCGGCCGCCTTCTGGGAGAAGCTTTACGAGCCGCTGATCCGTCGCGCCGCCGGGCTCGGAAGGGCGACCTATGCCGCCGATCCCGACGCCTATGAGGCCGTGAACGACCATTGCGATGTGCTCGTCGTCGGGAGTGGCCCAGCCGGCCTTGCGGCGGCGCGGACCGCCGGCGGCGCGGGGGCGCGCGTGATTCTGTGCGAGCGCGACAGCCTGCTCGGCGGCGCCCTGTTGCTCGCCCCGGCTCTGGAGGGCTGGCGCCAGGAGATGATCGCCGCGCTCGAGACGATGCCGGAGGTCACTGTCCTCAAGCGCGCCAACGTCTTCGGCTACTACGATCACAATTGCCTCGGCGCGATCGAGAAGCTTTCCGACGGGGCCCCTGGCGAAGGCGAACTACGGCAGCGCCGCCACGTCATCCGCGCGAAGCAAGTGGTGCTCGCGCCCGGCGCGACGGAGCGGCTCATTGCTTTCCCGGGCAACGACCGGCCGGGGGTCATGATGGCGGGGGCGGCGCTCGCCTATCTGCGCCGGTTCGGCGTCGCGGCGGGGCGTCGCGCGGTGGTCTTCACCAACAACGACAGCGCCTATGCGACGGCTCACAGTTTGAAGGAAGCGGGGCTCGAGCGCGTGACGGTGATCGACGCCCGGGCGACCGGGCCGAAGGCGGGCGGCCTTGATGTGCGCTTAGGCTGCGAAGTCGCAGGCTTCGATGGGCGCCGGGTCGAGGTCCGTCGTCGCGCGGGCGCCGGAAACGCTGAGACGCTCGAAGCCGACCTCCTCTGCGTCTCGGGGGGCTGGAACCCGAATGTCGATCTGGCGAGCCAGTCCGGCGCCAGGACGGCGTGGAGCGCCGAGCTTGCGAGCCCGATCCCCGGCGCGCCGGTTCAGGCCGAGCGGTCCGCCGGAGCGGCCCGGGGTCTGTCCGGGGTTGGGGCGGTCGCTCGCGACGGCCTTGCCGCCGGACGCGAGGCGGCGCGCCTCGTGGGCTTTCCGGGCGAGGCCGACTTTCCCTTGCCGGAAGATGAGCCGCCCGCCCTCGCTGTGGAGCCGCTGTGGGAAGTCAGGGGACGCGGCAAGAGCTTCGTCGATCTCCAGCACGACGTCACGGCGGACGACATCCGCCTCGCGCATCGCGAGGGCTTCAGTCACATCGAGCACGCCAAGCGGTACACGACCCATAATATGGCGACCGACCAGGGCAAGATCGGCGGTCTCGTCGGCGCCGCGATCCTGGCGGAGGCGCGAGGCGAGACGCCCGAAGCGGTCGGGCTGCCGACCTTCCGGCCCTATACGGCGCCCGTCGCCTTCGGCGCCTTTGCGGGGCGAGCCACCGGCGACCGCTTCGAGCCCATCCGACGCACCGCCCTGCACGACTGGCACATTCGCCACGCAGGCTGTCATGCAGCGAGCAGGCGCGTGGATGCGCCCGTTCTATTATCCAAAGGCGGGCGAGGACGCGTGGACGGCGATCTTGCGCGAGGCGCGCGATGGTGCGCTCCGGCGTCGGCCTCTGCGACGTCTCGACGCTCGGCAAGATCGACGTGCAGGGTCCGGACGCCGCCATCTTCCTGGACCGCCTCTACGCCAATACGTTATCGACGCTGCCCGTCGGCCGCGCCCGCTATGGGCTGATGCTGCGCGAGGACGGGATCGTCTTCGACGATGGCACCGTCTCACGCTTCGGGCTCGAGCACTTCGTTCTGACCACAACCACGGGCGCGGCGGCGGCCGTCCTCGAGCACATGGAGTTTCACGCCCAGACGGTCTGGCCTGAACTCGACGTCATGTTCTGCTCGGTGACCGACGAATGGGCGCAGATGTCGGTCGCGGGGCCGCGGAGTCGGGACGCGCTGATGAAAATCGTCGCTGACCTCGACCTGTCGAATACGGCCTTCCCGTTCATGGCGGCGGGCGAAGGCGCGATCGGCGGCGTACCGGCGCGGATCTTCCGCATCAGCTTTTCGGGCGAGCTTGCCTACGAAGTCGCGACGCCCTCGTGTTTTGCCGAGCAGATCTGGGAGGCCATCCTTGACGCTGGGCGCGCGTTCTCAATCGCCCCCTATGGCCTTGAGGCGATGGGCGTCCTGCGGATCGAGAAAGGCCATCCGGCGGGACACGAGCTCGGCGGAATCACGACCGCCGCCGATCTCGGCCTCGGGCGGATCGTGAAGAAGACTGGCGACTTTGTCGGCCGGATTCTGGCCGAACGGCCGGCGATGGCCGATCCGCGTCGCCCTCGCCTGACCGGAATTCGTCCGGTGGACAAGGCGCTGCGCCTTCGCGGCGGCGCGCATCTCGTCGCGGAGCCGGATTCGTCCCAGAGCCTTGGCCACGTCACGAGCGTCACGCGCTCGGTCGAGCTTGAGCAATGGATCGGCCTTGCCTTGCTCGAGGGGGCGGAGAGCTGGCGCGGCAAGCGCCTCTGGGCGGTCTCGCCCCTGCATGACGAGCGCGTCGAGGTCATCGTGACCAGCCCCTGCTTCGTCGATCCGGAGAACGCCCGTGTCCGCGCCTGATCGATCGAGACCCGAAAACGCGCTCGCGATCGCTGAACGCCCGCGCAGCCTGGTGCGTCTGACCGCGCGAAAGGATAAGGCGGACCCGCTCGCCGCCGCGATCAGGGCGGCCTTCGGCCTCGAACTTCCGCCGCCCGGCCGGTGGGCGGCGAGCGCCGAAGCCTGCGCCACCTGGGTCCAGCCGGGCGGCTGGCTTTTGGAGAGCGAACCTTCCACGCCAGGCGCTTTACGCGCCCGGGTCGCCGCCGCGACGGGAGGTCTTGGCGCAGCGGTTGATCAAAGCAGCGGCGCCAGCGTCATTCGCCTCGCTGGCGCGCCGGCCCGGTCAGTGCTGGCGAGCGTTTGCCGCCTCGACCTCCATCCGCACGCCTTCGGGCCCGGTTCGGCGGCGATGACGCGGGTCGCGCATGTCGTCTGCGGAATCCGCCTCGCCGACGCGACACCCAGCTTCGACCTCATTGTCGCCTCGACCTACGCGCGCTGGCTGACCGAGGAGCTTCTCGAAGCCTCCGCCACGTTATGGCGTGCGGTTCGAGCCGGCGCTTAAGCCCTATCGCTCCGCCATGCCGGATTCAGGACCGATGCAATGAGCTCGCATCGTCCCAATCGGCCCTTGGGCTTCCAAACCCGCGCCATTCACTCCGGCTACGCGCCGCTGGAAGACCGCGGCGCTGTGGCGCCGCCGATCTACATGACCTCGACCTTCGCATTTCCCGATGTCGACGCCGCCAACGCGGTGATCGCCAACGAGGAGCCCGGCTTCCTTTATGGCCGCGAACATAATCCGACGCAGGATCTGCTCGAGCGCCGGATCGCCGATCTTGAGGGCGGAGAGGCGGCCGTCGTCACGGCGTCGGGCATGGCCGCCATCGCCTCGCTGTTCCTGTCGCTGATGAACCTGGGCGACGAGATCATCGTCCACGAGACGCTCTACTCGAACACGAGGGCGCTGACCGAAGAAGGCTTGCCGCGGCTTGGAGCCAATCTGGTCAAAATCGACCTCTCGCAGCCCGAGGCGCTTCAACGCGCGATCACACCGAAAAGTCGCTTTCTCTATTTCGAAACCCCGATCAATCCGACCGCTGACGTGCTCGATATTCGCGCGCTGTCGGAGGCGGCCCACGCCGCGGGGCTGATCGTCATCGTCAACTCGACCTTCGCCTCGCCAGCCCTCCAGCGGCCGCTCGAACACGGCGCTGACGCTCGTGGTCCATTCCCTCACCAAATATATCAACGGCCATGGCGATCTGCTCGGCGGCGTCGTGGTCGGCGACGCCGCCACGGTGCACGCCGTGCGAAACCGTGGCCTGCGCTATCTTACCGGCGCGACGCTCTCTCCGATGGCGTGCTTCCTCGTCCTGCGCGGCCTCAAAACCCTGCATGTGCGGATGCGCCAGCATGGCGAGAACGCGCTGGCGGTGGCCGAGATGCTGGCCGCCCATCCGGCGGTGCGCGTGGTTCGCTACCCGTTCCTCCCGGCCTATCCGCGCTACGCGATCGCGCGCCGCCAGATGAGCGGCGGCGGCGGCATGATGTCCTTCGAGCTGAGGTCGGGCTACGACGGCGCGGTCCGGTTGATGAACCGGCTGCAGCTGATCGCCCGCGCGGTGAGCCTCGGCGATGTCGAATCGCTCATCATGCATCCCGGCGGGCTCGCTCAGGCGCGGCAAAAGGGCCGGACTGGCGCCGAAGCGGCGACCGGCGTTACGATGGACTTGATGAGGCTGTCGGTTGGCCTGGAAGATGCCTGCGATCTGATCGATGACTTGAAACAGGCGCTGGATTTCTAGCCGCACAAGGCTCGGTTCTACTGGAGGAGAAGAACAATGACGGAAAATCGGCTTGCGGCCATGCCGGCAGACAGCGCTTCCACGGAACGCGGGCTGAGCCGCCGGGAAATTCTGCTCGCAGGCCTCGCGCTGCCCGCCCTTGGCGGCGGCGTTGGCGTCGCGTCGCTTGTCCTCTCCGACCCCGCGAAGGCGGCCGCGGCGGGTCAATGCGTGGTCGGCGTGACGCAGGAGGCGGTCAACTTCAATCCGCTGCTCTACGTGAACACCGGCGTCGAGACATGCGTCGAATTCACCGTCTTCGATTCTCTGTGGAAGATCGATCCCCAGGGAAAGTTCATTCCCAATCTTGCGACCGAGATCCCGACCGTGGAAAACGGCGGCGTCTCGAAGGACGGGCTCACCTGGACGATCAAGCTGCGGCCCGACGTAACGTGGCACGACGGGCAGCCGTTTTCCGCCGACGACGTCGCCTTCACGCTCGACGTCATCATGAATCCGAAAGTGGCGGTGCGCAGCCGTCAGGGTCATGAGCATGTCGAGCACTATGCGGTGAAGGACCCGCACACGATCGAGATCAAGCTCAAGGACAGTTTTGCGCCGTATCTCGTCTCGTGGCAGAAGACGAGCGTCATTCCCAAGCATATCCTCGCGATCGGTCCCGGACATCAACACGGCGCCCGTTCAACACCAATCCGGTCGGCACGGGTCCGTTCAAGTTCAAGGAGCGGGTTGCGGGCAGCTACATTGCTTTCGAGCCGAACCCGAAATATCACGGCGGCGCGCCGAAGCTGACCTCGCTCATCCAGAAATACGTGCCCGACCAGCAGACGCTGTTCGCGCAGTTCCAGACCGGCGAGGTCGACGTCTACGACATCCAGGGCATTCCGCCGCTGCTCTATCAGCGGGCCAAGGCGATTCCCGGCGCGAAGACCGTGCTTGAACCCGAACCCGTTCGTGGAGTTCATCTATTTCAATTGCGGCAAACCTCAGTTCGAGGACAAGCGGGTGCGCAAGGCGCTCTACATGGCGGTCGACCGCAAGGGATGGATCGACGCCGTCTATTACGGGGTGCCAGTTCCGACGCTGAGCTACCTGCCCCCGAACCACTGGGCCTACAACAAGGCGCTCGTTGATCCCGGCTACGATCCGCAAGAAGGCGGCTGCGCTCCTGGACGAGGCGGGATGGAAGGTCGCTTCCGACGGTGTGCGCGCCAAGGACGGGGTCCGCCTCGCCTTCACCATGTCGACCACCGCGGGCAACAAGTCGCGCGAGCAGGCGCAACAGCTGGTCCAGCAGAACTTGAAGAAGATCAACGTCGAGATGACGATCAAGAATATGCCGGCGTCCGTCGTGTGGGGCGACTACACGGTCCAGAGCCAGTTCGACACGCTGATGGTGGGCTGGGACGCGCTGCTCTACCCCGACCCGGACTATGGCGACCGCATCCGCTCCACCGCTATTCCGGCCAAGGGCGGCAGCGGCTCGAATTATGTGCAGTACCAGAACCCGGAAATCGACGAGCTTTCCGACCAGGGGGTGGCGACCACCAATCTCGAGGAGCGCAAGGCGATCTACGACAAGATCCAGGCGATCCTGCTCGACGACCTGCCCTTCGCCCCGATCTTCTCCTACCAGTCGATCGTCGGCGTCAGGGATCGCATGAAGGGCTACGAGGTGAATCCCTACCTGACCTCGAACTTCTGGAACACGCCGGACTGGACGACGGCCTGAGCCGTCGGCGTGGGCCGGTTCCTGGTCAACCGCCTGGCCCAATCGGCGGTCCTGCTTGTCGGCGTTTCAGTCATCGGCTTCGCGCTGATGCACCTCGCCCCGGGCGGGCCGCTCGCCATGTATACGCTGAACCCGACGGTGACCGCGCAGGACATTCAGCGCATCAAGGTTCAGTTCGGGCTCGACCAGCCGGTCTGGGTGCAATATTTCAAATGGGCGGCCGGCGTCTTCACCGGCAATTGGGGCTACAGCTTCTTCGGCGGGCAGCCGGTGCGCGACGTCGTGTTCGACCGGCTGCCCGCGACTTTCGAGCTGATGGGATCGGCGCTTTGCCTGTCGCTTCTCATCGGAGTGGCGATCGGAATCCTGTCGGCGGTGAAGCGCGGTTCGCTTCTCGACCATGCGACGGCGGTCGCGGCGATGGTGGCGCTGTCGCTGCCGACCTTCTGGTTCGGCCTGCTCGTCGATCTTCATTTTCGCGCAGACTCTGGGCTGGCTGCCGGCGGGCGGGAACCGCAGCACCGACGGCGGCGGCTTCCTCGATGCGCTGCGGCATCTCATCCTCCCGGTCGCCGTGCTCGCGCTCGTCCTGGTCGCGCAATGGAGCCGCTATACGCGCTCCTATATGCTCGAGATCCTCAATCAGGACTTCATCCGCACGGCGCGGGCCAAGGGGCTGCGGCCGAGCCGCGTCCTCGTCAATCATGCGCTGAGGGCGGCGCTCGTGCCGCTGATCACGCTCGGCGGATTGCAGCTCCCGCTGCTCGTCGGCGGCGCGCTCGTCACCGAGACGGTGTTCAGCTGGCCCGGAATGGGCCTTCTCTTCGTCAACGCGCTCGGCTCGCGCGACTATCCCGTTCTCATGGCGATCCTGATGGTCGGCGCTTTCGTCGTCGTGCTCGGCAATCTCATCGCCGACATCCTGATTGCGCTCGTCGACCCGCGCGTGAAGATCGCGCATGTTTGACGCGGTTGTCGGGACGCCGCCAGCCGTCGCGCCGCCGCGCCGTCACGCGTCGCGCCTCTTCTTCCGCCATCGGCTCGCCGCGCTCGGCCTTGTGGTGATCGTCGCGCTCGTTCTGAGCGCCGCCTTCGCCTCATGGCTTTCGCCGTACAATCCCGACGACGTCGACATCGCCAATCGGTACGCCCCGCCGCTGTCGCCCGGCCATCTGCTCGGCAGCGACGACCTTGGACGCGATGTGCTCACGCGCCTCATGTATGCAGGCCAGATTTCGCTGTCGGTCGGCGTCGCCGCGATGGCTGTGACGGTGATCGTCGGTTTCGCGATCGGCGCGTTCGCGGCCTATCTGGGCGGCTGGGTCGACGTGGCGCTCATGCGCGTCACCGACACGATGCTGTGTTTTCCGAGCGTGTTCCTGCTTCTGTTCGTCGCGGCTTTCGTGACGCCGAGTCTCGCCTCTATTTCGCTGATGATCGGCCTCACCTGCTGGATGGAGCTCGCCCGCGTCATCTATGGCCAGATACGCGTCCTCAGGTCCGCCGATTTTGTCGCGGCCGCCCGGATGGTGGGAGCGCCCGCCTGGCGCATCATCCTGCGGCAGATTCTGCCGAACGTGACGGCGCCCATTCTCGTCGCCGCGACGCTCAACACCGCCAACGCAATCCTGCTCGAAAGCTACATCAGCTTCCTCGGATACGGCATCCAGCCGCCGCAGGCGAGCTGGGGCAACATGCTCACCAACGCTCAGAGCGACTTTTTGGTCGATCCCTGGCTGGCCGTCATGCCGGGGCTTGCGATCACGCTCGCCGTGACGAGCTTCAACTTCATCGGCGACGGGCTTCGCGACGCGCTCGATCCGAAGATGGGCCGGCGATGAGCGGCTCGGCGCGTCTTCTCGCGGTCGAGGATCTCACAGTCGCCTTCGGCCGAACGAAGGCAGTCGACCGTATCTCCTTCACGCTCGACGCAGGCGAAACGCTTGGCCTTGTCGGCGAGAGCGGATGCGGCAAGTCGACGACGGCGATGGCGCTCATGCGGCTGCTTCAGGGCGCTGAGACCGGCGGACACGCGTGGTTCGAAGGCGTGGACCTCGTCGCCGTCGCCGAGGAGCGGATGCGCGAGATCCGCGGCGCGGCGATCGGCATGATCTTCCAGGACCCGGCCACGGCGCTTCATCCGATGATCCGCGTCGGCGACCAGGTCGCGGAGACGTTGCGGACCCATCGCGGCCTCACCGCGAAGGAGGCGCGCGCCCGAACAATCGACCTCTTTCGCAAGGTCGGCATCGCGGCCCCCGAGGAGCGCCTCAGCGTCTATCCGCATGAGATGTCCGGGGGCATGTGCCAGCGCGTCATCATCGCGATGGCGATCGCCTGTTCGCCGCGGCTCCTGCTTGCGGACGAACCGACGACCGCGCTCGACGTGACGGTGCAGGCGCAGATCCTCGAACTGCTGCGCAGCATCGCGCGCGACGGCGCCATGAGCATGATCCTGATCACGCACGATCTCGGCGTCGTCGCAGGCGTGACGAATCGCGTGGCCGTCATGTACGCCGGCGTCATTGTCGAGACCGCGCCGACCGACCGGCTGTTCGCCGATCCGAAGCATCCCTATACGCAGGGGCTGCTGCGCTCGATCCCGCGCCTCGACAGCGGATGGGACGACGACATGCCGACCATCGCCGGCGCGGTCCATGACGCCCACGCCCTCCCGGGCTGCCGCTTCGCGCCGCGCTGTCCGCTCGCCGCCGAAGTCTGCCGCGAGGCGCCGCCGCTGCGCTCCTTCGGCGCGGACCATCAGGCCGCCTGCTGGAGAGCTTCGTGAGCGAGGCGATCGTCGAAGCGATCGGTCTCGCCCTGCATTACAGGCTTCCGGGGAAACGGCTTCTGCGCGCGGTCGACGGCGTTGATCTTACGATCGGCCGCGGCGCCACGCTCGGCCTCGTCGGGGAGAGCGGCAGCGGCAAGAGCACCCTCGGGCGAGCCCTCGTCGGCCTGCAAAGCCCGAGCGGGGGCGAAGTGCGCTTCGAGGGCGAGCCGGTCGCCGGCGCGCGGCGCGCGAAGCTTGTCCGCCTGCGCCGACAGCGGCAGATCGTGTTCCAGGATCCGTCCGGCGCGCTCAACCCGCGCATGACTCTCGGCGACACGATTGTCGAGCATCTGCGCGTTCAGGGCTTTTCGCGCGTGGCGGCCCGCGAGCGGGCGGGCGAGGTTCTCACCCTCGCCGGCCTGTCCGAGGGCCTTCTCGGGCCGCTATCCGCACGAAGTGTCCGGCGGCCAGCGCCAGCGCGCGGTTATCGCGCGAGCGATCAGCACGGATCCCGCCTTCATCGTCGCCGACGAGCCTGTATCCGCGCTCGACGTCTCGACGCGGGCGCAGATCATGAACCTGCTTGCGAGAGCTGCAAAGGCGGAGCGGCCTCACGATGCTGTTCATCAGCCACGACCTCAGCATCGTGGCGCATATGTGCCGGGAGGTCGCGGTCATGTATCTCGGCCGGGTGGTGGAGCGCGCGCCGCGCGACTCGCTGTTCCGGACTCCGCTGCATCCCTACACGGCCGCGCTCCTGTCTGCGATTCCATTGCCCGACCCCGTTCTCGAGCGCACGCGGACGCGCATCGTTCTGAAAGGGGAGACGCCGGACCCGTCTGCCATTCCGCCCGGCTGCCGCTTCCACACGCGCTGCCTGCGAGCGACCGAAGTTTGCACGAAGCTCACGCCGGAGACGCGAACGCTCCTTCCCGGCCATACGGTCGCCTGCCATCATCCGCTCGACGCCTGATCTGGCGTCAGGCGAGCGATCCGATCCTCTCCAGCATCAGGGCGAAAAAAGGATCGGCGTCGATGCTTCGCAGCATGGTGCAGTTTTTGCGCTTGTTCGTCACATGCCACCAGTCGACGATCGTCATGCCCATTGTCTCCGGAGAGCCGATCTCGATCGTGACGTTGCACAGGCGCTGCTCATAAAGCTCCGGCGCGAGAAGATAACCGGTGACGCACGCGTCGTGGATCGGGCGCGCGCTGGTTGCGAATTTGAAGCCGCCATACTGGCGATAGAAGTCGGCCATGTTGGCCGCCTCGATCGCCGCGCGTTTGCCCGTCGCCCGGAGCTTTTCGAGCCATTCGACGGTCATCTGCGCCGTATAGGTGCAGTCGATCGGGCACATGGTGACCGGGGCGCCGGATTCGAACACGATGTGAGCGGCGTGCGGATCGACGAAGATGTTGAACTCGGCGGCCGGCGTCGCGTTGCCGCCCTGGAAGAAGCCTCCGCCCATCAGCACGACCTCGCGCAGACGCGAAATGACGCGCGGCTCCATGACCATCGCCATGGCGAGATTGGTCATCGGCCCGAGGGTGCAGACGGTCAGTTCGTTCTCCGGCGCCGTCATGATCGCCCGCACGAGATAGTCTACGGCATGCTCCCTCTGGAGCGGCGTCACGGGCGCAGGCAGGCTGGCGCCGTCGAGTCCTGTCGGCCCATGCACGTGCTCGGCGGTTTTGAGTTTCCTGACCATCGGCCCCGGACACCCGGCATAGACCGGCACGTCGGGCCGGCCTGCAAGCTCCACGACCTTGAGCGCGTTCTCCGAAGTGCGCGCCAAAGGAACATTGCCGCCCACCGTCGTGATCCCGACGACTTCGAGCTCGGCCGGAGACCCGAGCGCGAAAAGGATTGCGAAAGCGTCGTCCTGACCAGGGTCAGTGTCGATGATGATCTTGCGCGGCGCCACTTCAGATCCGGAAAGGTGTTGTGCCGAGGCTCGTTTCTTGTCGACCGGACGGTCGCAGCATACGGTAGCGCTGTTTCGAGCAGGAGTCCGGCATGGACGGTGCACCCGGAGAGTTCTCCCAAATTCCAGTTCTCGACGTTTCCGGGCTCTACGCGTCCAAAACAAGCGCAGTTCGCGATGTCGCGCAGGCGCTGCGCGGACATCTGGAATCGGTAGGCTTTCTTTATGTCGCCGGTCATCGCGTCCCGCGCGCCGCGGTCGAGGCTGTGCGCGACATGAGCAAAGCCTTTTTCGCGCTTCCCGAGTCGGAGAAGCTCAAGCTCAGGATCGACCGCAATTTCAGGGGTTACCTTCCCTTCGCAGGCTCGACGATCGTCACCTCCTCAATCGCCAAAGTGAGCAAACCGAATCAGAGCGAATCGATCTTCTTTCTGCATGAGGCCGCGCCGGACGACCCGCGCGTCCTCGCGGGCGAGCCTTTGCAGGGTCCGAACCAGTGGCCGGACGAAGCGGCGCTGCCTGGGTTTCGCGCCGTCATCGAACGCTATGTCGCGGAGATGACCGGCCTCGCCCGAAGGCTCGTCCACGCGATCGCAATCGCGATCGACCAGCCCGAAGACAGCATGGACCCGTTCTTCGAAAGGCCGACGACCTTCCTGCGGCTCCTGCACTATCCGACGCAGCCCGAGGAAATCGGCCTGTTCGGCTCGGCTCCGCATACCGACTACGGCTACATCACGCTATTGGCGCAGGACCAAGTGGGCGGCCTGGAAGTTCGGAACAAGGCCGACGAATGGATCGCCGCCCCGCCGATCCCCGACACTTTCGTCATGAATGTCGGCGACATTCTCGCCCGCTGGACCAATGACCGTTTCGTCTCGACGCCGCACCGCGTGATCAACCGCTCCGGGCGCGAGCGCTACTCCCAGCCGTTCTTTTTCGATCCGGGCATGGACGAAATGATCGAAGCGCTGCCGACCTGCGCGCCGTTGGGCGGATGGCCGAAATATCCGCCGGTCCGCTACGGCGACTATCTGATGGAGCGGATCGACAAGAACTATCATTATCGCAAGAGCGCGGCGGACTGACCCGTTCACATCGACTCGGGCGATCTTTTGGCGGCGCGAAAAGATCGCTCTGTCTTCGCCTCTCGCCCCGGCGCCGCAAAGCGGAGACTGCGGCGTTCCTCGCGGTCAATGAAACATTCGGGCGAGCAACGACGAGCGGTTTCCTGTCTTCCGGGTGACCATGAGCGCCACTTCGCTCCAGTCTCTCGCCAGGAAATCGCTGCTCGCTTCGTGAGCGCGACGGCGGGCTTCGGCGCAGGCCTCATCGCCAAAACCGGAAATGAGCGCTTCCGCTTCGAAGGCGATCGCGAGCCGTAGATCATGTGGTCCCTGGTGATAGGACATTTCACAAACTCCTGGCCGCCCAGCCCCGTTTCACGCGCCTCCCGTAAGCGCAACGCTCGCGCCGCGCCGTGACCGGCGTCACAGCTCGCAAAAGCCCGATCGAAAGCGCGCCTCTCAGCTTGCGCCCTCGCCGGCCGCCGGCCGCCAGCTTCAAATGGATGCGCGCACACCCCCGCCGTCAGAAACTCCACCACACGGCGAGCACCGCGCCATGCTCGCTGTTGGTCCTGACCGTCCAGACGGTCGAGAACAGGCCGGCCTGAATCGACCATGAGCGGCTCAGGGCATAGACGACGCTCGCCTCGACCGTCGACTGGCGCCAGGCCGGGAATGTCGGGTTGTTCGTCGACATCGAGACCGTGGTGAAGTCCTGGAGCATCAGCATGATCTTGGGGGTGAACTTGAACCCGACCGTGAGATCCCCATGCCATTCGTCCGGCGGGCCTTCGGTGCGCAGGCGATAGGCGACCTCGGCGTCGAGAAAGCCCGGAACCGAGCCGAGGAACGGAATCCCCGCCAGCGAGAAATTCCGGCCCGCGTTGAGGCGGGCCTCGCCCGCCCATCCGGTGTTGCCCTCCTGCGCGGGCGCCTTCGAATCGTGGGCGCCGGGGATGAACGCGGCCGCCTCGCCCGAGAACACCCATTCGCCCGTCGACCAGAGCTTCTGCCTCAGGCCCAGTCCTGAATAGTCGAGGCCGTTATAGGTGTCCGGCGTCGGCTCGCCGATCGCATAATGTTCGAACGCCGTCTCGCCAAAAGCGGTGAGCGAGTTGGTCAGGCCGAATTGAACATAGGTCTGGGCGTCGAAGCGGCTCTGGTTGGCCGGAGGATTGCCGCCCCAGGGCGGACCGAACCCCGTCCAGCCGTACAAGGTTTCGATGACCTGGCCGGTTCCCTGCGGCAGGGTCCACGCGCCGCCCCATGCGCCCGCCGGCGCGCCGACGAGACCCATCAGTGCGCCTGCGGCAGCCCACCAGCGGTTCGGGCCGGCCACGGACCTCAAGAACCTGCCCCCCAACGCAACCAGCTACGCAGTCGTGCAACGCCTCCTGGCGACTACAGAAAAGAAGCGCCAATTGCACCGATGCGTCAAGCCCAAATATGTCTAGCCATCGACGGAAAACTAAATACACGCAATGGGTTGCGTGAGTTTGCTCGCTAGCGGCCAAGTCGGCGCCGCCCGCCGCGCTTTTGGCGGAACGAACCCAACAAGGGGCGCCGCTCAGCGTCCGTGGCTCGCGCTGCGGCGCCCGTTCTGCTAGAAGGCCGCGTGTTCAATTCGCGCCTCAGCCCCCGCGCGCCCCTGCTTGGCTCCTCCGACGCGCCGCCGGTCGAATGGGTCGTCACCCGCGGACTGACGCAATATGCCGACGCGCTTCACGAGATGGAGGCGCGCGCCGAGGCGATTGCGTGGGGCGACGCGCCTGAACGGGTCTGGCTCATCGAGCACCCGCCCCTCTACACCGCCGGCACGAGCGCTAAGGACAGCGACCTTATCGACCCGCGCTTTCCGGTCCATCGCGCCGGCCGCGGCGGTCAGTTCACCTATCACGGGCCCGGGCAGCGGGTCGCCTATGTCATGCTCGACCTCAAGCGCCGCCGGCCGGACGTTCGCGCCTATGTAGCGTCGCTCGAAGCCTGGCTGATCGAGACGCTGAAGGCGTTCGACGTCGCCGGCGAGACCCGCGAGGCCCGTGTCGGCGTATGGGTCAGGCGCCCCGACAAGCCGGGGTCGCCGTCGGGAGAAACGGCCGAGGACAAGATCGCCGCGATCGGCGTGCGGGTGAAGCGCTGGGCGACGCTGCACGGCGTCGCGCTCAACGTCGATCCCGATCTTGAGCATTTTTCCGGCATCGCGCCCTGCGGGATTCGGGAGGCGCATTACGGCGTCACCAGTCTCGCCGACCTCGGCCGCCCCGCGACCATGGGCCAGGCGGACGCGGCGCTGCGCGGGGCGTTCGAGACTGTCTTCGGCCCGACGCGAGCGGGCTAGCGAGAGCGGCGCCCGGTTGCCCTCCCAAGTGGCTGAAACTATAGGCGTGCCATGGGCCTCCACATCAGGCTTCCGGAGAGAAGCCGGCGGGCGTTCTGGGCGCGCCTCTACGCCCGGCGGCGCCTTGTCAGCGGCCTCGCCGCGCCGTTTGCGCCGGCGCACTACGCGCAGATCGGCGAAAGGCTCGGCTATCGTCCCAACGCTTTCTTCGATCCCGCGGCCTTCCGCGCCTACGCGGGCGTTGGGAAAGGCGCGAACGGAGGCTTGCTCGAGCTTTACCTCGCGCGCCCCGAGCCGAACGCGCCCTCCCCTTCCGCCGAATTCGACCATGCCTGGTATGTGTCGCAGAACCCGGATTGGGCTCAGAGCCATCCTCACCCGTTCCTGCACTTTCTCGAGCGCGGTTTGCGGGCTGGCCGGCGTCCGCGCGCGGATATCGATGTCGAATTCGTCCGCGACATTACGCGAGGCGTGAAGCCCCGCTCGCTCGAGGAGGCAGCCTTCCGGGCCTTCGACCGCACGCTCACCGAAGGCGAGATGGGGCCGCCCCTCAACCGGCAGGAATTGCGGGCGCGTCAGGACCGCTTCTATGCCGATGGGCGACTGCGCATCGAGCGCGAAGCGCCTCACCCGGAGCGCAACGTCCTCGTCTTCGTCCAGTGCGGCCGAGGGTTTGACGCGGCCTATCTCGAAGAGCCGCGCAGCTATGACGTTCTCCTCAACTATTATCAGGAGGGAAGCGTCCATCCGAAGGCGGACATCGTCATTCAACAGGCGGGAACGAAAACGACCGCCATTCGCCGTCTCATGGAACTGCGCCCCGATCTGCTCCTGCGTTATCAGGCGGTCCTGTTTCTCGATGACGACGTCGAGATCGACGCCGCCGGGATCGAGGCTCTCTTCCGCGCCATGGAGGCGGAAAAGCTCGACCTAGCGCATCCGGCGCTCACCGCGGATTCAGCGACCGCCTACCCGTTCCTGAAGCAACCGTCCGCCGGCCCCGGCGTGATGCGCGTATCGTCGGTCGAGATCATGGCGCCTGCCTTGACGCGGCGGGCGCTCGAGTTGGCGAAATGGGTGTTCGCGGAATCGGTCAGCGGCTGGGGCAGCGACCTGCTCCTGGGACCGGCGGTGCGAGCGGCCTGCGGTCCGGCGAGCGTCGGGGTCATCGGCTCGGTCGCTGTCCGCCACGCAGCGCCAGTCGACTTGGTCGCCAGCGCCTTTTACGCCTTTCTGCGCCGCTACGGCGTCGATGCCGGACATGAGGCCAACAGGATTACAGTCGACTTCGGCGTTGAACGCTTTCTTAAGCCGCTCGCTCCGGGCGAGACCGGAGAGACTTGCCCGGCGCCGCCTGACCGGGACAAAGCCTGATCATTCGCGTCGCGGTCAAACAATCGGCGGATATTCCCGCCAGCCTGGCGCTCGGGCGTCCCGGCCGGGCGCATTGGCTTGACAAGGCAGGCGTTTCCTCGATCTAGAGGGACCGGCGGGCGGCAAGGACGGCATGCGAAGGGCGAACGAGGCCAGACTTTACGCATTGACCACGGCGACGGCTTGCGCGCTGGCGTTGCTCGCAGGCGTCATCGGCGCGCCGACGCGCGCCGTGATACAGAATCTGGTGTTCGACCAGTACCAGCGCTGGAAGCCGCGCCCCTACGCGTTCGACCAGCCCGTACGCATTGTCCTGATCGACGAAGAATTGCTCAAGCGGCTCGGGCAATGGCCGTGGCCGCGCGAGCGCCTCGCCGCGCTTGTCGAGGCTTTGAAAGGCGCGGGCGCGGCGGCGATCGCCTTCGATTTCCTGTTCGCGGAGAAGGACCGCGCCGACGCCAATGCGGCGACTGGAGAGACCCCGGACGATGTCTTCGCCCGCGCCATCGATGGCGCGCCCGTTGTGCTCGGCAGCTTTGTCTCCGAGGCGCCCAGTGGCCCCGGCGGGTCAGTCAAGGCGGGATTCGTCACCGCCGGCGACGACGCGACGAAGTTCCTGACGCCCTCGCCGGGCGCGCTCGCGCCCTTGTCCCAGCTCGCCCAACACGCGGCGGGCGTCGGCTTCCTCAACTGGCGGCCGGACTCCGATCGGGTCGTGCGACGCGTGCCGCTCATTCTCAACGTGGACGGCGCCCTCCATCCCAGTCTCGCCATGGAGGCTTTGCGCGTCGCGCAAGGAGCATCGACCTATATCGTCAAGTCTTCGAACGCGAGCGGCGAAACCGCGTTCGGGGAAGTGTATGGCGTGCTGGCCGTTCGCAACGGCGACTTGACGATTGACACCGATCCCGCCGGAGACATCCGGGTCTATTTCGCCCGTCCCGACCCGCGCCGCTCGATCCCGGCATGGAAGGTTCTCGAACCGGGAGCGGACCTCAGCGGTCTGCGCGGCGCGATCGTGTTCGTCGGCGCGAGCGCGGCGACGCTCTCCGACATCGTAGCCACGCCGTTGACGCCGGTGATGCCAGGCGTCGAGGCCCATGCGCAGATCGTCGAGCAACTCCTGAGCGGCCAGACGCTGAGAAGGCCCGATTGGGCGCCGAGTTCGGAATGGATCGCGACGGCGCTCATCTGCGCGGCGCTGGTGGCGACGACCTGGATGCTCGCGCCCTACCTCGCGGCGCTCGTCTTCGCCGCCGTGGTCGGCGCGATTCGTCGCGGTGAGCTGGTTCGCCTTTTCCCGTCACGGCGTGCTGATCGAGCCGACCTATCCGGCGTTTTCCGCCGCCGCGGTCTATTTCACCGGCGTCTCGACCCTCTATGCGGTCAAACGCCATCAGGAGCGCGAGATCCGTTCCGCCTTTGGCCGATTCGTCTCGCCCGCGGTGGTCGCCCGGTTAGCGGAAATGCCGGGCGCGCTCGAGCTCGGCGGCTTGCAGCGCGAGCTGACGTTGCTGTTCTGCGACATCCGGTCGTTCACGACCATCTCGGAGGGGTTCAACGCCTCGGAGCTCACCCACTTCCTCAACGAATATCTGACCCCGATGACCGACGCGATCCTCGACCGAGAGGGCACGATCGACAAATACATGGGCGACGCCATCATGGCGTTCTGGAACGCCCCGCTCGACGATCCCGATCATGCCGCGCATGCGGTCGAATCGGCGCTCACGATGCGCGAGACGCTGGTCACGCTCAACGAGGGGTGGCGCGACCGCGCCGAGGCCGATGGGCGCACGTTCAAGCCGGTGCGGTTCGGCATTGGGCTCAATTCGGGCGAGTGCTGCGTCGGCAATCTGGGCTCGCTGCGCCGATTCGACTATTCGGCGATCGGCGACGAAGTGAACGTCGCCTCGCGACTGGAAGGCGCCTGCAAGATTTTCGAGGTCGACATTATCGGCAGCGAGACGGTCCGTTCCGAGGCATCCGATTTCGCCTGGCTCGAGATCGATTCCGTCCTGGTCAAGGGCAAGACGCGCCCGGTCGGGCTTTACGCGCTCGCGGGAGACGCGGCGCTCGCCCGAGGCGACGAGTTCGCGGAGCTGAGCCGCCTCCACGCGGCGATGCTCGCGGCTTATCGGAACCGGGACTTCGCCGCTGCGATTTCCATGGCGAAGGAAGCCGCAGCCCGCGCGCCCGCCGCGGTTCGCGGCCTCTACTCGTACAACTTGCGCCGGTTCGGCCAATTGGCCGCAAGCGCCCAGGACCCCGATTGGCGCCCTGTGATCGCGCTCGACGAAAAATAAGCGCCGATCTCAAAACGCGTAGCGTACCCCGAGGCCCCCGTGGAGCGTTGGGCCGATCTCGCCACCGAGCGTGCCGATCAGGAAGGCGTCCACCACCAGATTTCGCGAGAACCGATAGGCCAGTCGGCCGCCAAACTCGGTCCAGGCGGAGTTGAGCAGCGGGTAAGGCGCAACCGACCCAAAGCTGGTCACATTGACCCGCGACCCGAACTCGTTGTCGAAGCCGTAAGCGATTGCGCCGTTGATATTTCCCTCGATGTTGCCGAACAGGAGGCGCGTGTATTGGGCGCCAAAGCGCACGACATCCTGCCTGTCGACGCCGGTGCTCACAGTGGCGGGGAATGGATTGACCGCGCTCGCCGCTTCGCTGTAGCCGCCCGATTGCTGCCAGCCGCGGACCAGATCGGCGAAAACGGCCGCCTCATCGACCGGCGTAAGCCGATCGACCCAGCCGACGCGTCCGAAGACCGAGACCGACCGGTCGACCGCCGACCCGACCCCCTGCGCCGGAGTGAGCCCGTTGGTGTAGTAGCGGGTGTAGGTGGTGTCGATATAGGGCGAAAGCGCGGCGCCCACTTCGAAGAACGGACGGCTCTTGCCCCAGTTCGGAGGATCGTAGCGAAGCGAGGCGGCGACGATCGGGGCGGCTCTCACATTGGCCCCGTCCTGATAGTAGCTCTCGAACGCGGCTCCGGCGAGCAGGGTCACGCTGTCGTTGAGCGCCCATCGCCCGTGCGAGCCGAGCGAAAAGGACCCGATCGAAGCAAAGCCTCCGCCGCAACTGCAGCCGTTGACCTGCTCGGTGGCGCCGAGAAGCAACGAGCCGAGCACCCGGCTGGTGATCAACTGTTTGAGTTGCGCCTGGGCGAGACTTGTGACCGAGCTTTGGATCTGGCTCATGCTCGCCGCCGGGCTCGAGGTCAGATACCAGTCCTGGTTGGAATCGCGCCCGAGGGTATATTCGTATCCCCCCGCGAGGATCGGCGTGCCGTTGGCCAGATAAAAGGCGTTCGTCGATGTGGTCCCGCCGTTGCTCACGGCGACCACCGGAATCCCGTTGCCGGTCGTCGCCGCGCCCGCCGCCCCGCTGGCGTTCTTGATCGTGAGCGACGTCGAGCCTGCAGCCGAGCCGCCATTGATGACGAGCTGGTCGGTGGATCCGGCGCTCGGGCCTCCGAGCGCGGTGTTCAGCGTGATGTTCGCCCCCGTCCCGACATAGGAGCCGAGGGTCAAGGTCTTGAAGCCGCCGGACGGCGCAAAGACGATCGCGCTGTTCGTAAGGTTGAGGTTCGTCACCGTCGACGAAGCGCTCATCGTCCAGTTCGTCCCGTTGGCCAGCGACACATTGGTGAGCGAGGTCGGGTCGGTCTGAATCGCGCCGGTCAGCGTCGAGGCGCTGGCGTTGAACGCGACCGTGCTGCCGGCCGCGGCGTTGAGCAGATTGCCCGCGCCGGCGTTGGCGATGGTGTTGTTGAAATTGATGGTTGCGCTCGACGGATCGGCGAAGAATCAAATCGCCCGCCGCATTCTTGATGTTGAAATTGTCGAAGGTCGCGACGGCGTTCGTAGCGTTGGTGAAGGCAATCGCATTGCCGGCGGCGGAGACCGTTCCCCCGCCTAAGGCGATGATCGACGGCGAAGCCCCGCCGAGAGCGAAGGCCGCGGATGTCGCCTGCGACGTCGTGACGTTGAGCGCGCCGGAAGCCGTGACCGTGCCCGAGAGCGCCTGCACGCCGATGGACCCAGCGCCGGAAACGGCGATGGAGGTCGAGCCTTGCGCCGATATGGCGCCGCCAGCCGCCGCCATGAGGCCATCGGTCCTATCCCCGCTGAGCGCGATGGTCGTCGGGCCGTCGAGCGCAATCGTCGAGCCTGCGCCTTGCGCCCACGCGCCATAGGCTGACAAGCCTACGGTCTCAATGCCCAGCGGTCCCGAAACCACAATCGCCCCTCCGTGACCCGTGCCCGTCACATCGCTGGCGTAAAGACCGGCCGCGCCCGCGCCGGTTGTCGTGATCGTCGCCGCAGCGAGGTTGACCTGAGAACCCGCGCCGTCGGCGTTGACGCCGTAGGCGGGAAGGCCGGTCGAGGCCGAAACCGATCCGGTGGTCGCGACCGTGGTCTGACCCAGCGCGTCGATGACGCCGCCGCCGAGCGCATAGAGCCCGATCGAGCCCAGGCCAGAGGTGGAGAAGGAATTGGCGCCCCCGAGCGAGGCTCGCGAGCCGATCCCGCTGACCTCAAGCGCGTGCGAATCGGTTCCGGAAGTCGCCAGCGACGCCCCGTTCAGCGTCATAAGGCCGCCTGTATCGGCTTCCGCCGCGGGAGCGGCAGCGCCCTGAGTTAAGATCGTCGCGCCGCCGCCCGCCGTGACAGAGGAGCCGGCGCCCGAGGCGTAAAGCCCGACCGCGCCCAGGCCGCGTCGTCGTGACGCTTGGGCCGTCGGGGGCCGAAACCAAGCCGCCATTGCTGGCGTAGAGGCCATAGGCGTCGGTTCCCGCCGTGGTCACCGTCGCCGCTCCGGCGAGATTGATCTGCGAGCCTGCGCCGTCGGCGTTCACGCCATAGGCGGGAAGGCCGGTCGTCGTCACCGAGACGCCGCCCGTGGTCGCGACCGTGACCGCCCCGGTCGCATTGATGACGCCGCCAGCGAGCGCATAGAGCCCGATCGCCCCGTCTCCTTGCGTCGCGAACGTGGTCGCGCCGCTCAGGTTAACTCTTGAGCCAGCGCCGGTGACGAAAAGCGCATGCGCGTCCTGACCTGACGTGGCGACTGCGCCGCCGCTGATGTTGGTGACGCCGCCGCTGTTTGTTTCCACGCCAACGGCCGCCGTGCCCGACGTGGTGATGGTCGTGTCCGTCAGCGTCATCGCGCCGCCGGTCGGGTCGCCAGGCGAGGCAAAACCATTGTAGGCGCCGATCGCGGCGTCGCCGAAGGCGGGCCCGACGCCGCCATCCGTCGTCACGTTGACGTCGGTCGCGGTCAGTGAAGAACCCGCCCCGTTCACAAACAAGCCGAACGATCCCCCACCCGTCGTCAGGACTGTCGTCCCGGCGCTGAGAGCGACGCTGCCGCCATTGAAAGCGAAAACGCCATGAGCGACTGGCCCGTTGGTCGTAATCGAACCTCCTGAAACCGTCGCGCTCCCTCCGTTCGACGCAACGAGTCCGAAGGAGAAACTTTCCGTGCCCAGGTCGTAGCCGCCGTTCGTCGCGACGGCGACGTTGGAGGCCATGATCTTCGAACCGGCGCCGTCGACAGAGAGGCCTGGCGCGCCAATGCCCGTCGTTGTGACCGAACCGCCATTCAGCGTGACGAGTCCACCGGCGTTCGCCTGCAGGCCCGCCGCTGAGGCTCCAGCTGTTGCAATCGTCGCGCCGCCGCCAACGGCGATCGACGAGCCTGCGCCCGAGGCGTAGACCCCGATCGCGCCAGCTCCGTGGGTGGCGATGCTCGGCCCGTCCTCAGCATTGATCGCGCCGCCGTCGCTGGCGTAGAGGCCGTAAGCGTTCGCCCCAGCCGTCGTCACTGTTAGCCCGGGCAGATTGACTTGCGAGCCTGGGCCATCGGCGTTGACGCCGAAGGCGCTCAAGCCGGTCGCCTCGGAATTAGCTCCCGAAGTCGTGATCGTGACGACTCCCCCGGTTCCGTTCACGACGCCGCCACCGGTCGCATAAATTCCGATCGCGCCGTCCCCCTGAGTGGTCAGGGCGTTTCCGGCCCCCAGATGTGTCTCTGAGCCTGCGCCGCTCACGGCCACGGCGTGCGCGTCTTGACCTTCAGTGACGATGGTCGTGTGCGTCAGATTCATCGTGCCGCCGGGCTCGAGTCCCGAACCGAAGCCGTTGGTTGCGCCGATCGAACCAACGCCGAGGGTTTTGACGTCGACGCCGGCCGACGGATCGGCCCCCGCCGCGGTCAGCGACGCGCCCGAGCCGCTCACCGCCAGTCCCGCCGATCCGTCGCCAACGGTCAGGATTGTGGTCCCCCCGCTGAGCGTCACGCTGGAGCCGCCTTCGCCGCCTTTCGAAAGGATTGCCGGGGCGGCGGCGCCGGACGTCTCGATCGAACCGCCGGTGATTGCTATGGATCCGCCGTCGTCGGCCTGCGCGGCGGGGAGCCCGGCGCCGCTGGTCAAGATCTTGGACAGCCCCACGCTGGTCCAAGTTATGGTCGCGCCGAGGCCCGACGCCTGGACCGCGATGTTCGTACCGGCTCCGTCGTAGCTCTCCCCGGAAACGATGCAAACGTCCCCGGGGCCAGCGAAGAGGTTAACAGGAGAATTGTCGACGCAGGCGGAGAAGGCGCTCCCAGAATCGCAAAGCACGAAGAGGCACGTCCAAGCGACAAACGAGGCCCTGCGCGCTTCCGATCTTGCCCCCGCCCTCAAAGCCTCTCCCCGCTACGCCCTGGCGCTCAGGAGAAGCCGGATGTCCGGCTCGCGTGTTGCGCCAAATAAGCCAAACCGGAACAAAATTGACAGGCGCCGATTTCACGCCGCCCCTGTCCCCGAATTCGGTCTTCCGAGCTTGACGATATCCGACAAAACCCAATCCTATAAAGCCCAGAATCGCCATTGTCCAAGTGGACAGCTCAGGAACGGCGGGGGTGCGAGCCAACCCGCTATCGGTCGTCACTAGAAGCCCGCTCGAATCGGAGCTAAAGCTGGACCCGTCAAGCGAGTTGGCAAAGTGAAACGTACTGAAACGATAGCAGGAGTCGCCTACTGTCGTCGCGAAGGTCTGAGAGAACGTGTCGTAATTTCCCGGAGAAATGTCTCCGAACGTCAACAATTCCTTGCCCTCCGTGGCCTCGCTACCTGATCGGGCCGGCGTAAACACCCAGCCTGTCGCTCAGCAGGTTCGCGCCGCCGCCCAGCGTGACACTGACGTCGAACACATATTCGAAGGCCGGGTCATCGTAGCCGCCAATCGAGATTTCCGTGGCCGGCGCCGTAGCGGTGAAGGAGAAATCGTAGAGCGTGCCGAGTGTAGTGGGCGGATTGACCAGCGACAAGAGGGTGACAGCCCGCGCGGAAGACGTTCCAAGCAAAACCACGCCTGCGATTAGGACGGCCGCTGCCGATAATGTCTTCGGCATCGCTGGCGCCTTTCTGATCCGGATTCCGTTCGCCATCCCGTTATGGTCCATCCAAGCGCGTCTAATTGTGGCAGTAATTTAACAGATTTTACTAGTCAAGATCGCGCCGCCCTGAAAGGCCGACGAAAACGGCATCAAAGCGCGCCGGACCCGGAGGCAAAAAGCGAATGAGCTTGCGCGATCGGAAGGTTCGCGGAATTGCCTCGCCGCGGCAAAAGTAACCGGTATCGACCCGACATGGCCGTTCGCCCCTCATCGAAAGGTCCATGCGTCCCGGTTGGGGGCTTCGCCGCCCAAGTCCAAGCCGGGAACAACCTACCGATTGTGCGGCAGATCTGCTTTAACCGCAAGCGCTTTCTGGGCTCGCGTCTCTCGCCGCGGGCCATGCGCGACCCTTCGGTCCAAGAGCGCAGCCCTTACCGCAAGGACAGGCGGCTCGAACACAACGCGAGCCGCGCGCACCTCCCCCAGCCCGCACGGCTCGCGAGGAGCCTTGAACCCTAGGCTCAGGGCTGCTGTTTCTTCTGCTCCGTCCTGCTCTTCGACGCATGGTAGCCGGCAGCGCCAGCATCAGCCTCGCACATATAGGCGCCCTGCTTGGTCGTTCCGTACCAGCGTGAACCTGAATAGTGGTAGGTGTGGGACTTGCCCTTGGTGTTGACCCAGACCACCGTGTCGCCGGGGCATCGGGCCTTCGCTTCCCCCTCTGAAGCGAATTGGCCAGCGCCCGTCGGGCGAGCGGCCTGCATGGGCTTCGGCTTCGGCTGATAGGTCGGCGCCGGCGCGGGCGCGAGCGGAGCGGGCGCGGGGGCCGGAGCAGCGGCGGGCGCCGGGGCCGGCGCGGCAGCTTCCTTCTGCACGCGGCATTGCTTCAGGAACTCCGGCCATTTCATGCCGTTGGTGGTGTTGTTCGCCTTGGCGGCCTTCCAGTCGTCGCCGCACTGCTTCATAATGCTTTGCGCCTGCGCAGCGCCGGTCGAGGCCAGACCGAGGGCGCCGGCGAACAAAAACGCCGAAAGCGCAATCCTGAAAGACTTGCTGATCATCGTCATTCCCTCCGACGCGGGTCCCCCGGCGATTTTCGCCAGCCCTCTCCCAGCCCGGCGAGTCGCCGAGCTCATTCCCCTCCATGCAGCCGTTCCACTGAACGCGACATGAACATTTCATGAGAAGGATCGGGCGCCTCCGGTCAAGGCTCCCCGGCGAGTAGCGTCTGGGTTCGAAATCCCGCTTCAGAAAACGGAAGGTTTTCCAATGGCTGACGCCCGATGCAGTTGCGGCGCTCTCACACTGACGCTTCCAGAACCATCAAAATTGGTTGTCGCTTGTCATTGTCTTGACTGCCAGCGGAGGACCGGCGCGCCATTTGGCGTAGGCGCATTTTATCCGGCCGACGTCGTCCTCATTTCCGGAACTCCGAGTGAATACACCCGCGATGCAGCAAGCGGCGGGAAGGTCCACACCTATTTTTGTCCAAACTGCGGGTCAACGATCTACTGGAAGGCCGATAATCTTCCGTCGCTGATCGGCGTTGCGATCGGCGCGCTGGCGGACCCAAAATACCCGGCTCCCGTCAGGTCGGTGTTTGAGCAGTCGAAACATCATTGGGTTCACATTGATGGCGCCGTCGAACATTTCCCGCAAAGCAGCGTGACAAAAGATTCAAGTTGAGGCGCCGCCGGCGAGCGACCGACGCTTGTCTTCCCCGAGCCGCGCCCGCGCCAGGGCCATCGTATCGCTCAAGCTGCCCGAAGCATCGAGCGCCTGCCATCCTCTCTCGCTCAGAGGATCCATCGTCTGCCGGCGCGCCACATCGGCGTCGGCGTCGGAAGCGTCACCGCGACGGGAGGCGATGCGCTCAAGGCGCGTCGCAAGGGGCGCTTCGAGAAAGAGCCCAGTGAAGCCGACGCCGGCCTCGGCCGCCGCGTTGGCCGCGGCGCTGCGCTCGGCCGCCGTCGCGAAGGTCGCGTCGAGCAAGACCGACTGCCCCGCCCTGAGCGCGATCCGGGCCTTGTCGATAAGCCGGTGATAGACGTCGCGCGTGACGTCGCTCGAATAGGCCGAGGCTGGCAGCGGCGCCGTCTCCGCGACTGCGAACATCGCCTTGCGCTCAAGGTCGCTGCGCAGCCAGAGCGCGCCGGGCGCCCGGCCGATCTCAGGGGCGAGCGCGCCGCCGAGCGCGCTTTTTCCCACGCCGGAGAGCCCGCCGACAGCGACCAGCCGGGGTGCAAGGTAAGCGAGAAACCGGATTGCGAGATCGAAATAGCGGCGCCCGAGCGCGCGCGCTTCGTCACGCTTTTCGCCCTCGAGCCGGTCGGCGCCCGCCGCCTCGACCTTGGCCCGGATTGCGGCGCGCAGGCTCAAGAACAGGGGCAGCGCGACAAGGCCGGTCAAGGCCTCCGGCGGCTCGGGCGCGAGATAGCGGTTGAAAAGCCGGTTGGCGGAGGCGCGCAGGCCGCGCTCCTCCAGATCCATCAACAGAAACGCCAGATCGTAGAGAACGTCCCCGCTCGCAATCTCGTCCGAAAACTCGACCGCGTCGAACAGAGTCGGCTCGCCGTCGATGAGAACGATGTTGCGCAGGTGCAGATCGCCGTGACAGCGGCGGACTAAACCAGCGCCGCCGCGCTTGAGCAGGACCGGGCGCACGATCGCGAACGCAAGCCGCGCATCGCGGGTCAGCTTGCGCGCGGCCGCGGGATCGAAGAGATCGGGCCGTTCGGCGAAGGCGGCGTCGTTCTGCTCGATGTAGGTCTCGAGCGCGCGCGTGGCTCGCGCGGCGTCTCTCAGCGGCGCTCGGGCGTGTGAGCGGCGGATGGCGAGCGCCATCTTGTCGATGATCGGGTCCGGGACGCCGCCCCGGTCCGCGATCCGGTCGAGCGTGGCGTTCTCGTCGAATCGGCGCATATGGACGACCCATTCGACGATCTCGCCGTCCCCCCCGATCGCGAACGTCCCGCCCCCTCGCGTAACCGGCGCCGCCGCGAGATAAATTTGCGGCGCTGAGGCGCGGTTGACGGCGATCTCGGCCTCGCAAGCCTCGCGGCGCTTGTCGAGGGTCGACATGTCCATGAACGGGAACTTGACCGCCCGCTTGGCCTTGTAAGCGTCGGCGCCGGCGAGAAATACGACCGCGTTGGCGGTGTCTACGCGACCCACCGGCTCGGCAAGCCCGTACGTGCGGGGATCGGCGAGAAAGCGGAAAACCGCCTCCTGCGATTGATCGGGATTGTCCGAATGGCTAGAAGTCATGGGTCGGGCTAAAGGTCCTCCGTTTCGGCAGGCGTTCACTTCTCTTTGGGCAAAGGGACGATTGCGGCCGGCAAAGTCAAGCGCCGGTCGACCGTGTGGCCGCGCCCCACGGCGTAAGCTTTCAAGGCGGCCAGCTCCGCGCCGACTCGGATCCCAACGGCGGGCCTGTCGCAAAACTGTCGCAGCGATCGTCGAACCTTTCGCCTCACCGCCGCCCTTTCGTCGCGGCGCTGGCGCCAACCAGGGAAGCGAACAATGAGCGCGGATAAAAAACGTCCGGCCAACAAGCTCCAGCAGCGCGTCAACGCCGAGATCCAGGACAATCTCGACGAGGACATCGAGCTCGAGCTTGAGGACGGTGAGCTTGCCGACCTCTTGTCTGGGACCGAACATCTCGAAACGAACGGCGCCTTGCCGCGCCAGCTTTATTTCAAGGAGCTATTGCGTCTGCAGCGCGAGCTCATCAAGCTCCAGGACTGGGTCGTGGCCAAGAAGCTCAAGCTGGTCGTGATCTTCGAGGGACGGGACTCGGCTGGCAAGGGCGGGGCCATCAAGCGGGTCATGCAGCGCCTCAATCCTCGCGTCGTCCGCACGGTCGCGCTGCCCGCGCCGACCGAGCGCGAGCACAGCCAGTGGTACTTCCAGCGCTACGTTCCGCATCTGCCCGCCGGCGGCGAGATCGTGCTGTTCGACCGCAGCTGGTACAACCGCGCCGGCGTCGAACGGGTGATGGGCTTCTGCACCGACGAGGAATACGAGGACTTCTTCCAGTCTGTCGCCCGAGTTCGAGCGCCTGCTCGTGCGCTCGGGGATCGTCCTGGTCAAATACTGGTTCTCGATCACCGACGACGAGCAGCACCTGCGCTTCATGATGCGCATCAACGATCCGCTCAAGCAGTGGAAGCTCTCGCCGATGGACCTCGAATCGCGGCGGCGCTGGGAGGCCTACACCAAGGCCAAGGAGATCATGCTCGAGCGCACGCACATCCCTGAGGCGCCGTGGTGGGTGGTCGAGGCGGTCGACAAGAAGCGCGCTCGCCTCAATTGCATCGCCCACCTCTTGACCCGCGTGCCGTACGAGGAAGTGCCGCACGAGAAGCCGATCCTGCCGGCGCGCGTGCACAACCCTGAATACCACCGCATGCCGGTCCCGAAAGACATGTACGTGCCGGACCACTACGCCAATATCGCGGCCGAGCACGCGGAACATGCGGAAGCCGGCGGCCGCGAAGCCAGGGCGAACGCGACGAAATAGCGGTCGGAATCCGACGCGCTCGCCTCACGCGACAGCGACGTCGGTATGCGAGAAATCGTCGCGCTTGAACAAGAGTGGCTCCCGCGTCGACTTGGCGAGCGCATAAGCGAAGCAGTCGCCGACGTTCAGGCCCGCCGGATGGCCGCTGCCTTCGCCGAAGTCGCGATAGGCGGCGCGGGCGATCTCTGCAACGATGTCGGCCTCGGCCACGGCTTCGTCGAAACGGCGGCTTGCGATCGAACCTTTGTCGCCGTCAATGACAATGGTGGCCCCTCAACATCAAAAATCCCGAGGCTCGACGCGCTCGCGGCCCTGTTCGCGAAGCGCACCGGCGAGACGGCTGACCGAGGCTGTGGCGCAGTCGCCGCAGGAGCGGACCGCTGCTTGGCGGGAAGCTCGATTTGCAATGAGGTAGATTTAAAGACACGACCCCAGGCGCCGGGCCGCCCTTCAAATCTCGATCTCGCGGCCGATCTCCACCACCTTATCGCAAGGCAATTCGAGATAGTCGCTGATCCGCTCGGCGTTGCGGCCCATCGCCGCGAACAAGACTTCCTGCCACCGGGCCATGCCCTTTCCGTTCTCGCGCGGGACGACGGTCTCGTGGCCGACGTAAAAGGTGACGTCGTCGAGGTCGATCTCCGCCCCCTTCGCCTTGCATTGCCTGAGGATCGCGTAAATATCAGGACGCTCCATGAAGCCGTGACGCGCCTGCGCCCGCCAGAACTTGTCGTCGACCCGCTCGACACGGACGCGCTCCTCGGAATCACTCCACGGCACGGAGAGGACCGTCAAGGTCAGCGCCAGCACGTATTCGTGCAGCGCGCGGTTTTGGCGCACGTGCCAGGCCAGCACCGGCGGCGTCTGATCCTTGGCGCGGGTGAAGAACACGGCGGCGCCGGGCACGCGCGCGACCTTGCCCGCATGCAGCTTTTCGAGAAGCGCGGAGAGCGGCGTCAGCGACGCTTCGACGCTGCGCTGGACCTCGACCGCGCCGCGGTGCCAGATCCACATGACGCCATAGACGACCGAAGCCAGCAGCAGCGGGACCCAGCCGCCCTCGATCACCTTGGCCAGGTTGGCGGCGAGAAACGCGCTGTCGATGATGACGAACAGCGCCGCGACCGCGCCTGCGGCCCAGACCGGCCAGTGCCAGATCTCGCGCATGGCGATAAACAGGAGCACGCTCGTCATCAGCATCGTCGCCGACACCGCGATGCCGTAGGCCGCGGCGAGATTGTCGGACCTGCCGAAGCCGATCGTGAGCCCGAGGGTGACGATCATGAGCAGCCAGTTGACCGTGCCCGACATAGATCTGGCCGTAGCCTTCCTCTGAAGTCTGCGTGATGGTCATGCGCGGCAGCCAGCCGAGCTGCATCGCCTGGCGCGTCATCGAAAAGGCGCCGGTGATGATCGACTGGCTGGCGATGACGGTGGCGACCGTCGCGAGCACGATAAGCGGCGTCAGCAGCGGTCCGGGGCAAAGCCGGTAGAAAATGTTGCCCTCGGTCGGCGCCCCCGTGAGAACGATGGCGGCCTGGCCGGCGTAGTTGAGAATGAGCGCCGGAAAGACAACGAGGCTCCACGACAGGCGGATCGGCTTCGGCCCGAAATGCCCCATGTCGGCATAGAGCGCCTCGGCCCCGGTTACGCAAAGAAACACCCCGCCGAGGACCAGAAATCCCTGCAGTCCGCCCCTCGACAGATAGTCGAGGCCGTAACGCGGATCGACGGCCGCAAACACCGATGGGTGCTGCACGACGCCGTAGACGCCGAGCGCCGCGATCGCGGCGAACCAGAGGAGCATGATCGGGCCGAACGCGCGGCCGATCGCGGCCGTCCCGAACGGCTGCACCGCGAACAGCGCGAGCAGGATCACGGTCGCCGCAGGCAGCACGTAGGTCGTGCAAGGTCGGCGCGATCTGCTCCACGCCTTCGAGCGCCGAGAGCACCGAAATCGCCGGCGTGATCGCGCCGTCGCCATAAATGAGCGCCGCGCCGAAGAGGCCTACCGCGACGATGATAGGCCGCTGATGTTGCTTGACGCCGAGCAGCGTCATCAGCGCGATGACGCCGCCTTCGCCGTCATTGTCGACGCGCATGGCGATATTGACGTACTTGACCGTCGTGATCAGGAGCAGCGTCCACAAGATCAGCGACAAGGCGCCGAGCGTCGCCGCCGGATCGGGGTGCGGACCGGTGTAGTCAAGCACGGTCTTCAGCGTATAGAGCGGGCTCGTGCCGATGTCGCCGAACACCACGCCGAGCGCCGCGAGCCCCAAGAGCCCGAGTCGCCCGATCGATTGCGGCACGGGGCTGGTTGCTTCGCTCGACATCCCGCTCTCCCTCACTCTCCGCTCGACGCGAGCGCGCCCCGATGTCCCTCGATAAAGGCCCAGTGAAACAGATTGTCGACGCCGCCGGCTCTTTGGCGGCGGCAGGCGACCAGGCTCACTCATCGTCAACGTTAACGAATTTCGCGGCCCGAACGCGCGCCAATAGATAAAATTCGAGGGATTTTTTTCGGCGCCCGCCAAGCCGCGGCGGCGATAGTGTCCGCATCGAACCTGGCGGACAACCAATGCTCTCTCGGCTTTTTCGCTTTGTGGCTCCCGCGCTGATCTTCGGCTTCGCCTGGAACACCTTCGTGGAGGCGTCCGAGCAGGGGCTCCCCCGCGCGACCCGCACGCCGGTCGGCGGCGAAGCCTCGATTCCCTACGGCTGGGTCGACTTCTGCAACCGCCACGCCGAAGAGTGCACGCTCGGCAAGCTCAAGCCCATGCGAAGTGCGCCTGACCCGGCAGACCTGGAAGATCCTCACCGAGATCAACTTGAAGGCGAACAACGCCATCGAGCCGATCAGCAACCTCGACCATTGGGGAACGACGCTCGACCATTGGGACTATCCGGTCGACGGCAAGGGCGACTGCAAGATCTACGCTTTGTTCAAGCGCAAGCTGCTTATCGAGCGCGGCTTTCCCCGCCAGGCGCTGCTCATGACGATCGTGCGCGACCTCAACGGCGAAGGCCACGCGGTGCTCACCGTCAAGACCGACCGCGGCGACTTCGTGCTCGACAACCTGTCGGACGAGGTCCGTCCGTGGAGCGCCACCGGCTATCAGTTCTACAAGCGCCAGGCCCAGGACGATCCGAATGTGTGGCTGAGCCTCGGCGGCGCGACGGGCCAGGCCCCGGGAATGGCCGCGTCGAATTGAGGCTTCGCTCCGACAACCGGCTCGCTCCGGGGCGCTGACCAGGTTCGGCTATCAGACCTTCGGCGAGAACCCGTCGCTGAGCTCGGGCGGCTATCGCGACACCGGTCGTCGACTCGACCCCGAGACCTTAGTCGCGGGTATTACGGGTACCACGGGTATTACGGTGACCCTTTACTCAACCCCTTTTTGGCGCTCCGCCTGGGCATTCGGCTTCGGCCCGCGCCGCTTGGGCCGTGGATCGCGACCGGTTGCAGCGACAAGGCGGGCGACTACCCCTGCGCCATTCTCTCCAGCGCCTGGAGGCCCTCCACCGGCAGCGGCCATGAGCGCGCCGCGGCGAGGACGTCCGCCATGTAATCGGGACGCGGCGAGCCAGGGCCCGCGTTGGCGCCGAAAAAGACGATCGCCTGCTTCGGCCCGCGTTCGGCGATAACCGCCTGCATGACCTTGGCGTAGAGGCCCTGCGGCACGCCTTCGTAGCGGTCGAGCGCCGCGACGTCGGCGAGCGCCAGATCCCAGAGCACGCCGTGCACGGCGGAACGCGGATCGCGAACGGCGGTGAGCCAGCCCTCGCGCATCACGGCGAGCCTGTGCCGCTCGAGCCGCGCGAGCCCGAGCGCCTTCGAGCGCGGGCAGCGGCGAGCCATCGCGCCGGCATTCATGTTGGAGCCATAGGCGAAATAGAGCGGCATCCGCGCTCCTATCCGCTCAGCCGCTCGACCTTGTGAACGACGGACTTATCCCTGAGCTGCGATAGCACCGCGTTGAGATGCTGGATGTCGCGCACCTGCAGATCGATGACGAAACGCCGGAAGTCGGCGCCGCTCGGTGAGGTCGCAACCGAATCGATATTGGCGCCGTTTTCCCCGATGGTGGTGGCGATCACGCCGAGCGCGCCGGGCTCGTTCAAGAGCGTGACCACGATCTGGGTGGAATAGAGCGCCGCCGCCGCGTTCTCGAGGTCCCAGCGCACGTCGAGCCACAGCTCCGGCCGGTCGTCGAATTTGGTGAGCGCGGGCGAATGGATCGGATGGATGACGATGCCGTCCTCCTCGCGAACGCCGACGATCCGCTCGCCCGGCACCGCGCCGCCCTTGGGCGCAAACTTCACCGGCGTGTCGAGGTCGATCCCGCGCAGCGGCAGGACTGCCGGCGTCGGATTCGCCGGGCACGCGGAACACGAGATCGACCGCCTTCGGCAACCCGAACCAGCCGCTCTCGTTATGGGGAATCGCCGGGCCCGACCTGCGCTCCTCCTTGAAGTTCGGAAACACGGCGCGCACCACGTCGGTGGAGAAAATCTCGCCGCGGCCAACCCCGATGAACACGTCGTCGATCGAGGCCCGCGCCAGACGCGGCAGCGCCGCCTTGAGCTTCGCTTCGGCGAACTTCTTGCCCGCGCGCTCGAACGCACGCTCGACGATCTGGCGCCCGAGGCCGCCGAATTGAGCTTTCGCCGCCTCGCGTGTCGCGCGGCGGATGGCGGCGCGGGCGCGGCCCGTGACCACCACGCTGTCCCACGCCGCCGGCGGCGAGCCGCCCTCGGCGCGCGAGATCTGCACTTCGTCGCCGTTGTGCAATTCAGAGATGAGCGGCGCGATTCGGCCATTGATCTTGCACCCGACCGCCGAATTGCCGACATCGGTGTGCACCGCATAGGCGAAGTCGATCGCGGTTGCGCCGCGCGGGAGCGCGATGAGCCGCCCCTTGGGGGTGAAGCAGAACACCTGGTCGTGAAACAGCTCGAGCTTGGTGTGATCGCGGAACTCTTCCGGGTCGTCGCTCGCCAGCGCCTCGATCGTCTGCCTCAATCCCCGGTAGGCCCGGGTTTCGCTGACCGTCGGGGCGTCGGCGCTGAGCCCGTGTCCTTATAGGCGGAGTGCGCGGCGATGCCGTATTCGGCCACTTCGTGCATCTCATGGGTGCGGACCTGCAGCTCGACCCGCTGGCTGCCCGGCCCGATCACCGTGGTGTGGATCGAACGATAATCGTTCTGCTTCGGCGTCGAGATATAATCCTTGAAGCGCCCCGGAACGCTCGGCCAGGTCGTATGCGCAACCCCGACCGCGGCGTAACAGTCGGCGACCGTGTCGACGAGAATGCGAAACCCGTAGATGTCGGACAATTGCTCGAAGGCGATCGAGCGGCGCTCCATCTTGCGCCAGATGGAATAGGGCTGCTTCTGGCGGCCCTTCACTTCAACCTTGATGCCGCGGCGTGCGAACTGATCGGTGAGCTCCGCCGCGATGCGCGCGATGATCGCGCCGTTCTTGGACTTCATCGCCTCGAGACGCGCCACGATGAGTTGATAGGCGTCCGGCATCAGGCAGCGAAAGGCGAGGTCTTCGAGCTCGTTGCGCATGCTCTGCATGCCCATGCGCCCGGCGAGCGGAGCATAAATGTCGAGCGTGTCCTCCGCGATGCGAACGCGCTTGTCCGCCGGCATGAATTGCAGCGTGCGCATGTTGTGCAGGCGGTCGGCGAGCTTGACCAGGAGGACGCGGGCGTCGTCGGCGATCGCGAGCAGAAGCTTGCGGAAATTCTCGGCCTGCTCCGCGTGCTTGGTGACGAAGTCCAGCTTGCCGAGCTTGGTCAGGCCGTCGACCAGCCCGCCGATCTCCTCGCCGAACGCCTTGTCGACCTCCTCGCGCGTGACCGTCGTGTCTTCGATCGTGTCGTGCAGCATCGCCGCCACGATGGTGGCGTCGTCGACTTTAAGCTCGGTCAGGATGGCCGCCACTTCGAGCGGATGGGAGAAATAGGGATCGCCCGAGACTCGCTTCTGGCTGCCGTGCGCCTTCATCGCGAACACGTAGGCGCGATTGAGGACATCCTCGTCGGCGTCGAGGATTGTAGCGGCGGACCCGCTCCACCAATTCGTATTGCCGCATCATCGCGTAAAGCCGACCAAATTCGCCCCGCGCCGCCAATAACGTCGTGGCGGCGCCTGTGCGTTTCAACCAGGACGGATCGGCGCGAAAGGATGAGGACGGGTCGGCGTTTAGCCCGCGTCCGCCGGCTCCCCTCTCGCGCCCGGGCGCGGGCCGGCGCGATCATCGGCTCCGCCGCGGGCGCGCGCAACCTCTAATGTGGCGAGAGCGCGCTTTGGGCCGGCGCCGGCGCGGAACGCCAATAAAAAAGCCCCGGAGCTTTCGCTCCGGGGCTCATGAGTTTCAACTGATCGTGACGCGATCAGAAGTAGCGGGTGATGCGGAGGCGGCCCGCGAAACCGTCGCTGTCCCCATGCCAGTCGCCCGGCACGAAGAACTGGTTCGTCTGGCCCCAGTTGTAGATCGTCCCGAGGAAGCCGCTCGGCGCGCTCTGGTTCGTGCTCTGATACATCAACTCGAGGTCGAAGTTGAGGTTGGTGACCGGGTTCCAGCCGAGGTCCGCGCCGACCAGCCAAGTCGTCGCGCTGGGCGAAATCGCGCCAGTCGCGAACGACGCGGTGGTGCAGCCGGCCAAGCCGATGAGGCTGCAGCCGCCGCCCTGGTTGCTCCACTTCAACTGGCCGACCGAACCTTCGAGATCGAGGTAGAACTGCGGCGTGAAGTGATGCTCGATCAGGGCCGAGACCGACCACGCGGTCGGCTTCGACCACGCGTTGGTGATCGGGTTGAAGAACGCGTCCGGCATGAACATCGGCTGGCCGTTGCCGTTCACCTGGCCGTTCTCGCCCCACATCATGTCCGGCAGACCCGAGTACCAGACCGCGCTCTGGGTGTAGGAGCCGGTGAGCAGGACGTCGTCGCCAGCGCCGAACGACGGCAGGTTGATCTTCACGCCGGCGTCGATGCCCCAGCCGATCTGGTTGTGCTGAGCGTTGCAGGCGTCAATGGTGGTGAGGATGTGGAGGCCGCAGCCCGCAGACGCCGGTGACATTGTTGAATGGAGCGACGTTGTAGGCGTTGTCCTGACACGTTGACGTTGTGGATCACGCCCGAGACCTGCGCCTCGCCCCAGCCCTGCTTGACGTGCAGCGCGCCGACGAAGTCCGGCCAGCGCTGACCGCCGAAGGTGATCAGCGACGGCGTGCCGCCGTTGACCCCGATATTGGCGAAATTCGGCGCGCCAAAATCCGTGCCGTTGCCGGAGCCGCCGCCCGAGCTGTTGACCGACCGGGGCTTTCGGCGGAGATCGTCGCCGAGAAGCCGCCGCCGAACGAGGCGGTGTAGGCCAACAGCGTAGGCTCGTTGAAGCCCTTCCGGTCAGGGGAGGCGAAGTTCGCCCAGTTGTCGCCGCCGCCGATGAACGAGAAGAACGACTGCGCCTTACCGGCGGTGATGCCGGCCCAGGTCAGGTAGCCGGTGTTGAGATAGGTCGATGTGTCCGGTATTGTCGAAGCCGTTGCCGTTTTCCGCGTTGATGTCGAAATGGCCGATCAAGGGGCCGTAGGCGGTGTTCGAGGCGAAGTCGAACCCGAAGTTGGCGCGGGTCGTCCAGCCGGTCTGATTGCGATTGAAGGTCTGTGTTACTTTGAGCGGCGCTGGCGGCGATCAGGACCCGCTGAGTGGTGCGGGAGTCGAGACCAGATGCGGCCGCCAATCCGGCTACGACACCAGGGATCGGCGGGGCCAACGTGATCGTGCTGGCCGTCAGCGCGTTGCCGATCGAACCATAATTGTACTGGGTGTTGAGGTTGCCGCCCTCGAACTGCGCGGTGATGTAGCCGCGACAGCTTCACGCAGGTGTCGGAGCCCGGCAGGGTCCAGCCGGTGATGCCGCCGACGTTGCAAACTCTGAACATATTCGACCGGCGCCGCCTTCCTGGTCGGAAGATCGGCCGCCTGCGCGGTGGCGACGGCGACGATGCCGGCCGCCGAACCCAGCAGAAGGCTCTTGATGAGCGTCATTTGTGACCTCCAGTTGCACATTGGGCGTCGGTTTTCTTCTCACTTTCGACTTCCGCGGCCCGCTCTTGGACCGAATGCAATCGAAGGCGATCAGCCCCCTCGTCCCGTTTGACCTGATCGTGGCGCTTTGCCCCTGCAAATGCCGCCGACCTCCGCGATCGGGAAACTCCCGCTCACCTGTGACACCATAGCTTCTCTAAATTTGGACACAATAAATTTTCTTCATAAACCGGGCTTCAGACATCGTTTCCCGGACTATGTTGCATAATTGTCACTCGATTTCGCCCCAAACCGGCCGCAATCATTTTCTATATATCTATCAATGCCTTAAGCGAAAAATTGGGAAGCCCAGGGCGCTTATTTGACAGCTGTCTGCGACCGCCGGCGGCTCCCGATCGCGGCTCGATATGCAGGCTCGCGGCGTTAATCAGATCGCCAAGATTCGACCGTAGTCCGGCCTGATTCGCCCTTCTTGCGGCTGAAACGCCACGGGATCTGACCTGTTTGGGGTGAAAGGCGAGACTTCGATGCTGTCTGTGTCCATAAGCCAGCGCGCTAGCGAGCATCGTCCTAAGACATGCCGGTGACGTGGATATTGTTGACAGAAGATTCCCACGTAATTTTTTATAAATGCGTATTTATGATGTCTTCTTTATAACATATTCTTTATACGATGAAACTTGAGCAGCAAACCTCCGGTGATATAGTCGATTTGGCGTGTAGACGCGCAGGTGAGGTAAACAGAACCCGGTTCAAAACAATGAGCGTTTCGTCTTTCTCTTCTGTAGACTTGGTCGCATTGAGCGAGGAAGAGTCGAAGCCCGGAGGAGGCAGTCTCGTTCTCATCATTGAGGATGACCGCGAACTCGCGGAGGAAATGCGCCTCGACCTGGAGGCGGGTGGTCACACGGTCCAGGTTGCGGAGACATTGACCGACGGGCTTCGGGCGGCTCGTTCGGGCGACGCTGGCGGTCCTCGTCGTCGATCGAAGCTTGCACGGTGAGGACGGACTTTCGATCGTTGAAGCTTTGCGCGCCGAAGGTAAGTCGACCCCTGTCCTGGTCATCAGCGGGTTCACGTCCGTCGATGAACGAATTGCGGGATTTAAAGCCGGCGGCGACCAATATTTGGCCAAACCGTTCGATATTCGCGAACTGACCGTGCGCGTCGAGGCCCTCTTGCGCCGGGGCGGTGACACTGGGCGTCATTCGGCTTCGGGTGGGCGATTTGGAAATGGACTTGATCGAGCGAACGGTCAGGCGCGAGGGCAAGCTGATCGACCTGGTTCCGATGGAATTCAGGCTGCTCGAATACTTTATGCGCCGTCCCGGCCAAACAGTCACTCGAGCGATGCTGCTCGAGGACGTTTGGAATTTCCAGCCCCCGGTGTACACCAACATCGTAGACGTCCAGATCGGCAATTTGCGCCGCAAGCTCGACCCGACCGGCAATCGACGCATTATCGTCTCTGTCAGATCGGTCGGCTTCAAATTGAACGCGGATCACTGAGGGCTTCGACTCGCGCCTCAACAAACGTGGCGCGCGCTCTGACCTCGCCGCCCGTGCGGCCGAGGATTGCGCGGCGCTTGCGGCCCTCGGCTTGAGGCGCGGTGCCGCGCCCCTCGGCGATTCGACCGAGCGGCCCACGGCACTGGCGCCGATTTTGACGGCCCGCCCGTCTCCGCAGAAAGCTCAGAGGGGTCGCGGAGCCGGGATCCTCACGCCGGAATCAAGCCGAGCCGGACAAAAAAGCCCCGGAGCTTTCGCTCCGGGGCTCAAGAGTTTCAACTGATCGTGACGCGATCAGAAGTAGCGGGTGATGCGGAGGCGGCCCGCGAAACCGTCGCTGACCCCCTGCCAGTCGCCCGGCACGAAGAACTGGTTCGTCTGGCCCCAGTTGTAGATCGTCCCAAGGAAACCGCTCGGCGCGCTCTGGTTCGTGCTCTGATACATCAACTCGAGGTCGAAGTTGAGGTTGGTGACCGGGTTCCAGCCGAGGTCCGCGCCGATCAGCCAAGTCGTCGCGCTGGGCGAAATCGCGCCAGTGGCGAACGACGCGGTGGTGCAGCCGGCCAAGCCGATGAGGCGCAGCCGCCGCCCTGGTTGCTCCACTTCAACTGGCCGACCGAACCTTCGAGATCGAGGTAGAACTGCGGCGTGAAGTGATGCTCGATCAGGGCCGAGACCGACCACGCGGTCGGCGTCGACCACGCGTTGGTTACGGGGTTGAAGAACGCGTCCTGCATGAACATCGGCTGGCCGTTGCCGTTCACCTGGCCGTTCTCGCCCCACATCATGTCCGGCAGACCCGAATACCAAACGGCGCTCTGGGTATAAGCACCCGTGAGGAGAGCGTCGTCGCCCGCGCCAAACGACGGCAGGTTGATCTTCACGCCGGCGTCGATGCCCCAGCCGATCTGCTCGTGCTGAGCGTTGCAGGCGTCAATGGTGGCGAGGATGTGGAGGCCACAGCCCGCGGACCCGGTGACATTGTTGAATGGAGCGGCATTGTACGCGATGTCCTGGACGTTGACATTATGAATCACGCCGGAGACCTGCGCCTCGCCCCAGCCCTGCTTGACATGCAAGGCGCCGACGAAGTCCGGCCACTTCTGACCGCCGAAGGTGATCAGCGACGGACTTAGGCTGCTGACCCCGATATTGGCGAAATTCGGGCCGCCAAAATTCGTGCCGTTGCCGGAAAGCCGGCGCCTGCCTCCTGGCCTTGACTCTGCGCCGCGATCGTCGCCGTGAAGCCGCCGCCGAACGAGGCGGTGTAGGCGAGAAGGTCAGGCTCGTTGAAGCCCTTCTGGTCGGGAGAGGCGAAGTTCGCCCAGTTGTCGCCGCCGCCGGTGAACGAGAAGAACGACTGCGCCTTACCGGCCGTGATCCCGGCCCAGGTCAGGTAGCCGGTGTTGAGGTAGGTGTTGTTGCCGTGTGTCGAACCCGTTGCCGCGCTTCGGAGTTGATGTCGAAATGGCCGATCAGGGGGCCGTAGGCGGTGTTTGAGGCGAAATCGAACCCGAAGTTGGCCCGGGTCGTCCAGCCCACCTGGTTGCGATTGAAGGTCTGGTTGCTTTGAGCGGCGCTGGCGGCAATCAGGACCCGCTGAGTGGTGCGGGAGTCGAGACCGGATGCGGCCGTCAATCCGGCTATCGACAGCCGAGCACTCGGCGGGGCCAACGGTAGCCGTGCTGGCTGTTAGCGCGTCCCCGATCGAGCCATAATTGTACTGGGTGTTGAGGTTGCCGCCCTCGAACTGGGCGGTGATGTAGCCCGACAGCTTCACGCAGGTGTCGGAGCCCGGCAGGGTCCAGCCCGTGATGCCGCCGACGTTGCAAACTCGAACATATTCGACCGGCGCAGCCTTCCTGGTCGGAAGATCAGCCGCCTGCGCGGTGGCGACCGCGACGATCCCCGCCGCCGACCCCAACAGAATGCTCTTGATGAGCGTCATATGTGACCTCCAGTTCATCGTTATGGTCCTCGGGTCGGTTTTCGCCTGACCGCCAATTGGCGAATTGCCCCAGCAAGTCGTCGGACCCGGCCGCGATCGGGAATCGCCCCATCGCGCAGTTGACCATACGCATATTCCCCCAGCTCTCAACTCAGATTCGACTATAAATCGCCAAGCGAACGCCATTATTTCTTCAGTGTTGCAGAACTAGCACAAATTATTGGTAAATTACTCTTCATATAACTGGCTTTATAAATTTATCTTCATCATATGCCTGATTATATTGCAGTCTATACTAAAATATAAATTATTAATTCTTATTTATGAAGTGTAATTTAAATTCTACTCCTGCCTATCGATCCGTCAGACCTAGATCGTCGGACGCCAAATCTTCCCGACGCGCGATCGTCGGCTGGACGCATCGAATTGGAGTTGCAGAAAAATGAGGTCAAGCGCCTGAAATCATTGAGTTCGCGTGCAGAATTGAACACTGGCTCTACATGGAGATTTCGGCCGGGGTCGACTACCGGGTTTCGCCTCACGGGCGGGCGGCGCGCGCCTCTATGACCACGAACGCCTGGGCGAAGGCCTGCTCGTCGGTGAGCGTGAGATGGATGAACGGCTCGGTTCCCGGCGGCAGGATCGCCTTCAGCCGTTCGGCGGCGCCGCCGGTGAGCCGCATGGTCGGCTGGCCGGAGGGAAGATTGACGACCCCCATATCGCGCCAGAACACCCCGCGCTTCAACCCGGTGCCGAGCGCCTTGGCGCAGGCCTCCTTGGCGGCGAATCGCTTGGCGTAGGAGGCGGCGCGCGCGGCCCGCCCGTCGGACTTGCGCTGCTCGGTCTCGGTGAAGCAACGGGCGACGAAGCGCTCGCCATGGCGCGCGAGCGTCCGCTCGATGCGGGCGATCTCGCAGAGGTCGCTGCCGATCCCGATGATCAAGGCCGGCGCTCCGAGGCCGCGCGTCCCTCCGCCATCGCCATGCGCATCGCTTTCACCGCTTCGGCGAGGCCGACGAAAATCGCCTCGCCGATAAGGAAGTGGCCGATGTTGAGCTCGACGATCTGCGGCAGGGCGGAAATGACGCTCGCGGTCTCGTAGTCGAGGCCATGGCCTGCGTGACACTCGAGCCCGAGCGTCTCGGTTTGAGCCGCCGCAAGCCTCAGGCGGCCAAATTCGTGATCGCCCTTTGCGGCGTCGCCGCGCGCCCGGGCGTCGCACCACGCCCCCGTGTGAAGCTCGACGACCGGCGCCCCGAGTTCGGCGCTGGCCTTCAGCGCTTCGGGCGAGGGCTCGATGAACATCGAAACCCGAATTCCTTCCCGCGCGAGTTCGGCGACGAACGGCTTCAAGTCCTTGAAGCCGTTGACGACGTCGAGACCGCCTTCGGTGGTGCGTTCGGTGCGCTTTTCCGGCACGAGGCAGCAGGCGTGCGGATGGATCTTGAGCGCAATGTCGAGCATGGCCTCGGTCGCCGCCATCTCGAAATTGAGCGGCTTCTTGATCGAAGCCTTGAGGCGGCGCATGTCGTCGTCATGAATATGCCGGCGGTCCTCGCGCAAATGCGCGGTGATTCCGTCGGCGCCGGCCTCGATCGCCATGAGCGCCGCGCGAACCGGGTCGGGAACCGCGCCGCCGCGGGCGTTGCGGATCGTCGCGACATGATCGACATTGACGCCCAGCCGAAGCGCTGACATCAGGTTCTTTCCTCCAGGGATCCGGGGCCGATCAGGCTGCGCCGGCGAGCGCGCGGCTTCCGGGCTTCACGGCCGGAATCGCCGCCAGCTCCGGGGGCAGCGCGTCGGGCGCGTAGGCTGGAATGTCGAGCGTCGCCAGCGCCACGCGCTTGACGCCGATGTCCGCCTTGCCGCCCGATCGGTCGATGAGGCATGCGGCCCCGACGATGGTTCCCGGATGCTCGGCCAGCGCGGCGATCGTCTCGCGCGAGGAGAGGCCGGTGGTGATGATGTCCTCGACCATCAGCACGCGCGCGCCAGGAGCAATTGTGAAACCGCGGCGCAGCTTGAAGACGCCGCCCTCGCGCTCGACGAAGATCGCCTTGGCGCCGAGCCAGCGGGCCGTCTCGTAGCCCGGAACGATGCCGCCGACCGCGGGCGAAGCCACGACGTCGATCGGCCCGAACGCCTCGCGGGCCTTCTCGGCCAGCGCCCGGCAGAGACGCTCGGTGCGCGCCGGATCCTGGAACACGAACATCTTTTGCAAAAAAACCGGCGAGTGCAGCCCTGAGGACAAGACAAAATGTCCGGTGAGCAGGGCGCCGGCGGCCCGAAACTCGTCAAGCGCCTGATCTGCGGTTAGGCTTGGATTCGTCATGCCCTTTCTTAGCAGGGCGCCGATTGCTGCGCCAAGCAATCGTGGCTTTCCGCCGCACCGAACCACGAGGCGCTCAACAGATGCCGACGACCGCGTCTAAGCCCTACGAAACCAGAACGCTTGGCGCGGCGGTGGACGCCACTGCGCCGGACGGGACGGCGGTGCGCTTACTGCTCAGCCTCGCCGGCGGAAGCATGGCGCATTTCGAATTGCCCGCTGGCGCAGTGTCGCACGCGGTCACGCATCGGACGGTAGAGGAAATCTGGTTTGTGGTCAGCGGACGGGGCAGCATCTGGCGCCGTCAGGACGTCCAGGAGCGGATCGACCCGCTTGCGCCCGGCACGTCGCTCACCATCCCACTCGGAACGGCGTTTCAGTTTCGTGCGGAGGCCGGCTCGCCGCTCGCCTTCGTGGCGATAACCATGCCGCCTTGGCCTGGCATGGACGAGGCCCTGCCCACGCCAGGCCCCTGGACGCCGACCGTGGCGGCCGGCTCCGCTTGAAAGCGACCTTGCGCCCGGGTTGGCTCGCTGATAGCCCATGGCCGCCAAGCGCCGGTTTAGCTCAGCTGGTAGAGCAACGGTTTTGTAAACCGTGGGTCGGGGGTTCGAAGTCCCTCAACCGGCACCAACGATTTCAAACACTTATTTGGTTTTGGCGGGTCTCGGCGAGGTCTATGTGTCCGGTATTGTGTCCGCCGCCCAACTCGATCAAACCCGCCCGCCGAGGTTGAGCGCAGACACCCCGACGGTTGCTGACATCAAAATGGTGGCGCGTCTCCGCCCCCCGGATGGGGCTGAATGACCACATTGGCTGTCGAGCTATCGAACGGAAGTCCGGCCTCGCCGAGTTTAGTGACGAGAAAAGCGATAGGGGTGCCATGCCATATTTGAGTAACCGCATCCTTGTATGCTAGACATGCTAATATAGATATTGGAACGACAGCTTTAATGTTTTGCGCTTCCCACCTATCAATATACGCTTGAGGTAACCCCCAGCCGGTAACATTGTCGTACTTTTTCTGCCCAGGGAATACAGAAAAGCCACTAATCTCGTTGGATTGCTTACAGAGGCGGTCTTCCTCCGCAACGTCCGTCAATGTATTTCCTGTTGTGAGCCATATATATAGCTTTGGGTTTAAGTGAACATTACTAGCTGGATTTTTTCCTGAATTTTCAACCGAATATCTAACGTATAAGGTAAGTCCATTTAAATCTTTTGTGGCGTTATAAACCTTGATTGAGCTAATGGACACCCACGCTCGTTGCTCTGACCTCATTTCCTCGATTTGCGCCCGTTGTGCAGCAAATTGCATCGCTATGACCAGTGCCGTCAGACTCAATACCAGGAGCGTTGCGAGGTCTTTCCGTTGAGCGTCTCCGCTAATCCAAGCGCTGGCCACCGCTATCAGAACGAGGCCGAAAAGGGGTATCCAGACGACTGGATTATCGAAATCGTTTGGGCGTGCGGACAAAACCGCAAACGTTGTAAGAATTACGGCAATTAAACCGCCGAGCGCGAACTCGGGAATGCGAAAACCGTTCAAACCGCGCCTTGCCCCTTTAATCGCATAGTGCGCTGCCTACCTGCCGCCCCTGGTCGAGCGCCTGGCAAGCCGACAGGTCGTTATCCACAATCTGGGCCTAGCTGAACTTTAATTACGATCGGTGCTTGCGCAAGGCTGCAAGGTCGGCTACTTTGTTCACGGTTTGGACTCACCAGCATGGGGCTGGTGTTTTTTATTTGGCCGCGTGGTGAAAGCGCATGGGCGCGCATGCGGTAGGTGAAACGAGAGCGGCAAAATGTTTTTTCCGCCAACGATTAGAAAGATTTAAGGTGAAAAAGGTTGAGGTTGAGAGCGAAAAACGCAGGTTTTTTCCTGTGCAATCGCCATTAGTAGAGACAATCGGCGCCCGACTGCGCTTCGTCGCCGCCGTGGTTCGGCTTGAGCCGTCCATTCCATCGGGCGACCTGCACCTGTTGTCAGGCGGTCATAGCGTCGCCGCCGTGGACCTGTCGCGGGTTCTCCCCGAGCCGGGCGAAGCCGAGCAGGAACGCCGCGCATATCGCGCCTTCGTGCGGCTTGCGACGGCTGACCCGTCATGGTTTCAGGCCGCGCTCGAATGGACGCTGGAAACGTTCGCGAGCCGCCCCGAGCGATTTGCTCCGCGCAACAGCGACAGCCTCGTGGTCGAGGTCTTAGATTGGCTTGTCAAACGCGAGAGCGATCCGAAGTCAGAAGCCGCCCGCGTCATGTTGCTCGACTGGTTTCGTTCGCGCATGACCGACGCTGCATTTTGCAAAGACCGCAGCATCAAGCTCGCCGACCTGCGACGCGCGATCAAGACATATAGCTGCGCCATTGCCGAGCGGATCGATACGATGCTTGCGGAGGAACGCCACTGCGCCGGCCAAGTGGTTGTCGGCGCCGAGGCCATCGCAGCCGAAACGAGACGCTCGCCCGCAGGCGTGCTGCGCCTTATCGAAGGCGGAAAACTGCCCGTTGTTCGACTGGCTGGCGAGGTCATCTCGACTCAGGACTTGTTGCGGCCTTGTCGCCAATACGGCGTCAACGCGATCGCGGCCTAATCCGACACCATTCATTTAACCGCGGTTTGAAAGCGCCGACACTCGCGTTGGCGCGCCGCTTCACACACAAATAGGAGAACTTAATGGCGACGACCTTTCGACGCCTGCTTTACACGCTGACCGAAGCCTCGGAAGTGACCGGCATTGGCCTTCGGACGTTGACTTATGCCGTCAGTGACGGGCGGCTAAAAAGCATTTTCAATAACGGGCGCCGCCGCGTTCGGGCGGAAGACCTTGAGGCTTTCGCGACCGCCGACGCCCCGCGACGTTCGACACCACGCGCCACCCGAGATGCGTCCGAACTCCCCGAGTTCACGCGGCGACCCGTTCGCGCCTGACACCACATCCACAGGCGCCAGCCAGCCCGCGCTCAAAGAGGAAGGCCAATCTCCACAACGTTCGCACCGCCCCCGTTGGGGGCAAGAACCTTGTATCCATCGCCAATCTAGGCGCCCGTTTTTCGCGTCCGCTCTGCAATTTCGCCGATCGGCAGCTCAACACCTTGAGGACAAACTGTGTCTGATATTTCCGGCGCCAGCGGGCGCCGCGCTGAATGGCTCTCCCTGCCAGAGGCCGCTCGCATCATAGGATTCGGTCGCAACTCTCTCGACCGCGCAATGACCTTGGGAGCGATACCGTATCGCATACGCGACGGGCAGCGCTTCATAGAACAAGGTGCGGCGCTCTTGCTTCGGCAAAAGCTCCTAGCGCTGGCCGAAGAGGTGCGCGCCAATGGCTAGCCTCAGAGAACGTCAGAGAGATGCAGTAGAGGAAGAAATCCCTTTTGGTCCGCCATCTCTCCCCGAGAAAGAAGCGCCCGCGGCGCAGCGTTTCAATCAAATATCTGGGAAGTTTGGAGCGCAGCCGATCGACATGCTGAAATCGACCCCCTGGCGCATCTTGAGCAATGCCGAACGCATGATGTTTTCTCGAATCGAGATCGAATACGCGACGCATGGCGGCCGGGACAATGGACGCCTACCAGTCACGTTCGACCAGTTTGTAGAGTACGGAATCACGCGAAAGAACATTGCGCCAGCGAGACGCGCTCTCGTAGCTCTCGGACTTATCACATTCGAGCACGGCGTCGCGGCGGAGAAAGAGGGCGAACGGCGTCCAAATTTGTTCGGACTAACATATCGCCGAGTCGAGGGCGCGGAGCCGACGAACGATTGGCGAAAGATCGGAGACGACATCGCCGAAGCCGAGCGCATCGCTTCCGAAGCACGGAACTCACGTGACGACGGAAGCCCACGGCGGCGGCGACAGGGACCGCCAGTCTTGAACCTCATCCGCGGCGGAAGGGCAGCGTAGGGCCAGCCAGGGCGGAGCGGTTCGGGCGGAGGTCAGCGAAGCCCAGAGTGGGCGGCGCCCGCCCTCCAGGGCCTCCCCTGGTTAGATATTTAGATAGTAGTTCCCTATGGGTACACCGGGCCTACGGCGTCCAAGTTCCCTATGGGTACACCGGGAAAATCCTCAAAACCGCGCAAGCCAAGTTCCCTATGGGTACACCGGGGCCAGTTCCCTATGGGTACACCGGGAACGCCCCCCAGCGTCCTACCTCGGCCCCCGCGCCATCCTTCCCCTGGCCAGCGCCTCAAGGGTTTCACCACAAAATGTTCATTGATCCTGACGCCGTAGAGCGCAAGGTCGCCGGCAAGACCATGCTTTTCTCGCTCGGCGACGCAGCTCGCACCGTGGGTTTGGTTCCCGCCTACATCACCACCGCAGACTGGCGCCGTCTCGCCTCGATCCTCCTCGCCCTTGGCTGGCGACAGCGGAGTGTTGATGGCGAGAAGGTCTGGCTTCGTGGCGTCTCTCCATCGCCGCAGATGGCGCTCAACCCAGGCACCGCCTTCCTGGCCCGCGCCTTCACTCCAACACATGGAATCAAACATTGTTCGAAACCTCCGAAGCTCGCAATAACGCATTCGTCGCGATCGAGCGCCACTTGTCATCCAAAATCGGTCCGGTGAGGTTGGAGAGAATTCCAGAGCGAATTCTGGGGCACGCCATGGGCTACAATGTCGAGCGACGATCGGTTTGTTGTCGCCGGCATTTTGAGCCGTATTGGCTGGAAGCGAGTGTGGCCGCACTGGTACGCGGCAGGCCACGAGCCAAGGGCCGCCGACGCCAAGCCGTGAGCGTCACGTCGAAGTGAATATGTGGCCAAGTTGGCCACACTTTCTTCCGGCCCTAATTCACCCCGTTTGACCGCAGTCAAGCGCGCATACTCGGCGCGCGCTGTAGGGTCTTCGTGGAGGCGGGAAAGCTGATAGGGGCTGTCCCATGATGGCGGCAAATTGAGCGCGTGCGCTCCATTTGAGACCTTTCATCCGCTCGGCGCAGAGGTGTGGGTTATTTCAAGAGTTTCGTTCTCTTGATCTGCCCGTAAGGCCCGCAATTTCCGGGCGATTTCGACGTTTTCGGCCTAGCGATGAGGCTCGCATTTAGCGGGAATTGCCGGAAACCGGGCAAAATCGGGCCTTCCAACGCTTGGAACGTTCGCGATTTCTGCGAGATTTGCCCGATTTCAAGCCCTCGCGCGCCCGAGGGAACAGAAAAGAACATAGAGGAACAAAAGTTCAATGCCACGAGCCAGACCGACCAGGCCGACGAAACGAATGCGCCAGGCCGCCCTCGCCGCCCTTCACGCCACCGTCACCGACCCGGCGCAACCCGGTTATGTGCGCTCCAAAGCCGCTAGCGCTTTGCTTGCCGCGGACAAGCCCGAGCCATCCGAGGAGGAAGTCGAAAGCGAGCGCAAACTCAAGGACTCCAACGGGACGGCCCGGGTGTTTTTGCCTTCGAATGGGCGCGATCCGGCGCCCGCATTCGCCAATATCGAGGAGGCCCACGCGGGTGACGCGAAGATCGCGATTTACGAGACGCCCAGCGCGTCGGAAGCGAGACCGCGACACGAAGCGCGAATCCTCAGAATGCGTCGGCGACTAGCTGATCTTATCGAGGAACTCAAAATGCTTGAGGCGCAGGCGCCATGAGCATTTCTCGACGTTTCGTCCGACTCCTTGCCTGCCGAGACGCAAGCCGCGTTGGCGCCCGAAATCGAGGCGGAGCGGGCCAAGATCGAAGCTCGGAAACGCCAGCGTTGCGGCAACAGAGAGCCGACCGGGAATCCACGGGGAAGGCCGAGGTTAACAGACGCGGAAGCCGAGGAATCCAGGGCGAAACGGAAGATTCTGCACCGCGACTGGATGCGTCGGAAGAGAGCACGCGACAAGGTGGAAAGTTAACATGTTCTACGTCTACACGCTTCACGACCCGCGAGACTTCGGCCACGTGATCTACGTGGGCAAGGGGTCCGGCAATCGCGCCATTAACTTCAGGAGCCGCAACAAGCATGTTCGTGAGTTCATCGCCGAGCATGGGGAGCCGTTCTTCGATATAGCTGCGGCGCAGATGACCGAGGAGTTGGCGCTCATGCTCGAAGCCGCGCTCATCGCCAAGCATGGGCGCATCGGCATTGACGAAGGCGGTACGTTATTCAACATCGCCACTGGCGGCCAGCCGGGTCGCCCGAATCTCTCGGAAATCGAAGCCGTTGAGGCCGCAGATAAGCGGCGAATTTACATGCGCGACCTCATGCGCAGGAAGAGAGAGAGCGAAAAGGTTGTGACCCGATAAATAGGGCGCCGTGAACCAACTCCACATGGTCAGCAAGGACCAGATAGGGGAGTTAACTGCATATCGCGGTTTCGTCTTCTATGGCTGCGGTGAGCGTTTCTTCGTCGAGGCGGGAAAGACGATATAGTGTGTCCCAAGATGGCGGCAAATACCGAGCGTGCTCGGCATTCGACAGAACTGGATTATCTGCGATAGCCATCAGGGAACGCCTAGCCGCCTATCGCCACGAAAGACGGCGCTGCGACCAATCCAGACGCAGTTAACAAGCCACCCGGCCGAGTATCGAGCAATGGGGTCGCGATACCCCATTGCTCTGAAGGTCTCCGCCCCCGACGCCAAGGGGTCGAAAAGGACCGTCCGAATTGGAATATGCGCTCGACACCGACTCGACCGGGAAAAACGGAGCGGCGACCCTCCGAACGCTGGACCGGTCAGGCCGCGAGCTTCGCCTTCACGCGCGCGACGCCCGCGGCAGTCCATACGGCGGCGCCCGCGGCAGTCGGCAAGCCCTCGGCGGTCAGCTTCGCTGCGAGCGCCCGGAGCGACAGCGAACGATCTGGATCGAGCCGCGCAATGATCGGCGCCAGTGACACCGCATGGTCGGCGGCTTTGTCGGATCGAACCTTGCGAGCGCGGGCCGTATCTGCCGCAGTTCCGGCGCGGCCACGAAACCCACCGAGCTTCACGCCGTGAGCCCTTGCGGCCGCAAGCGCCCTTTTCGTGCGGTCGCTGATCATGCCGGCCTCAAGCTCTGCAACGCTCGCCATCTGATGCAACATGAACTTCCCGGTTGCGCCCTCGATCTGCGGCAAGTCGGCAAAGCGAATCTCGACATCTGCGGCGAGAAGCTTCGACAGGAACGCAACGGAGCGGGTGAGGCGCGAGACGTTGGCGACAACGAGGGCCGCCTTGTGCGCGCGGCAGAGTGTAAGGGCAGCCTCTAACTGCGGCCGATCGGAACTGCGACCGGACTCGACCTCGACGAACTCGTTGATGAGGGTCCAGCGCCCGCCGTTCAAATAGGTGGCGACTGCACTTCGCTGGCCTTCAAGTCCAAGCCCCGACTTGCCTTGCCCGTCCGTCGAAACCCGCAGGTAGCTGACGAATTTGCCGTTTGCCATTGCCGTCTCACTGTGTGCTACGTCCGTTGCACAGTTTGATACAGCGATCGGGTGAACGTGTCAAGCCCGCGATCGAGCTTCCCACAAGGGTCTAAGACCCTACGGGACAAAGCGCCCCAATGCGCCAGATCGACCCTAGTGGGAAGGATTGCGGCGCTCGATCGCGCGTCCCATTAGGGCAGGCCCCGGCGCCGCTGGCGCTCGACGGCCTCAAGGCGGGACTGGGAGGGGCAAGGACGGGCATCGGGTCGCAGCGGGGTTGTGAGGAGGCAGCATCGGATCGAGAGGGCGTCTGTAAGGCGCTGGCGCGAGCCGCGAGCGCCGCGCGATGGGCCTCAAAATAATTGGATGAATTACGAAGCGACCCCCCGACCGGGCGCGCCGTCACCTCCCTAAATTTTTTACGCGCGAAAGGCGGCCATTTGATTTTCGTAAACATGCCAAAATTTTCCCTTCACCGAGAGGGCCTCCGCCGCAAGCCGGCAACCACGAAAGACCAATGCTCCACAGCGTGAAACTTACGACCGTCTCCGAAGGCCGATACAGCGCGGCGCTATCGACCGGCGAGATCCTCGTCGCCAACAGCATGCGGCCCACCGCCGCCGCCTGTCGGGAATTGTTGGACCTCGGCCGCGCGTCCACGAAAGACTTGGTTCGCGTCACCGGCGCCGATCCCGCGTCATTCGTCGTCTCGCTCGATCGATTTAGCCGATACAAACCGAGCGAGGCGCGAATAGCATTCGAGCGGGCACCGTTTCGGGCGCACCGCGATGCCTGACCGATTCCCCTACGCCGCTCAACGCGTGGCGCTCGATCAATTCGCCGTGGCGCTCAATTCAAGCCCTCGCGCTCTGACCCGCGACGAATGCGGCGATCCGGTCATCCTCGGCAACCGAGGCCACATCTACGCCGTTCCCGAAGGATGGCAGTTATTCGTCATGGGCTGGACCGGGAGAGGGTGGACCTCCGCCAAGGCCGCGCTCAATTTCGCGACCATCTGCAACGGTGGCGACTATGAAGGCGGATTCATCCTTGACCGACTGCCAAGCGCATCGGAAGCCGCCGCTATCCGCAAATGGCTCGGCGTTCCAAAGCGGGTTGAATACGACGAGGCAACCTTGACCCGGAAGCGCGCGGCGATACAGACGGCGCGAGAGTTATTGACGCCCAAATCGCCGAAGGCGCCCGCGCAGCTACATCCGGCTATCTGACCGCCGAAAGGCGACGAATCTCACCGCAATTCACCCGGCTTAACACCGGCTGATACCGCCGCCACGCGCGGCTTTAACCAGAAAGCAAACTATGACTCCCACCTCGCACAATCCCGCCGCCCCTGGCTCCGCTCGTCCAGTGGCGCCGACCCGCCAAGCCGTCATGCCGGCGTCGCCCGCCGTCGCGCAAACCTCAACGCATCCTGCGTTAATTGGCGTAATGGCCGGCAACAATTCGATGGCCGACTTCAACGCAGCGGCGATGCGAATCGTAAATCAAATTCAGCGTCCGGCCGGCGCCGATCGCCCAGACCGTGACACCGGCACGCGCAACGAGCGCGGCTAACCTCGACCAGGAGGCTCCGAAAAAGGGCCTTCTCTTTCTCCCAAAATGTAAAACGGAAAACCACGATGAAGTTTCAGAAGAATTTGACTCCGGCACGCGCGCGGCTCCGCGACGCGATTGACGCCCGTGCTGCCGCGGATGCTGACCAGTCAAAGGCGCAGGGTGAGGTAAATCGGCTGTCTAGTTTCTCCGCCGCCGCCGCTGACGCTCGCGCCGCGCTCGATCGTTTCGACGCCGAGCATAACGCAGCTTTCGCCGCGTGGGCGGAGTCCTTCGACGGCGACGTTGCCGGCGCGCCGCGGCCCGACGCCGAGAAGCGCAACGCCCTGGTCAGCGCTGTCGAAGACGCCGAGATAGCCGCCCGCGCCGCTGAACATGCGAAAGCACCGCCCGCCGCCGCCGCGAGCGCTGCCGGTGAACGCGCCAGCGTGGCGTACAAAGGGGCGTGGCTTGCGACCAAGCTGGCGTTGATAGACGAGGCGGAGAAAATGTTGACCGAGATGCGCGCCGCGATCGCGGCCGCTCATGATTGCAAATATCGGGTTGACGCCGCGCGGGCGGCGATTTTGAGCGACCTGGACTCTTCCGACCCCGCTTCTCGCGAAGTTTTAATGGCGCTCGAAACATTCGATCGCGAGCGAACGTCCGCCGAGGGCAGGCCGATGCCTCCCGACTTCAATCCGCACTACGCAGACTGGAAGCGATTCGAGGCCCGGCTGGCGGTCGACTTTACAGCGTCGATTGACGACGAGTTGCCGATCTCCATCAGCCCACCGCCGGCATTCGCCAACGTGCTCGACCCGGTTCTCGCTGCGGCTTCCGCCGTAGATTCGTTCGACTCGCAGAGCGTTCAGCGATGATGGACGACAAGCTCAAACGCGCGCTCGACGAAGCCAGGAAAGCGATTCGGTACGTCGATGACCAAGGCAAGAGATTCGAGCTTGCGAAGAAACTCACCGAGATCGAGCGGCGTGCTGCGACCCTCGATAAGCGAAGAGTGACGAAGGATGTTTGAAACAACAGACGAAGATTGGCGACAGCCCATGGGGGCCGCCCTTACCATCGGCTCTGTCAGGCGCCTCGGCGCCGCCGTTTGCGACTTGCAGGCATTTCAAAAACGCGCCAACTCGTTGCTCGCGACGATCGACGAATTGACTAAGCGCGTCGCCGCTCTCGAAGCCGAAGAGCCGGCCCGGCCGCAAATTTATCGAAACTGAAGGAATAAAAAATGTCTCTGAAATATTTTACAGTTTCGACAATGACCGTCGCGCTCGACCTCACTCCCGCCGAAGTAAGGCAGTCGATCCTAGAGCTTGCGACTTGGGTCGCCCTCTCGCCGGCCAGCATGAACATCAACTCCCCTGCGGATGATGGCGGCTCGGCCGTCAGCACCATGGCGAGCATGGCGACGATCGTTGACGGCAACGGCGTCGAGCACGTGCTCAACAAGGTTGAGGCGCGCGAGTTGTGCAGCAAGGTTGCTGTCGAGCGTTTCGCCTCGCCCGTTCGCGCCTAACAGAATCGCCCGCGATTTCTTGGCGCGGGGTGGTAAGGCACTCATCCCGAATCGAGACTTAACTTGCCGCCACGGTCTCGGACGCAGAGCGTGGCAGCCTTTTCCGATTCAAACCGAATGCGTTCCGCTCGCGATGGCTCTCAACACGTCGCGGAGTGTCGAGCGCCTGGCCGGCTCTCGTTTTCGTCGCGGGAGCCGGCCATCCTTCATTCCCTGAATCGATGCGGTTCTACCGCCTCGTCACTTGCGCCGGCCCGTTCCCTCAGCGTGGTGGGTCGGCCTTTGCGACCGCTCATTTATGCGGCGGCCGCGGTTCTGCGAGAAGACAGAAAGCCCGCAAAGCCGATACCCGCAAACCCGATCAGCATCATCGCCCAGGTCGAGGATTCGGGAACTGCGGATGGCTCGCGGACAGCGCTGCCGATGGCGAAGGCGCCCGACGCGCCGTTGGCCACCATCAACGTCAGCTCGACGTTGGGTCCCAGGTTGGAACCCAGATTGATGACGCTATCGTCGACGAAATTCTCGGACAGAAAGACGCCGTTGACGTCGATGGAAAATTCGCCGCTACCATCGATCAAGCCAAGAAGCAGATCGCCGCGATGACGGAAATCGAACGTCGAACTTACCGTGTCTGAGAAAAAATTAAACTCCAGAATTGCGGTCCCGAAAATCTTGTCGTGCGGCCCTAGCAGGGCGTCGGCGACATTGCTCGCGCCATCGATCAGCGTCGCGGCGTAGGCCTTGTCGGGAAGGGCGGTCGAGAAGGCGTCGTCGGTCTCGCCCGAGTTGTCGAAGGACTGACCCGAGCGGCCCTGCGCGATCGCATTGGTGGTCGTCGTGATGCCGAACGACGTCGCCGCCATAGCCGCCGACTGAACGCTCACGCCCTTAAAACTGGTCTTCGCGGTGGACTGGGTCTCTCCGCCTCTCCGTTAATAAAATTGACGGCGGTCGACAGCGCTTGAGCCATCGCGCCTTTTGTGGTCTCGGCGTTCGACGTTGAATTCGCGGCGAGAGCCTCGTAACCAGACGGGTTGCTCACAGTCGCCTCGGCTATCGCCGTTCCGCCGCCTGCCGCCAGCGCATTGGCCACCGCCGTCGTGCTGCCGTCGAAAAAGCCCACTCCGCCGGTCGCGGTCGCGGACGATGTCACGTTCCCCGCGCCGCGGGACGTCGCGTTGCTGCGAGCTGTCGCGCTACCACCGTTAGTAAAGGCGATGTCAGGTGAACTGTCGCCGCCGGTCGCGTCCGCGGACGATGTCACGTCGCCCGATCCATTGGATGTCGCCGCACTGCTGGCGCTGGCGTCGCCGCCCACGGAATTGAACCGGCCACCCGCGCCGCCAGTTGCGGTAGCGGACGATGATGCGCCGCCCGAACCGTTGGATCGGGTCGCATGTGCAGTTGCCGTCGCCTGAGCCACCGCGGCGCCGCCACCGCCACCAGCGGCTTCGCATGGACAACCAAATCCACCCTCGCCGCTCGCGCCGCCTGCCCCGCCGTCGGCAGAGGCAGATGCTGTTGCCGGGCCTGCGTTCGATGCCGCCGCGGTTGCAGTGGCAGCGCCGCCGGCGCCGCCACTGCCCGCGCCGAAGGTAACTTGGAAGTCAACGTTACCACCGGGGCCGCCGGTCCCGCCGATGGCAACAGCACCTGCCCCGGTTGCAGCGGCAGCGCCGCCAGCGCCGCCAGCGCCGCCAAGGCCACTGAAATCAGGGCCGCCAAAAAAACCGTTTCCGCCTGGCCCGCCGCTTCCGCCGATCGCCGTGGCGCAGCCCGCATCGGCCGCTACCGACCCTCCGGCGCCGCCCGACTGGCCGCTATCGCCCGGATTGACGCCACTGTCGCCGGGACCGCCATCGGCGCCAACGCACTGCGCATGAACCCCGGCGACGCTAGCCGTCATCAAGGCCAAGGAAAGCCCGGTGATCTGCAACAGCCGCGTCAAGAATGAACGATCAATCGCCTTCAGCATCGAGGCCCTCCCGCCAAATGTTTACCTGAAGGCTAGCGGAATTTAGAGTGATGGGGCAGCTGCGTTATCGACCGTCGGGCGCCGTCCCCATGTCGGGACTCGCTGAGGGCCTTCGCGTCGGCGCCGTCAAAATGCCTTCGCCGATCGCGCAACGAGCGTCAGCGAGGCTCTGTGAGGCTCGAATCAAAACGCCCGCCCTTTACGCGGCGCTTGGTACCCGCCGAAGCGGCCGGTCAGACAGCCGAAATCGACCCGAAGCGGAACGTCGTTGCTACCAACGCAACGTCGTGAATCGACGTATTGCGGACGTAGCTGACCGCGGCGTTGGACGCCTCGATTGGGCGGAGAGCGGGCTACGATCGTCGCATATGGAACGCCCGCAATCGACGTTGAGCGGACATAACGGACCCTGGCCTTGGACGCCTCAATTGGGCGAAAGCGCGCCTAGAAGAAGTCGCTCCCGGGAAGGACCGGAGTGCGCGGCAAAGCCCTCATTCCCTCGCGAGCGCGAAGTAGGATTTACCGCCCAGGCCAGCCCGCCACCATTATTGAGCTGGATCCTTATCCGGCGGCCATTGATCACCCGTACATACTGGCTGGGCGGTTAGATCCCCTCCGGCTTCATTATGCTGCCGACACTTGGCCCGGTAAATCACGTCCGCGTGCAAGATGCCCGCTGAAGTGAAGGATGACCCTACCGCAGTATAAGCTTCCCCCGTCGTCAAGGCAGGCGCAATAAGACCCTTAGCTGTTGCTTCTGAGGCGTCGATCAATCTGTCTTTGCCATCGCGATTTGTGAGGGTGAGCACCGACCCATTGATGCCATGAAGCGTCCCCGAGATTGCGAAACCGCTTGTCGGGGGGGCGGCCGCCTCCGGGCGAGCGGCCGCCTCAGCCTGAGCAAGCGGCAAGGCGGCGGTCGCTCCTTGGTTGAGACTTAATATCGCGAGGGATCTCCAAGCAGCGACATAGACCCGCCCATTTGAGATAGTCGGGACGATATTCGCGTTGGCTCCTATATTTAGCCAAGATCCCACCTTCGTCGAACCGAGGAGCCGCGGATAGCTCCCGTTTACCGCCAACCCCGAAAATGCATAAAGGTTAACACTATTAGGCCAGTTCGTTAAAGGACGTGAAACCGCCCAAATGATCGGCGTATTTGTGCAATTCCCAAATGCGCCGTTGCCGCTGCACGAAACCGTGGTGAAGAAGCCGGGGTCTTGCCCGGTGTAAACGATCGATGTTCCCTCCGGTGACAGGCTTGTCGTTGGAATCTTGAAGGTCTGAACGATTCGGCCTTGGCTCGCGACGATGCGCCCGACGCCGTCCGGGCCGGTGAAATAAGACGGCGAACACCAGCATCCCCACGCCGTTTCCTGATGGAATTGCAGGAATTTTAAGCCAGCTCCAGAGCGATCGAACAAAAACAGCCGTCCGTCTTTGCCCGCCGCCGCAGCAAGTAAAGCGGCGCCACGCTGTGGCATGAGGAGCACTCCTCCCGATCCAAGATCTTGATCATATTGGTCCATCTGAAAGGTGTTGGGAGAAAAGGAGCCAAAGTGCGCATTTGGTGAAAAAAGGCCAGTAATCTCGGTGAGATCTCCCTTAAGCTTCACGACGCTTTCTTGAATGTTGCTACACGGGACATTGGTTGGAACCGTTCCGGTCGCCGTTCCTAAACAGGGGGTGGTGTCAGTCCAGGTCGAGGTCGTGGCAGAACCGCCGTCCGAATTTCCGGTCGAGAAGATCACATTTCCCAACTCGTCACTCGCGGGGCCAGCGCCAGACATCCAAATTGAGGACAGAAAATG